>NZ_JAQQCQ010000001.1:0-538082 GCF_046030355.1 Paraburkholderia caffeinilytica
CGACGCCGACGCCGACGCCGACGCCGACGCCGACGCCGACGCCGACGCCGACGCCGACTCCTACACCGACGCCAACCCCGACGCCGACGCCGACGCCGACTCCTACACCGACGCCGACACCGACTCCGACTCCGACTCCGACTCCGACTCCGACTCCTACCCCGACGCCGACTCCTACACCGACGCCCACGCCCACGCCAACGCCCACCAGCGCCAATCCAATCGGCGTCGTCGTCCAGAACACCGGCAACGTGGTGACCGCGACCGGCCAGACCGTCTCCGCGATCGGCAGCCAGATTGGCCTCACGCCGATCCCCGGCGCGAACCCGGCCACCACGACCGCACTCGGCAATGTCGTCTCGAGTCTCGGCGCCGGTGTCACTGCAGTCGGCACGGGTGCAGCGAACGGCCTCGGCCAACTCGGCAATTCCACCGATCCGCTCGGCACGACGCTGGCGAGCACCGGTGGTCTGGTTTACAACGCAGGCCAAGCCGTCAACAGCGCCGGTCAGCTCGTGACGAGTCTCGGCAGCGGCCCCACCGCACCGCTCAGCCCGCTGACCACGCCGCTCGGCAGCACGGTCTCGACGCTCGGCACCGCAGTCAGCGGCCTGGGCACACAACTGACCTCGCAACTGACGAACGGCCCGATCCAGCAGATCACGCAAACGGTCAGCACCGCGATCACGCCGATCACCACCACGCTCGCGCAAACGACCCAAACCGTCGGCGATACGACCGGACTCGGCGCACCGCTGAACGGTTTGCTGTCGACCATCGGCCACGGCCTCGACAGCGCAGGCAGCCAGGTCAGCAGTGCAACCGGCAACCCGATCGGCCAGAACCTCGGCAATGTCGTGACCAAGCTCGGCGATACCGTCACCTCCGCCGGCGGCCTGTTGACCGCGGGCGGCGCAAGCAGCGGCAATCCGCTCGGCGGCCTCACCGGCATCCTGAATCCGGGCGGCAGTGGCGGTGCTACGGGCAATCCGCTAGCGCCGTTGACCAGCATTCTCACCGCGTTGCCCGGTACCTTGAGCGGCGGCCTGACCGGCGGCAGCGGTTCGGGTGGCCCGCTTGCGCCCATTACCAGTGTCCTTAGCACCGTGACCGGCAGTCTCGGTGGCCTCGGTGGCCTCGGTGGCCTCGGTGGCAGTTCAGGCAGCAGTCCGCTTGCACCGCTGACCAGCGTCCTCAACACCGTGACGGGCAGCCTGGGTGGCCTCGGCGGCAGTTCAGGCAGCAGCCCGCTTGCCCCACTGACCGGCGTACTGAACTCGGTCACCAGCGCATTGGGCGGTGCGACCGGCGGCAGCAACCCGCTGGCACCGGTGACGTCGGCGGTGTCGTCGCTGACAGGCGCGCTCGGGTCGGCTGCGGGGTCAGGCGGCACGGGCGGCAGCACCAGCAACCCGCTTGCGCCCATCACCGGTCTGCTGGGCACCGTCACCGGCGCGCTGACGGGTACAGCGGGCTCGGCGGGCGGCACCACGGGCGGCGGCTTGCTCGGCGGTCTAGGTGGCCTGACGACGAAGAAGTAACGAATACAAAAAACGACAGCAAATAAAGACGCGGAAAAACAAGCGTCAAAGGGGGGCGGCGAGCCGGGTCAAACCGGTTCGCCGTTTTTTTGTCAGAGTTCGTGATACGTCACATAGTCGCGCGAGAAGTCGTTACGCTGCAGAAAATGGGTGAACGTCATCGTCACCGATGCATCGAGTCCTTCCACGTAATGCCACCAGCCGATCGGCAGAAACAGCAATTCGCCGGGTTCGAGCGTGCATTCGATTAAATGCGCATTGCGCATGGACGGGAATCGCTCGTAGTCGATCGCACTGCCGTCCACCTGCGAATAACAATGCAGCATGTTCGCCATATGCGGCGTATCGGACAGCGGAACCAGCTTGATCTGTTTGCGGCCGATCACCTGCGCCATGAAATTATTGGTCAGATCATGGTGAAACGGCGTCTTCGTTCCAGCGGGCCCCATCCAGAAAAAACCCGTATCGGGCGACTCGGCGTCGAGATATTCGCGAATAGTCGGCACGTCTGACCACAGCGCCGCGAGCGCCGCGCGATTGTGCGAGGTGTTATTGGCGGTCATGTAGAAATCGTTAGTCGAGCCGCTACGCTCGACGAGATCGACATAATCGGCAAAACGCATCATGCGCTTGAGCTTCGGCTGATTGATTTCGTAATTCGCATCCGACTCACGGCCGAACTGCACTTCGACTTCACAATCGCCGCACCGCTCGCGAAAGTAGTCGAAACTCCACTGCGTGCGCGCCGGCCAGAAATCGAAAGCGCCAGTGATGATCACGGGCCGGTTCTGAAAGTAGTACTGCTCAAAGAACGCGTCGCGCGATAAGCGCTCGCGCCGTTCGATCACACCGCTTCCAGCGCGCATCCGATTGAGTGCGCCGTACACCGATAATATCCATTCGCGTTTGCGCAAACGATTGCGCAAGCGCACCGCGCCCTCAAAGTAAGGACTCGCGAGCGCCGTCTCGATTTCGCGCGCGGCTTCGGCCGGGTCGAAACCATGTCCGACCAGCGCACCGTGCACGGCGGGCGGCGGTGCGTCGAGCAGCAGATTCTCGGCAATCCAGCGGCGCCAGCCGTTGTCGATCGAACGGATTTCAGTGGTCACGGCATTCTCCCAAACAATGTTCTCAAACTCGCCAACCTCTCGTGCCAATCCCAAAAGAAAAGGCACGCGAGCCATACGGCGCGCGTGCCTTTTATCTACTTGATCGAAGACAAACCAGGCTGTCTTCGGTCATGCGGCTCTTACATCTTGACTACGTCGAGCAGCGTCTTCTTGCCTGCCTTGTAGTTGTACAGCGAGATCACGCCGTGTTGAAGGTCGCCCTTCGAGTCGAACGTGGTTTCGCCGATCACACCCTTGTAGTCGGTCGCCGGCATTGCTGCCAGGATCTTCGCCGGATCGGTCGAGTTCGCACGCTTCATAGCGTCGACGATGATGTACACAGCGTCATACGTGAACGGAGCGTAGATCTGGATCGGTTGACCGAAACGCTTCTGATACTTGGCGAGGAACGCTGCGCCGCCAGCCATCTTCTCGAGCGCCATACCGGCTTCCGAGCAGACGATGTTGTCGGTTGCGTCGCCAGCCAGATCCGACAGCTTGTCGGTACACACGCCGTCGCCTGCCAGCACCTTCGCGCGCAGGCCGAGCTGCTTGGCTTGCTTGGCGAACGGGCCGCCGGTTGCATCCATACCGCCGTACATGATCGCGTCCGGGTTTTCGCCCTTGATCTTCGTCAGAATCGCGCGGAAGTCGACAGCCTTGTCGTTCGTCGCGTCATGCGACATCACGTTCAGGCCCAGCGACTTGGCGGTCTTTTCGAATTCGTTGGCGAGACCTTGACCGTAAGCGGTCGAGTCGTCGACGATCGCGACGCTCTTCACTTTCAGACCCTTGGCTGCGTAGTTAGCCAGTGCCGGACCTTGCTGTGCGTCGGTCGCCACGACGCGGTACGTCGTCTTGAAACCTTGTTGCGTGTAGGCCGGGTTCGTTGCCGACGGCGAGATCTGCACGATGCCAGCATCGCTATAGATCTTCGAAGCCGGGATCGACGTACCCGAGTTCAAGTGGCCGACCACGGCGACGACCTTATCGTCAACCAGCTTCTGCGCGACTTGCGTAGCCGTACGCGGGTCAGCTGCGTCGTCTTGTGCGTCGAGTTGCAGCGTGACTTTCTGACCGCCGATCGTCAGGCCCTTGGCGTTGATTTCCTCAACTGCCAGGCGCGCGCCGTTTTCGTTGTCTTTACCCAGGTGAGCGATACCGCCGGTCAACGGTGCAACGTGGCCGATCTTGACGACCTCGTCCGCCACCGCGCCCGTTGCCAACGACGCAAACAACATGGCCGCAGCGCTGATCGGCAACAGCTTTTGAATCTTGATGTTCATGTAAGTCTCCAGTTTCGGTCCCAAAAACAACGTAATCGCCCTGTGCCCCCGCTTCCCTACACGTGTCGCTCAGTCCCGTGGACGACCACGCCGGTTGCATCGTTCATGCACTTGGCCAGCACGTTCACCGGACTGTTTGTGGCAGACGGCAAATCGCACTTGCGCGCAAGTGTAGGCCATCAAATTAAATTGTGGGACTTTTTTGAGGAAGTGGGATGAACACTAATAGCGTTTATCCAACAGGAGCCGATTCCAGCGCGAAAGACAGGCTGGAAAGCACCAGCCCATGCGGGTTTCCGCTAGGTGAGCTGTTCGTCTAACGACACGGCCTAAAGCTTTTAGCGTGTTAAACCGTTAATGTTTCGAATAGGCTTTAGGCTTAAAAACAAGGCACGCCGCAGGGTGCTGCGCGACGCGCCTGAGCCGTGCCGAATCAACGTTTGAGCGCGCCGATCCGTGCCGCCGCAGCATGCCATTCCTGCTCGAGTTGCCCAACGAGTTCGGCGGCACCGAGACCTTCCCGGCGCTTGCGGCCAAGCGGCGCACCCTGGCCTGACCACAGAGACAGATAGTCGCTGTTACCCGCGCGGCCTGCGGCTTGACGCAGTTCCTGCGTCAAGCCGTTCTGCACCGGATAAGGCGCGACCTTATGCGGCGACTCGCTCAAACGCTGCATCAACGGATTGCGTATGCCACGCGCATGACGGCCGGTGATCGCGCGCGTCACGGAAGTCGACGTGTCGGACATTGAACGCAACCGCTCTTTCCATGCCGGGGAGATCGCGCTTTCGGCGCACGTGATAAACGCACTCCCCATCATCGCCGCCTGCGCGCCCAGCGCCAATGCTGCGGCGATACCGCGTCCGTCCATAATGCCGCCCGCCGCGAGCACCGGCAGGCCAGTCGCATCGACGAGTTGCGGCACCAGCGCCATGGTGCCGATCAGCGCGTCTTCGAAAGCGCCGATGAACGTGCCGCGATGGCCGCCGGCTTCCGCGCCTTGCGCGACGATCGCGTCAGCGCCCACGTCGCGCCACGCCAGTCCTTCTGCGACATGTGTCGCGGTGCCTATTACATACGAACCCGCAGCGCGCAAACGTTCAACGTCGTCTTTGGAGAGCAGCCCAAACGTGAAGCTGACCACCGGCACACGCAATTCGATCAGTTTTTCCAGTTGCGCGCGGAAGTCGGGCGCATAGCGTTCAAGCGGGTTGCCCGGCGGCAAGCCGAGTTCCGCGCGGATCGGATCGATCGCTTCGAGCGCGCGGCGCACGGTCGCCTCATCGGGGGTAGCAGGCGGCAGTGCAAACAGATTGACGCCAAACGGACGATCAGTCAGCGCGCGGATCGCCGCAACTTCGCTCGCGATCTTCTCCGGCGCCAGCGCCGCGCCGGCCAGAAAACCGAATGCACCCGCGTTCGATGCTGCCGCGACCATCGCCGGCGTGGTCGCGCCGCCGAGCATCGGCGCCTGCACTACCGGCACCCGCATGCCGAAACGTTCGGCAAATGGCGTCACAAAACTGCCTTCACTCATGATCGATTCCTCTGTCTCAGGACCCGCGCGGCACGCGCGAGCCGATACGCTCGACTGTACCGAGCCTCGCGCGCGCGGAAAAATGAATTATCGAGAATGTTTCAATCGTCTTACGAGATTGGCGCCGCGCTGTGGGGGCACGGTGGGCGCACTGAAGGTGCACTGCGGGCGTCGTCAGACCGCGCGCGGCCTCTCACTGCAAGGCGTTTCTTTTGATGGCAAACTGACCGCCCGTCTCAGGCATTCAGGCCTGTGGCATTCATTCAGACCGACCCCGCGCATCGACGCACGAGTAATTGGAGAGCAACATGAGCACGACTTCCCGCTGGATCGACATCCCCGCCGGCAACGACAGTTTCGGCGGCTATCTGGCGCTGCCCAAAGGCGGCAAGGGGCCGGCCGTCATCATCATTCAGGAAATCTTCGGCGTGAACAGCCACATCCGTGCGGTCGCGGATCAGTACGCGCAGGACGGCTACATCGCGCTCGCCCCGGACGTGTTCTGGCGCGTGCAGCCGCGCGTCGAATTGACGTATGACGGCGCGGATCGCGCGAAAGGCATCGAGTTGATGCAAAAGACCAATGTCGATCTGGCGGTGGCCGATATCGGCGCAGCCGCCGCGGCGCTGCGCGCGATGCCGGAAGTGACCGGCAAGATTGCAGCGATCGGCTTCTGCTTTGGCGGTCAACTCGCGTATCTGGCCGCTGCGCAGGGCACGCTCGACGGCGCGGTCGCGTACTACGGCGGCGGCATCCAGAACAAGCTCGATCACGCCGCGAACATCAAAGTGCCGATGCAATTCCACTACGGTGAACTCGACGCGCATATTCCGCTGTCGGCCGTCGGTCAGATTCAGGAGCGCTTTGCCGGCCGTGCCGATGCGGAATTCAACATTTATCCGAACGCCGATCATGGCTTCAACTGCACGGATCGCGCGTCGTATAACCAGCGCGCCGCAGCGCTCGCCCACGGCCGCACGCTGACCTTCCTCGGCGAACGGCTGTAACCTGCCACGGTCACTCGCGGATAGAACACCCGGTTGTCACCCCAAGGAGACAACCGGCAAAATCAACACTCTATAAAGAGGAACCTGGCGTCGTGCAATCAGACTATCTCGCCCATGACGCCATCGGCCTCGCCGACCTGGTTCGACGCCGCGAAGCCAGCGCGCGCGAGTTGCTGGACATCGCGATCTCCCGCACCGAGGCCGTCAATCCCGCGATCAACGCAATTGTCCTGAAGGACTACGACGCCGCGCGTCAGCGGGCCTCGCGTGACGATGCAAACCGGGCGAACGGCGCGAACCATACTGAGGTTGGAAGCCCGCAAGCAGCGCTCGCGGGCGTGCCCTATCTGATCAAAGACCTGGGCGCGGCGGTCGCCGGGTTGCGCATGGCGATGGGCAGCCGCCACTATCGCCACTTCAAGCCGACCGAGGACGCACCGGTCGTCGCACTCGCGAAAGCGGCCGGCCTGAACATCTTCGCCAAGACCAGCACGTCCGAACTCGGTCAGATGCCTTATACGGAGCCCGAACTGTTCGGCGCGTGCCGCAATCCATGGAATCTCGACCACACGCCTGGCGGCTCGAGCGGCGGTGCGGCCGCGGCGGTCGCCGCAGGCATCGTACCGCTCGCGCATGCATCGGACGGCGGCGGCTCGATCCGCATTCCCGCTTCATGTTGTGGACTGTTCGGCCTCAAACCTTCGCGCGGACGCGTGCCGCGCGCGACACCGACTGCCGCGGCCGGTGATCTCGGCATCGATCACGCGGTATCGCGCAGCGTGCGCGACAGTGCGCTGCTGCTCGATCTGCTGGCGGGCAATGCGGACAGACCACTCGGTGCGCCGGGCACTTTCCTCGGCGCCAGCCGCGAGCCCTGCAAGCCGCTGAACATTGCCTACGTCACCGATCCGATGCTGGCGCCCTCGCTCTCCGCCGACGCGCGCGCCGCGCTCGAAGACGCCGCGCAACTCGCCAGTTCGCTTGGCCACAACATCGAACCGGTGTCGCTCGGTATCGATTTCGCGGCAGTCCGCCATGCGTTCCTGATGCTCTGGTCCGTGACAGCGGAAGAGATGGTGCTGCACGCCGATCGCATCACCGGCCGCAAACCGCTGCGGGACGAATTCGAAATCTCGACGTGGGCCATGGCGCACGTCGGCCGAAAACTCGGTGAGCGCAGCCTGCCTGGCGCGCTCGAAGAACAGCGCCGGATCACGGAACGCCTCACCGATTTGCTGAACCGCTACGACGTGCTCCTGTGCGCGACGCTCGCCGGCGCGCCGATCAAGATCGGCGAAATGCATCCCACCGCCGCGGAGCGCATGCAGATGCGCGCCGTCACGGCGATGCCGCTCGAACCGCTGATGAAGAAGCTGCTGACCGAAGCGTCGAACAAGGCATTCGCATGGGCAGGATGCACGGAGTTGTTCAATCTGACCGGCCAACCGGCGATGTCGGTGCCGCTCTACTGGAACGCGCGCGGGCTGCCTATCGGCGTGCAGTTCGCCACACGCGAGGGCGGCGAAGCAACGCTGCTGCGGCTGGCCGCGCAACTCGAAGCGACGCGGCCGTGGTTCAACAAACGGCCACCGTTGATACAGGCGCGCAGCTAGACGAGCAGGCGCCCGGTGTATCGATTCAGGCGCCTGTTCAGACGACAATTCATGCGCCTACCCAGACGTCGTCTACTCAGGCTCGGTCTCCGGCTCCGGCAACGTCAGAAGAATCGATTCAGGCCGCCGCGCGGTTGAACACTCAGGCCGGTTTGCGCCGCGCATCGAGATCCGCATGACGCTTGCCGGGGATGCACGCCACTGCAACGATCGAGAGCGCCAGTCCGCCCATCACATAGTAAGTCGGCGCGAGCGCCGAACCGGTGGTGTCGATGAGCCACGTCACGACGAAAGGCCCGAAGCCGCCGAACAGCATCACCGCGACGTTGTACGCGAGCGATAAGCCGATCGAGCGCACGTTCGCCGGAAACAGTTCGGCGATCAGCGCGCCGAACGGCCCGTAGTATCCAGACAGCGCAATCGACAATAGCGCCTGCACGAGAATCAGTTTCGACACGCTCGGCGCCGCCGCGAGCCAAGCAAACAGCGGATAGATGATCACGAGCGTCAGCACCAGCGACCACAACGAAAGTCCCTTGCGTCCGATCCTGTCCGACCACGCGCCCGCCAACGGCGAAAGCACGGTCAACAGCAGATTGCCGACGATCACCGCGTAAAAGGATTGCGCATAAGGCAGCTTCAATTGCGTGACCGCGAAGGTCGGCAGATAACTGATCAGCACATAGATCGTCACGGTGAGCGCGATCACTGCGCCGAGTCCGCACAGCACGTCGCGGCTATGGCTTCTGAACACTTCGCCGAGCGTGGCGCGCCGCGCCGTTTTTTGCGCCAGCAGAAAGGCTTCCGAATCGGAGAGATGCCTGCGGATATAAAAACCGATCGGCCCGATGATCAAGCCCAGAATGAACGGTATGCGCCAACCCCATGACTTGAGTGCCTCGGGTGAAAGACCGTGCGTGATCAACGCGCCGACCATGGCGCCGAGCAGAAGCGCCGCCGCCTGACTCGCCATCTGCAAGCTGCCGTAGAAGCCGCGCTTCGAAAACGGGGCCGCTTCGATCAGCAATGCAGTAGCACTGCCGAATTCACCGCCGGCGGAAAAACCCTGCAGCAAACGCCCGAGCACGATCATCAAAGGCGCCCCGATACCGATCGCCGAATACGGCGGAGCGATCGCGAGCAGCAGAATGCCGAGCGTCATCAGCGCGATGACGAGCGACAGCGCCGCCTTGCGTCCCGCGCGATCCGCATACAGTCCGAGTACGATGCCGCCGATCGGCCGCATGACGAAGGCGACGCCGAAGGTTGCGGTGGTCAGCAGGATCGACGAGTAGTCGTTGCCTGCCGGAAAGAACAATTGCGCGATCACCACCGTGAGGAGACCGAACACGGTGAAGTCGTACCATTCGAGCGCGTTGCCGATCACAGCCGCCACAACGGCGCGTGTATTGAGGCTCCGGGACGCTGGTGCCATTCGAATCTCCAGCTTGCGAAACATGTCGCGTGGTGCGGCGTCTCAGCGTAGATGTGCTTCAGCGTGCGTTATGCGTTAGTGCGCCTTGGCGTGAACGAGAAAAAACAACGCCCGCCGCAGCAATCGCATTGGAGTGTAAAGAGCGCGCAAGCTGTTATCAAGCAGCAAAAAGGCGTCTGTCGCGCAGGGCGGCAGACGCCTTGATAACCGAACCGCAATCCGGCCGCCGCGATGTTGCGGCGCATTTGCCGCAACACTGAATATGTATGCGGCTCAAGCGTGATCAGGCCTTCTTGTTATATGCGCTGCACCAACCCTTGCTCGCGACCTGCTTGCCCGCGAACATCGGGCAGCCCGCGTAAGGGTCGGTCGGCTTGCCTTGATAGAAGCTGCAGTTGCCGCAGTCCTGGCCTGCTGCGTACTTCGCGAACTTGGCCTTGTCGACTTTGCTCGCGTCGGCCTTGTAGCCGAGCGCTTGTGCGGTCGGGTCGGTCTCGGCGACCTTCGGGGCATCGGCGAAAGCCTGGCGCGACAGGGCAAACGCGGATGCCACACCAATACTGGAGATCAAAAACGTACGACGGGAAGATTTCATGGGGGACTCACTCCATTTATATTGAACTGATCGCCGTTCTGATGACAGCGGTCCCCAAGGATAGCAATGAAGCCGTCGCGCGTGACGGCCCAAATGATAGAGATAACCGAATCGGTACTACCCCGCGCGGGCCTTACGCGCCCCGAATGTCCATTGGCCGCATGACGCGAGCGGTGAGATGAGCGACGACGTGATCAGCGGGATAACTCCGCCAAGGGTCGGACAGTTAAACACGCCCACTCACTTCGCAAACACGCTGAGCGATCGCGAGCGAAGCCGTCAATCCCGGCGACTCGATACCGAACAGATTGACGAGCCCGCGCACGCCATGCGCGGCCGGACCTTGAATGACGAAGTCGGCAGCCGGCTCGCCTGGGCCGGAAAGCTTCGGACGAATCCCCGCATAGGCGGGCTGCAAGGCGTCGTCGGGCAGCGCGGGCCAATATGCGCGAATCGCCGCGTAGAAGGACTCCGCACGACGCGGATCGACATCGTAATTGATCGCATCGACCCATTCGACGTCGGGACCGAAACGCGCCTGGCCACCGAGATCGATCGTCAGATGCACGCCGAGGCCGGCTTCGTTCGGCATCGGATAGATCAGACGGCTGAACGGCGCACGCCCCGAGATGCTGAAGTAGTTGCCGCGCGCGAGATAGAGCGGCGGTACATGCCGCGCGTCGAGGCCGCGAATCGTGCGCGCCAGCGCATTCGCGTACAAACCGGCACTGTTGATCACGCAGGCTGCGCTGATCGTGGTCGGCGCGCTGCCGCCCACCGTGATGATGAAGCGGCCATTGCTCGCTTCGATCGCCTCGACCGGCGCATGAAACGCGCAGACCGCGCCGTCGCGCTCCGCGTCGCCCTGAATCGCCAGCATCAACTGGTGACTATCGACAATGCCCGTCTGCGGCGAGAACACGGCCTCCACACATTCGAGCGCCGGTTCGAGCGCTTGCGCCTGGTCGCCGTTGATCCGCATCAGGTCGAGTACGCCGTTCTCGCGCCCCTTCGCCATGATGCTTTCGAGCTGAGGAATCTGATTGCGCGAGGTGGCGACCAGCAGCTTGCCGCAGCGCGAATGCGGCACGTTGTGCTCGACGCAATAGTCGTAGAGCATCTCGCGGCCGCGCACACAAAGCGCCGCTTTCAGCGAGCCGCGCGGGTAGTAGATCCCCGCGTGAATCACTTCGCTATTGCGCGAGCTGGTGCCCACGCCGATCGCTTCGGCCGCTTCCAGCACGATCACCTCACGCCCGCGCGCCGCCAATGCGCGCGCCACGGCGAGACCGACGACACCCGCGCCGATCACTACACATTCGATTTGATCCATGTCCCTTGACGCGGCTGACTTCGCCGCGCGCTGCCTCGTTCACCCGATATCCATGAAGACAGCGTGCGGCTATCGAGGACCGCACACCGCTTGCTGTCGAACGCATCTGGCCTGACGCAACCGCTCTACAAAATTGTACGACGCTGCACAGACAGAAATGCCCGCAGTCGAGCGACTGCGGGCATTCGGTCTTGAGCAGGACTTAAACGTATGGGCCGGACAAGATCAGTGTACGCCGTCGACGCCTGCCGCGCTCGACTCTTCAAGCAGGCGATGGTGTCGCCGCGCGTCGTGAAATCGTTGCCAGCAGCGGCGGTTAGCTCGCCGCCGGACACTTGCCAGACACCCGTCTGGAGAAGGACATACCGGCTAAAACCCTCTGCAATCTCAAAACTCGCAATAATTGCTGCGACATTCATCCTGTTTTAGGTGTGAAACACCTGTTTGATATCGAAAAAAGCCGTCCAAAGACGGCTTTCAGGCAAAAAAAGGGCAAAAATACCTAAAAACCGATCGGTTTTCGGCGATTTCCGTAATCCAGCCGAATGTCACCAGCCTGGATCCAATCCCGCCCGTCGATGCGCGCCGCGCCGAAGCCGTTCAGAATCGCGCGCCGCATTTCACGCGGTGAAGCGAGCTTCAACGCATCGAGCGCGGCGTCGCCGAGCGTTTCGGGAAAGCGCAATCCCCAGTTATGCGCCGAGCGAATTTCGTCGTAGATCGATTGAGCGATACGGCGTGCGCCGTCGTGATCCGGCGGTGGAATTTCATACACGTTCATCCGGTTCAGAATCGGTTCCGGGATCGAGCGCTCGTCGTTCGCCGTCGCGATCCAGATCACGTGGCCGGCATTGATCGGAATCTCGGCGAATTCGTCGATGAAAGTCTGCGCCGTATCGTGCTCGAGCAGCGCGTAAAGCGCGCCGAGCGGATCGTATTGCGAATCGCCGCTGGCCTTGTCGATTTCGTCGACGGCAATCACGGGGTTCGCGTAACTGCCGTTCACGAGCGCATCGAACACCTTGCCCGGCTTCGCGTTCTTCCACTGCGACGACGCGCCCGACAGAATCCACCCCGCCGTCAGCGAACTCATCGCCACATATTGATAGGCGGTGCCGAGCAGGCGCGCCAACTGCTTGGCAAAGTGCGTCTTGCCGATGCCCGGATCGCCGAGCAGCAGGATCGGCATCAGCTCGAGCCGGTCTTCGGTCTCGAGACACAAGGCAACCTGTTTGCGGATGTCGTCGAGTGGCGCTGAAAAGTTGGGCAGCGCGTCGATCAGATCGTCGATCGACGGCATCCGGTTCGGCTTGACGCAGAAGCGCAGATTGCCGGTTTTCAGCATCTTTTCGTAAGTGGCGCGCAGCGCCTCGTTCGCGCCTTCGCTCAGCTCGTTCAGCGCGGTCTCGACCTGATCGAGGTCGTATACCCGACTGAAAGATGCCACGGCGATTTCCTGTTTGACCATTGCTGTTGTCATCGCTCACCCCGTCTGGCTGGTCTTGCTGCTGCGGCGCCTGATGGGCACCGTTCAAGTCCAGTGTAGCGAGGACATATTCGCGTGCAAGCCAGCAGTCATGCGGGTCTGCTGCTAACAACGGCCCGTTTTCCGCGAAGCCCGGAACGAAGCCCCGTGGGATTCACGTCCTCATCGGAAATGATGTATTGCTGAACCCGGCCCCGTTCGGCGTGTCAGAAAAGCGTTCAGCCCATCAGGCGTAAGATGGCCTTCTGACTACTCTGCCGGACGCAGTGACCGGAGCATCCTTCTATGTGGAAAACCAGTATCGTGGCCGTGCTGTTCGGCACTTCGCTGCTCGCGAACGCGCAACAAGGGGCGGCGCAGCAGGTCGTGCAATGGCAGTTGCAGGTCATGCGCGACGGCCAGCAGATCGATTCATTCGACGGCACCACCACCGTCGGCCAGGCGCGCACGGACACGCATCACAAGATGGTCCAGCATAACGTCGGCTGCAAGGACCAGCCGGGCGGCAGCATCGATCTGGCGCGTACGCTGACGATCTCGCCGCTCCAGGCGGATGCGAGTGCGGTCACGCTGTCGATCGACGCCCAGGAAACGTTCGAGGAAGACGGCGCGCAACAAACCGACACCGGCTGCAAGTTGCCGCCGCAACCGCGTCAGGTGAACGCGAGTCATCCGGGCCTGAAACTGCCGCCAGATCAATGGGTCAGCTGGACGATCGTCGACAAGGATCCGAACCTGGTCTATCGCGTGCGTGCGAGTCTTGCGAACAGCGCAAACTAGTGCGAATCAGTGCACTGCGAACGGCACGAACTGAAACGAACAACCGAAGCCTCAACAGAACACGTGGACAACGCGGCATGCGAAACCCAGAAGAATTGATCCGCGAAAGCGTAGCGCCGAAGGATTTCATTGCGGTGAGCTGGAATCTGCACAAGGGCCGCACACCGCTCGGCTTTCAGGCCTGGCAGGCGATGCAGCGCTGGGTTCAATCGACTCACGCGGACGCGTATTTTTTACAGGAAGCGATGGCGCGGCGCATGCCCTCGCCGATTCTGGCCAGTAGTTTCGGCTCGCCGCTCGCCGATCCGTTGAGTGATGTCTGGCACTGCCAGGCCACCGAGATCGCACGCGCAGCCGAACTCGAAATCGCGCTTGGGCCGAATGTGTTCAAACCATCGTGGCGGCATGGCAATGCGATTCTGTCACCGCATCCGCTCGATCTCGGCGGGCGCTGGGATATCTCCGCGCATCGCTTCGAAAAGCGCGGGCTGTTGGTGGCCCGAGCAACCTTCGGTGGTCATTCGGTCACGCTGCTGTGCGCGCATCTCGCGCTCACGCGCTCGGCGCGCTTGCGGCAGATGAACTGGATCGCACACTGGATCGCGAAGGAAGCGCCGGAAGGTCCGCTGGTGCTGGCCGGCGACTTCAACGACTGGCGCAACGACTCGGTGCCGCTGTTCGCCGAACACGGCCTGCAGGAAGTGGCCACGCTGCTCGGCGAATCGGGCCGCACGTTTCCGGCCTTCTCGCCGGCGCTCGCGCTCGACAAGATGTTCGTGCGCGGCATGCAGCCGGTCGAATGGATCCAGCCAACGCAGGAAACGGCGTGGCTGTCGGATCATTTGCCGTATATGGCGCGGTTGCGAGTCGAGTGAGCCAGATTGAGGGGGCGGCATGGCCGCCCTTTTTCTTTTGCCTGTCTCAAACGTACAAGCACGAGCGCGCGGCTAACAACCGCGCTTAGCTTCTGCTCGGCGTCCAGATCAAGCCCGCGGCGATCCTCTCGCCCGGCTGCAACACGCAGCCGCCCACGTACTCCTGCATGCCGACGGCATTGAAGCAATCGGTGGTGTTGGTCACCGGTTCCACGCACAGTTGCGCATCGTTGGCGGGCGCGAATACCACCAAATGATCGAAGGGCGCGTCAGCGGTCATCGTCAGTTGACGGTGTTCGTCGGGCCACACAATTGTCGCCTCGCGCGACCAGTTGGCGAAGTTGTTGTCGAGCTCAAACGCGTCCGGCGACATGCCGTGACGCAACGCCTCAACCGCGGGATGCGGACCGAGATGCGTGGGCAGCACGTCGGCGTCGGCATGCCACATGGCCTGCACGTCGGCGTAGACGCGGGTCTGCGTGGTGCGCGGATAGTACGGGTGATGGCCCATGCCGAAAGGCATCGGCCTGTCGCCAAGATTTTGCGCGGACAGCGTGATGCGTAACGCGCCGCCAATCAGCTCGATACGCTGCTGCGCGCGATAGCGGAACGGCCAGTCGCCGGGCCGCTGCGAATCCGGTTCGTGGTCGAAGTGCAATTCCACCGAGCTCCCCGTGCGCGCCCCCACCTGCCACGGATGCCGCCACGCATTGCCGTGTAACGCATGCGTAAAACGCGTGTCATCGCCGTTCAGATCGACTGTGCCGCCGTCGAACTGGAACCGCGCGTCGCGAATCCGGTTGCAATAGGGAAAGAGCGGGAAACTCGCCATGCGCAGCGGATCGCGTTCATCGAACGCCGCTTGCGTGGCCGGCCGCAACCAATGGAGCGGCCCCTCGGGTGTCGACTCGTAGTAAGCCGCCAGCGCGCCGCCGATTTCCGGCGCGATCACCACACGCATCGCACCTGCCGTTAACGTGACAAGCGACGGCGCGATCGCGGGGTCGTCGAGCCACGTGAGGCCGGTGAGCGCCGTGAGTTCAGCAACGAAGGACCGGGTCGGATTCGGGGAAACGTCGCGCATGGTCAGAAAAGGCCGGGCCTCAGGCGGATGGCGGCATGAACGCCCATCGATGTCTCCTATGACGTGCCGCGCACAGCGCGCGGCCGGCGGAGCCGTCAGGGCTCCGCGCGACCGAGAATCGCACGCCAAAGCGCATCGGTCAATATTATTAGTAATAAATTTGTCGAAACACGCCGAATCATGCCTTACCAAAACTCCCAAATGGCGGGTTAGCGTGCGTTGCCGTGCGCATATTATTAGTGGTACCGTCAGCATCACGAATGCCATCGGCATGCTCCTGTTTTCGCGCCGCTGCAGCGCGGCCCGCACAATGAAAAAATCGACTCAACGCCGCCCGACCATGACCGACATCGCCAAGCTCACCGGCGTGTCGCAATCCACTGTCTCGCTCGTGCTGAACAACGCGACCGGCGCAAAGTTCTCCGAGACCACCCGCAACAAGGTGCTGAAGGCCGCACACGACCTCGGCTACCGGCTCTCGCTGCGCGAACCGGTATCGGTTTCGGACGATGAACGCAACCTGATCGTCTATCTGGCCGACGAGATTTCCACCAGTCCACATCCGGTCGTCAACGTCGACGGCGCGCGCGATGCGGCCTATGCGAGCGGCAAGATGCTCGCCGTCTATTCGACGCACGGCAACGCCGACATCGAAAAGCAGGTGCTGGACGCGACGCTGTCGAACCCGCATGTATTCGGCGTGATCTACGCGACCGTCTACACCCGCAAAGTCATCTTGCCGGCGGCACTCTCGCAGGTGCCCACCGTCCTGCTGAACTGCTACACGAGCGAAGGCGGATTTTCGTCGGTGGTGCCCGCCGAGGTCGCCGGCGGCCATCTGGCGACCGACTATCTGCTGCAGTCAGGGCATCGGCGGATCGGCTATATCAACGGCGAGCCGTGGCAGGACGCATCGAAAGACCGCCTCAAAGGCTATCGCACCGCCCTCGCCACCGCCGACCTGCCGTATGCGCCGGAACTGGTGCGCGACGGCGACTGGAGCTCGGGGCTCGGCTTCGAAATGACGCTCTCCCTGATGCGTGAAGCGAATCCGCCGACCGCCATTTTTTGCGCCAACGATCTGACCGCGCTGGGCGCAATCGAAGCCCTGAAGCAACTCGGCCTGCGCGTGCCGGAAGACGTTTCCGTGCTCGGCTACGACGACCAGGAAATTGCCCGCCACACGCATCCGCCGCTATCGACCGTGGTGCTGCCGAACTACGAACTGGGACGCTGGGCCGTCGAAACCTTGCTTCAGGAAGAACACAACCGCGCAGCCGGCGCGCCCGTGCGACATCGTCTCGTCAAACTCGACGGTCCGCTCGTCGAACGCAACTCGGTCAGGGTAATTACCGAGGCAGAAAAGCCAATAATTAATATTATTAGTGATTGACCGATAATAATTCCCAGTGGAATAATCGGCACGTCCGGTCAGGGTGAAACAGCTCGGCCGACAGGAGAAACACTAAAAAGCAAATACACCTCACCAGGTACTGGAGGAAGACAATGGCGTCGCTCAACACGCAGTCGCGCAAGCTCGCGCGCAAGCAGCAGATTCGTCCGCTGGCAGGTTCGCTGCTGGCTCTGGCCATCGGCTTCGGCGTCGCCACGGCGCACGCCGACGACGCGCTGCCGAAGCTGCCCACCAAAACTCCGCTGAAGGTCGGCTTCGCCCAGACCGAAAGCAACAATCCGTGGCGTCTCGCGGAGACCAAGAGCTTCAAGGACATCGCCGCGAAGTGCGGCTGGCAGTTGGTCATGACCGACGCCAACAGCTCGAACTCCAAGCAGGTATCGGACATCCAGAACATGATCGCGCAGCACGTCGATCTGCTGGTGTTCCCGCCGCGCGAAGAAAAGCCGCTTGCGCCGGTCGTGCTGCAAGCCAAAAAGGCCGGCATTCCCGTGATCCTGGTCGACCGTGACGTCGATCAGTCGGTGGCCAAGGCGGGCCGCGACTACATCACGTTCATCGGCTCGGACTTCATCGATCAGGGTCATCGCGCGGCTGACTGGCTCGTCAAGGCGACGGGCGGCAAGGCGAAGATCATCGAACTCGAAGGCACCACGGGCGCGTCCGCTGCGAACGACCGCAAGAAGGGCTTCGACGAAATCATCGCGAAGAACCCGGGCATGACGATCATCGCCTCGCAAAGCGGCGACTTCGCGCGCGACAAGGGCCGTCAGGTGATGGAAACGCTGTTGCAGGCGCATCCGGAAGTGACCGCCGTCTACGCGCATAACGACGAAATGGCGCTCGGCGCGATCGCTGCCATCAAGGCGGCCGGCAAGCAGCCGGGCAAGGACATCCAGATCGTCACGATCGACGGCACCAAGGGTGGCATGGACGCGATCGCCGCCGGCGAACTCGGCGCGAGCGTGCAGTCGAGCCCGTTCTTCGGCCCGCTCGCCTGCGACGTCGCCCAACGTTACGCGAAGGGCGAAAAGATCCCGACGTGGGTCAAGGTCTCGGACCGCTTCTACGACAAGAGCAACGTGCAGCAGAACATGCAGTACGGCTATTGATAGCGAACCGCCGCCGTACGCGCAGTTTGGGCGCTTGACGGCGGTACCGCAGCGGAGTGTCCACGCTCTCCGCTGCGTCTCGAAGGAAGTCTCCCGCCTCGAAGGCAATCCCTTCGAGGAATAGGGGAAGACCGACGGAAGTCCCCATACGCGGACGCCCGAAAGTCTCCCCCCGGACGCCCCGCAGGACGTCCCCGCCCCGAATCAGTCTCCTCGGGGGGCGGGTGACGGGAAGGGTTCGGAGCGACGCGTTCGTGGCAGCACGAGCCGTCGCTTCGCTTTTATGCGGCGTAACATGGTTCTGCCACATCGCCTGCATAGCGCCCGAACTTACGGCCACCACGGCTCGCCCTGCGCAATACATGCGGTTCATGGAGCGCATGAGGCAGCGAATAAGGCAGCACGTGAAGCAGCACTTGCATCAGGAGGACACCCCGTGACGGAATCCGGCACGCAGACGCCACACTCTCCCCTTACCCGTTCGCCGCTGCTGGACATGCAGGACATCGGCATCAGCTTCGGCGGCGTGCCCGCGTTGCGCAGCGCCAATCTGAGCGTGGCAGCCGGCGAAGTGCACGCGCTGATCGGCCAGAACGGCGCCGGCAAATCGACCATGATCAAGATCCTGACGGGCGCGTATCGGCGCGGCTCGGGCAGCGTGCGCTTCGAAGGCCGCGAAGTCGATTTCCGCACGCCCAAACAGGCGCGCGAAGCCGGCATCAGCACGATCTATCAGGAGATCAACCTGGTGCCGTTCCGCTCGGTGGCGGAAAACATTTTCCTCGGCCGCGAGCCACGCCGCTTCGGCCTGATCGACTGGCGCGCCGTGCAGCAACGCGCCGCCGCCTTGCTCGAATCGTTCGGCTTGCAGATCGATGTGAAGAAACCGGTCGGCCGCTATTCGACCGCGATCCAGCAGATGGTGGCGCTGGCGCGCGCCGTCTCGTCGGACGCGAAGATGGTCATCATGGACGAGTCGACCTCGTCGCTCGACGAACGCGAAGTGGAACTGCTCTTCACCGTCGTGCGCAAACTGCGCGACGACGGTCGCGCAGTGATTTTCGTCTCGCACCGGCTCGACGAACTGTATGCGCTATGCGACCGCGTTACGGTGATGCGCGACGGCCAGACGGTCGCGCAAAGCACGATGGCGGAGATGGACAAGCTGCAACTCGTCACGACGATGCTCGGCCGCACGCTGGCCGCCGTCGTGCACGAAGACGCCGCTGCACGCGAAGCGAACCTCGCGCGGCGCGGCAAGCAGGCAATCGCCGCGACGCACCTGAGCGCCCATCCGAAAGTGAGCGACGTCTCGCTGCAAGTGCATGCGGGCGAAGCGGTGGGTCTCGCCGGACTGCTCGGCTCGGGCCGGACCGAAACCATGCGCCTGATGTTCGGCGCCGATGCGCTCGAGCAAGGCTCATTGTCGATTGGCGGAGAGACGGTGGCGTTGAAGTCGCCGCAGGACGCGATCGCGCGCGGCCTCGCTTACCTCACCGAAGACCGCAAGGCCGAAGGCATCGTCCCCGAACTCTCGGTGCGCGACAACCTCACGCTCGTCTGCTTGCGCACGCTGGCGAAAAACGGCGTGGTCGACGTGAAGAAACAGCAGGCGATTGTCGACCGTTTCATTGCGTCGCTCGGCATCAAGCTGCGCTCGGCCGATCAGCCGATTCGCGAGTTGTCCGGCGGCAATCAGCAGAAGGTCCTGCTCGCGCGCTGGCTCGCCGCGGAGCCGTCGCTACTGCTGCTCGACGAACCGACCCGCGGCATCGACGTCGGCGCTAAAGCCGACGTGGCGAAGATCGTGCGCGAACTGCGCGATGCAGGCCTCGCTGTGCTGTTGTCCGCCTCTGAACTCGAAGAACTGACGGCGGTGGCCGATCGCGCGGTAGTGATCCGCGACGGCCGCACCGTCGCCGAACTGAATGGCGCCGACATGAGCGAAACCGCGATCATGGACGCCATCGCCTACGGTAGCGAAGGCCAATCGCAACTGGTCGAAGCCGCGCAATCCGCACATATCGAAGACGCGTTGGAGGGCGACCGTCATGGCGCTTAAGTTGCACACTGAGTCGTTGCACACCCAAGCCACGCCGCCTATGCCGGACGCCGCCACATCACGCGCCACGGCCGCATCGACGGTGAAAAAATGGCGGCACCTGGCCATGCAACGCGAAGTGATCGTGTTGCTTGCGATGGTGCTGTTCAACCTGATCTTCACCCCGCACTTCTGGTCGCTGCAAACCTTCAACGTCAACATGACGCAGGTGGTGACGATCGTGATCGTCGGCATCGGCATGACGCTGGTGGTGGCGACGGGCGGCATCGATCTGTCGGTGGGTGCGTCGATGGCAATCTCGGGCGCGCTCGCGCCGATGCTGTTCCTGAACATTCCGGGGCCGGGCGGCATTGCACTGGCGTTCGTGCTGCCGGTGCTGGCCGCCGCCGCGTGCGGCGTCTTCAACGGCTTGCTGGTGACGAAGCTATCCGTCCAGCCGATTGTCGCGACGCTGGTGCTGTTCATCGCCGGGCGCGGCATCGCCCAGGTCGTCACCGACGGCAGCCTGCAGGCGTTCAACACGCCCGCCTTCCAGTGGATCGCCTTGGGCAAGGTTGCCGGCGTGCCGTTTCAGGTGCTGCTGATGCTCGCGCTGGTCGCGCTGTTCGCGTGGATCGTGCGCAAGACGCTGTTTGGCCAGTATCTGCTGATCACCGGCGGCAACGAAAAGGCCGCCTATCTGTGCGGTGTGCCGACGGCCACCGTCAAGCTGATCGCTTACACGTTGTGCGCCGCGCTCGCGGGACTGGCGGGGCTGATCTCGATCTCGGTGAATTCGTCGTCGGATGCGAACGTGGTGGGGCTCGGCGTCGAGCTGGATGCGATCGCCGCGGTGGCGGTCGGCGGCACGGCGCTGACGGGCGGCAAGGCGTATATCGGCGGCACGCTGATCGGCGCGCTGATCATCCAGTTGCTGCGCTATACGCTGCTCGCGCACGGCATTCCCGACGCGGCGGCACTCGTGGTAAAGGCCGGCATCATCGTCGCGGCGGTGTATGTGCAACGGCGCTCGCGCTAACGCCTCCAGGACACTTCGGACTCGATGCGATGAAAAAGAACCTCCCTATCCTGCTCGCTCTCGTCGCGCTCCTCGTGCTCGGCCTCGTGCGCTACGACCATTTCGGCTCGGCCTACAACATCACCTCATTCTGGCGCTACAACTCGATGTTCGCGCTGATCTCGATCGGCATGGCCTTCGTGATCATCACGGGCGGGATCGACCTGTCGGTCGGCACGGTGGCCGCTTTGGCGAGCGTAGTCGCCGCGTTGACCAGCGTGTACGGCGGCTGGGTTGCCGTCGTGGCCGGCTGTGCGGCAGGTATGGCCGTCGGCGTGCTCAACGGCCTGATCATCACGCGGCTGAAAATCCTGCCCTTCATCGTGACGCTCGCGACCAGCCTCGGCGCGCACGGCGTGGCGCTGCTGCTCGGCAAGAACGACGCGGTGTCGATTGCCGCCGACTCGAACTTCGGCAACTTCGGTCAAGGCGATCTGTTCGGCCTGCCGATTCCCGGCATCGTCGCGGCGGTTGCCGCCATCGCCGGCTGGCTCGCGCTGCGCAGCACGCGTTTCGGGCGGCATTCGCTGGCCATCGGCGGCAGTGAAGAAGCGGCACGGTTGATGGGCCTGAACGTCGACCGGACGCTGGTGATTGCTTATGCGGTAAGCGGCCTGCTCGCGGGCATGGCAGGGGTGATCCTGGCCGCGCAGTTCGGCGCGGGTCAGCCGAACGAGGGCGTCGGCTGGGAGCTGTTCGCGATCTCGGCGGTGGTGCTCGGCGGCACCCTGCTCACCGGCGGCGAAGGCTCGATCGCGATGACGATTGCCGGCGTGCTGCTGCTTGGGCTGGTGTTCAACCTGCTGAACTTCGAAAACGGCCTGGGGTTCATCAGCCTCTCGGCCTACTGGCAATCGGTGATTCGCGGCGTGTTCCTGCTGCTGGTGATCGTGTTGCAGGCGAGAGTGCTGAAGCAGCGCGGCAAGAAACGTGTTGCTGCTGCAGCGTAATTCGCAATAGGGCGCCGAGCCGGCGAGCCGATTGCGGTTCGGCATAGCGGAGATCCAACAATCGTCGCGTCTCGCTGATTGCGTCGGTGTCCTCAAAACACAACACGCGACACGCTTATCGCCGCACCGAATTGCGGCAGGCTGCGTGATGGCAGCCTCGCCTGGGCGTCACCATACGCGATCACAAATTTATGCGCCAACCTCCCTACACAGAAAGGGATTCCGGCGAATAAACCGTTCATCAATTCCCGTTTGTGTACCAACCGGCCGTGACAAACAAGCATGGCCCAAAGAAGGCGCACATCCCGCCCCTCCATCGCGCTTTCCTGAGTTTTCTCACCGCTCACCCGCGCTTTTGCCAGTTTTATCAGCAGGGTCAATGCTGCGGCGCACGGCGGGTTTCGGTATCATCCTGAAAATGTTGCCCGCGCGGCGCGCCTATCCGGCGCATGCCGGACAGCCGATGGCAGCCGCCCCGCGCGGTTTTCGCCCATCGCCGTACCCTTGCTGAAGCGTGGCCGCACCTACGCCAACGTACTTCGCGGCGCCGATCGTATCCACAGCCGGCGCCGACGCTTCCTGGTCCGGTAACCCGCTTCACCACGCTCAACCGCCGCGCCACAGCCCTCGGGCAGCGGGCGCGGTAAAATAGCGGATTGCGCGTGATTCCCGTTCTCGGG
Source organism: Paraburkholderia caffeinilytica (assembly GCF_046030355.1). GTDB lineage: Bacteria > Pseudomonadota > Gammaproteobacteria > Burkholderiales > Burkholderiaceae > Paraburkholderia > Paraburkholderia caffeinilytica_B. Next base: position 22,957 of record NZ_JAQQCQ010000001.1, read on the forward strand.
TTAGCGCAGCATCGCCCTTGCCGTGCCGGCCGGCTAAAACGACTGGCCGCCTTTGTTTTCGCACTATCCAAGAAGCCATGAGCAACCTGAATTCACAAACCGTCCTGAGCGTCCATCACTGGACCGATACGCTTTTCAGCTTCACCTGCACGCGCGATCCGTCGTTCCGTTTCGAAAACGGCCAGTTCACGATGGTGGGCCTCGAAGTCGACGGCAAGCCGCTGATCCGCGCCTATAGCCTTGCGAGTGCGAACTACGAAGAGCACCTCGAATTCCTGAGCATCAAGGTGCAGGACGGCCCGCTCACGTCGCGTTTGCAGCATTTGAAGGTCGGCGACGAAGTCCTGATCGGCAAGAAGCCGGTCGGCACGCTGATGGCCGACAACCTGCTGCCGGGCAAGACGCTGTGGCTGCTGTCCACCGGCACGGGCCTCGCGCCGTTCATGTCGATCATTAAAGATCCGGACATTTACGACCGCTACGAGCGCGTGGTTCTGACGCACACCTGCCGTTTCGTCGACGAGCTGGCGTACAAGGAATACATCACGGATCACCTGCCGGCGCACGAGCATCTCGGCGAACTGGTGCAGGAAAAACTGCTGTACTACCCGACCGTGACGCGCGAAGCGTTCCAGAACCGTGGCCGCATCACCGAACTGATCGAAACCGAAAAGCTGTTCGCCGACCTCGGCGTGCCGGGCTTCTCGCTCGAAGACGACCGCGTGATGCTGTGCGGCAGCCCGCACATGCTGCGCGACACGCGCAAGCTGCTTGACGACCTCGGCTTCGAGGAAGGCAGCAATAACGCGCCGGGCCACTACGTGGTCGAAAAGGCGTTCGTCGGCTGAACGAACGCTCAGATTGAGCGGCTCGCGCCGCGTACCCAGCAAAAAGGAGCCTTCGGGCTCCTTTTTTTGTTGTGCAGTTACAAATCGGCGCCATCGCCCTGACATTTGGTGTCAGCATTCTTCCTACATCGCTGGCGTTGCAAAACGTCAACCATTGCATGAAATATAGGCGCTAACCCTTGGTGCGCCTGCATTTTTTCTTTTTATGAGATATCATCGCGACGCACGATCGGTGGGTTTACATGCCTGCCGTGGTACGACCAGCATGTTACTGAATGTAAATTTCGTTACGCCAAGCCGTAGTAACTTGTCCGTCGCGCACAACGCGTAAAGGACACCACTGGAGGCCAGAGACTCGCATGCGTTCTTTTGTCTTCGCGCCGCCGATGCGCACCCGCTTCGCCGTTCACACTGCTTCCTGAGAGGGAAAGTCATGGATACGTCGACTGTCGTCCCGTTTAGCGCCCACACCCCGCCTTCACTTGCACACGCCGCACCGCCGCCATCCGCTGCTGAGCGCGAACTCGCGCAACTGCGTGCCCGCGTGCGCGAACTGTCGGCCGAGCTCGTCGCGGCGCAGGAAGCGGCGTGCCGCCATGTGGCGCGCGAACTGCACGACGGCGTGGGCGCCGAACTGACCGCGACGCGTTTCGCCCTTGCCGGCGTCGAAACCTGGCTGCCCGCCGATGCGCCGCCGCAGTGCGCCGCCGCGCTCGCCGTTGCGAATCGTTCACTCGACGCCGTATGCGCCGCCAGCCGCCAGGCCGTCGCGGAATTGCATGCGCCGTCGCTCGAGGCGGGCATTGTCGGGGCACTGGCGCACTGGACCGGCGACTTCGCCGCGCGCACGAACCTGCGTACGAGTTTCGTCTGCGCCGCCGACGTGCGGCTCACGCGCCTGCCCACCGACGCCGCGCTGGCCGTGTTCCGGGTCGCCCAGGAAGCACTGAACAATATTGCCAAGCACGCACGCGCCGAATCCGCCGATGTGCGGATCGAAACCGGCCGCCGTCACCTGACCTTGATCGTCAGTGACGACGGCATCGGCCTGACGCGCACCGCCCGCAGCCGTCGCGGCCATTTCGGCCTGAGCGGTATGCAGGCGCGCTGCGCCGCCTTCGACGGCACGCTGCGTATCAGCGCACGGCGAATCGGCTCACGCCGCGGCGACAGCGGCAACGCGCCGCGCGGCACGCTCGTGCGCGCCCGCTTTGCGTGGGATGCGATGCTGGCGAGCGCGCCGGCCGCCGAACGGCGCGCGCTGCAATCGTGAGCACGCCATCATGAGCCTGCGCATCCTGCTCGCCGACGACCATGCAGTGGTCCGCCAGGGCGTCCGCCAGTTGCTGCTCGACCGCGGTGTAGCGCGCGAAGTCACCGAGGCGCAAAGCGGCGCCGAAGCGCTTGAGGCCGTTACCCAGCACAGCTACGACGTAGTGCTACTCGACATTTCGCTGCCCGACATGAATGGCGTCGAAGTGCTCAAGCGCTTGAAGCGCAAAGCGCCGCGCGTGGCCGTACTGATGTTCTCGATGTACCGCGAAGACCAGTACGCCGTGCGCGCGCTGAAGGCCGGCGCCGCCGGCTACCTGTCGAAGACCGTCGACGCCGCGCAGATGATCGGTGCGATCCAGCAAGTTGCGGCCGGCCGTAAATACGTCAGCCCAGCCATGGCAGAAGCGCTGGCGGACTACGTTTCCTTCGACGGCGAGCAATTGCCGCACGAAAAACTCTCGGATCGCGAATATCAGACGCTATGCATGCTCGCCTCCGGCAAGCGGCTGACGGATATCGCCCTGGCGTTATCGCTTTCGGTGAAAACAGTCAGCGTGTACCGCACCCGGCTGCTCGAGAAAATGAAGCTGCGCAACAACGCCGAACTGACTTTCTACGTCATGAGCAACCGCCTCGTCGATCTGAATCCGGCGATGACCGGCTAACGCTCGCGCTCCGGGATCGCTGAATAGCGTCCGTTCGCCGCGGACGCAGCCACAGGAGAGCGATTCCCACCCTTCCGGTGCGCCGTGCGCGAAAGCCTTTGCGCCATTTGCTGTGCCTGGACAAACGTCACCCCTGAATCACCGCCGGCAGGCGTTTTCCACCTTTCCATCCGACGCTAAAAACAGTGTCCCAAAATGGTGCAAAGGTGCGCATCCGTTAAAATCGAAAGTTTTCCCGACATTCGGCGCGCAAGATGCGTGCACTACTGGAGACCCACCGCCAATGTCCCTGTTTCGCAAAAAAAGCGTCGAGCACATGATCGCCGCGAGCGCTCAGAACGCCGGCCTGAAGAAAGCGCTTGGCGCGCTCGATCTGACTTTCCTCGGTGTCGGCGCCATTATCGGCACCGGCATTTTTGTGCTGACCGGCACGGGCGCGGTTCAGGCCGGCCCGGCGCTGATGATTTCGTTCCTGATCGCGGCGATTGCCTGCGGGTTCGCCGCGCTCGCCTATGCCGAGTTCGCATCGACGATTCCGGTCGCGGGATCCATCTACACCTATTCGTATGCGACGCTGGGCGAACTGGCCGCGTGGATCATCGGCTGGGACTTGATGCTCGAGTATGGACTGGCAACCTCGGCGGTGTCGGTCGGCTGGTCGGGCTATCTGCAATCGTTGCTGTCGGGCTTCGGCGTGAGCTTGCCGGTTGTGCTGACGGCGGCGCCCGGCGCATTGCCAGGGCATGAGACATGGTTCAACCTGCCCGCTTTCCTTGTGATGATGGCGATCACGGCACTGCTGTCGCTCGGCGTGCGTGAATCCGCGCGGATCAACAACATCATGGTGGCGATCAAGGTGGTCGTGGTGCTGCTGGTGATCGGCGTGGGCGTTTTCCACGTGACGCCGGCGAACTGGCATCCGTTCATGCCGAACGGCTGGAACGGCGTGTTCGGCGCTGCGGCGGTGATGTTCTTCGCGTTCATCGGTTTCGATTCGGTGTCTTCCGCGGCGGAGGAAGTGAAAGATCCGAAGCGTGATCTGCCGATTGGGATCATTGCATCGCTGGGCGTGTGCGCGGTGCTGTACGTCGCGGTGGCGGCCGTGGTCACCGGTATCGTGCCGTCGGCGCAGTTCGCGAACATTTCGCACCCGGTGTCTTATGCGTTGCAGGTGGCAGGTCAGAAGTGGGTGGCGGGCTTTATCGACCTTGGCGCGGTGCTGGGCATGCTGACGGTGATTCTGGTGATGGCGTATGGCCAGACGCGCGTGATCTTCGCGATGTCGCGGGATGGGTTGCTGCCTGCGCGGCTTTCGCGCGTGCATCCGAAGTTTGCTACGCCGTTTTTTACGACCTGGCTCGTGGGGATTTTCTTTGGGCTGATTGGCGCGCTGGTGCCGTTGAATGTGCTGGCGGAGCTGATCAATATCGGCACGTTGGCTGCATTTTCGATGGTGTCGATTGCGGTTCTGGTTTTGCGGAAGACGCATCCTGAGTTGCCGAGGGCGTTCCGGTGTCCTGGGGTGCCGGTTGTGCCTGTGTTGGCTGTCGCCTCGTGTCTGTTTTTGATGGTTAATCTGCAGGTTGTTACCTGGGTGGCGTTTGTGGTTTGGTTGCTGGTTGGGATGGTTATTTATTTTGGCTATTCGCGGCGGCATTCTAAGTTGGCGGAATAAAGGGTTGGGGTTTTGCCTGCGGCGTGCTTTTGTTGGTTGTTTGCTTGCGGTGTAGGCTTTTTCTTGGTTTGTTTGCCTGCTCGGCGCGTTCCTTTGTGCGCTTTGGGTGTTGGCCTTTCCTTGAATTGTTATTGGTCTATTAGCGTCGCCCCTGTGCGGGGCGGGCACTTACTTCTCTTTGCCGCCGCAAAGAGAAGTAAGCAAGAGAAAGCGGCTCAAACCGCGAATTCTTAAGCGGGTCCCCCGCGCAGTTACGGTAGTGGTGCATCTGGAATCCGTGCTCTCGCGCATTCGGCGGTAGTGACAAAGGAGTCATACTTCCGGCGGCCCGCGCGCGCCGACGCCCGGTTCATACAACCATTTGCTGCGGTTTCGCTCTCGCAGCTTTTCCGGTTTCCTGATTCGTTGCTGCATCGCTATCGCGGACACACTGTGGTCGTATAGTGAATGCACTCGCCGATATTTCCGTTGAAGTGGGCGTTCGCCGATGCCGGGACATAATCAGCGTGATCGGCTCGCCCGACCATCGCCGTCGATACACCCATCTTTCGGGTTGTGCCAATAACAGCGAAAACGTCTCACCGAGGCGAAGCCGATGGTCCCCGCCGCGCGAAACAAAACCGCTGGTTCCCTCCGCAGACCCGTCCGCGACGCACGCAGTGCGAAGTGGGAACGGACGAGTGCTTTGTCACCGGCGCCGAATGCGCGAGAGCACAGATTCCAGATGCACCACTACCGTAACTGCGCGGGGGACCCGCTTAAGAGTTAGCGGTGTGAGCCGCTTTCTCTTGCTTACTTCTCTTTGCGGCGGCAAAGAGAAGTAAGTGCCCGCCCCGCACAGGGGCGACGCTAATAAACCAATAAGAAAACAAGGAAAGGCCAACGCCGTAGGCATACAGAGAAAGAGAAGCGCCGCCCAGGCAACCAATCCAAAGAAAGCCCAACACCGCAAGCAAACAGACAAACAAGCCCCAAGCAGGCACACAACCCAATAGCGCCCCCAAGCAATTTGTGCTTTACTTTTCGGCAGACCCATAAAAAAAACCGCAAAACCCGCAGCACCCTCATCGGACCCCACGAGCAGGCAGCTAAAGGCAGGAAAAAACAAAGGTCCGGTTTCACCCCATAAGGAGACAACTTCATGGCGATCAGCATCAGTCTGACGGTGAACGGCGCGCCCATCAGCGCCTCAATCGACCCCAACACCCTGCTTGTCCAGTTCCTGCGCGATCAACTTCGCCTAACGGGAACGCACATCGGCTGCGACACCGCCCAGTGCGGCGCATGCACAGTCCACCTGAACGGCCGCGCAATCAAATCCTGCAACATCCTCGCGGTCCAGGCCGAAGGCGCAAACATCACCACCATCGAAGGACTCGCCAAAGACGGCGCCCTCCACCCGATGCAAGCCGCCTTCAAACACTGCCACGGCCTGCAGTGCGGTTTCTGTACGCCCGGCATGGTAATGAGCGCGGTCTCGCTCGTCGAACGTCAGCCCGATCTCACCGGCGACGACGTACGCGCCCAGCTCGACGGCAATCTCTGCCGCTGTACGGGCTATCACAACATCGTCAAAGCAGTGCTCGAAGGCGCCAACGGCATGAAGTCCGCCGGCACGGCCAACGCCAACGCCGCGGCCACTGCGCCAGCCACCGCCTGAGGAGACGACGATGAACGCACCCGACACCCATCTCATCGGCGCCTCCGTCGAACGTAAGGAAGACTATCGTTTCCTCACCGGCAACGGTCAGTACACCGACGACATCGTCCTGCCGCAGCAAACCTATGCAGTATTCGTACGCTCGCCGCACGCGCACGCAAAAATCAACAGCATCGACACCACCGCGGCCAAACAGTCGCCCGGCGTCGTCGCGATCTTCACGGGCGCCGATCTGGCCGCGGACAACGTCGGCGGGCTGCCGTGCGGCTGGCTGATCCACAGCACCGACGGCAAGCCGATGAACGAGCCGCCGCATCCGATCATCGCGCATACGAAAGCACGCCACGTCGGCGATCAGGTCGCGCTGGTGATCGCCGATTCGATCAAGGCCGCGAAAGACGCCGCCGAGTTGATCGAGGTCGATTACGACGTGCTGCCGGCCGTGGTCGATACCGCGCACGCATCCGATCCGGGTCAAGCCGCGGTTCACGACGAAGTGCCGGACAACGTCTGCTACAACTGGGGCCACGGCGACAAAGCCGCGACCGACACCGCCTTCGCGAAAGCGGCGCACGTCACCACGCTCGACATCGTCAACAACCGCCTGATCCCGAATGCGATCGAACCGCGCGCGGTCAACGCCAGCTACTCGTCGCAGGACGACAGCTACACGCTCTACGTCGCGAATCAGAATCCGCACGTGGAACGGCTGCTGATGGCCGCTTTCGTGCTGTCGCTGCCGGAATCGAAACTGCGCGTCATCGCGCCGGATGTCGGCGGCGGTTTCGGGTCGAAGATTTTCCTGTATGCCGAAGACGTCGCGCTAACGTGGGCATCGAAGAAAATTCGCCGTCCGGTCAAATGGACCGCCGAGCGCTCGGAAGCCTTCGTGTCCGATGCACACGGCCGCGATCACGTCACCAAAGCCGAACTGGCGATGGATGCCGATGGCAAGTTCCTGGCGATGCGCATCCACACGATCGCCAACATGGGCGCGTATCTGTCGACCTTCGCATCGAGCGTGCCGACCATCCTGTACGCGACGCTGCTCGCCGGCCAGTACGCGACGCCCGCCATCTACGCCGAGGTGAAAGCGGTCTTCACCAACACCGTCCCGGTCGACGCCTACCGCGGCGCGGGCCGTCCGGAAGCGACGTATGTCGTTGAGCGCCTCGTCGAAACCGCCGCGCGCGAGATGAAGCTCGATCCCGCGGAAATCCGCCGCCGCAATTTCATCCGCACGTTTCCGTATGCCACGCCGGTCGGCCTCACCTACGACACCGGCGACTACGAAACCACCCTGGCACGTTCACTCGAACTCGCAGACGTGAAAGGCTTCCCGGCACGCAGGCAGGAATCCGAAAAGAACGGCAAGCTGCGGGGCCTCGGCTACTCGTGCTACATCGAAGCCTGTGGTTTGGCGCCGTCGAACATCGCCGGTGCGTTGGGCGCACGCGCCGGGCTCTTCGAAGTCGGCCAGATTCGCGTGCATCCGACCGGTTCGGTCACCGTGTTCACCGGCTCCCACAGTCACGGCCAGGGGCACGAGACAACCTTCGCGCAAGTGGTCGCGGACCGGCTCGGCATTGCGCTGGAAAGCGTGGAGATCGTTCACGGCGACACGGGGCGCATTCCGTTCGGCATGGGCACGTATGGCTCGCGGTCGATCGCGGTCGGCGGCTCGGCGATCATGAAGGCGCTCGACAAGATCGAAGCCAAAGCGAAGAAAATCGCCGCGCATCTGCTGGAAGCCGCGGCGGAAGACATCGACTTCAAGGACGGCGTGTTCCGCGTCGCGGGCACCGATCGCACCAAAGCCTTCGCCGACATCTCGCTCGCGGCGTATGTGCCGCACAACTATCCGCTCAACGTGCTCGAACCGGGTCTCGAAGAAAGCGCGTTCTATGATCCGACCAACTTCACGTATCCGGCCGGCTCGTATATCTGCGAGATCGAGGTCGATCCGGAGACGGGCGTCTGCCGCATCCAGCAGTTCACCGCGGTCGACGATTTCGGCAACGTGATCAATCCGATGATTGTCGAAGGCCAGGTGCATGGCGGACTCGCACAAGGTATCGGGCAGGCCATGCTGGAGCGCTGCGTGTACGACAACGAGAGCGGCCAGTTGCTGTCCGGCTCCTATATGGACTACGCGATGCCGCATGCGTCCGATCTGCCGAACTTCACCGTCGAAACCGCGAAGGGCACGCCGTGCACGCACAATCCGCTCGGCGTGAAAGGCTGCGGCGAGGCAGGCGCGATCGGTTCACCACCGGCGGTCATCAACGCAATCCTCGACGCGCTCGCGCCACTCGGTGTGACCGACCTGCAGATGCCGGCGACACCGCATCGCGTGTGGTCCGCCATCCATGCTGCCAAGCAAACCCACTAAGATCCTGAGCGGAGCATTCGACATGTATTCATTCGAGTATCAACGCGCGACGGATCCGAAAGCGGCCGCCGCAGCCATCGCCGCCGACAGTGACGCAAAGTTCATCGCAGGCGGACAAAGCCTGTTGCCCACCATGCGCCTGCGGCTCGCGCAGCCGTCGCAACTGGTCGACGTGACGCGGATTCCAGCGCTTAAATCGATCACCGTCGATGCCGGCAAGGTGACAATCGGCGCAGCCGTTTGCCATGCGGACGTTGCGGATCATGCGGAGCTTCGGCGCGTGCTGCCGGCGCTCGCGGATCTCGCCGGGCACATCGGCGATCGCCAGGTGCGCGCACTCGGCACCATCGGCGGCTCGCTCGCGAACAACGATCCGGCCGCCTGCTATCCGGCTGCGGCGATGGCGTTGGACGCAACCATCGTCACCGATCGACGGCGGATTACGTCGAGCGATTTCTTCGTCGGCATGTATGAGACCGCGTTGGCGCCCGACGAGCTGATCGTGGCCGTCGAGTTTCCCGTGCCCGAGCGCGCCGCCTACGAGAAATTCCGCCAACCGGCGTCGCACTTTGCGCTGGTCGGCGTGTTCGTCGCGAAGTTCGCAAGCGGCGTACGCGTGGCGGTGACGGGCGCGGCGGCATCGGTTTTTCGCGTCCCGGAACTTGAAAGCGCGCTATCGGCGAATTTCACGCCTGATGCCGCGCGAGCGGTAACCGTATCCGACGCCGACCTGAACACCGACATGCACGCGAGCGCCGAATATCGCGCGCATCTGATTCCGGTGCTGACCGCGCGAGCGGTGGCGAAGGCGAACGGTTAGCGATCCTTTCGACCGGCGGCTGACGTGACCCAGCGGAGCGCGTCAGCCTTGTTCTATCGCGCAAGCGGCGCGGTGCATTGGCGCAACCACGACGCTTCGCGAGCGCGCCGTTTTGCTCTTCACCGTGCAGACTCAGGACCACCATGCAGCCCGCTTCAATCGACGACACCCTCGCGCAACTCGCTGCCCAAAACTACTTCGCCAGCCGCGAACTCGCGACCGCGTTGTATCTAGCGCTGCGCATGGAGCGACCGTTGTTCGTCGAAGGCGAGCCGGGCGTGGGCAAGACCGAACTCGCCAAAGCCGCGGCGGGGATGCTCGGCACCACGATGCTGCGTCTGCAATGCTACGAAGGACTCGACACCGCCAGCGCGCTCTACGAATGGGACTACCCGCGCCAGATCATGGCGCTGCGTCTGGCTGAAGCAGCCGGCGAGCGGCCCGGCAACGACACGCTCTATCGCAGCGAATTCCTGCTCAAGCGTCCGCTGCTGCAAGCGCTGATGCCCGATGAAAATCATCCGGGCGCACGGCGCGTGCTGCTGATCGACGAGATCGACCGCGCCGACGAACCGTTCGAAGCGTTTCTGCTGGAGCTGCTGTCGGACTTCCAGGTATCGATTCCCGAATACGGCACGGTGCGCGCGGAGCGGCCGCCGCTCGTCGTGATGACGTCGAACCGCACACGCGAAGTACACGACGCGTTGAAACGCCGTTGCCTGTATCAATGGATCGGCTATCCCGAGCGCGATCGTGAACTGGAGATCGTCGCGGCGCGCGCGCCGCAGACGTCGGTTGAATTGCAACGGCGCGCAGTCGATTTCGTGCATCGGCTGCGCGGCATGGATCTGTTCAAGGCGCCCGGCATTGCCGAAACGATCGACTGGTGCCGTGCTTTGGAAGCGCTGTCGGTAACGGAACTCGATCCGCAATCGGTGCAGAACACCTTGGGTGTGCTGCTCAAGTATCAGGACGATCTGGCGCGTGTCGACGCCGCGCAGATCGCGCAATGTCTCACAACGCCGGGATAACGGCGATGACCATTTCCGTCGACCCGTCGGCTGCACCGATCGATACCCCCACACTCGCGCGCAACGTCGTCCACTTTGTGCGCGTGCTGCGCGGCGCGGGTTTGCCGATGTCGCCGGCGCAAGCCGTCGATGCACTCGCCGCGTTGCACTGGATCGACCTCGGCCGGCGCGACGATGTGCGCGCCGCACTCGCCACGCTATTGATTCGTGCGCCGGACGAACGCGATCTCTTCAACGCCGCCTTCGATCTGTTCTGGCGCGACCCGGATTGGGAGGGCAAGCTGCGCGCACTGCTGCTGCCGAAAATCCGCGACGGGCTGCCGCCTCCCAAGCGCAACAATCGGCTCGCCGACGCGCTTGCCGTGCGCACGCCGCCCTCGCCGCACCGCAAAGCGCCGCAGGAAACCGAGCAGCACGACCTGCACGCACACGTCACCTTCAGCGCGGAAGAGCGGCTGCGTCATCGCGATTTCGACACGCTTTCGGCCGACGAATGGCGGACCTTGCGGCATCTGATCCGCAGCCAGCGTCTGCCGCTCGCCACCGAACCGACGCGTCGCCTGAAGGCCGCCTCGCACGGCACCCATGCTGATTTACGCGCGAGCGCCCGGCACGCGGTGCGCGCGGGCGGCGACTGGACGGTATGGAAGTATCGCGCGGTAGTGGAACGCAAACCACCGCTCGTGTTGCTGCTCGATATCTCCGGCTCGATGAGCAGCTATTCGCGCGCGGTCCTGTACTTCTGCCACGCGCTTCTGCAATCGCGCGAGCGCCTGCAGGTGTTCCTTTTCGGCACGCGTCTGACCAACGCGACGCGCGCGCTGCGCGAGCGCGATCCCGACGTGGCGATCGCCACGCTCACCGATCAGGTGGTCGACTGGTCGGGCGGCACGCGGATCGGTGCGGCGCTCGCCGAATTCAACCGGCGCTGGGCGCGCCGTGTGTTGACCGGCAGAGCCACGGTGCTGCTCGTCACCGACGGCCTGGATCACGAAGCGATCGACGTGCTCGACACCGAAATGGCGCGCCTGCGCCGCTTCGCACACCGCATCGTGTGGCTCAATCCGCTGCTGCGTTTCAGCGGTTTTTCACCGAAGGCGCGTGGCGTGCGGGCGATCCTGCCGTACGTCGACGCACATCGTCCGGTTCATAATCTGGACAGTCTGACAGCGTTCGGCCGCGACCTCGCGCAACTCACGCGCGCGCCTCGCTTGACCGTCTGCGCCACGACAACCGCAGGAGCAACGCCATGGAATTAAGTGAGACCCATACGCTGCCGGTTCCTCAGCAACGCGCGTGGGATGCGCTCAACGATACCGAAATTCTGCGCGCGTGCATTCCAGGCTGCGAGAGCATCGACCCGGATGGCGACAACGCGTATGCGGTGGTGGTGAGCGCATCGGTCGGTCCGGTGAAGGCGCGCTTCAAAGGGCGTATGCTGCTGACCGACATCGAGGCGCCGAACCGCTACACCATCGTTTTCGAAGGTCAGGGTGGCGCGGCAGGCTTCGGCAAGGGCAATGCGCTCGTTACGCTCGAACCAGAGGGCGAGTCCGCGACAAAGCTCTCGTACACCGCGACGGCGCAGGTCGGCGGCAAGCTCGCCCAGATCGGTTCACGGTTGGTCGACGGCGCGGCGCGTAAAATCGCGGGCGAATTTTTCAAGCGCTTCGGTGCGCAGGTCGGCGGCGAAGCGGCCGGCGCCACAGCCCCGGATGACGGGGACGCTGCAGCCGCGGATGCGGCGGCGCAGAATACAGAATCGAATGAGGCCACGGACACGGAGTCCGGTGGCGACGGAACGAAAAGGAAGAAATCATGGACAGCGTGGATCTCGAAGTCCTGAAGTCCAGTGCACGTTGGCTGGAAGAAGGACATCGCGCGCTACTGGTGACGGTGGTGAAGACGTGGGGCTCGTCGCCGCGTCCCGAGGGCGCGATGCTCGCGGTGCGTGAGGATGGACTCGTGGTGGGTTCGGTATCGGGCGGCTGCATCGAAGACGATCTGATCGACCGCGTGCGGCAAAAAGGTATTGAGCAGACTCGCCCGGAAGCGGTGAAGTACGGCATTTCCGCGGAAGAAGCACACCGCTTCGGGCTGCCTTGCGGCGGCACGATTCAACTGGTGCTGGAGCCTTTGACGCCGCAAAGCGGCATTGCCGATCTGTGCAATGCGGTGGAGGCCGGCCGTCTGGTGGCCCGCGAAGTCGACATGGTGACGGGCGCGACACGGCTCGGTGCAGCGCAGGCAACCGACGGTGTGCATTTCGACGGCGAACGTCTGCTGACGATTCACGGCCCGCGCTACCGCATGCTCGTGATCGGCGCGGGGCAGTTGTCGCGCTATCTATGCAACATCGCGGTCGGGCTGGATTACCAGGTCACCGTGTGCGATCCGCGCGAGGAGTACACCGAGGAGTGGAATATTCCCGGCACGAAAATCGTGCGGACCATGCCGGACGATACCGTGATCGACATGAAGCTCGACGAGCGGTGTGCGGTGATCGCTTTAACGCATGATCCGAAACTGGACGATCTCGCGCTGATGGAGGCGTTGAAGACACCGGCGTTTTATGTCGGCGCTTTGGGGTCGAGAAGGAACAATCAGGCCCGGCGCGAACGATTGAAAGAGTTCGATCTGAACGATACCGAGTTGGCCCGGTTGCATGGGCCGGTTGGGATTTATATCGGCAGCCGGACGCCGCCTGAGATCGCTGTTTCTATTCTCGCCGAGGTCACCGCAGCCAAGAATGGCGTTTCATTGCCGACGTTGCTGCAGGTTGAGGGCGCTAAGGCCGCGCGGGAAATTGCGGCTTCGGGTGGCGCGACTTGCAGCGTTTAACAGGGCATAGCGTCTGATTTTTGCCCGCGCGGCGCTTCATGCGCTTAGGTCACCGCGCGAGGCAGAAGTCGCTTACGTCAACCCGCAAACCACCGCAGCAATCACCGATCCGCCCACCAGCACGACGCCCACCGTCCGCCGCTTGTTCAACTCAGTCCACAGCAGGACGCCGGTCAGAGAAAGCAGAATCATGCCGCCGGCGATCGTATCGATCAGCAACACCCAGCCGACGCTCAACCCCACGCCGCGATGCAGGTTGTTCATCGTCGCGAGAAACGAGTTCTGGGTGCGTTTCACCGCAACAAACCCATTCCCAACCCAGTACTCCGCCTGCACATTCTGAGTCGGCCCAAAAATCCCGACCTGCCAGAACTCGGGCTGCATCGTGCGGCGATCGCCCCACGCCACCGGATGCGCCGGCTCGCGCTTCACCCGCCCCGGCTTGCCGTCGATCTTCAACTCGCCTTTGAGCCACTTCGCCATCTCCATCGGCGACTTCAGTTGCCCTTGCGGCACGGAAATCTGCATCTCCTCGACCTGCGGCTCACCGGACGACACCTTCAACGGTCCGCCCCGATGATTCAGCAAAAAGCCCGTCGCGCCGAACATCAGCCCCAACACCGCGCCCCACAGGCCGACCCAGCCGTGCACCTTGCGCAGCCACTTGATGAAATTCGCCCGCCGCGAACGCTGGCGCCGTGCCGCCTGCTCCGCGTCGTCCATCAGATGATGGCCGCGCTCTGGCGTATGTGCGGTGTATTGTGTGCCGCCACCCGCAGCAGGTTTCATATCGATCGAATCAGGCGCGTTCACATCCATGCTCCAGGCGCAGCAAGTTAAACCCTCGCCGACGGGCGGCAGCGAGGCGCTCGCTCTCATCAGCGGTAACGGGAAGTTCGAAAGGAAGGGCCGGACAGACCCGGCTTGCGGTCCAGGCCGTCCGGCTGAGAGGCTGGCTGGCAGTCACAGAGGAGGAGAAATGTGACAGAAAGCTGGCGACGCCTTTCAATTGAGAATGGATATCATTACATAATTAGGGCGTTTGCTCAATCGCAATGCGCGGCATCCGCTTGACATCCGGGCGGCGTAAACGGACTCTAGCTGGCGATCCCGTCAACGTTGCCGTTCCGGATACCTGCCTGCCATGCGCCTCTCTTCCCTGGTCTGTCTTGCCTCGCTCGGCTGGCTTGCCGGCATCCACACCGCGAGCGCGAGCCTCGCGGCCAAACTGGACGATCCCTATACCAACGAAGGCGAAACGCAGACCTTCACGGTCAACACCGACGGCTCCTTCTCGAAGCTCGATTCGATGACGCTGCACGTGAACAACGAAGCAGGCGTCGCGCGGGTGGCGCAGCAATACGTCTGGTTCAACCGCAATATGGCAGACGTGCAGATCATCGAGGCCTACACGGTCACTGCCGACGGTGTGCGTCACGACGTGCAGCCCGATCAGATCCGCGACGTGCAGGAAGCCCGCTCGTTCAACGCACCGATGTTCCAGGACATCCAGGAAAAAGTGATCGTGTTCCCCGCCGTCGAACCCGGCGCGCGCGTCCATCTCACCTATCGCAAGACGCAAAAGCAGCCGATCGTGCCGGGCGAATTCAGCGACTTCACGCCCCCCGATCTCGCGCCAACGCACAACTTTCACCTGATCTACGACCTGCCCGCCGGCAAGCCGCTTTATGCCGATGCGCGCGGCTTCACCGCGCTTCAACCCGTCACGCGCGACGGTCGCACACGCTACGAATATCGTTACGACAAGGCGCATTTCAGCCGGCTGGAGCGCGGCTCGATCGCGTACGTATCGTACGGCGACCGGTTGATGGTCTCGACCTTTCCGGACTACGCCGCTTTCGCCGCAAGCTACCGGGCATCCTCGGCCGACCCGGGCGCGCGCGACGCCACCGTCACGCGTCTGGCGCAAACCCTCACCGCGCGCGACCACACCCCGCGCGACAAAGCCAAAACGCTATACGACTGGGTGCGCCGCAACGTCCGCTATGTGGCGATCTACGTCGGGCGCGGCTCGGTGGTGCCGCACAGCGCAAGCGCAATCCTCGCGAACCGCTACGGCGACTGCAAGGATCACGTGGCGCTGTACGGCGCGATGCTCGACGCGGTGGGCATTCGCAACGAACCGGCCTTGATCAGCAGCGGTTCGATCTATACGCTGCCCAGCGTGCCGGGTTACGGCGTCATCAATCACGCCATCACATGGCTGCCGGACTTGCAGCAATACGCCGACTCGACCGCGTCGAATGTCGAATTCGGCTTTCTGCCTTCGTCCGATATGAACCGGCCTACCGTCCTCGTCAATCAGGGAGTGGTCGCACAAACGCCGGCCACCGAGTTGATCACGCGCAGCACCGACCTGTCGATCAAAGTCGAACCGGATGGCTCGGCGAGCTTCACTTATCGTCTGGAAGCATCGGGCCCGACAGCCGAACAGGCGCGCGCGATGTTGCGCACGCAGACGCCCGCGCAACGTGAGGACTCGATCCAGGCGGAACTGCGCAGCGCCAACTTGCGCGGCACCGCCACGCTGGCCACCAGCGACCTCACCGTTGCCGACGGCCCGCTGACGATCACGATGAAAGGCATACTCGAAAATCTGGTGGTGCCGGGCGCAGCGGCATCGATTCCGGCGCTGACCAGTCTGGCCGGCGGCCTCGAAGCGGACACCCGCTACTGGCTCGGCGAACGGCAGCGCACGCAGCCCTTCGTCTGCCACAACCTGGCGCTGCATGAACGCGCGCGCATTGAATTGCCCGCGAATTTCCACGTGCTCGAGATGCCGGAAGCGAAACGAACCCAGGACCGCTTCGTCGATTTCCAGTCGCAGTACACGTTCGATCCGCTCAGCAACGTGGTGACGATGACGCGCGACGGCGCCACCCATTTCGACAGCGAGGTTTGCACGCCCGATGACTTCGCGCGGATGCGTCCCGCGATCGAAGCGATCGGGCGCGACGTGCGCGCCGAAGTCATTGTTAAATCGACGCTGGTGGAATCGTCGAGCGTGGCGTCGCAGGCGCCGTAGGAGCGCGTCGATGTGTCGTGCCCTGGCGCCAACGCCCGATGCGCTGCCGCGTTAGCACCCACCGCCACAGACCTGGCAGGCGCAGCTAAGCTGCTACCGCTCAAACCGGCCAGAGCGGCCCTTCCTGCATCGCGCCAAGCTGCTCGCGCAGTTCGAGGATGCGGTCTTCCCAGTAGCGCTGCGTGTTGAACCACGGAAACGCAGCCGGAAACGCAGGGTCGTCCCAGCGGCGCGCGAGCCACGCCTGATAGTGAATCAGCCGCAGCGTGCGCAAGGCTTCGACGAGATACAGTTCGCGCGGCTCGAAGTCGCAGAAGTCTTCGTAACCGGCGAGCAGATCCGCCAGCGCACGCGAAGCCTCGACGCGATCGCCGGGCAGCAGCAGCCACAAATCCTGCACCGCCGGCCCCATGCGGCTATCGTCGAAGTCGACGAAATGCGGGCCCCCGTCGGTCCATAGCACGTTGCTCGGATGACAATCGCCGTGCATTCGCAGCATGCGAATATCGCCGGCGCGCTCGAACGCGCGTTCGACGCCTTCAAGCGCGAGATTCACCACGGTCTCCCAGGCGGCCCGCACATCGTCAGGCACGAAGCGGTGTGACAGCAGGAAGTCGCGCGGCTCGTAGCCGAACGTGTTGATGTCGAGCGTCGGGCGTTCGATGTAGTTCTGTGTCTGCCCGACCGCATGGATGCGGCCGATAAAGCGTCCCAGCCACTCGAGCGTATCGCGCCGGTCCAGATCCGGCGCGCGGCCGCCGCGGCGTTCGAAGATCGAGAAACGGAAACCGTCGAAGGTATGCAGCGTGCGCCCGTCGAAAACGCGCGCGGGCACCGCCGGAATCTCACGCGCGGCGAGATCGGCGACAAAGGCGTGTTCTTCGAGAATGGCGGCGTCGGTCCAACGCTCGGGACGGTAGAACTTGGCGACCACCGGCGGGCCGTCTTCCACGCCCACCTGGTACACGCGGTTCTCGTAGCTGTTGAGCGGCAGCATGCGGCCGTCGGTGTACACGCCGACGCTGCTGAGCACGCTGTCGAGCGCGTCGAGCACGATTTCCGGCTTGAGCCGGGCGAAAGGCACGGCGCTATCAGCGCCGTCCTGTGGGTCGAGATTGTCGTCGTTCATGTCCGCATTGTGCGCCGCGCCGCCGTCAAAGACGAGGGCGTCGGCTCACCTTGCGGCTGACAGCCACCTGCAACTACCATGAAGCGGACTCAAACCAGCGTCAATGCACCTGTGCGCTCGACGGACGCACCTGCTCGCCCGTATCGATCAGATCTTCAAGGAAAAAGGGTTCAGTATTGAGATGCTCGGATGTGCCGGGTTCGCCGGCATACCAGGCCACCATAGCCATGTCGCCGAGAATGCGCATGACGATCCCGCGTGCGCCTTGCGGCACGGCGATATGCACCGATCGGACAATGGAACCGATTTGCATGATGTTTCCCCGTTTCTCCCATAGCCGGCTTTATGGTTTCCTTGCCGGTCAAGGTGATGATAAAAGCGCCGCTTCGCCAATAACGTTGCGTACGCACCCAATCTGCTGCGCGTAAGACGCGTGAGAGGTTCGAGTCATTGTTCCCGTTTTGCGGGGCCATGGAAAGCGCGAACTCAAGGCTGTTCACCCGTCGTTTCGCCCTATTCCCATTACAGCGCGCCGGGCCGATGATCTGGGCGTAAAGCGTCGTAACGAGACCATCATAAACCCAGCCGGGGCGATATATCAAAATCATGCACCGTCAGAACGATCCACTTAATCCGCCCGCTGCGACCGCCGGGCGCCGTCGCCGCAGACCTCATGGCCGCTGTGCGGGCCGCGTCGGCTTTCATCTACCTCACTAGCCATGTGGATCGTTCGCCTGGCGCTGCGGCGCCCTTATACGTTTATCGTGCTGGCCCTGCTTTTGCTGATCGTCGGTCCGCTGACGATCCTGCGCACGCCGACCGACATTTTCCCAAATATCGACATTCCGGTGCTGTCGGTAATCTGGTCGTACAACGGCCTGCCCGCCGACGAGATGGAACGGCGCATCGTGCTCAACTACGAGCGCGGGCTATCGACCGCGGTCAACGATATCGAGCATACGGAGTCGACTTCGCTGAACGGAATCGCGGTGGTGAAGATCTTTTTCCAGCCGCACGCGAATATCGATGAAGCACTCGCCGAAGTCACCGCGCTGTCACAAACGCAATTGCGCTCGTTGCCGCCGGGCATCACGCCGCCGAATATCCTGCGCTACAACGCGTCGACGGTACCGATCCTGCGCCTCGCGCTGTCGTCCGCTTCGCTCACCGAGCAGGAGCTTTTCGACTTCGGCAACAATTTCCTGAAGACGCAACTCGCCACCGTGCCTGGCGCCTCCGCGCCGTTGCCCTATGGCGGCAAGCAGCGGCAGATCATGGTCGATATCGATTCGCGCAAGCTGCAGGAGCGCAACCTGTCGCCCATGGACGTGGTCAATGCAGTCACCGCACAGAACCTGATCCTGCCGTCGGGCACCGCGAAAATCGGCTCGACGGAATATTCGGTGGAGATGAACGGCAGCCCGGATTCGCTCGCCGGCCTCAATAACATCCCGATCAAATCCACCGCGAACGGCACCGTCTATATCCGCGACGTTGCGCACGTGCGCGACGGCTTCCAGCCGCAAACCAACATCGTGCGTGTGAACGGTCAGCGCGCCGCCTTGCTGACCATCAACAAAAGCGGCAACACGTCCACGCTCGAAATCGTCGACCGTATCAAGAAGATGATGCCGACGCTGCGCAATCTCGTGCCGGCTTCGCTGAATATCGATCCGGTCGCCGATCAGTCGCTGTTCGTGCGCGCCTCCGTGCAAGGCGTGCTGCGCGAGGCGCTGATCGCCGCGTGCCTGACCGGCCTGATGATTCTGCTGTTCCTCGGCAACTGGCGCGCGACGTTGATCATCGCCGTGTCGATTCCGCTGTCCATGATCACCTCGATCATTGCGCTGTCGCTGCTCGGCGAAACCATCAACATCATGACGTTGGGCGGCCTTGCGCTCGCGGTCGGGATTCTGGTCGACGATGCGACGGTGGCGATCGAAAACATCAGCCATCAACTCGAACAAGGCAAGACGCTGGAGCAGGCGATTCTCGACGGCGCGCACCAGATCGCGATTCCAACGCTGGTCTCGACCTTGTCGATCTGCATCGTGTTCGTGCCGATGTTTCTGCTGACGGGCGTCGCGCATTACCTGTTCATTCCGCTCGCCGAAGCGGTGGTGTTCGCGATGCTGGCCTCGTATTTCTTCTCGCGCACGCTCGTGCCGACCATGGCGAAATACCTGCTGCGTTATCACCACAAGCCGGCGGACCTGCATCACGCGCCCGAGCAAACGCGCAATCCGTTCATGCGCGCGCACTATGGCTTCGAGCGCGGCTTCGCACGTTTTCGCGAACGCTATCGCGTGTTTCTCGAGGCGCGGGTTGCGCGGCCGGGTCTGTTCGTGACGCTGTTTCTCGTCTGCTGTGGCGCGTCGATGCTGCTGATGCCGTTTCTCGGCCGCGACTTTTTCCCGCAAGTCGACGCGGGCACGATCGCGCTGCATCTGCGCGCGAAAACCGGCATGCGGGTCGAGGAAACCGCGGTGGTAACCGATCGCGTCGATACGCGGATTCGTCAGTTGATACCACCGGGCGAGTTGCATTCGCTCATCGACAATATCGGCTTGCCGGTCTCGGGCATTAACCTCTCGTACAGCAACACCGGCACGATCGGCACCTCGGATTCGGACATACTGATCACGCTGAATCCCGATCATCATCCAAGCGCCGATTACGTGCGCATTCTGCGCCGAACGCTCACCGACGAATTCCCCGGCGTGCAGTTCGCCTTCCTGCCCGCGGATATCGTCAGCCAGACGCTCAACTTCGGCATGCCGTCGCCGATCGACATTCAGATCGTCGGACGCGAGGTAGCCGGCAATCGCGCCTTCGCCGCGCAGTTGCTGAACCGGCTGCGCACGGTGCCGGGTCTTGCCGACGCGCGCATCCAGCAGCCCGCCGATTTGCCCCGCATCTTTATCGATGTGGACCGCACGCGCGCGCAGCAAGCCGGATTCTCGCAACGCGACATTGCGAGCAATCTGCTGATTACGTTGTCCGGCAGCCAGCAAACCACGCCGACGTTCTGGCTCAATCCGCGCAACGGCGTCAGCTACAACGTGATCACGGAAGCGCCGCAATACACGATCGATTCGTTGCAATCGCTCGCGAACATTCCGCTGAACGCGAACGGCCGCAGCAATATCCTCGGCTCGCTTGCCACGATGAAACGCGAAGCGGGCAACGCGGTGCTCACCCACTACAACGCGCAAACCACCATCGACATTTTCGGCACCGCGGACGGCCGCGATCTCGGTGGCGTTTCCGATGACATCAGCAAGATCATCAACGACGCCAAGGCCGATCTCCCCAAAAGCTCCACCATCGAAGTGCGCGGCCAGGTGCAGACCATGAACGATTCGTTCTCCGGCCTGTTTGCCGGCCTGGTGTTTGCGATCTTGCTGGTGTATTTGCTGATCGTGGTGAACTTCCAGTCGTGGCTCGATCCCTTCATCATCATCACAGCGCTGCCGGGTGCGTTGGCGGGTATTGTGTGGATGCTGTTTCTCACGCACACCACGCTGTCGATTCCGGCGTTGACCGGCGCGATCATGTGTATCGGCATCGCCACCGCCAACTCGATTCTCGTGATTAGCTTCGCACGCGAAAAGTTGCTCGAACACGGCGACGCGACGCGCGCGGCGATCGAGGCGGGCTTCACGCGTTTCCGCCCGGTGCTGATGACCGCGCTCGCGATGGTGATCGGCATGGTGCCGATGGCAATCGGTCTAGGCGAAGGCGGCGAGCAGAATGCGCCACTCGGGCGCGCGGTGATCGGCGGTTTGACGGTCGGCACGCTGGCTACGCTGATCTTCGTGCCCGTCGTGTTTTCGATGATCTACCGGCGGCTCGCGGCGCGGCGTCAACGGGCGGCCGAGCATGTGGTGCAAAAACCATGACGACTCGCGCGATACACGCAACACGAAGCACAAGAGGCAGCTTCGACTGCCCACGCATTCAGACAGGGGAAACTTGATGGAAGGAAAACATCCGGACGGATCCAACGCCATGCGCGATCCCGCGAAGGAAAAGCGCTCACGCTGGGTGATCGCGGCGGTGGTCGCGGTGATCCTCGTGCTCGCGGCGCAAGGCATCTGGTCGCGCCATGACGCGCATGCGGCACTTGAACGCGACGCCGAGCACGCCAGCCAGACGAGCGTCGAAGTCGTGCGTCCGCAAAAATCGACGGCGGGACTCGACCTCGTGCTGCCCGGTAACGTGCAGGCGTTTCTCGACACGCCGATTTACGCGCGCACCAACGGCTATCTGAAGAAGTGGTACGCGGACATCGGCGCGCACGTCAAGAATGGCCAGCTGCTCGCGGAAATCGACACGCCCGAAGTGGACGATCAACTGCGCGCCGCCCGCGCCGATCTCGCGAATGCCAACGCCAACTACGCGCTCGCGAAAAGCACCGCCGACCGCTGGACCGACATGCTGAAAAGCAAATCGGTTTCGAAGCAGGAAACCGACGAGAAGGTCGGCGACATGCTCGCAAAGAAAGGCACGCTGGATGCCGCTCGCTTCAACGTGGCGCGCCTTGAAAAAACGCAATCGTTCCAGAAGGTCTACGCGCCGTTCGACGGCATCGTGACGGCACGCAATGTCGACGTCGGTGCGCTGATCGATGCGGGGAGTTCCGGCGGACCGGCGAAGGAACTGTTCCACGTCGCACAGGCGGACAGACTGCGCGTGTATGTGAACGTGCCGCAGGCCTATGCGCAGCAGGTGCGCGCGCAGCAGACGGCGTTTCTGACGCTCACCGAGACGCCGTCCAGGCATTATCCAGGGACCGTGGCGCGCACCTCGGGCGCCGTCGATCCGCAACAGCGGACCATGCTCGTCGAAGTCGATGTCGACAATCGCAACGGCGATCTGCTGCCGGGCGCGTACGCGCAGGTGCATTTCGCTTTGGGCGCGAGCGCCGCACCGTTTACGCTGCCAGGCAACGCGCTGCTGTTCCGCCCCGACGGCGTGAAAGTGGCGACCGTGAGTCCGCAGCACAAGGTGAAGCTGCTGCCGGTTTCGCTCGGAACGGACTTCGGCACGCGTGTGGCAATCGCATCCGGTTTGCAAGGCAATGAACAGGTGATTCTGAATCCGCAGGATTCGATCGTGGACGGAGCGCCGGTGCGGATCGTGGCGGACAAGGCGGGGGATGCGGTTGGCGCTTCTGGGGCTGGGGCTGGGGCTGGGGCTGGGGCTGGTGGCGGGGATGCGGCTGGGGCTTCTGGTGCAGCGGCAAGTGGCGAGGGCGCAGCGGGTGCTTCGGGTGCAACGGCCGGTGGCGAAAGTGCGGCGGGTGCTTCTGGTGCAGCGGCAAAGAGCGAGGGCGCTTCTGGCGCACCTGCAGCGCACGTTGCCAGCCTGCAAGCAGTGAGGAACGCACTATGAACGCTCCGCCATCACGTCACCGTTTCGCGCCGCCATTCACACGCGTCTCGCTGCTTGCCGCAGCACTCGCCTGCACACTCACCGCCTGCACGGTCGGCCCTGACTACGTCAAGCCGCCTGCGGTCACCGCCGCGACCTACAAGGAACTCGAAGGCACCGGCTGGAAGCCCGCGCAACCCGCCGACACGTTCGCGCGAGGCGCATGGTGGAGCGTCTACGCCGACCCATCGCTCGATGCGCTCGAGCAGCAAGTCGCGAGCGCAAATCAGAACGTGCAGGCCGCCGAGGCGCGCTTTCGCGCCGCCCGCGCGACAGTCGCGCAATACCGCTCGAATTTCTTCCCCCTGGTCAGCGCGAACGGCGATTATTCCCGCGCGCGGTCCTCGGAGAACGTGCTGCATAAATCGACCGCCGGTCTCACGCTGAACGATTACCTCGTGCAAGCCGACGCTTCGTGGGAACCGGACCTGTGGGGCCGCGTGTCGCGCAGCGTCGAAGGCGCGAAAGCCGAAGCGCAAGCGAGCGCCGCCGATGCGCAAGCCGCGCTTCTCTCGATGCAGGCTGAACTGGCAACGGACTACTTCGAACTTCGCGGTCTCGATCAGGAGCGCCAACTTCTCGACGACACGATCAAGGCCTACAAGGAAGCACTCGATCTGACGCAACATCGCTACGCCGGCGGCATCGCCACCGACGCGGACGTCGCGCAGGCACAGACGCAGTTGCAAACCACCCAGGCTCAAGCGCTCGACCTCGGCGTGCAGCGCGCTCAACTCGAACATGCGATCGCGATCCTGATCGGCGAGACGCCCTCGACATTTTCCCTGCCGGTTGCGCCGCTCACAGCCGTGCCGGTGGTCGCGGCGGCCGGCGTGCCGTCCGCACTGCTCGAACGACGGCCCGATATCGCGTCGGCCGAGCGGCACGTTGCCGATATGAACGCGCAGATCGGCGTGGCGACGGCGGCATTCTTTCCGAGCCTGATTTTGTCGGTGACAGGTGGGCTCGAAGCGACCAACTACAGTCAATGGCTGCTGGCGCCGAGCCGTCTATGGTCGCTCGGACCGACATTGGCGGGCACGCTGCTCGACTTCGGCGGACGTGCATCGGTGAAAGAGCAAGCGCGAGCGCATTACGACGAAAGCGTCGCGCAGTATCGTCAAACGGTGCTGACCGCGTTCGGCCAGGTTGAAGACAATCTCGCCGCATTGCGCGTGCTGGAACAGGAGGCTGCCGCGCAGGACGACGCCGTAGCCGCCGCGCGACGTTCGCTCGCGGTCGTGTCGGACCGCTATAAAAACGGCGCGATCACCTATCTCGACGTCGTGGTCGCGCAAACCACCGCGCTCACCAACGAACGGAATGCGGTGTCGATCGCGCGCCGCCGCATGGCCGCGAGTGTCGCGTTGATCAAGGCATTGGGCGGCGGCTGGGATGCATCCGCATTGCCGACCGACGAACAGATCGTGCATCCCGCAGCACCCGCGAGCGAGGCTGCGGCGCACGGGTAAGCTTTTCAGCGTATCCTTAACTCCTTTGTTTACTTTGCGTTCCCCAAGGAGATTTTTTCGTGACCGCATCGCCGGAATCCCACCGGACTGCTTCTTCAGCTGTTCCCGCGTCATCGGCTTCTTTCACCTCCGCGCCCCTCCCTGACACGCCCTATCTCGAACGCGGCACGCGGGCCTATTGGCGCGCCAGCGTCGCGCTGCTGTTCGCCGGTTACGCCACATTCTCGCTGCTGTACTGCGTACAGCCTTTGCTGCCTGCATTCTCTACGGCGTTCAGCGTGACGCCGGCACAAAGCAGCTTGTCGCTCTCGCTGACCACCGCCGCGCTTGCGCTCGCCATATTCGTGGCCGGCTTCGTCTCGGAAGGATGGAGCCGTCACAAGCTGATGACGGCGTCGCTCATGCTGTCGGCGCTGCTGACGATCGGCGTGTCGATCGCGCCGCATTGGCATCAGCTGCTCGTGCTGCGCACGCTCGAAGGCCTCGCGCTCGGTGGCGTGCCCGCTGTTGCGATGGCGTACCTCGCGGAAGAAGTGCACCCCGACGGGCTCGGTCTGGCGATGGGGCTTTACGTCGGCGGCACGGCGATCGGCGGGATGGCAGGGCGAGTGATTACAGGCATCGTCGCGGATCTTTTTTCGTGGCGCGTGGCAATCGGCACGATCGGCGTGCTCGGCATTTTGTCGATGCTCGCGTTTCGCGCGTTGCTGCCGCCATCGCGCCATTTCGTGCCGCGTCGCGGGCTCGGCTTTGCCCATCACCGCACTGCATTGCTGAAGCAATTCACGCGGCCGGGCTTGCCGCTGCTGTTTCTGCTCGGCTTCGTGTTAATGGGCAGCTTCGTCACGCTGTACAACTACATCGGTTACCGCCTGCTCGCGCCGCCTTATCTGCTGAGCCAAACGGAGATCGGTGCGATTTTCGTCGTCTATCTGACGGGCGTGATCGCCTCGCCGTGGTCGGGCCGCATGGCCGACACCTTCGGCCGAACGCGCGTACTGACCGGCAGCTTGCTGCTGATGCTATTCGGACTCGCACTCACAATGCTGCATCCGCTGGCGGCCATTGCGACCGGCATCGCCTGCGTGACGTTCGGCTTTTTCGCCGGACACTCGGTGGCAAGCGGCTGGGTCGGACGCCTCGCCAAAGAAGCCAAAGGTCAGGCGGCCGCGCTGTATCTGCTCGCGTATTACATCGGTTCGAGCGTGGTCGGTTCTTATGGCGGACACGTATGGGCGAGTGATGGGTGGAACGGGGTCGCCGGACTGGTAGGCGTGCTGCTTGTCGTCGGCCTCGTTTCGGCCACACGCTTACGTCAACGGGAACGGCTCACGGCATGAGGGACACAGTTGATCGGCTAGATGGCAACCGATCCGGGACGCAGCATGGAACCGAGCCTGCAAGAGCTGGCTCCCCGTCAGGCGAGAATCATCCGCCACGCATCGAACAGGCTTGAAAAGTAAGGCCAGTGTAAGCAAACACTTCATTTTTCAAGGCGTTTTTGCTGCAACGCGCCAATCGCTGCGGCCTTTGCGGTACTGGGTTCAGCAGCCTGCGAAGACGCGCTGCAGCGCCGCAAAACGTTGTTATGTTGATCTAAGCGTCGCCTATACTCGAATCGAACGTTGGCAGTGCATGACTCCAGAAATCGAGCCACCGCCCGCGTCAGTACTACATAAGGAGACGGGTATGACGACCTACTTCACGATTGGCGATTTCATCCTGGTCATTCCGATGGCGCTGGCCGGCGCCCTGTTTGTCGGCGCGCTTCCCTGCAAGACGGAATTTCGACACAACGTGTTACGCGTGCTTGGCGCGCTGATCGGCGTGGTGTTCGCAGTCGTGCTGGTTGAAGGCTTGCCTGCGCTGGTGTAGCGAAGTCCGGCGAAGACGGCCTGGACGCTTCGCCGATGGTCCGGTCGACTGAACGCAGTCGCTTCGGCTATTGCGCGGGAAATGCGTGCGCTTGAATTGGGTTGAAAAGAAAGCCGCCTCACGGGCGGCTTTCTTCGTTTCTACGGCGTGCTTTTACTGCGTGCCTTTTACTACATGTTGCCACGGCATGTTTCGACGCCATGCCTTTACGGCATGAAACGCCACGCGATCAGATCGCTTGATCCGTCGACGGCTTTTCCCACAGGTTAATGCCGCCTTCGGTCGCGTAGCGGTCGATCTCCGCCAGCTCTTCCGCCGAGAACGCGAGATTCTTCAGCGCACCGACGTTCTCGCGCACCTGTTCCGCACGGCTTGCGCCGATGAGCACCGACGTGACGCGCGGATCGCGCAGCGCCCAGGCGAGCGCCATCTGCGCGAGGCTTTGGCCGCGACGTTGCGCGATATCGTTGAGCTTGCGCACGTGTTCGATGTTTTGCGGACTCAGATGCTCCTGCTTCAACGAACCGCCGCCCGGCTTGTTGACGCGCGCGTCTTCCGGCACGCCGTTCAGATACTTGCCGGTGAGCAAACCCTGTGCGAGCGGCGTGAAGGCGATCGCGCCCGCCCCGACGTTCTCGAGCGTGTCCAGCAGCTCGCTTTCGATCCAGCGGTTGAGCATGTTGTACGCCGGCTGATGGATCAGCAACGGCACCTTGTACCCGGCAAGCAGCTTGGCCATTTCGAGCGTCTTGGTGGCCGAGTATGACGAAATACCGATGTACAGCGCCTTGCCCTGCTGCACGGCGCTTGCCAATGCACCGGCGGTTTCTTCGAGCGGCGTATCGGCATCGAAACGATGCGAATAGAAGATATCGAC
Source organism: Paraburkholderia caffeinilytica (assembly GCF_046030355.1). Lineage (GTDB taxonomy): Bacteria > Pseudomonadota > Gammaproteobacteria > Burkholderiales > Burkholderiaceae > Paraburkholderia > Paraburkholderia caffeinilytica_B. The sequence goes on from NZ_JAQQCQ010000001.1 coordinate 49,999, forward strand.
GTAATCGAGACCCATGCGCTGCAGACTCTGGTCGAGACTCGCGAGTACGTACTTCCGCGAGCCGCCGCCCTGACCGTACGGACCCGGCCACATGTCCCAACCGGCCTTCGACGAAATCAGCAGTTCATCGCGATACGGCTTGAAATCGTCTTTGAAGAGCCGGCCAAAATTGGTTTCGGCGCTGCCATACGGGGGGCCGTAGTTGTTGGCGAGGTCGAAGTGAGTAATACCCAGGTCAAAGGCCGTGCGCAGGATGTCGCGCTGCGCGGAGATCGGCGTGGTATCGCCGAAGTTGTGCCACAGGCCCAGCGACAGCGCCGGCAGTTTGAGACCCGACTTGCCGCAGACGCGGTATTGCATGTCCGAATAGCGTTCTGAAGCTGCTTCGTAAGCCATTGCTAGTGTCCTTGATGTTGAAGTCGCCCGGCGATCACGGGCGTGAGGAGATCACATGCTGCGGGAGGCGTGCAGATTTTATGTTTAGGTATGGGTGAGGCCGGACCGCTATGGTAGCCAATCGCCGTGATACGTGCAGGCGTCCAGTATGCGGGATGGACGATGGCTTGCGGCTCCCCTACACTTTGGCCGGTCAAAGCTTAACGGAGGGATGAATTCATGGCGAAGGCGATTTCAATCGCGCTGATTGTCGGCGGTATCGTGTTGTTGTATTTCGGCGGGCAGGCATTCAACTCGGTCAGCAGCGAGGTGTCTCGCGTATTTACCGGATCCCCGACCAACAAGGCGATCATGCTGATCGTGGGCGGCGTTATCGCCACGATTGCCGGCCTGACCGGGGTGGCTGTTTCCGGGCGCAAGCGGTAGAGCGCCGCGTGTTTTGCACGGCGCGGAATCAAGGGACATCCGCGCCGCATGAGGCAAAAAAACTAGAAGGCAATTTCCGGCTTGGCCGCCGAGCGGGATCCCGGCAGGGGCACATTGCTTGCCCCGTGATAAGTGAACACCAAAGAAAATTTCACCTGGTCGCTGAGATTCTTGCCCGCCGAATGCAGCGTGTTGCAATGGAAGAACACCACGTCTCCCGCCTTAAGCTCGGGCGAAACCGCGGTGCGAATCAATGCCTGATTCTCTTCCAGGTCGGAGCGGAAAAACTTCGCCTCGTCGAATCGGTCGGACGTGAAGGCCGCGCTGTGCGACTTCGGCACCAGCCACAACGCGCCGTTGTCGACCGTTTCCGACCCGACAGCGAGCCACACGGACACCAGGTCGTCGCGTTCGAACGACCAATACCTCACGTCACGATGCCAGCCGGTCAAACTGCCATAAGCAGGGTGCTTGGTCATCATGCAATTGTGATGCGCTCGCGATAAGCGCGGCTCCTCGCCGAAGTACAACTCCATCCAGCCGCGAATTTCCGGCGCGGTCGCCCATTGCGCAAACTGCGGATGGCGCCCGTACGCATCCAGCAGGCGGCGAACCGTATGGCCGCCCGGCGCATGTTTGGATTCCGGTGCGCCCGGATACCGCAGATCTGCTTCGAACTCGATCGGCGCCGCCGCTTCCTGCAGCTGGCGCTCTGCAATCTGCTTCAGTTCAGCGCAACGCTCAGGAGAAACCAATCCCGGCACAACGACAAATCCTTGCTCCCGCAACGTTTGAATCTGTTCTTTCTTCGAGTGAAGTGACATGGTGTTCCGTTACTTTCGACTGACCGATGCTCGATTGTAAAACGGGCGCGATCGGACTGTGCGCTGTTTCGCCTTTCGAGAGGCCAGGGCCTTACGCACTACTTTCACGCGAAACGGCTGGTGACACGGCACGCTGTCAGGGCAAGCACGCACGAAAATCGACCGCAAAGGGCGCGACCCCGCGAGCACGCACATCGTACTGCCCCCGTAAAAACCCGTATTCGCAGGGTAAAAACCGACTTTCTGACGTCATGAATCGCGTGTACGCTGAACACATGTTGATCGCTCTTCCCGCACTTTTGCGGCGCGCACAGGCCACCAGGGCCGATTCCGCCGCCCTCCGTGTTCTTTCCCGTCGAATTCCGGGCTTTCGCGCCGTCCATCGCGACACCGCCGTTGGCACATTTGGTGCTCATTCTGGCGCACCCTCCGTCGCGCGACACGCTGCCTACTTGTGAAGCCATGCATACTCTTCTGAGCACCCGTCTTACCCGCGCCGCACTGAAAGCAGCGCGGCCGACGCGCCGTCACGTCGTGCGCGCGCTGCGTCACCATGCCACCCGCACTCGCGCATTAGGCGAACAATGGCGCGAAGCCAAAGCGGTCGACGGCATTCGCACCTGGTTCCATACCTTCTTCTCCGCGCTGCGTCTGCAAGGCAGCGCGCGTCGTTTTTCGCTGCGGACGCTGCTGCGCAAACCGACGCCGCTGCGCCTCACCGCAACACGTAATGCGCCGGTCGCCACGCCTCAAAACACGAGCCGTCGCCCGCGCCGGATGTCGACGAGCGGCAGCACCGGCTGGTTTGCGTTCGCCTTCGCGTTTGCTAGCCGGTAAATGAATCGCGGCTGAACGGCTAACGAGCCGTTCAGCGTCGTGGCACCGCGCGCCAGCCTTGAACAGCGGGCGCCACGCCCTCGGTCAAGCTGTAAAGCGTGCATGCCGCAAGGGTGTCAATGCTGCTATCGCCTCACGGTACAGCGCGCGCCTCCGACGAAGACCATAAAAAAAACCCGCACGGCTTGCGCCGGCGGGGTTTTTTGCTGAAGCGGACTGCGTGCGCTTATTCGGCCAGCGCAGCGACCGGTTCAGTGCCGGCCGCCTCTGCGAGTATCAGTGCCTTGTCCGTAGCTTCCCACGTGAATTCCGGCTCTTCGCGGCCGAAGTGCCCGTAGGCCGCGCTCTTCTCATAGATCGGGCGCAGCAGGTCGAGCATCTGGATGATGCCCTTCGGACGCAGGTCGAAATGCTCCAGCACCAGCTTCGTGATCGTCGCATCCGACACGCGGCCCGTGCCGAACGTGTTGACCATGACCGAAGTCGGCTGGGCAACGCCAATTGCGTACGAAACCTGAATCAGGCAGCGCGACGCCAAGCCAGCCGCCACGATGTTCTTCGCGACATAACGGCCGGCATAAGCCGCCGAACGGTCGACCTTCGACGGATCCTTGCCCGAGAACGCGCCACCGCCGTGCGGCGCCGCGCCGCCGTACGTGTCGACGATGATCTTGCGGCCCGTCAGACCGCAATCGCCTTGCGGGCCGCCGATCACGAACCGGCCGGTCGGGTTCACCAGGAACTTGATGTCGCCCTTGATCAGGTCAGCCGGTAGCGTCGGCTTGATGACTTCTTCGATCACGGCTTCGCGCAGCGTAGCCAGATCGATATCCGGCGAATGCTGGGTGGAGAGCACGACCGTGTCGATTGCATGCGGCTTGCCGTCGACATAACGCACGGTGACTTGCGACTTCGCATCCGGGCGCAGCCAGGGCAGACGGCCGTCGCGGCGCAGATTCGCCTGACGCTCCACCAGACGGTGCGACAGGTGGATCGGCAACGGCATCAGTTCCGGGGTTTCTTCGCACGCGTAACCGAACATCAGGCCCTGGTCGCCGGCGCCTTGATCGAGGTTGTTGTCGTGCGCGCGGTCCACGCCTTGAGCGATGTCCGGCGATTGCTTGTCGTACGCCACCAGCACCGCGCAGCCGCGGTAGTCGATACCGTAATCGGTATTGTCGTAGCCGATGCGCTTGATCGTGTTGCGCGCGACCTGGATGTAATCGACGTTCGCGGTGGTGGTGATTTCACCGGCCAGCACGACGAGACCCGTGTTGCACAGCGTTTCGGCTGCAACACGCGAATACTTGTCCTGGGTCAGGATGGCGTCGAGGATGGCGTCCGAAATCTGATCCGCGACTTTGTCGGGATGGCCTTCGGACACAGATTCGGAAGTGAAGAGATAATCGTTTGCCACGTTGCAGACTCCTGTTTTGTGGTTACGGTTGAGTTTCACGTAGCCAGCTTCGGGAGCCTTGAAGCGGCGACGCTTTAGCGGATTACCTTACCGGCAGAGGGCCTATCCCATGGATCGCACCCGCCAGCTTCGCCCCGCAAGTTGTCTATTAACTCGGCGAAGCCCTTATTATAGCGACTTCCTTTGATTGTCACAGAGTGATCACCCGTGGTGTATTTCGACCCGTCTTCAGGTTTCTTGAGCAAAGCGTCGCTCGACGCCCTACACGGAGGGGCGGCATGCTGAGTCGTCTTGGTGCCCACCTGGCCATTGGACTGCTGAAATTTCTGGCATTGCTGCCATACGGTTTCGTTGCGCGACTCGGTGACGGACTGGGCTGGCTGCTCTATCAGATCCCCAGCAATCGCAAGCGCATCGTCCACATCAATCTGAGCTTGTGCTTCCCGGAGTGGAGCGCCGAGCATCGCGAAGAAATCGCGCAGAAACACTTCCGCCACGCGATCCGCAGCTATGTCGAGCGCAGCGTCCAGTGGTTCGGGTCCGCAAAGAAGCTGGAAAAGCTCGTGCAGGTGGATAGCGAGATCGATCTGAGCGACCCGGACATGCCTCCTACCCTGTTGCTCGGCGCGCATTTCGTCGGCATCGAAGCGGGCTCCGTGTTCATCAATCACGCGCTGAACCGGCAGTGCGGCGCGCTTTACCAGCCGATGTCCAACAAGGTGCTCGACGACGTGGCGATCGCCGCGCGCGGCCGCTTCGGCGCGGACATGGCAAGCCGCGCCGACAGCGCGCGCATCGTGCTGCGCTGGTTGCGCGACCGCAAGCCCGTCATGCTCGGCGCCGACATGGACTACGGCATGCGCAACTCGACGTTCGTGCCGTTCTTCGGCATACCAACGTGCACGCTGACGGCTGTCGGGCGGCTCGCCGGGGTCGGCCATGCGCAAGTGGTGCCGTTCATTGGCGAAGTGCTGCCGAACTACAAGGGCTACCGGCTGAAAGTCTTCAAGCCGTGGGACAACTACCCCACTGGCGACGACGAAGCCGACGCGCGCCGCATGAACGCCTTCCTCGAAGAGCAGATTCCGTTGATCCCCGAGCAGTACTACTGGGTGCACAAGCGCTTCAAGACCCGGCCGCCGGGCGAGCCGAGTGTGTATTGAGAGCCGGCTTCGAAAAAACGCTGGAGAGCGGAAATAATGTCGCGTTCGGCCCACCTGCAGGCGCGTCACTTACAATAGCGTGATGAAACTGAAATTCACCAAAATGCACGGCGCGGGTAACGACTTCGTCGTGCTCGACGGCTACACCCAACCGGTCAACCTGACGCCGGCGCAGGTGCGCGCGCTCGCGGACCGGCATTTCGGCGTGGGCGCCGACCAGTTGCTGCTGGTCGAGAAACCCACCGTGGACGGCGTCGATTTCAGATATCGCATCTTCAATTGCGACGGCGGCGAGGTCGAGCACTGTGGCAACGGCGCGCGCTGCTTCGTCAAATTCGTGCGCGACAGCGGCCTCACCGACAAGCGCAGCGTGCGCGTGCAAGTGCAGAACGGCGTCATCCTGCTGACCATGCAGGAAAACGGCGAAGTGCTGGTCGACATGGGCGCCCCCGTGTTCGAACCGGAGCGCGTACCGTTCGCCACCAAAGGCCTCGAAGGCCGCCGCGAAGGCACGGATACGCTCTGGCCGCTCGACGTGAACGGCGTGACGCGCTGGATTTCGGTGGTGTCCATGGGCAATCCGCACGCCGTGCAAGTGGTCGACGATGTCGAAGATTTTCCGGTTCTCGTCGAAGGTCCGGTGATCGAGCGGCATGCACGTTTCCCGCAGCGAGTGAACGCGGGCTTCATGCAGATCGTCGGCCGTAGCGAAATCAAGCTGCGTGTCTACGAACGCGGCGCCGGCGAAACGCTGGCGTGCGGCACGGGCGCGTGCGCGGCAGTCGCCGCCGGCATTCGCCGTGGGCTGCTGGATGCGCCGGTGCTCGTACACACGCACGGCGGCAAGCTGACCATCACGTGGGACAGTACGCAAGACGGCTCGCCGCTGTTGATGGCCGGCCCCGCGGCAACCGTCTTCGAAGGCGAGATCGAACTGGCCGATTGACCCGCGCCAGCGCACCACCCGATTCAACGGCCGAGCGATCGGCTCAGGAAGCACCCGACACATGGCCTCGAACGGAGGCCAACGAAGAGGCCGATGCGGAGGCCGATAAAGCGCCGGACCCGGCGGCTCTCCCACCGGCCCAGAACGCATGACCGATGCGCCGCCCGAAGGCGTCGTCCCGTAGTCCTTTAGCCGAAACCATGAACGATCGCGAAGTCGCCGAATATCTGCTCGCCAACCCCGAATTCTTCGCCGAACACGCGGAAATGCTCGCGACGATCCGGCTTGCGAACCCGCACGGCAAAGCCGCGGTGTCGCTGCAGGAACGGCAGATGGAAATGCTGCGCGACAAGAACAAGCACCTCGAACGGCGTCTGGCCGAGCTGCTGCGCTACGGCCACGAAAACGACAGCATCGCGTCGAAATTCAATCGCTGGACCATCCGCGTGATGGCCGAGCGCGATCCGTACGCGCTGCCGCGCACGATTTCCAGCGGTTTGCGCGATATTTTCGACGTGCCGCAAGCCGCGCTGCGCGTGTGGGACGTCTCCGAGCCCTACGCACAGGCTGAATTCGCGCGCCATGTCGGCGAGGAAGTGCGAATCTTCGCGAATAGCCTCACCACGCCGTACTGTGGCGCGAACACCGGCTTCGAAGCGGCGCAGTGGCTGGTGCCGGCCGTATCGGCGGTGAGCGACGACGGGGCCGCCGGCGGGACGGGCGAGTCCGCGCACGCCACGGAATCGATCGCGCTGCTCGCGCTGCGCGACCCCGAAGGCAAGGAAGAAGCGCCCACTTTCGGCCTGCTGGTGATGGGTTCGGCGGACGCACGCCGCTTCCACGACGGCATGGCGACCGATTTCCTGACGCAGATCGGCGCGTTGGCGAGCGCGGCGTTGAGCCGTCTGCTGCCGCGCTGAGCCGCCGATCCCGCTCAAGGCCATCGTGACCGACGCCGACCCGATCGCCGCTTACCTGTCGAATCTCGAACATGAGCGGCGGCTGTCGGCGCATACGCTGCGCGGCTACACCCACGAACTCGAGGAACTCAGGTTGCTGGCCAAGGGCCGGCCGCTCGAAAGCCTCACCGCGGTCGATATTCGCGGCGCGGTTTCGCGGGCGCATGCCGGCGGCCTGACGGCGCGCTCGATCAGCCATCGGCTGTCGTCCTGGCGGGCGTTTTACCGTTGGCTCGCGGGCCGCGTCGATCTGCCGGCCAACCCGGTCGCCACCGTGCGCGCGCCGAAACAGGCCAAAGCACTGCCGAAAGCGCTTTCCGTCGACGACGCCACGCGCCTGATGGAAAGCCCGCCCGCCGCGACGCCCGAAGGCCTGCGCGATCACGCGATGCTCGAACTGTTCTACTCGTCGGGCCTGCGTCTGTCTGAGCTGGTCGGTCTCGACGCCCGTTTTGCCGATGCCGATGGCTACCGCTCCGCAGGCTGGCTCAAGCTCGATTCCGCCGAAGTCGAGGTGCTCGGCAAGGGCAACCGGCGCCGCATCGTGCCGGTCGGCAGCAAGGCGCTCGACGCCTTGAACGCGTGGCTCGCGGTGCGGGATCAGATGGTCAGACACGATCCGCACCCGCTGTTTCTCTCGGCGCGTGGCAATCGGCTGTCGCCGAATGTCGTGCGTGACCGGGTGAAACGCGCGGCGCTGGTGGCCGGCATTCCCGCCAATGTGCATCCGCACGTGCTGCGGCATTCGTTCGCCACGCACGTGCTGCAGTCGAGCGGCGATCTGCGGGCCGTGCAGGAACTGCTCGGGCACGCCAGCATTACCGCCACGCAGGTCTACACCGCGCTCGATTTCCAGCATCTCGCGCACGTCTACGATCAGGCGCATCCACGCGCCAAAAAACGCGACTGATTCCGCTCTTTGCTGTTTGTTTTGCTTTTTGCGGCTTGCGGTCTCCACCTTTGCTTCATCCGCCGTGCGCTTTATCCGCGCGGCCTACTGTTCCTGCAGACACTTTGATGAATACCGTTACGCTCAAACCGTCGAAAGAAAAATCGCTGCTGCGCCGTCACCCATGGGTTTATGCCAACGCGATCGATCGCGTCGACGGCAATCCCGCTCCCGGCGCAACGGTGCTGGTGCGCGCGCACGACGGCCGCTTCCTCGCCCGCGCGGCCTACAGCCCGCATTCGCAGATTCGCGCCCGCGTGTGGAGCTTCGACGAAACCGAGCCGATCGATCATGCGTTCTTCAAGCGCCGCGTACAGCGCGCGCTCACGCATCGTCAAACGATGGTGCACAACACCGGCGCCGTGCGGCTGATTTTCGGCGAAGCGGACGGCTTGCCAGGCCTGATCGTCGATCACTACGTCGCGGAGGACGAAGGCCAGCGCAGCCAGCTGGTGTGCCAGTTCATGGCAACCGGGGTCGAAGCCTGGAAGGAGGCGATCGTCGCCGCGCTGACCGACGCGACCGGCTGCCCGAACGTCTACGAACGTTCGGACGTGTCGATTCGCCAGAAAGAAGGGCTCGAGCAGATCACCGGCGTGCTGGCAGGCGAAGCGCCGTCGGAAGCGCTGATCGCGAGCGAAAATGGCGTGCGCTATCACGTCGACGTGCGCAACGGCCACAAAACCGGCTTCTACGTCGACCAGCGCGATAACCGCCTGCTGGTGCAGGAACTGGCAAAAAATCGCGAGGTACTGAACTGCTTCTGCTACACCGGCGGCTTTTCGCTGGCGGCATTGAAAGGCGGGGCGAAGCGTGTGGTGTCGATCGATTCGTCGGGCGACGCGCTCGCGATCGCGCAACACAATGTGGCAGCCAACGGCTTCGACGCCGAGCGCGCCACCTGGCTCGACGCCGACGCGTTCAAAACCTTGCGCCGCCTGTACGAGGAAGGCGAACGCTTCGACCTGATCGTGCTCGATCCGCCGAAATTCGCGCCGTCGCGTGAACACGTGGACCGCGCCTCGCGCGCCTATAAGGACATCAACCTGACCGGCCTGAAGCTGCTGCGCCCGGGCGGCCTGCTGTTTACCTATTCGTGCTCCGGTGCGATCGACTCCGAACTGTTCCAGAAGATCGTGTCCGGCGCGGCGGCCGATGCGCGCGTCGATGCGCGAATTCTCAAGCGCCTCGGCGCCGGGGTCGACCATCCGTTGCTCACCGCCTTCCCGGAAGGCGAATATCTGAAAGGCCTGCTGTTGCAAATTGCCTGATCGCCCATAACTTCGGGGCTATTTCCCGCGTGCCGCGGAGGGGTTCGCCCCCGCCGCCAGCGCCGGCTTGACAGATATGTTTCAATATCCGGCTAGATCGGGCCCCGCGCCGTCAGGCTGCCGCACCCGGCAAACCGGATTTGCAGACACATTCGCAGCAGATTCGCGCTTTTGATTCGCGATTTAGATTCGATTACGCACAGACTCACGTAAAGGCGACCAACATGATTCCCGTCACCATCCTGACCGGCTTTCTCGGCAGCGGCAAAACCACCCTGCTCAAGCGCATCCTGAACGAAAAGCACGGTATGAAGATCGCCGTGATCGAGAACGAGTTCGGCGAAGAAAACATCGACAACGAAATCCTCGTGCAGGACACGAGCGAGCAGATCATCCAGATGAGCAACGGCTGCATCTGCTGCACGATCCGTGGCGACCTCTCACGCGTGCTGGGCGATCTGGCGGCGAAGAAGCAGTCCGGCGAACTGGATTTCGACCGTGTCGTGATCGAAACCACCGGTCTCGCCAATCCCGGCCCGGTCGCGCAGACGTTCTTCATGGACGACCAGATTGCCAACGAATTCCTGCTCGACGCGATCATCACGCTGGTCGACGCGAAGCACGCCAACCATCAACTGGACGAGCATGAAGTAGTGCAACGCCAGGTCGGCTTCGCTGATCGCCTGTTCATCACCAAGTCCGACACGGTCGACGAAAAGCACGTGGACGATCTGCGCCATCGCCTGCTGCACATGAACCCGCGGGCGGCGATCAAGCTCGTCAACTTCGGCGAGGCGGACATCAAGGAAATCTTCGACCTGCGCGGCTTCAACCTCAATTCGAAGCTCGAAATCGACCCGGATTTCCTCGCTGAAGACGAACATGCGCACAGCCATGCTCACGCGCATGACGAGCACGGCCACACCCATGCCGATCACGATCACGAAAACTGCGATCACGACCACGGCAAGTGCGACCACGAAGGCCACGACCACGCGCATCACCATCACGCGCACCATGACGACAAGATCAAATCGTTCGTCTACCGCAGTGACCGTCCGTTCGACCCGAACAAGCTCGAGGACTTCCTCGGCGGCATTCTGCAGATCTACGGCGAGCGCCTGCTGCGCTATAAGGGCGTGCTGTATATGAAGGGCGTCGACCGGAAGGTCGTATTCCAGGGCGTGCACCAGATGATGGGCAGCGATCTGGCCGCGAAGTGGCAGCCGATCGAGAAGAAAACCAACAAGATGGTGTTCATTGGTATCGAACTGCCGCAGGACCTGATCACCGACGGTCTGGACGCCTGTCTGGCGTAAGCGTCACAGATCGTCGCAAATGCCGGCTCGTGCCGTGCCGGGCAAACGGCGCGGCACGAGGAATGCTGGAGCGCGCTAATCACGAGCATGTGTCCAAGGGGGCACCGGCGGCAATTGTCTGCAGAATGCGGGAAGCAGAAGCGCCCCGAAAGCCTGCTGAAATGTCGGCTGTGTGAAAAACACGTGAAAACCCTGCTGTATTAAAGCGTGCACGACCATCGCTTTTTGACCGTGTGCGCGTTATATTTTCGGGATATCAGTGCGCCGCCGGGGATTTTCACCAGTTGCGGTGCTGGATTGTGATTCAGTTACAATACGTGCCCACTGGAGAATGACAACGAATTGCCCGGTCAGCGCGTATTCCGCGCCGGGCCTGAAACGGCGCCGGAAAATCTTATCCGGAAATCACGCCGACAATGCCGGCTGGCACAGCTCGAAAAGCGCGCTGCCGGCAAGCAATGCCTCAGGAGCATTTGAGAAACAGTTTCCAGAGGAGTTCGGCCCCGCATTGGCGTAGCGACGCCCGGCGCGTGGGCGCAAGGCGCTTCGGCGTCACCGACAGTCCATCGTCCGTGCCCGCCCAGCGATCAGCGTCCCCGTGCGCCTTTGCGGGCAATACGAAAGTGCGGGCACTATGTAAGAGTTTTGCCTCACATTGAAGAAGCAAGCCAGATGACGACGAAACGACTCTTGACTGAAGCCGAAATCCTGAAGATGAGCGACAAGGATTACATGAATGAGGATCAGCTCGCTTTCTTCAAGAACAAGCTCGAACAGCTGCAGGCGGACATTCTCCGCAATGCCGGCCAAACGACCGAAAACCTGCGCGAAACTGTAATCGTGCCGGACCCGGCCGACCGCGCAACGATCGAGGAAGAGCATGCGCTGGAACTGCGCACGCGCGACCGCGAGCGCAAGCTGCTGAAGAAAGTGCAGCAATCGATCGCACGCATCGATTCGGGCGATTACGGCTGGTGCGAAGAAACCGGTGAGCCGATCGGCATTCCGCGTCTGCTCGCCCGGCCCACGGCAACCCTGTCGCTCGAAGCGCAGGAACGCCGCGAACTGCGCCAGAAGCTGTTCGGCGATTGAACGCCTGCGGCGCGGCTTCGGCTCCGCGCCCTTTTAAGCGGCTTCGTCGAGAGGCGCACGGTGATCTGTGCGCCTTTTTTCTTTTGTGCGCCCTTCCGCACAGTCCTCCGCTCCGAATCCCGTGTTTTTGTCTTATGCCGTTTGCCGGCTCTTGATATGACCGCGCACGCCCTAAAATAAGTCGGACATGCGTTGCACGAGCGCGCGCCGGCCGGTTGATCGTTTCAGCCCTGCGCGCCGTCCGCTTCCAGGATTCATGCGGTGGTGCATTACCTTGTGCCGCCGCGTCCTACCCGTTTTGCAAAGAGGAACGCATATGGAGCAATTTCACGGCACGACGATCGTTTCCGTGCGCCGCGGCGACAAGGTCGCGCTTGGCGGCGACGGCCAGGTGACGCTGGGCAACATCGTCATGAAAGGCGGCGCGAAAAAAGTCCGGCGCATCTACAACGGCAAGGTGATGGTCGGCTTCGCCGGCGGCACGGCCGACGCCTTCTCGCTGCTCGACCGCTTCGAAGCGAAGCTGGAAAAACATCAGGGCAATCTGACCCGCGCCGCCGTCGAACTCGCCAAAGACTGGCGCACCGACCGCATGCTGCGCCGCCTCGAAGCCATGCTGATCGCCGCGGACGCCACCACCACCCTCGTCATTACCGGTAACGGCGACGTGCTCGATCCGGAAGGCGGTATTTGCGCGATCGGTTCGGGCGGCGCTTATGCGCAAGCTGCTGCGAAGGCACTCGTCGACAACACCGAGCTGTCGCCGCGCGAGATCGTGGAGAAGTCTCTGGAGATTGCCGGCGACATGTGCATCTATACGAACCATAACCGCGTCATCGAGACGATCGAGTAAGGACCCACGATGAGCACCATGACCCCTGCCGAGATCGTCTCGGAACTCGACAAGCACATCATCGGCCAAGGCCGCGCGAAGAAAGCGGTTGCCGTGGCGCTGCGCAACCGCTGGCGCCGTCAGCAGGTTGAAGATCCGCTGCGCCAGGAAATCACGCCGAAGAACATTCTGATGATCGGACCGACCGGCGTCGGTAAAACCGAAATCGCGCGGCGTCTGGCGAAACTGGCCGACGCACCGTTCATCAAGATCGAAGCCACCAAATTCACCGAAGTCGGTTACGTCGGCCGCGACGTCGACAGCATCGTACGCGACCTGATCGAAATCTCGGTCAAGCAGACGCGCGAGACGGAAATGCGCAAGGTGCGGACCAAAGCTGAAGATCAGGCCGAAGACCGTATCCTCGACATCCTGTTGCCGAGCGCGCGCCCAGTTGGTTTCGGCGCGAGTTCGAGCGCAGCGGATACGGCGGACGAAGGCAGCACCACGCGCCAGACCTTCCGCAAGCGTCTGCGCGAAGGTCTGCTCGACGACAAGGAAATCGAACTCGACGTCGAACAGCCGCAAGTGGGCATGGACATCATGGGGCCGCCGGGCATGGAAGACATGACCGAGCAGATCCGTTCGATGTTCGCGAACATCGGCGGGGGCAAGAAAACGCGCCGCAAGCTGAAGGTGAAGGAAGCGCTAAAGGTCCTCACCGACGAAGAAGCCAGCAAGATGCTCAACGACGAAGAGGTGAAAACCAAGGCGGTGCAGAACGTCGAGCAGAACGGTATCGTGTTCCTGGACGAAATCGACAAGATCGCGTCGCGCAATGAAGCGGGCGGTGGTGAAGTGTCGCGTCAGGGCGTGCAGCGCGATCTGCTGCCGCTCGTCGAAGGCACCACGATCAACACCAAGTACGGCATGGTGAAGACAGACCACATTCTGTTTATCGCGAGTGGCGCGTTTCATCTGGCCAAGCCGAGCGATCTGATTCCGGAACTGCAAGGCCGCTTCCCGATTCGTGTCGAACTGGATTCGCTGTCGGTGGGCGATTTCGAATCGATCCTGGTGTCGACGGACGCGAGCCTCGTCAAGCAATACCAGGCATTGCTGGCCACCGAAGACGTGCACCTCGAATTCGCCGACGACGGTATTCGCCGTATGGCCGAAATCGCGTATTCGGTCAACGAGAAGACCGAAAATATCGGCGCACGCCGCCTGTACACGGTGATCGAAAAACTGCTCGAAGATGTCTCGTTCGCAGCTGGTAACCACTCGGGCAAGACGGTGCAGATCGACGCTGCGTATGTGGATCGCGCGCTGAACGAAGTGGCGGAAGACGAGGATCTGTCGCGCTACGTGCTGTAAGGCTGATGTAGACCTCGGTGGCTGATGCTGGCGTCGATGTCGATACTGACGCCGCGTGTTAAAGCTGCGCGCCACACACAGCCGATCATGTGTGACGCGTAAAAAACGGGCTGTCTTGTGAAAGACAGCCCGTTTTGTTTTCCGTCCCGCAAAGGCGAGCCGGCCTCCGGCGCTTACTGCTTGACCGGCCGCTTCGCCAACTTCCGCTGCAGTGTTCGACGATGCATGTTCAACGCGCGCGCGGTCGCCGAAATATTACCGCCATGCTCCGCGAGCACACGTTGGATATGCTCCCACTCCAGGCGCGCAACCGACAGCGGCGTGGGATGCTCAATCGCCTCTTCCGCTTGCAGCGCGCTCGCTTCGCTTTGCAGCGCCGACAAGATCGTCTCCACGTTGGCGGGCTTGGCCAGATAGTTATCCGCACCGTCTTTAACTGCCTGCACCGCAGTCGCGATGCTGGCATAACCGGTCAACACCAGCATGCGCGCATCAGGCTGCAAATCACGCAGGGGGGCGACGAGCGTAAGACCGGAGTCGTTGCCCAGATGCAGATCTACCGTGATCTGGCTGAACTTCTGCTGGTTCGCCAACTTGATCGCCTCATCCGCGTTGTGCGCTTCGGCCACTGTATAACCGCGCCGCGTCAAACCACGGGCGAGGATGCCGGAGAACACCTCATCGTCGTCGATCACCAGAAAATTCATATCGCTCATGCCTGTTTCTCCGTATTGGATGGCGTAGTGCCTTGACGGCCCGCACCTGATAATTTGCGCGCCGCAAGCGGCAGTCTCAACACTGCGCGCGTGCCACGCGGCTTGATCTCGCTGACGTCGGCCAACTCGATCGATCCCTTCAGACGTGCCGCCGCCGAAAATGCCAGATACAGGCCCACGCCGTGTCCACCCTGCGTACTGTCGACCGGCATCGTGCCGAGCGACCCGCGCAACGCGGCCGGGATACCCGGGCCTGCGTCGCATACTTCGAATGCGACCTGGTCGCCGCGAGCAGTGAGCGTGCACGACAGCGTGACGTGATCGCGACTCGCCCGCGCGGCGTTGTCGAGCAGAATCGTCAGGATCTGACTGACGGCAACCGTATCGTCCAGACTGACGCCCTCAGGCGGCGCGTCGATCCGCTCGAATTTCACATGCGGATGACGCAAGCGCCATTGCTCACAAAACGACTCGAGCCATTCGCTGACCGTTTGCCGGTTGGTCATTGTCGATGCCCGGCTGCGCAGTCGCGCAAGCGCCGATGTACACAGCGCCATTTGCTGTTCGAGCAACTCCAGATCGGCGCTGTATGGCGCGAGCCCTTTGTCGGTTCGCGCGGCGTCGCGCAATTCTTCGGACAACATTGCAATTGTAGACAGCGGCGTGCCGATTTCGTGCGCGACAGTGGCAGCCTGCACGCCGAGCGCGACGGCGCGTTCGTCCTGAAGCAAGCGCTGCTGCGCCTCTGCGAGCGCTGCGTCACGTAGTCGCAGAGCACGTGACATGCGTGCGACGAACCATGCAATCAGGCCGACGCTGACCATGAAGTTCACCCACATGCCGGCGCGAAAGTAGTCGAAAAGGTTCGCCGGATTATCGAGATTCAGCGGCACTGAATCGAAACCGAGCACGGCATAGCAGGCCACGGCAAACGCGGCAAGCCATGCCATCAGATGCCATGGCAATACGGCTGCAGCAATCGCGAGCGAGGGCAGGTACAACGAAACGAATGGGTTGGTGGTGCCGCCGGAGAGGAACAGCAGCGCCGACAAAGCACCCAGATCGACCCAGATCTGGCCGAACAGTTCGAGATTGGACTCGGGCCGCTGTTGCGAGACGCGCCACCACGTGAGTCCGTTGAAGATCACTTCGAGCGCGATCACGAGCAACATGGCTGGCAACGGCAGATGCACGCCGAAGAAAATCTGCACGAACGCAATCGTCATCAGTTGGCCAATGATGGCGAGGCTGCGCAGCCAGAACAGATGACCGAGGTTGACCCGGCCGGTATTGGTTATACGATGCATGACTTTAGTTTAACTGTTCGGACTAGTCTGACTTACCTCACGGCCTTGCGTCAGTAACATGGAATTTTGCGACAACGTTGCGCGAGCCGGTTGCCCGACATCGGTTCTCGCGCCACCCAAACTCATCCATGCTACCCATCTCTGATAGCGACACCGCTGCCTCGTCAGCTTTCCTGACTTTCCTGCGACAGGCTGCCGCAGCCCGGCAAAACGGCACCGCCGAAGCGGAGGCGAACTGGCTCGACGCCGCTGCGCAACGCCATCTACTCGACGACACATCGATCGATTCGCTCATCGCCACGCTGCTCGAGCAACATCGTCACCATGACGCGGTCGAACTCGCCGCCATTATTGCCCAACTCGATCCCCACCGCGCGCTTGCACACTTCCGTCTCGGCTACGCGCTGCAGATGGCAAACCGGCATAGCGAGGCAATCGCACCTTATCGCCGCGCACTCGCCATCGATCCAAAACTGCCGCAACTGCACAACAATCTCGCCAGCGCCCTCACGCTTACCGGCGGCGACCTCAACGAGCAACTCGCCCTACTGGAAAGCGCCGTACATGACGCCCCCGATAACGGCGACGCGTGGACAAATCTCACCCATGCAAACCGCGTCAATTTGAATCTGCCGCGTGCGCTCGAAGCGGGCGCAAAAGCCGTGCAATGCGCGCCGCATAGTCATCTGGCGCATAACAACTATGCGCTGGCGCTGCGTGAAGCGCAACGCTGGGACGAAGCGGAGCACGCCGGAAGAACCGCCTGCGCATTGGCGCCCACCGACGCGACCATGCGCTCGAATCTCGGCATGCTGCAACTCGTGCGCGGCGATTACGCGCACGGCTGGCAAGCCCACGAAGCGCGCTGGGATGGCTCACTTGAATTGGGTGGTAACCGCCCCGCGATGCCGGCACCGACCTGGCAAGGTGAATCGCTCGCCCGCAAGACACTGCTGGTGTGGGGCGAACAGGGCATGGGTGACGTCTTGCAGTTCAGCCGCTATATCCCGCTGCTGGCCGAGCGCGTTCATCGCGAGGGCGGCCGTCTCGTCTGGAATTCATTTCCGCAGATGGGGGCGCTACTCGCTCGCAGCCTCGGCAATCATGTGGACGGCTATTCGGCCGGTGGCGGTGTCGAGACTTTGCCGCCGTTCGACTACGAAATTCCGTTACTCAGCCTGCCTTTGCTATTCAATACGCGCGAAGAAACGATCCCCGCTGCGATGCCGTATCTGCATGCCGACGCCACAGCCAGTGCGTCATGGGAACGAAGGCTTGCCGGCGAAACGAGGCTCAAGGTCGGACTGGCATGGACCGGGAGCATCGGTCATCAGCGAAATCCATTCCGGCGGGTGGGTTGGCAACGCTACGCGGAACATTTCGGCGGTATGCATGACGTGGCGTTCTATTCGCTGCAACCGGATGCCGAGGCAGACGTCGCAGCGGCCCAGCTTGCCGGCCTGCCGATGTCGGATTACACCGCCGAATTCGCCAACTTCGACGACACAGCCGCGTTTGTCAGCGCGCTCGATCTCGTTATCACGGTATGCACGTCCGTCTCGCATCTGAGCGGCGCGCTCGGGCAGCGCACATGGGTGTTGCTCGACGCCAATCCGCACTGGGTCTGGCTGCTCGACCGGCCCGATAGCCCGTGGTATCCGAGCGCAACGCTCTACCGGCAGCCGCAGTTCGGTCAATGGGATCCCGCGTTGGAGGCCGTTACACGTGATCTGAGCGCACTTGCAGCCCGGCACCACGCTGCATAAATCGAGATAGAGCGGCAACGCGGCCATCAAAGCCCTGTCACGCTTAAAGTGAACTGGCTCCCGGCACCGGTCGCACGGCTCGCGCAATCTCCGCTGCAAGACATTCAGGACACAGGCAGCGCCCTGACGGATCGAGCCGGTCGGCTGGCATAGCCGGCATTTCACGGCACCAGCAGTCGAACGGCACCCCGTGCATGGCGCAATCGAACGCATGCCCGCAGCGCGGGCAAAGCGCGCTGCCTTCGGAGCGGGAAGCTGAGGGTTTCATGAGGGGCCGGATGATCTCGCTACAGCCTGGATCAGGAAATAATGCCACGACTGGCGCGCCGCCGTGAGTCGGCCATTCGGCCAATTCACAGGCACATCTGAACGGCGGTAAGCTTGACTGTCCGTCGCTGCTTTCGCCCGTACATTGCGCAGTGCGCAAAGCCTGCCCCACCCGCCACTGGCGTCGCTATCGAAAACCCTGTTGCAGCGCGCCAGTCCTGTACAATTCGCCCTGTTTTAACTGTTCCGTGCCTGAGCCTGCCGCCATGTCCGAGATCCCTGACCTTTCGCAGATCGCGCCCACCCTGAAGGCTGAAATCCTGGCCGAGGCGCTGCCTTACATTCGCCAATATCACGGTAAGACCGTGGTCATCAAATACGGCGGCAACGCCATGACCGAGGAGCGACTCAAGCAAGGCTTCGCGCGCGACGTGATTCTGCTGAAACTGGTCGGTATCAACCCGGTCATCGTGCACGGCGGCGGTCCGCAAATCGACCAGGCGCTGAAGAAGATCGGCAAGCAAGGCACGTTCATTCAGGGCATGCGCGTCACCGACGAAGAGACGATGGAAGTCGTCGAATGGGTGCTCGGCGGCGAAGTGCAGCAGGACATCGTCACGCTGATCAACCATTTCGGCGGCCACGCGGTCGGTCTGACGGGCAAAGACGGCGGACTGATCCACGCACGCAAGATGCAGATGCCGGATCGCGACAATCCGGGCCAGTACGTGGATATCGGCCAGGTGGGCGAAGTCGAGGCGATCAATCCCGCGGTCGTGAAAGCGCTGCAGGACGACGCGTTCATTCCGGTGATCTCGCCGATCGGCTTCGGCGAAGACGGTCTGTCATACAACATTAATGCGGATCTGGTAGCGGGCAAACTGGCGGTCGTACTGAACGCCGAAAAGCTCGTCATCATGACCAACATTCCAGGCGTGATGGATAAGGAAGGCAACCTGCTGACCGATCTGTCGGCGCGTGAAATCGACGGCCTGTTCGCGGACGGCACGATCTCCGGCGGTATGCTGCCGAAAATCTCGTCGGCGCTGGATGCGGCGAAGAGCGGCGTGCGTTCGGTACACATCATCGACGGCCGCATCGAGCACTCGGTGCTGCTTGAAATTCTCACCGAACAGCCGTTCGGCACGATGATCCGCTCGCATTGATTCCTGCCTCAAACCCGGCACACGCGGTACGCCAGCCTGGCGTGCCGTGTGTGCCGTGCAGTTGCGCTGCCGCTGCATCAAGCAGTACGCAACGCGCCGCCCTCCGGCGCAAAAACGCTCTTCCCTCTTTTATCGCCTTCCGCATCGCGAAGCGTCGTCCGCGTTTGCTGCGTGAAGCGACTGCCCGCGCCTGAACGGCGACTCCATCATGCGCACCCCCACTTCCCGACGCCGTCGTCCGCACATTGCAGGCGGCAGTCCGGTCTGGCTGTTCGATCTCGACAACACGCTGCATCACGCCTCGCATGCGATCTTTCCGGCGATCAATCAGGGCATGACGCAGTACATCATCGACGCATTGCAAGTCGACATCGATGAAGCCAACCGTCTGCGCACCGGCTACACGCAACGCTACGGCGCAGCACTACTCGGTCTGACGCGCCATCATCCGCTCGATCCGCACGACTTCCTGAAAGTCGTCCACACCTTCCCCGATCTCGGCTCGATGATCCGTCACGAGCGCGGTGTGGCGCGGCTCGTCGCGGCACTGCCCGGTCGCAAGATCGTGCTGACCAACGCACCCGAGGCCTATGCGCGCGCGGTGCTCGCGGAGTTACGCATCGAGCGTCTGTTCGAACAGGTGATTGCGATCGAACATATGCGCGATCGCCGTTACTGGCGCGCCAAACCCGATCATTCGATGTTGCGCCGGGCAATGCGCGACGCGCACGTCCCGCTCAAGGACGTGATCCTCGTGGAAGACACGCGCTCGCATCTGAAGAACTACCGGCGGCTCGGCATCCGCACCGTGTGGATCACCGGCCATCTGCCGCGCAAACCGCACGCGGACGGCGTGCCGACGCGTCTGCCGGGCACTGGTCGGCCGCACTATGTCGATCGGTGCATTCGTTCGTTAAAATCGCTACGACTGGGCAGCCGCTCGGTTCGTTTGAAGAGATAGCAGACGGGGCGACAGCCATGCAGCCGATCGACAAGCCTGACGAAGCCGTAGCCGAACACGAACCCGCCCCGTCGGGCGCCCCACGTGCGCCGCGCCTGAAGCCGGGCGAGCGCCGCGTGCACATCCTGCAGACGCTTGCCGCGATGCTGGAAGCGCCGAAGAGCGAGAAGATCACCACGGCGGCGCTCGCCGCCCGGCTCGGCGTCTCGGAAGCCGCGCTGTACCGTCATTTCGCCAGCAAGGCGCAAATGTTCGAAGGGCTCATCGAGTTCATCGAGCAGACCATCTTCGGCCTGATCAACCAGATCGCCGACAAGGAAAGCAGCGGCGTGCTGCAAGCCCGTGCGATCGCGCTGATGCTGCTCAACTTCCCCGCGAAGAATCCCGGCATGACCCGCGTGCTGACTTGCGAGGCGCTGGTTGGCGAGCACGAACGGCTGACCGAGCGGGTCAATCAGATGCTGGAGCGGGTCGAGGCATCCTTGAAGCAGTGTTTGCGGCTTGCCCAGCTTGAGGCAAACGCAAACGCAAGCGCGGGTGAAAACGCAAGCCTGAACGCCAATGTGCACGCCGCGCCGCTGCCCGCCGGCTACGATCCCGCGATCCGCGCGAGTCTGCTGCTGAGCTACATCATCGGCCGCTGGCATCGATATGTGCGCAGCGGTTTTGCGCGGCCGCCCGCCGAACACGCCGACGCACAACTGCTGCTGATTCTCCAGTAGTCCGCGCGGCAGGCACAACCATACGGCCGCGCCCGCGACGCTGCCGCATGAAATTTTCCGCTATACTTTGCGCCTGACTTCGGCAACTCACTACGCCTGAGGCCGCTGTCCAGAGCACCCTGAACACCTTGTACACGTACTATCACGCGCCGATTTGCTGACTCGATTGCGGGCGCGCGAACTGCCGGGAACATACGATCCTGCGGTTCACTATAAATGCGGCTAAAGAGGTCGTCAGCCGCGCACATCGTTTCTCCTCCGTGCCTCGCCGACGCCAATCTAGCCGCCCTGTATTTGTTAAATGGCGGAATGAATGGAATCGATCGGTATCGTCGCTCCCCAAAAAATGCATTTCACCGAGCCGCTGCTCATGCAGAACGGTAGCTCGCTGGCCGGTTACGACCTGATGGTCGAGACCTACGGCACGCTCAACGCCGCACGCAGCAATGCCGTGCTGGTGTGCCATGCGCTCAACGCGTCGCACCACGTAGCGGGCGTGTACGCGGACAATCCGAAAGACGTCGGTTGGTGGGACAACATGGTCGGCCCGGGCAAACCGCTCGACACCAACAAGTTCTTCGTGATCGGCGTGAACAACCTCGGTTCCTGCTTCGGCTCGACCGGGCCGATGAGCATCGACCCGGCTACGGGCAATCCGTACGGCGCGACCTTTCCAGTGGTCACGGTTGAAGACTGGGTGAACGCGCAGGCGCGCGTGGCCGATGAGTTCGGCATCACGCGTTTCGCCGCGGTGATGGGCGGCAGCCTCGGCGGCATGCAGGCGCTCGCGTGGAGCATGATGTATCCGGAGCGCGTAGGCCACTGCATCGTGGTCGCGTCCACGCCGAAGCTGTCCGCGCAAAACATTGCATTCAACGAGGTGGCGCGCTCGGCGATCCTGTCGGACCCCGACTTCCACGGCGGCAATTACTACGCGCACAACGTGAAGCCGAAACGCGGCTTGCGCGTCGCGCGCATGATCGGCCACATCACCTATCTGTCGGACGACGATATGGCGGAGAAATTCGGCCGCTCGTTGCGCCGCGCAGAGGGCGCGGTGGACGCGTACAACTTCAACTTCGACGTCGAATTCGAAGTGGAATCGTATCTGCGCTACCAGGGCGACAAATTCGCCGACTACTTCGACGCGAACACGTACCTGCTGATCACCCGCGCGCTCGATTATTTCGACCCGGCCAAAGCCTTCGACGGCGATCTGACCGCCGCCGTCGCGCACACCACGGCGAAGTACCTGATCGCCAGTTTCTCGACCGACTGGCGTTTCGCGCCGGCCCGCTCGCGCGAACTGGTCAAGGCGCTGCTCGACCACAAACGCACGGTGACCTATGCGGAAATCGACGCGCCGCACGGCCACGACGCCTTCCTGCTCGACGACGCGCGCTATCACAACCTGATGCGCGCCTACTACGAACGTATTGCAAACGAGGTGAACGCATGAACCAGCGAGCACTCGATTACCTGGCGCTGCGCCCGGACTTCCGCGCGATCGCCCGCTGGGTCGAACCGCGCGCCACTGTGCTCGATCTGGGTTGCGGCGACGGTTCGCTGCTGTCGCTCCTGACCGAAGAACTGGACGTGCAGGGCTACGGCATCGAAATCAACGACGCCGGCGTGCTGGCCTCGACGCAAAACGGCGTCAACGTAATCCAGCAGAATCTGGAAGACGGCCTGCGCCTGTTCGAAGACGGCAGCTTCGATTTCGCGGTTCTGTCGCAGACGCTGCAAACCATCCATCAAACCGCCGCGATCCTGCGCGAGACGGTGCGGGTGGGCAAGGAGTGCATTGTTTCGTTCCCGAATTTCGGCTACTGGGCGCATCGGCTGTCCGTGCTGCAAGGCCGTATGCCGGTGTCGAAGTCGCTGCCTTTCCAGTGGCACAACACGCCGAACGTGCGGGTGCTGACGATCAAGGATTTCGAGGCGCTGGCGCCGGAAGTCGGTATCGAGATTCTCGACCGCGTGGTGCTGCACGAAGGCCAGGTGGTGCGATGGGGCGTGAACTGGCGTGGTAGTCTTGCGGTCTATCGCGTCAAGAAAAGCTAACGCCACTTATCCACATGTCGAACCCGCCGCACGAGGCGCCTGCACTTACCGCTCACGAAGAACACCCCGGCTGGCGCGCGTTCCTGAATACGCGCATGCTGATCTGCGTCTTTCTCGGCTTTACGTCGGGATTGCCGCTGTTTACGCTCGTCTATCTGGTGCAGGCCTGGTTACGCTCCGAAGGCGTCAATCTGAAGGAAATCGGCCTTTTTGCGCTGATCCAGTTTCCGTACACCTGGAAATTCGTCTGGGCGCCGCTGATGGACCGCTACGTGCCGCGCTTTCCGGGCTGGCGTCCGGGCAGACGGCGCGGCTGGATGCTGGTCACGCAGATTCTGGTGGCGGGCGCGATTGCCACACTCGGCTTCGTCTCGCCGAAGGATTCGATCTGGACCGTGGCGGCTTTGACAGCGCTGGTCGCGTTTTTCGGCGCGAGCCAGGATATCGTGATCGACGCCTATCGGCGTGAATTGCTGAGCGACACGCAACAGGGTCTCGGCAATGCGGTGCATGTGAACGCGTACAAGATTGCCGCGCTGGTGCCGGGTTCGCTGGCGCTGATTCTGTCAGACCATCTGCCCTGGACCACTGTTTTCATCGTCACCGCCGCATTCATGCTGCCCGGCATGGTCATGACGCTGGTGGTGCGCGAGCCTGAGGTGCACGGCACACCGCCGAAGAATCTGCGTGAAGCGATCGTGCAGCCGTTCAGCGAATTCATTCACCGCGACGGTTGGCGCGGCGCGCTGTTCGTACTCGGCTTCATCTTCCTTTACAAGCTCGGCGACACGATGGCGACCACGCTGTCCACGTCGTTCTTTCTCGACATCGGCTTCTCGCGCACGCAGATCGGCGTGATCGCCAAGACCACGGCGTTTGGCGCGAGTCTGGCGGGCGGGATCGTCGGCGGGATCTGGCTGATGAAGGTCGGCATCGGCCGCGGGCTCTGGATCTTCGGCGTCCTGCAGATGGTGTCGACGCTCGGCTTTGCATGGCTTGCGCACCTCGGCCCGGCATCGCCTGGTCTCACCGTGATTTACGACATCGCTGTCTGGCTGAGCCAGGGTACGTCGAAGCTGCTCGCGCTGGTCGGCGTCGACTGGACCGTGCAGCTCGACCCGCGCTCAGTCGCGCTGGCGCTGGTCTATGGGCTGGAAACTTTCGCCACCGGTCTGACGATGGCGGCCTTCACTGCTTACATCGCCAGTACTACCGATCCGCGTTACACCGCTACGCAGTTCGCGCTTTTCACGAGCCTCGCTTCGGTGCCGCGCACGTTGGCGTCGGCGGCAAGCGGTTATGTGGTCGCGCGGATCGGCTGGTTCGACTATTTCATCGTGTGCACCGCGCTCGGGTTGCCCGGCATGCTGCTTCTGCTGCGCATCGCGCCCTGGAGAACCCGGTCGTGACGATGCTTCAGTCAAAGCGCGTGGCGCGCCCGGTTTCGGATGCCTTCGGGGTTTCCTCGTTCAAGGCCGACCGCATGCTGCTGCGCGCAGCATTGGCGCTCGGTTGCACGAGTCTGACGTTGGCGACGCCGTTGAGCGCCTATGCGACAGCGATGCCTGCGGTCGGCTCGAGTGGAGCGGCGCAGACCACACC
Organism: Paraburkholderia caffeinilytica; assembly: GCF_046030355.1. Taxonomy (GTDB): domain Bacteria; phylum Pseudomonadota; class Gammaproteobacteria; order Burkholderiales; family Burkholderiaceae; genus Paraburkholderia; species Paraburkholderia caffeinilytica_B. The sequence continues at coordinate 74,378 of NZ_JAQQCQ010000001.1, forward strand.
CACGTCCGCTCCGGCTACGGCTCCGGCTGCAAAGTCGGCACCGTCGTCGGCGAGCCCCGAAAACGCGACATCGGCGGCGGCTGGCGCGACCAGCGGCACGACTGCCGGCAGCGCACCTGCGGCCGCCACGCCGCCCGCTTCAACGCAGCCGCCACCTGCACCAGTAACGGCGAAAACGCCTGCCCCTACCTCGACGCCGGCTGCGGCTGCAAAAGCGCCTGCCGCAACGTCAACGCCCGCTGCCGCCAACACGCCCACGCCCCCGTCTTACAGTGCGCCGAACACACAGTTGCGCTATGGCGGCTACCTCGTGTTTCGCAACCTGATCCCGTCGCCCATGCTCGAGGCGCAAGCTGCCGAAGAGTTCAGCCAGATCACCTACGGCGCAGAACACGCGAACCGCCTGTACGGCGATACCGACGCCCACGTCACGCGGGTGCGCTCCATCGTCGACAAAATGATCCCCTACTCGCTGAAATGGAACGAGCGGGCCAGGAACTGGAAGTGGGATGTGGCGGTGGTGCGCTCGCCCGATATCCGCATGTATTGCCTGCCGGGCGGCAAGATCGTCGTGTATAGCGGTCTGCTCGACCGCGTGCGTCTGAACGATAACGAGCTCGGCATGCTGATCGGTCACGAGATCGCACACGCGCTGCGCGAGCACGCGCGCGAGCGGCTCGGCGAACTGCAGTCGAGCCAGCTCGACTCGTCCGGCACGATCCCGCAGCTTTTCGGGCTCGCCGATCTGGGCGCGGCGCCGCTCGGCATCGGTTCACGATTGCTGGAGATGAAATACGAAAGCACCGACGAAACCGAGGCCGATGTGATCGGCAGCGATATCGCTTCGCGTGCCGGTTTTGATCCGCGCGCGGCGGTCACCTTATGGGACAAGTTGGCTACGGCGACGCGCAGCAATCGCGAGCAGGGCTATATCTACGTGCACCCGTACACGCCGGCGCGGCGGCAGGACATCATCAAGCGTTTGCCGGATATGCTGCCACTCTATGCGAAGGCGATCGGCAAGAGCGTCGATGCGCTGCCGGACTATGCCGGCATGGGCCGCCCGCGCCGCAAACCGATCAGCGGCGAGTGAGGCGCGCGGGCGCAACGCTTGCGGCTTGCGGCTTGCGGCTTGCGGCTTGCGGCTTGCGGCTTGCGGCCTCGTCTACGCTCACCCGGTTCCGCTGAAACTCAAGCCCCGTGCTTACTTCTTAAGCTTGTGGTCGTAGTCGACCGTCAGCGGTGCATGGTCGCTGAACTTGATATCGCGAAACACATCGGTGCGTTTCGCCTTGCTGGCGATGCCCGGCGTTGCGATCTGATAATCGATCCGCCACCCTACGTTCTTCGCATACGCCTGACCGCGATTGCTCCACCACGTGTACTGCTCGGGCCGCTGATCGAGCGTGCGGAAGACGTCGACGTAACCCACTTCGTCAAACAGCTTGGTGAGCCATTCACGCTCTTCCGGCAGGCAGCCTGAATTCTTCTGGTTGCTCTTCCAGTTCTTGATGTCGATCTCTTTGTGGACGATGTTCACGTCGCCGCACACGATCACTTCGCGCTCCTGGGCCAGTTCCGCGAGATGCGGCATGAACTCGTCCATGAACCGGAACTTGGCCTGCTGGCGGTCTTCACCGCTCGATCCCGACGGCACGTACACCGAAATCACCGAGAGCTTGCCGAAGCGCAGTTCGACATAGCGCCCTTCCGGATCGAACTCCTCGCTGCCGAAGCCGATAATGACTTCGTCCGGTTCGTGACGCGTGTACACGCCCGCGCCGCTATAGCCCTTCTTCACCGCATGCTGAAAATAACCGGTGTAATCGTGCGGCGCCATGAATTCGGGCGTCATGTCGTCTTGCGAGCATTTGATTTCCTGCACGCACAGCACGTCGGCTTTCTGTTCGCCGAACCATTCAAAAAAACCCTTTTTCGCCGCTGAGCGGATGCCGTTCAGGTTGGCGGTAATCACACGCAACATGTCGTTCCTTTTATGTTCGATTCGTCGTTGGAGCAAAGGGCAAAAAGCAGAAAGGTCATTCGACCTTGACGCCCTTCAGCGATTCTTTGGCAGGCGGATATTCGAGCTTCAGCGCTTCGAACGTGTGTAGCAACAACTCGGCGACCATCACATTGCGATGGGTCTTCGAATCGGCCGGAATCACGTACCACGGCGCGTAGTCGGTCGACGTCACAGCCAGTGCGTCGCGGTACGCCGCCTGATATTTGTCCCACTGCTTGCGGGCTTCGAGATCGGAAACGTCGAATTTCCAGTGCTTGCTCGGGTCGTCGATCCGCGCTTGCAGACGCGCGCGCTGCTCATCTTTCGAAATGTGCAGCATGCATTTGATGATGGCGGTTCCGCTGTAGGCGAGCAGTTCTTCGAACTGGCGAATATGGCAGCAGCGTCGCTCGAATGCTTCGGCATCCAGATCGCCAAGCACGGTCGGCACCAGCAAATCTTCGTAATGACTGCGGTTGAAGATGGTCAGCTCGCCGGCGGCGGGCGCCTGTGCATGCACGCGCCAGAGAAAATCATGCGCCAGTTCGACGGGCGTGGGCGCCTTGAACGGCACGATGCGCAAACCGAGCGGATCGACTTCATGAAACACCGCGCGGATCGTGCCGTCCTTGCCGCTCGTGTCCATGCCCTGCAGCACCAGCAACACGCGACGTTTTCGCTGAGCGTGCAGGCGCTCCTGCAGGGAGTCGAGCTTCGCACCGATCTCCGACAATCGCGCCCGGTCGGAATCTTTCGAACCGGTCGAAAAAGGTTTCGCGGCCGGATCAAAAGCGTCGAGCGAAAATTTGCTGCTCTTCTTGCCGTCGTCGAAATACGGTACGCGGAAATCGTCGAGTTCGGGTTGCTTCGCCATTCACACTCCGTGGTCTGCGTTCAGCGGTACATAAAGTGGGCCCGCAAAATGAAACGGGCCGTTGCCCCACTTTCGTTTCCGGCAACAGCCCGTGATAACCCAAGCCCGCACGTCAGCCGTGGTTCTTCAAATAAGGTTGAGCTCAGCGTTAACTTAGCGTCAATCCAGTGTCAACTCAGGACAGCTTCTTCTTCAGCAGTTCGTTCACCTGTGCCGGATTGGCCTTGCCCTTGGTCGCTTTCATCGTCTGACCGATCAGTGCGTTGAACGCCTTTTCCTTGCCAGCGCGGAACTCCTCAACCGACTTCGGGTTCGCGGCGAGCACTTCGTCGATGATCGCTTCCAGCGCGCCGGTATCCGAAATCTGCTTCAAACCCTTCGCTTCGATGATGCGATCGGCAGCGGCTTCGTCGGTGGCTTTCTCTTCCCAGATTGCGAGGAAAATTTCCTTGGCGATCTTGTTCGAGATCGTGCCGTCGGCGATACGTTGCAGCAACAACGAGAGTTGCGCGGACGAAACCGGGCTATCGGCGATATCCAGGCCTTCGCGATTCAGTTGCGACGACACTTCGCCCATCAACCAGTTGGCCGCAACCTTCGCGTTCGACGGACCGACCTTGAGCACAACCGCTTCGTAGTACGCAGCCATGGCCTTGCTCGACGTCAATACGTTCGCGTCGTACGGCGTCAGGCCGTATTGCGTGACAAAGCGCTGCTGAATCGCGACCGGCAGTTCCGGCATCTCGCTCTTCACGCGCTCCACCCACGCCGCGTCGATCACCAGCGGCATCAGATCGGGATCGGGGAAATAGCGGTAATCGTGCGCGTCTTCCTTGCTGCGCATGGAACGCGTTTCGCGCTTGTCCGGATCGTACAGACGCGTTTCCTGCACCACCGTGCCGCCGTCTTCGATCAATTCGATCTGACGGCGCACTTCGTACTGGATCGCTTCTTCGAGGAAGCGAAACGAGTTCAGGTTCTTGATCTCGGCACGCGTGCCGAATTCCGCCTGACCGACCGGGCGCACCGACACGTTCGCGTCGCAACGGAACGAGCCTTCCTGCATGTTGCCGTCGCAGATGCCAAGCCAGGTGACCAGCGTATGCAGCGTCTTGGCATACGCAACCGCTTCGGCCGCGCTGCGCATTTCCGGCTCGGTGACGATTTCGAGCAGCGGCGTGCCGGCGCGATTCAGGTCGATGCCGGTCATGCCCGCGAAGTCTTCGTGCAGCGATTTGCCTGCGTCTTCTTCGAGGTGAGCGCGGGTCAGGTTGACGACCTTCTCGTACGCTTCCTTACCCGCCTTTTCGTTCGCCGGGACCTGAATCGTCACCTGGCCGCCCTGCACGACGGGGATTTCGTACTGGCTGATCTGATAGCCCTTCGGCAGATCGGGGTAAAAGTAGTTCTTGCGCGCGAAGATGCTGCGCGGCGCGATCGTCGAACCGATCGCGAGGCCGAACTGGATCGCACGCTCAACGGCGCCGCGATTCATGACTGGCAGCGTGCCCGGCAATGCCAGATCGACGGGACACGCCTGCGTGTTCGGCGCAGCGCCGAATTGCGTCGCGGCGCCCGAGAAAATCTTCGATTGGGTCGACAGTTGCGCGTGGGTCTCCAGACCGATCACGACTTCCCATTGCTTGGTCATGGTGCTCACACTCCTGCCGGCGCTTTGCGGTGCCAATCGGTCGCGCGCTGGAACGCGTCGGCCACTTGCAGCATCCGGGCTTCATTGAAATAGTTGCCGATGATCTGCAGACCCACCGGACGCTGCGCATTCGCGCCCGCGCCGAAGCCGCACGGCACGCTCATGCCCGGCAAACCGGCGAGGCTCACCGAGAGCGTATAGATGTCGGCCAGATACATCTGCACCGGATCGTCGCCCTTCGCGCCGAGGTCCCACGCCACCGACGGCGCGACCGGTCCCATGATCACGTCGCACTGCTTGAACGCTTCCTGGAAGTCCTGCGCGATGATGCGGCGGATTTTCTGCGCCTGCAGGTAATACGCGTCGTAATAGCCATGCGACAGCACGTAAGCGCCCACCAGAATGCGGCGCTTCACTTCCGGACCGAAGCCTTCGGCACGCGACTTCTTGTACATGTCGAGCAGATCGCGGTATTCCGCGGCGCGATGGCCGAAGCGCACACCGTCGAAACGCGACAGGTTCGACGACGCTTCCGCCGGCGCGATCACGTAGTACACCGGAATCGACAGCTCGGTTTTCGGCAGCGAGACTTCCACCAGTGTCGCGCCGAGCGCTTCGTATTGCTTCAAGGCTGCGTCGATCGAAGCGCGCACGTCATCAGCCAGGCCGGCGCCGAAATACTCTTTCGGCAGGCCGATGCGCAGGCCGGCGAGCGGCTTGTCCGCGCCGTCTTCTTTCCACGTCTTGCCGATGTAGCGCGTGAAGTCTTCATCTTCGCGCGTGAGGCTGGTCGAATCGCGCTCGTCGAAACCGGCCATGGCGTTGAGCAGCGTGGCGCAATCCGCGGCGGTTTGAGCCATTGGTCCGCCCTGATCCAGCGAGGACGCGAACGCGATCATGCCGTAGCGCGACACGCGGCCGTACGTCGGCTTGATACCGGTGATGCCCGAGAACGACGCCGGCTGACGAATCGAGCCGCCGGTATCCGTGCCGGTGGCAGCAGGTGCGAGACGCGCCGCCACCGCCGCCGCCGAACCGCCCGATGAACCGCCCGGCACAGCCTTACGATCCCACGGATTCTGCACGGGACCAAAGTACGAATTCTCGTTGGACGAGCCCATCGCGAACTCATCCATATTGGTCTTGCCCACGCACACCATGCCGGCGTTCTGCAGACGCGCGACCACCGTCGCGTCGAACGGGCTTTCGTAGTTCGACAGCATCTTCGAGCCGGCCGTGGAGCGCCAGCCCTGAGTGACGAACACGTCTTTGTGCGCGATCGGCAGGCCGACCAGCGGGCCGGCGTGGCCGGTGTGAAGCAGCGCGTCGGCCGCTTTCGCCTGCGCGAGCGTCAGGTCGGCGTCGACCTGAATGAAGGCGTTCAGGCTATTGGCCGCGTCGATCCGCTTCAGATAGAGCTGCGCCAGTTCGACTGCGGAGCATTCCTTGGCCGCTAGTGCGGCACGCAGTTCGGTCAAGCTTTTTTCATGCATTGCGTTTTATCCTGGGCTTGATTCGCGAGTCTTGGTCGATCACTTACTCGATCACCTTCGGCACGAGGTACAGACCGTCTTGCACGGCCGGCGCCGGGCGCTGGAAGGCTTCACGGTCGACCGCTTCGGTCACCGCGTCGTTACGCAGACGCAGCGCGACGTCTTCGATCTGTTCGATCGGATGGGCCAGCGGGGCGATGCCGGTGGTATCGACCGCCTGCATTTGCTCGACGAGGCCGAAGAAATCATTGAGCTGGGCAAGCGTGTGCTCGGCTTCGGCTTCAGCCAGTTCGAGCCGCGCGAGGTGCGCGATGCGTTTAACATCGGTCAGGGTCAGAGCCATGCAGTCACCGGAAAATGTGGTGGACCGCCGCAGCGCGGGAAAAACGATGCTGCGACAGCGGGTTACGACACTGGAGGAAGACCTCGAAAAAGGGGCCAGCGGAGGCAAAAAGTGCCGTCCGTTTCCTTCAAAACATCCAAAATTATAAGGTATCATTACGCGTTCGACCCAAACCCGGACCGACTTACCAAGGCCTTTCTGAACAATTCCCAAAGATAGTTCGGATTTTTCTGGCTTGGCCTTGCACCGGCCTCCGGTAGACTCCCTCGCAGCTTCAAGTTCCTGTGGCGCCGCTTCCGCCCGGTTGAAGCTGTTATTTTTTCCGCTGCCGCCCTGCGCAACCGTTGCGAGGGCCGGCCCCAAGCGAGACAGGATTTTGAATGTTCGGTTTTCTGCGCAGCTACTTCTCCAACGATCTGGCGATTGACCTCGGCACTGCCAACACGCTCATTTACATGCGTGGCAAAGGTATCGTTCTTGACGAACCGTCGGTGGTCTCGATCCGCCAGGAAGGCGGTCCCAACGGTAAGAAAACCATTCAGGCAGTCGGCAAGGAAGCCAAGCAGATGCTTGGCAAGGTGCCGGGCAACATCGAGGCGATCCGCCCGATGAAAGACGGCGTGATCGCCGACTTCACCGTCACCGAACAGATGATCAAGCAGTTCATCAAAACTGCTCACGAATCGCGCATGTTTTCGCCGTCGCCGCGCATCATCATCTGCGTGCCGTGCGGTTCGACCCAGGTCGAGCGCCGCGCCATTAAAGAAGCCGCGCACGGTGCGGGCGCTTCGCAGGTTTACCTCATTGAAGAACCCATGGCCGCGGCAATCGGCGCAGGCCTGCCGGTGTCGGAAGCCACCGGCTCGATGGTCGTCGACATTGGTGGCGGCACGACCGAAGTCGGCGTGATCTCGCTCGGCGGCATCGTGTACAAGGGCTCGGTCCGCGTAGGCGGCGACAAGTTCGACGAAGCCATCGTCAACTACATCCGCCGCAACTACGGCATGCTGATCGGCGAGCAAACCGCCGAGGCCATCAAGAAAGAAATCGGCTCCGCGTTCCCGGGTTCCGAAGTCAAGGAAATGGAAGTGAAGGGCCGCAATCTGTCGGAAGGCATTCCGCGCAGCTTCACGATCTCCAGCAACGAAATTCTCGAAGCCCTCACCGATCCGCTGAACCAGATCGTGTCGTCGGTGAAGATCGCGCTCGAACAAACGCCGCCGGAACTGGGCGCCGACATCGCCGAGCGCGGCATGATGCTCACCGGCGGTGGCGCACTGCTGCGCGATCTGGACCGCCTGCTCGCCGAAGAAACCGGCCTGCCGGTGCTCGTCGCCGAAGACCCGCTGACCTGCGTTGTGCGCGGCTCGGGCATGGCGCTCGAACGCATGGACAAGCTGGGCAGCATCTTCTCGTACGAGTAAGCGAGCCCGCCTCCATGTCAGTAGCGCGGATCAGGCAAACGGCCCCTTGCGGGCCGGTTTGCCGTTGGCTGGACCTGCCAGCCTCCGCGCGCTGAACGCGCGTCTCCCGCGCGCCGCCGTCTCACCCAACCGCTCACGCCCCCGGCGCCGACCATGGAATACAGTCCGCCGCCCCTGTTCAAGCAAGGCCCGTCCGCCCTCGCACGACTGGTGTTTTTCGTCGTGCTGGCGCTCGCCCTGCTGATCTCCGACGCACGCTTCAAAACGCTCGAAATCGTGCGTGGCGTGCTCGGCGCGGGTCTTTATCCGTTGCAACGCGCCGCCCTCGTGCCGCGCGACGTCTTCATGGGCGCGGCCGATCTGGCCGTGACCAGCGCCACCTTGCGCAGCGAGAACGACAAGCTGCGCACCAAAGATCTGCAGCTCTCGCAACAAGCCAATACCGCCTCTGAACTGGCCGCTGAAAACACCCATTTGCGCGCGCTGCTGCAACTCTCGCAGCGTTCGACCACCCAATCGCTGCCCGCTGAAATCCAGTACGACACGCGCGATCCGTTCACGCAGAAGGTCGTGATCGGCCGCGGTGCGCAGCAAGGCGTCCAGGATGGTTCGCCGGTCGTCAACGAAGACGGCGTGATCGGTCAGGTGACGCGTGTGTTCCCGTTGCAAGCCGAAGTGACGCTGCTTACCGACAAGGACCAGGCGGTGCCTGTGCAGATTGTGCGCACCGGCTTGCGCAGCGTGATTTACGGCACGCCGAAGGGCGATACGCTCGATCTGCGCTTCGTGCCGATCAGCGCCGACGTGCAAACCGGCGACGAACTCGTCACCAGCGGACTCGACGGCGTTTATCCGCCGGGGCTGCCGGTCGCCAAGGTCGTACGGGTCGACAAACAGGCCGATACGGCGTTCGCGCGCGTGATCTGCTTGCCGGTTGCGCCCGTGCGCGGCGCGCGTCAGCTACTGGTGCTGCACTATCTGAACAACGTGCCGCCGCGCCCTGCTGAAGAGCCCGACGCGGCCACGACCGCCAAGGACGCGAAAGCGAAGAAGGCCGGCAAGCCCGCGGACAGCAAGGCCGCAGCGGATAAATCCCCTGCGAAGCCTGCAGAAAAACCGGCAGCCAAACCCGCTGAGAAAACGCCCGCCAAGCCCGCTGAAAAGCCGGCGCCCAAAGCCACGGCGGCGGAGAAGAAAACCGCCACCGAAAAGAAGCCGGTCGCCGACAAGAGCGTGAAGCCGCAAGCCACGCCGGGGGCCCAGCCATGAACCGTCCGCAATACATCCTGCAGCCGGTCAATCCGTACTTCATCGCCTTCAGCCTCGCTGCGGCGTTCCTGCTGAACCTGATGCCGTGGGGGCGCCTCGCCGGCGTGCCGGACTTCGTGGCGCTCGTGCTGCTGTTCTGGAACGTGCATCAGCCGCGCAAAGTCGGCATGGGCATCGCGTTCTTTCTCGGCTTGCTGATGGACGTGCACAACGCCAGCCTGCTCGGCGAGCACGCGCTGGCGTATACGTTGTTGTCGTATGGCGCGATTACGATCCATCGCCGGGTGCTGTGGATGTCGCTCGGCGTGCAGACTTTCGCGGTCATGCCGCTGCTGGTCGTCGCGCAACTGGTGCCGTTCGTGATCCGTCTGCTGACGGGCGCGGCGTTTCCGGGCTGGGGTTACCTGATCGACGGCTTCGTCGAAGCCGCGTTGTGGCCGGTCGCCAGCGTGCTGCTGCTGATGCCGCAGCGCCGCCCGGCCGATCCGGACGATACGCGGCCAATTTAATCACGCATCGAGCCCGCCGCCGTTCCGTTGGAACCCGGTTAGCCGGCCCGCTCGACGCGCATCGCTGTTCATGCCTCCCGGTTCCGGCCGGTTTGGGCGCACACTCATGATGGCCGTCACACGGCCTTTTGCAGAATCGCATGACCGAATTCAAGGACACTCAGCAACAGCTCTCGAAGTTCCGCCTGCGCGTCGCGGCGGCGGGCGTGTTCGTGTTCGTCTGCTTCGGGCTGATCGGCTTCCGTTTCCTCGTCCTGCAGGTCTGGCACTACAGCAAGTACTCGCTCCAAGCCGACGAAAACCGCATCTCGGTCGCGCCGATCGTGCCGAACCGGGGGATCATCACCGACCGTAATGGGGTGGTGCTGGCCAAGAACTATTCGGCGTATACGCTCGAAATCACCCCCTCGAAGCTGAACGACACGCTCGAAAACGTGATCGACAACCTGGCCACCGTGGTCTCGATCGACGCACGCGACCGGCGCCGCTTCAAGAAGCTGCAGGAAGACTCGAAGAACTTCGAGAGCCTGCCGATCCGCACCCGCCTCACCGATGACGAAGTCGCGCGCTTCACCGCGCAGCGCTTCCGCTTTCCGGGCGTGGAAGTGCGCGCGCGCCTGTTCCGTCAATACCCGCTTGGGCCCACCGCGGCGCACGTAATCGGTTACATCGGCCGGATTTCGCAGCGCGATCAGGACCGCATCGACGACGCCAGCGATCAGAACGACAGCGATCCGGACCACTACGATCCACGCCTCGACGCCAACAACTACAAGGGCACCGACTACATCGGCAAGATCGGCGTCGAACAGAGCTACGAGACGGAACTGCACGGCCAGACCGGTTTTGAGGAAGTCGAAGTCACCGCGGGTGGCCGGCCTGTGCGCACGTTGTCGCGCACCCAGGCCACGCCGGGCAATAACCTCGAACTGTCGATCGACATCGGTTTGCAGCAGGTCGCCGAGCAGGCCTTCGCCGGCCGCCGTGGGGCACTGGTCGCGATCGAACCGGCAACCGGCGACGTGCTCGCGTTCGTGTCGGCGCCAAGTTTCGATCCGAATTCGTTTGTCGACGGCATCGATCAGCAGACTTGGGACGAGCTCAACAACTCGCCCGACCATCCGCTCCTGAACCGCCCGCTGCACGGCACCTATCCGCCGGGCTCGACCTACAAGCCGTTCATGGCGCTCGCCGCGCTGACGCTGCATAAGCGCACGCCGGGCTGGGGCTTCCAGGATCCGGGTTCGTACACCTTCGGCGGCCATACGTTCCGCAACGACGTGCGCTCGGGCCAGGGCTGGGTTGACATGAACCGCGCGATCGTGGTGTCGAACGACACGTATTTCTACATGCTCGCGCACGATCTCGGCGTCAACGCGATCGCCGGTTTCATGAAGCCGTGGGGTTTCGGCCAGATCACCGGCATCGACATTTCGGGCGAAGCGCGCGGCATCCTGCCGTCGACGGAATGGAAGCGCAAGGCGTACCGCAAACCCGAGCAGCAGCGTTGGTATGAAGGCGAAACGATCAGTCTGGGCATCGGCCAGGGCTATAACTCGTTCACTATTCTGCAGCTCGCTCACGCTACAGCCACGCTCGCCAATAACGGTGTGGTGATGAAGCCGCACCTCGTGCGCGACATCGAAAATCCGATTACGAAAGACACGCGCCCGGTCGTGCGCGATCCGAGCGACAAGATCGCGGTGAAGCAATCGGATATCGACATCATCAAGCGCGCGATGGAAGGCGTCGTGACCAACGGTACGGCGTCGAAGCTATTCATCGGCGCGCCCTATCTGGCCGCCGGCAAGACTGGTACAGCGCAGGTCTACTCGCTGCAAGGCGCGAACTACAAGGGCCACGCGATCGCCGAGCATCTGCGCGACCACGCGCTGTTCATCGCGTTCGCGCCGGCCGAGCAACCGAAGATCGCGCTCGCGCTGATCGTCGAAAATGGCGGCTGGGGTGCGGAAGCGGCCGGTCCGATCGCGCGGCGGGTGCTCGATTACTACCTGGTCGGCAAGAACAAACCGGGCGCTGAAGCGGCGGCTGTCGCGGCGGCGGCCTCGGCGACGCAGGATGCGTCCGCGCCTGAGGTGGGTAGCGCACCGACGCCGCAGGACGCTGCGCAGCCGGTCAAGGTCGCGGCAGGCTTCACGGCACTGCCGATGCCGGGTGCTGCATCGGCCGCCGCGGCAGCTTCCGCAGCGGCGGCTGCTTCGGCTTCGGCTGGTGCTTCGGCGCCTGCGGCTGCGACCTCGATCTCGGCCTCAACAGCGACAGCGGCTGCTTCGGCGTCCGGCGCGTCGGCGGCCGTCGCTGCATCCGCGTCCGCTGCCGCAAAGACTCCGGCGCCGCGTAAATCCGGCGTCCCGCACAAACCCCGTCCGAGCAGCGAGCCGGTACCGACCGCTGCCGCGCCGTCACGGGATGACAGCATTCAGCCTACGTCGCCACGCCAGCCGGTTTCCGGCGGCATCGACGAGTAAGGAGAAAGGCATGCAATTCGACAAGCGCGCCTGGCTCGACCGCATCAAGCGGATGTTCGTGGGTTTCGATCGTCCGCTCGCCCTGATCGTGTTTTTGCTGCTGTGCGTCGGCATCATCACGCTCTACAGCGCGACGCTGGACATGCCCGGCCGGGTAGAAGACCAGTTGCGCAACATCATGCTGACGTTCGTCCTGATGTGGGCGCTGGCCAATGTGCCACCCACCACGCTGATGCGCTTCGCGGTCCCGCTCTATACATTCGGGATCGCGTTACTGGTAGCCGTGGCGCTGTTCGGCCTCACGCGCAAAGGCGCGAAGCGCTGGATCAACGTCGGCGTGGTGATCCAGCCGTCGGAGATTCTGAAGATCGCCACCCCGCTGATGCTCGCCTGGTACTACCAGCGCCGCGAAGGCGTGATGCGTTGGTACGACTTTCTGGTCGGCTTCCTGATCCTGATCGTGCCGGTCGGCCTGATCGCCAAGCAGCCTGACCTGGGCACTGCGGTGCTGGTCTTTGCGGCCGGTTTCTTCGTGATTTACTTCGCGGGACTGAGTTTCAAGCTGATCGTGCCGGTGCTGATTGCCGGCGTGATTGCTGTCGGCTCGATCGCGGCATTCCAGGACAAGATCTGTCAGCCGGAAGTGCAGTGGCCGCTGATGCACGATTATCAGAAGCACCGCATCTGTACGCTGCTGGATCCGACTTCCGATCCGCTCGGCAAGGGTTTCCACACCATCCAGGCGGTGATTGCGATCGGCTCGGGCGGCCCGCTCGGCAAGGGCTGGCTGAAGGGTACGCAGGCGCATCTGGAATTCATCCCCGAGAAGCACACCGACTTCATCTTCGCGGTGTTTTCCGAGGAGTTCGGGCTGGCGGGCGGCATCGTGCTGCTCACGCTTTATATGCTGCTGATCGCGCGTGGTTTGTTTATCGCGGCCAATGGGGCGACACTGTTTGGGCGGCTGCTGGCCGGATCGCTGACGATGGCGTTCTTCACCTATGCGTTCGTCAACATCGGCATGGTGAGCGGGATCTTGCCGGTGGTGGGCGTACCGTTGCCGTTCATGAGCTACGGCGGCACGGCGCTGACTACGCTGGGGGTCGCGATCGGCCTCATCATGAGCGTCGCGCGGCAAAAGCGGTTGATGCAGAGTTAGAGCGGGGCGGCGCGGAGGGCGTTTGGGCTCATCAAGGCGCGGACTGCAGAGCCGAATACGGCAACCTCCTCGAAGCAAACCACAGCGGGCCCGATAAAGAAAAGGGGCGCACCGTCAGTCAGGAGCGCCCCTCTTTTTTGCTATTGCGATCTCATTTACTGCAATCCCGTTTACCGCTGTTTCACTTGCCGCAGTCACATTTACTGCGGCTTCACTTCCTTCTGATCCCGCAACTGCGCGCTCAGTTGCTGATACTTGAGTTTCGCCGCCGGATCGCCCTGTGCCGCCGCCGCCGCGTAGTAGGCGCGCGCCACGTTCAGGTTCTTGTCCACGCCATCGCCACCCCGTTCGTAGAACGAGCCGGTCACGTACTGCGCGGTCATGTCGCCGCCTTGCGCCGCCTTCTTGTACCAGACGAACGCCTGCTGATTGTCACGAGTCGTGCCGCGGCCATCGAGAAACTGGTTAGCCAGCGCAAGCTCCGCCTGCACGTGCCCCTGTTGCGCGGCCTTCAGGAACCACCGGTGTGCTTCGACCGGATCACGCCCGACGAACTCGCCGTCGTCGTACATCTTGCCGTACACATATTGCGCATGCGACATGTTGGCGTCGGCGGCTTTGCGCAGCCACTTCTTGCCTTCGTCGACATTGGCTGTGGTGCCTTCACCGTTGAGCAACATCATCGCGTAGTTGAACTCGGCGAGCCGGCTGCCACGTTCCGCCGCTTTGCGGAATTCGGCAAGCGCCGCGCCCAGATTGCCGGCGTTGTAATCAGCAACCGCGGTTTGCGTCTCCGGATCGTTCGACTTCGCGACGCGGTTGTCCTGCGCATACGCCGTCACACTCGCCATCAACGCCGCGGCAACCGCAAGACGCACCGCGACGCACTGCACCATCCCCTTCATGTCCTCACCTCCTGCAACGCCTGGCGGGTCGCGCGCAACATCCACATGACGTCGGCGGCCAGGGCGATAAAACGAAAACCGGTATCGCGATGCTGCTTTGCACTCGCGACATCCATAGAAAAAATGCCTGCGGCGATACCGGCCTTGTCGGCGGCGCTGACGATGCGCGCCATCGCCGCCTGCACGTCGGCATGCTTCGAATCGCCCAGGTGGCCAAGGCTCGCGGCCAGATCGGCCGGCCCGACAAACAGGCAATCGACACCCGGCGTCGCCGCAATCTTCTCCACCTCCTGCAAGCCTCGCGCCGACTCGATCTGCACGATGGTCGCGATCTGCGCGTTGGCGGTCTGCACGTAGTCGCGCCGCATGCCGTACGAAGCCGCCCGCACCACGCCGGCGACACCGCGCTGACCGTCGAGCGCCTCGGCGGTCGGATATTGCGTCAGACGTACGGCGTGCGCCGCCTCTTCCGCGGTTTCGATATTAGGGAACATCAGCGTGCGAGCGCCAGCGTCCAGAACACGCTTGACGAGCCACGCCTCGCTCGCGGGCACGCGCACGACCGGCTCGCTCGGCAGATGCGCGGCGGCAATCGCACGTAATTGCGACGTGACGTCACCGCTATCGTTCGGCGCATGCTCCATGTCGATCAGCAGCCAGTCGAAGCCGGCGTGCGCCAGCGCCTCGGCGGCAGAATCGCTGCCGAGCGAAAGCCATAGGCCGAACAACGGATCGGCTTCTTTCAGCCGTTGCTTGAGAGGATTCGTGAAGGTGCTCATGGCCGCACTCCCGGGCGATGGGACACATCGCCTGAAACGCGGCTGAGGATGCTGGCGTGGCGGAAGCGGCCCACGCCTGGGCCATGATGGCCTGTAAGCCTGCTGCGACGCAATGCGGTGACCGGCATGTCTCGCTCCGTGTGGTTATCGGAGCGATCATACCGTGACAATAACGCGGGGGTTGGGCCGTGAGTTCGACTCGTACGGCCCCGGGTTTAATCGCGGACCACGTCGGCCCAGCAGTTCGGCGTCTCGAACAGACGCACCTTGTGCAAACGCAGATTCACGCCGTAATGCGCGTCATAGACGTTCGCGAGGATGCCGAACGCGACGGCGGCGAGATTTTCAACGGTCGGAATGCGGTCGAGCACGACCGTCTTGTGCCCCGCCATGGTTTCCAGAAAACCGCGCACCTGCGTATCGCCTTCATAGACGAGAAACGCATGGTCCCACTTGTCGACCAGATGCTCGACCGCGAGCGACTTCACGTCGGCGAAGTCCATCACCATGCCGCGATCCGGCGCGCCTTCGGTGTCGACCAGATCGCCTTGCAGCGTGATTTCGAGCACATAGCGATGGCCGTGCAGATTACGGCACTGGCTGCGGTGATCGGGGATGCGGTGGCCCGCGTCGAATTCGAGTTTTCGTGTAATCGTCAGCACGGCGAATCAGGGAATGTTCAGATACTTGTGGGTCTGCATCGACAGGCGCCATTGCGGATGGCGTTTGCACCAGTCGATCGCGAGCTTCGTGTTGAGATCGCGCGACGGACCGTCCATGGGCTGGACGAGGAAATACTCGAAGTCGAGCTTCGCATAGTCGGACAACCGCTGGTTGTCCTGCGGAATCACGACCTTCAGTTCGTTGCCCTTGGTGACGACGAGCGGCGCGTCGGCCTTCGGGCTCACGCAGATCCAGTCGATCGTCTCGAGCACCGGCAGCGAGCCGTTGGTTTCAATGGCGATTTCGAAGCCGGCGGCATGCAATGCGTCGACCAACGGCTGATCGATCTGCAGCATCGGTTCGCCGCCCGTGCAGACCACGAAGCGTTGGCCCTCGCCTTCCGGCCATTGCGACGCGATCATCTGCACCAGCTCTTCAGGCGTACGGTACTTGCCGCCGTTCTCACCGTCAGTCCCGACGAAGTCGGTATCGCAGAAACGGCATACCGCATCCGCACGATCTTCTTCGCGGCCCGACCACAGATTGCAGCCGGCGAACCGGCAGAACACGGCCGGCCGCCCGGCATTCGCGCCCTCGCCCTGCAATGTGTAGAAGATTTCCTTGACCGCGTAAGTCATGCTGCTGTCTGCCTTGTGTTCCTGAAAATAATTGCCTGCGCTGCGCGCCGTTGGCACGGTGCGCCAGCGTCGTCAAGCTTGGATGAGCCTTCCGTCAGACCGGCTCGGTCACCTTCTCACCGGCCAGATACGCTTCGTAGCCGCGCTTGCGCAAGCGGCACGCCGGGCATTCGCCACAGCCGAAGCCCCATGCGTGCAGTTCGGCGCGCTCGCCAACATAGCAGGTGTGCGTTTCGACGCGCACCAGTTCGACCAGTTCGTCACCGCCCAGCTCGTGTGCGAGACGCCACGTGTCGGCCTTGTCGAGCCACATCAGCGGCGTTTCGAGCAGGAAGCGCGTGTCCATGCCGAGGTTCAACGCGACCTGCAATGCCTTCATTGTGTCGTCGCGGCAATCGGGATAGCCCGAGAAGTCCGTCTCGCACATGCCGCCGACCAGCACCTGCAAACCGCGCCGGTAAGCGATGGCCGCCGCGATCGTCATGAACATCAGATTGCGGCCCGGCACGAACGTGTTCGGCAAACCGTTCGCCGTGGCATGAATCTCGATTTCGCGCGTCATCGCGGTATCGCTGATCGAACCGAGCACCGACAGATCGATCATGTGATCTTCGCCGAGGCGGTCGGCCCAAGCCGGAAATGCCCGCGCCACGGCGTTACGAAACCCTTCGCGGCATTCGAGTTCGACCCGGTGCCGCTGGCCATAATCGAAGCCCAGCGTCTCGACCGTTTCATATCGTTCGAGGGCCCATGCGAGGCATGTGGCGGAATCCTGGCCGCCGGAAAACAGCACCAGAGCGCTCCGTTTAGCGTCTTTGCGGATCACCGTGAAACTCCGTGAATGATGAGTGCCACGTCGCGCTGCGCGATGTGCGCCATGCAAGCAACGCGGCGCGACGCGTGCCGGCACTGCTGCCGGCCCCAAGCAGTATAGGCCGCGCCTTCCGCATGCAGAGTCGCTGGGCGCTTATACCGTTAATCGTCGGGCGAAGGATTCGGCACCTGTCGCGGCCTTGCCGTATTGCGGCAGCGTGCACAAAAGACCGAGCTTCAAGGTACGAAAAGACGCGTTTGGTGCGATGGCGCGCCAGTGAAACGTCGACAGCACGCTCGCATGCAAGTCTTTGAACTGGCGCGATTTTATCACGCGACGCCCTATGCCGCCGAGCGCGCCCGCCGCAGCGGCAAGCACGCCATGCCGCCACGAATGCCTATCAGAACCGGGAGAACCGCGACAAAAAAGGAAAAGCCCCAGGAATCTTGCGATTTCCTGGGGCTGAATCCTGGTGGCCTGGGACGGAATCGAACCATCGACACGCGGATTTTCAATCCGCTGCTCTACCAACTGAGCTACCGGGCCAACGAAGAACGAAATGATATCAAAGGGTCAGCTGCTCGGCAAGCCCCCTCTCGAAAAAATCTGCCGCGCTTGAAACTGCACGCACCTGCATGCATTACGCGGGCCGTTCATTCTCCTTTGTTCTTGCCGAGATCGACACCGAGTTGCTTGAGCTTGCGATACAAGTGCGTGCGCTCCAGTCCGGTCTTTTCCGCGACGCGCGTCATGCTGCCATTCTCACGCGCGAGGTGGTATTCGAAGTAAGCGCGCTCAAACGCATCGCGCGCATCGCGCAAGGGGATGTCGAACGAGATCGACGCCGTTTGCGCAGCCAACGCGCCGCTGCCCATGCCATCGGACGACAGCATCGGCAGCGCAGCCGCCGATGCCACGGCCGAAGTGCTGACCGGCAGCGCCGGCTTGGCAACCGCGCCGCCCGGCGCACCGGCTGCATTGCCGCGGGCGAGGCCTTGCTCGACTGCCTTCAGCAGCTTCTGCAATGCAATCGGCTTCTCGAGGAAATTGAGCGCGCCGATCTTGGTCGCTTCAACCGCCGTGTCGATGGTTGCGTGTCCGGACATCATGATCACCGGCATGGTCAGTTGCCCTTGCGCAGCCCATTCCTTGAGCAAGGTCACGCCGTCGGTATCGGGCATCCAGATGTCGAGCAGCACCAGGTCCGGCGCCTGGCGCAAACGGAACTCGCGCGCTTCCTGCGCGTTTTCCGCGGCCTCCACGACATGCCCCTCGTCGCTCAGGATCTCCGAGAGCAATTCCCGGATGCCCATTTCATCATCTACCACCAGGATGGTTGCCATTTACGCTGCCCTTGTCTGCACTGTTGCTTTTGTCGTTCCCTGCGACGCATTACCATGCGCCGACCGCGGCCCTGCTCCAGGCGCCGCAGTATCGTCTGCCAGTTGAAGGAAGAGGATCGATATCTGCGCACCTTCGATCACATCGCCCGCTTTCATGCGGTTGCGAATGTCGATGCGCGCGCCGTGTTCGTCGACGATCTTCTTGACCATCGCAAGACCCAGACCCGTACCTTTGGCCTTGGTCGTCACGTAAGGTTCGAATGCACGTGTGAGGATACGCGCGGGGAAGCCCGGTCCGTTATCCGACACTGTCAGACGCACCGCGACGTGGACTTTGCCTTCCGCGTCGGGGTCTCCGTATTCTACTGTCCTCGTCTCGAGCAACACACGCGGTTGTTCGACGTCGGCTACGGCATCCTGCGCATTTTGCAGCAGGTTGTGAATCACCTGGCGCAATTGCGTCGCATCGCCACGAATCGCCGGCAAGTCCGCGAGCTCCACCTGAATCGCGCCTTTGCCTTCTTCGATACCGTACAGCGTGAGCACTTCGCTGACCAGTTCGTTCAGTTGCAGATGCGCGAGCACCGCCGGGGGCGTGCGCGCATAGTCGCGGAAATTGTCGACCATCTGCTTCATCGCCGCGACCTGATTGACGATGGTGGTCGCGCCGCGCTTCAGCACATCGGCATCCGACGGCGACAGCTTGTCAGCGAGCTTCATCTGCAAACGCTCGGCGGAAAGCTGAATCGGCGTGAGCGGATTCTTGATCTCATGCGCGAGACGCCGCGCCACTTCACCCCACGCGATCGACCGCTGCGCGGAGATCACGTCCGAAATATCGTCGAACACGACGACGTAACCGGAAGTCTGCATATCTTCGGCATCGCGATCTGCGGCGGACACAAGACGCGCGCCGCGCACGAGCAGTGTAAGCGGCTCGGTTTCGCCCGGCACCTGCACCGAGAACTGCTGCTGCCAGTGGCCGCGGTCGTCGTGACCGTCGCCGCTGGCGGCTTCGCGATCGGCAAAGGCCTTGCGCACCATGCCGCCAAATTCGCTCAGCACGCCGATCTGCTCGAGCGCCGAACCCTGCACCTCCTGGAACTGCTGACGGAAAATCCGCTCGGCGCCGCGGTTCGCGGTAGTGAGACGGAACTGCCGGTCGAACACGAACACGCCCGCGGTCAGATTCGCAAGAATGCTTTCCAGATAGGCCTTCGAATGCTCGAGCGCGATGCGGTTGTTCTCGACCGCCGCGCGCGCTTCGGAGAGCTGCCGCGTCATTGCGTTGAACGACTGCGTGAGGAAGCCCAGTTCGTCACGCGATTTGATTTCGCGTTTCGGCGTGTAGTCGCCCTCGGTCACTTCCTTGGTGCCCTGCGCGAGCAGGAACAACGGCCGCGCCAGCTGATTGCCGAGCGCGAGCGCCAGCATCATCGCGATGAAGGTGGCGAGGAACAGGGCGAGCGTCAGCGTGCCAATGTACATCTTGCGCAAGCCGGTGCGGCCCAGCGCCTTCTCCTGATACTCGCGATAGGCGCGCTGCACCGCGTCGGCGTTACGCGCGAGGGTTGGCGACACCGGCTGCGTGAGCTGCAGGAAGCGTTCGGTGGGCTGCAGCAGCGACGCGTTCGAATCGGGAATGCGCTGTACGACGCGCAGCCGCAACGCGCCCTTGCCACCATGCGCGTTCGGATCGCCGTCGACTTCCCCTTCGATCGCCGCATAACCGCGGCCGCGCGCCTGATCGATCATCAACGGCGTGGGCAAGTCGTTCGACACGAGCGTCGCGTAATTGCCGGACGCCTGCGCGACCACGTGCATGTCCGGTGTCGCGCCCGACATGCTGCGCGTGGGTTCGACGATCGTCGCGTCCTGCACGCCGAACTGGTCGCGCAAGCGCAGAAGCGTAAGCGTGGTGCCTGCGGCATCCGCGCTCGCCAGCTGCTCGGACATCAGACGCCCTTTGGTCTGCAGATCGGACAGCGACGCGTCGAGCATGCCGCGGCCGAGATTCAGGCCCGAGGTCAACGCGGTTTCGACGTTCACGTCGAACCACGATTCAATACTGCGCGACACGAACTGATACGAGACGACGTAAATGATGCCACCCGGCACCACGCCGACGAGCGCCATGAAGAACGCGAGTTTCGCCAATAGCCGCGTGCCGAACTTACCTTTCTTGAGCCGCGCGATGATGATGATGACGAGCGTCGCCACCACCAGCAAAAAGATCATCGCGACCACGAGATTGGCCGCATACAGCCACTGGTAATAGCGGTCGAAGAATTCGGTATTCGCGCTCGCCGCTGCAAGCAGCACGAGCAGCAACACGGCCGTCACGGCGACCGTGGACACCAGCACGCGCACGACGATGCTGCTGACACTGGTGGCTTGGCGCACGCTATTTAGCACGTTCGGTCACCGTAAAGGTAAAGCGCTTCCACTCGGACGCGAGACTCCAGTCGCGGTTGTTCACCGCGTCGATCTGGAACGGCTTGGGCATCAGCGCGATGTCGAGTTGCATGCGCACCGACGCGTTGTAAGTCTCCCCGACATGCACCTGATTGCGCTCGATCACATGCCACGACGTGATGTGCTTGATCACCGCGAGCGCATCCTTCAACGTCGAGAAGCCGAGCTGCAGCCCACCCGACGAGACGCTCGACACACGGTACTCACGCGTAAGCGGCTGGAACGACAGGCGAATGCTCTGCGATACGCTCACCGGCTGCTCGTCGAACCAGTACCAGCGCGGCCGGCTCAGTTCGAAGTCTGTTGTGAAATACAGCGGAATGCCTTTGTTGACGGCATCTTCGAGATTGCTGTTCAGGTCGAAGTCGAAACGCGCGTCGAGACTCCAGCCGGTGTTGTCCGATTGCAGCGAGGCGCGCTGCACCGCGATCGAATCGGCATACGCCGCGCCCGGTACAGCGAGCCATACGGCCAGCACGATCCAGAGCACGGCAGCGAGCCGAAGCGGGAAGAAGCGTTTGATGGTCACCGTTTCTGAAAGCGCGCGTAGAAAAATCCGTCGTGGTCTGAGTTCGAGCCGGCGCTATCTTCAGCGTCATGTCCGGCATGGGACCCGGCCGATGTGCCGGCGGGCGCGCGGGCAGCTGAGGGTAGAAGCTGCCCCGGCGCGTCCAATCGTACCGCATCCTGATGCTTGTTTCCAAACCACTGCGCCTGCAACTCGCCTTCTTCGGGGAAGATCGAACACGTAACGTAGAGCAACTCGCCGCCTGGCTTCACGAGCGGCCATAGTGCGCCGAGAATGCGGCGCTGCTCGGTGACCAGCGCGGGAATATCCGACGCGCGACGCAGCCAGCGAATGTCGGGATGACGCCGCACGATGCCCGAGGCCGAACACGGCACGTCGGCCAGAATGCGGTCGAATGGCTGGTCGATGTCGTCGTGCCATTTTGCCGGTGCACCCGCGTCGCCGATACGCACTTCTGCTTCGAGCTTGAGCCGCTGCAAGTTTTCACTAATGCGACGCGCGCGCGATGCATCGCTTTCGAGTGCCACGAGCTGCAGGTTGGCAAGTTCGAGCAGATGGCCGGTTTTTCCGCCGGGCGCCGCGCACGCGTCGAGCACGCGCATGCCGTCACGCACGCCGAGCAGTTGCGCGGCGAGTTGCGCGCCGGCGTCCTGCACGGACACAACGCCGTCGCTGAAACCGGGAATCCGGTCGACCGGCATCGGCGTAGCGAGCTTGACGGCGTATTCGCCGGCCCGGCTCGCGGGAATGTGATGGTCTTGCAGCACTTGCAGATAGGCATCGACCGTCGAGCGGCGCGCGTTCACGCGCAGCGTCAGCGGGCCTTGTGTGTTACCGGCCGCGAGCACTGCTTGCCATGCGTCGGGCCATGCGGCTCTGACCGCATCGATCCACCACGCCGGGTAGTTCCAGCGCGCGACTTCGTCGCCTTGCGCCGCGCTCAGCAACGCCTCACGCTCGCGCAGGAAATTGCGCAGCACTGCATTGACGAGACCCTTTGTGAACGCGAATTCACGACGCGCGGCAATGGCGCCCACCGCCTGATCGACCACGGTGAACGGCGCATAGGCGGCATTCGCTTCATCGTCGACGAGCAACGCGAGCGCGCAGGCGAGCACATGACCGACGTGCGGCGGCGGTGCTTTCTTCACCAGCTTCGCGATCAGCCATTCGACCGTCGCCAGGCGCCGCATGGTGCGGTATGCGATGTCCTGCACTGCGCCGCGCGCAGCGGCGGCACTCCCTTCCGGCGCGGAGACGAATACGGCTTGCAGCGCGGCCGGCAAGGCTGCGCCGAGGCGCACGGCGCCGACGGCCTGGCCCGCGCAGTCGAGCGCGAAACCGAGCGATTCGGGCGCGAGATGCAACATCGACAAGCGGGATTCGCGCGGACGCGCCGGTGGTGCAGCAGAACGCGAAGAAGGCTTTGGAGTCATGAAAGAGGCAAAGGCAGGCCGCGCGGTGCGCACGACTCAAACAGCACACATTGTAGCGTGGCGCGGGATGAGGACCGCTGAGAGCGGACGGCAACCCGCAGGCGTAGCCGCGCCAGTCGGAGCTCGAACAATTGGGCAAGGACCCGTAGCGGAGGGCAAGCGATGCTACGCCCGGAGCGAAAGCGCTCCGCGTTGGCCGCATCCGGTCGTGCCGCTGCAAGCCCACGATTCCGGTCGCTTAAGCAAAAAGGCGAGCCCGCAGACTCGCCTCTCATCAAGCCACGTCAGTGGCCCGTTACTCGAAGCGCCCGGTGCGCGCCATTTCCATCAAACGCGCGACGCGTTCCTCGGTAGCCGGGTGCGTCGAAAACAGATTCGCGATGCCGCCGCCCGACAGCGGATTCATGATCATCATCTGCGCGGTGGCCGGATGCTGCTCGGCTGCGGGGAACGGAATGCCGCTCGCATAACGATGGATCTTGTCGAGCGCCGAAGCGAGCGCTTGCGGATCGCCGGAAATCTGCGCGCCGCCGCGGTCTGCCTCGAATTCACGCGCGCGCGAAATCGCCATCTGAATCAGCGCGCCGGCGATCGGCGCCAGCAACGCGACCGCAATGCCCGCAATCGGGTTCGTCGGACGACCGTTTTCGTCACGGCTGCCGAAGAACATCGCGAAGTTCGCCAAGGCGGAAATGGCGCCTGCCATGGTCGCTGAAACGGTGGAGATCAGGATGTCGCGGTGCTTCACATGCGCCAGTTCGTGCGCCATCACGCCACGCATTTCGCGCTCGGACAACACGCGCAGGATGCCGGTGGTGGCGGCGACGGCCGCATGCTCCGGATTGCGGCCAGTGGCGAACGCGTTCGGCGCGTCTTCGTTGATCAGGTAGACGCGCGGCATCGGCAGATTGGCGCGGGTGGCGAGTTCGCGCACCATGCGATAGAACTGCGGCGCACTGTTTTCGTCGACTTCCTGCGCGTTGTACATGCGCAGGACCATCTTGTCCGAGAACCAGTACGAAAAGAAATTCATCCCTAGGGCGATCACGAGCGCGATCGTCATGCCGCGCGACCCGCCGATCATCCCGCCGATCACGATGAAAAGGGCCGTGATCGCGGCCATCAACATCGCGGTTTTGACCCAATTGAACATGTCTGCAACTCCTTGCCCTAGCGCGGGTTCATATCTGCGCCGCATGATCGCGGCGGCTGATTGTAAGCGAAATGTTAGATATGGGCGCGCAAGGAAAATTCAATCATCTTGATGCAGTGGCGAGCTTGATGCCCAAGCCGACGAATGCGCTGCCGACGCCGCGATCCAGCCACCGCTTCACCAACGGCTTGCCGGAGAAGCGTTGGGTGACACTGCCGGCAATCCACGCGACAAAACTGTTCCAGATCATGCTCATCACGACGAACACCCCGCCGAGCGTGAGGAACGCCAATGCCTTATGGTCGCTGCCCGTTGTGACGAATTGCGGAAAGAACGACACGAAGAACAGCACGACCTTGGGGTTCAGCACATTGGTCCAGAAGCCTTGCAGGAACAACTGGCGCAGCGATTTCGGCGCACCGGTCCCGCGCGCTTCACCCGCCGCCTGGTCGGCAGCCGGCTTGGCGAAAATGAGGCGCACGCCGAGATAGATCAGATAAATAGCGCCGACGAACTTGATGACGGTGAACGCGGTAGCCGAAGCCGCCAGCAGCGCCGTCAAGCCAAATGCACAGGCAAGCGAGTGGACGCAGCAACCGGCGGAGATGCCGAGCGCGGACATCAGCCCTGCGCCACGCCCTTGCGCCACGCTGCGCCCGACGATGTAAGCCGTGTCGGGGCCGGGCGTCACGTTCAGCAGAAAGACGGCGACGACGAAAAACTCGAAATGGGTAATGCCAAACATGGAGATCCTCTAAACACGGGCCATTGCATAGAGGATTCTAACGCGCTGCAAGCTTGCAGCGGGACTCTTGAGCATCGGCCGAACGGACGATGTTCAAGGTCTGCGCAAGGCGGTTATTCTGCTTCGGGAAGCTTGAAACGCAGACCCGGGGCCAGCGTGGCGCCGGCCAGGAATTCGCGCACCGGCAAGCGCTTGCCGCCGGGTTTTTGCAATTGTGTGAGACGCAAAGCACCTTCACCACAGGCCACGACGACGCCCTCCGGAGCGACGTCGGCGATCGTGCCGGGCGCTTTGCTGTCTTGCGCCTCGACCGGGACGGCCGCCCAGATCTTGATCGACGTGCCGTCTTCCAGCGTGCCCACGCCGCCGGGGAACGGATCGAACGCGCGCACCTGACGCGCGAGGACCGCGGCCGGCTTACGCCAGTCGAGCGCAGCCTCGTGCTTGCCGATCTTTTCCGCGTAAGTCACGCCGTCCGCGGGCTGCGGCGTTGCGGGCAGCTTGCCGCTGCGTTCGAGTTCGATCAGCGCTTCGACAATCAGCTTCGCGCCGTCTTGTGCGAGGCGGTCGTGCAAGGTGGCCGTCGTGTCGCCAGCGGCAATCGGCGTGCGTGCTTCGGAAATCATCGCGCCCGTGTCGAGGCCGACGTCCATCTGCATCAGCGTGATGCCGGTTTCCGCGTCGCCCGCCTCGATTGCGCGGTGGATCGGCGCGGCGCCGCGCCAACGCGGCAACAACGAAGCGTGAATGTTGATGCAGCCCAGCGGCGGAATATCAAGCACTTCCTGCGGCAGGATCAGACCATACGCGGCCACTACCATCACGTCGTGCGGCGTGGCGCGCAATTGATCGATCGCGGCGGCGGCCTCGGCCGGATATTTGCCGGCGCGCCGCAACGAAGGCGGCTGCGCCACGGTCAGCCCATGTTCCTGGGCGTAGCGCTTCACCGGACTCGCCTGCAACTTCATCCCGCGTCCGGCGGGCCGGTCGGGCTGGGTCAGCACGAGCGGCACCGGAAAACCGGCGCTGTGGATCGCGGCCAGCGCGGCCGCGGCAAACTCCGGCGTACCGGCAAAGATGACGCGCAACGAATGACTCATGAACGGGTGCGGTAGACGAGGTGGACGCGCATTACATCGCGTGGGCGAGCTTCTTCATCTTGCTCTTGATGCGCGTTTGCTTGAGCGACGACAGGTACTCGACGAACACTCGGCCCATCAGGTGATCCATTTCGTGCTGGACGCACACGGCCAGCAACCCTTCGCAATCCAGCTCAAAGGTTTCGCCCTTCTCGTTCAGCGCCCGCACGCGCACTTTTTCAGCGCGCTCGACGTTGTCGTAAATGCCCGGCACCGAGAGGCAGCCTTCTTCGGAGAGCTTCTTCTCGTCGCTCGACCAGATGATTTCCGGGTTGATGAAGGCGAGCAGTTCGTCGTGCGTTTCCGACACGTCGATCACGATCACACGTTCATGCACGTCCACCTGGGTGGCCGCGAGGCCGACGCCGGGCGCGGCGTACATCGTTTCGGCCATGTCGGCGACGAGCCGGCGGATGCGGTCGTTGACCACTTCGACCGGCTTCGCAATCTTGTGCAGCCGCTTGTCCGGGTAATTGAGGATGTTCAGTAAAGCCATGATCTTGAGTGTGTTTTATAGGCGCCGCTGACCGGTGGAAGGCTAGCGTTGGCCATTCGGCTAGGTTGTGGGCGCATCGCATTACGCAGACGATAGATGGTGTCGAACCGGTTCGATTCAACGCGCCACGTGCGCTAAACGACGGACCCGCGCGGGTGGGCGCGGCGCTGCAGTTATTTCGGATGATGAAAATTTTAGCATGGCGCCCGCCTGCCCGCTGGCCCTGTAAGAGGATGGACTATCAATGCATACCTTGCCCGCAACCGAGATTGAACTTGCAGCATGGCTGCGGCTTTCGCTCGCGCCGGGGTTGAAACCCGCTGCGCTGCGCCTGCTGCTGAGCGCTTTTGGACTGCCGGAAGCGATCTTCAATCAATCGCCGGAGGCACTTGCCGAGGTCGCTGGCGAGGCCGCGGCACGCGCTGCGCTGGCGCCGCCCAACCCTGACTTCGATGCGCAACTCGACACGGTGATCGCATGGCGCGAGCTGCCCGGCAACCACGTGGTGACGCTCGACGATCCCGCCTACCCGCCCGCACTACTGACCATGCCCGATCCGCCGCCGCTACTATATATAAAGGGTCGGCTGAATCTGTTGCATTCGCCTGCGGTTGCCCTGGTGGGCAGCCGCAGCGCAACACCGCAAGGCGCTGAAGACGCGGAGCGCTTCGCGCGTGAGCTTTCCCAGGCCGGCGTCACGATAGTGTCAGGGCTGGCGCTGGGCATCGACGGCGCTGCGCATCGGGGAGGGTTGGAGGGCGTCGGCGGCACGGTGGCCGTGATCGGCACCGGCGCGGACCTCGTCTATCCGGCCGCACATCATGCACTGGCGCGGCAGATTGCGACGCAAGGCGCGATCCTGTCGGAATGGCCGCTCGGCACGCCTGCGCGCGCCGCCAATTTCCCGCAACGTAATCGCTTGATCGCCGGCCTCGTCAGCGGGGTGGTAATCGTCGAAGCCGCCATGCGTTCGGGCTCGCTGATCACAGCCCGGCTCGCCAATGAAATGGGGCGCGATATCTTCGCCTTGCCCGGCTCGATCCACGCGCCGCTCTCGCGCGGTTGTCATCGAATCATCAAGCAGGGCGCCAAGCTGGTGGAAACGCCCGATGAGGTGCTGGAGGAACTGGGCTTCTCGAGGCCCGTGGTCGCGAAAACCGCCAGCAAGCAGGCGATGCTTTGGGACGGCGCGGGCGCACGAAATATCAGGGTGGCGTCGGCGGTGCATCAGCGGGATTCGGCAGCCGTGCCGGCATCGGCCGCGATTCAACCCGAATTGATAGCGGCGTCGGCATCAGCCGCTGCCCCGCCAGGCATGAGTGCCGAAGCGCTGCAACTCCTCGACGCGCTCGGTCACGCCCCCGCCACGCTTGAAATTCTTGCCACCCGTACCGAGATGGGGGACGCGGCATTACAAAACACGCTGCTGCAGCTCGAACTCGCCGGCCAGGTGACCGCGCTGCCCGGCGGCCGCTTCACGCGAGCCACCCACGGCTGACCCCGTCTTGACCAGGGTTGACCACCATTCGGGATCGGCCATGCTACATTCGCGCCAAAGCACCTGACAAAAGTACGCAAGGAACCACCATGCCCGCGCTGAATCTCGACACCGACCAAGACCGGATCGCCGAGCGCGTCAACGAACCCGACACGCTGTTCGTGGCCTGCCTGTGCGCGGAGTGGTGCGGAACCTGTCGTGAGTACCGGGAGGCGTTCGACCGGCTGGCGGATAAGCATCCGGAGATCTGTTTCGCGTGGATCGACATCGAAACCCATGCGGACCGCATCGACGATCTGGATGTCGAGAATTTCCCGACCATCCTGATCGAAGACTCAGTAACGACACGTTTTTTTGGCACGGTTTTGCCACAGGCGGCGATTGTGGAGCGGATGTTGTCTGACTTGACGGCGGTGCCCGGTATCAGCGGCGCGCCTAAACTGCGGCGTGCGCTGGCCGTCGCGTGAATCTGGCCGCAAGCCTCTGAGGCTTGTGGGACGGGCGTTGCGAGCGGCACACAACGCGGTTTCCACAGCTTGCTCAGTCACTGAGCGCGCAATTATCATGGCGCGCTTTTTATGGCACTTGACACGCCGCGCTTGCGCCGTGTGCTATAAAGCGGTCGTTATTGGGTCGCAAAGGTCGCAAACGAGGGTCGCGCTATTTAAGCGCACTCAAGGCCATCAACCCGGATCTACCAACCTCACATCGAGTCATGTCCAAAGCACTGATCATCGCCGAAAAGCCTTCCGTCGCGAACGACATCGCGCGCGCTTTGGGCGGTTTTACCAAGCATGACGAATACTACGAAAGCGACGACTACGTCCTTTCCTCGGCAGTCGGCCACTTGCTGGAAATCGCCGCGCCCGAAGACTATGAAGTCAAACGCGGCAAGTGGAGTTTCGCCAACTTGCCCGTCATTCCGCCGCATTTCGATCTGAATCCGATCGCCAAGAGCGAATCGCGCCTAAAGGTGCTGACCAAGCTGCTCAAGCGTAAAGACATCGATCGCCTGATCAACGCATGTGACGCGGGGCGCGAGGGCGAGCTGATTTTCCGCCTGATCGCGCAGCACGCGAAAGCCAAGCAACCGGTACAGCGCCTGTGGCTTCAGTCGATGACAGCCGGCTCGATCCGCGACGGCTTTGCCCGTCTGCGCAGCGACGAAGAAATGCAGCCGCTCGCCGATGCGGCGCGCTGCCGCTCGGAAGCGGACTGGCTGGTCGGCATCAACGGCACGCGCGCCATGACCGCATTCAACAGCAAGGGCGGCGGCTTCTTCCTGACCACGGTCGGGCGGGTGCAGACGCCGACGCTGTCGATCGTCGTCGAGCGCGAGGAGAAGATTCGCCGCTTTGTGCCGCGCGATTATTGGGAAGTGAAGGCGGATTTCGTCTGCGCGGCCGGTTTCTACGAAGGCCGCTGGTTCGATCCGAAATTCAAGCGCGACGAATTCGATCCCGAAAAGCGCGATTCGCGCCTGTGGGCACTGCCCGCCGCTGAGACGATCGTTGCGGCCTGCCGTGGCCAGCTCGGTACGGTAACGGAAGAATCGAAGCCGTCCACGCAACTGTCGCCGGCGCTGTTCGACCTGACCAGCTTGCAGCGCGAGGCTAACGGCCGCTTCGGCTTCTCGGCCAAGAACACGCTCGGCCTCGCCCAGGCGCTGTACGAAAAGCACAAGGTGCTGACCTATCCCCGGACCGACGCGCGCGCGTTGCCGGAAGACTATATGGATACGGTCAAGGAAACGCTCGGCATGCTCAAGGAGAGCAACAACTATCTCCCGTATGCCAAGCAGGTGCTCGACAAGGGCTGGGTGAAA
Organism: Paraburkholderia caffeinilytica; assembly: GCF_046030355.1. GTDB lineage: Bacteria > Pseudomonadota > Gammaproteobacteria > Burkholderiales > Burkholderiaceae > Paraburkholderia > Paraburkholderia caffeinilytica_B. Next base: position 104,032 of record NZ_JAQQCQ010000001.1, read on the forward strand.
CCGAACAAACGCATCTTCGACAACTCGAAGATCAGCGACCACTTCGCAATCATCCCGACGGCGCAAGCGCCGAAGAATCTGTCCGAGCCGGAACAGAAGCTCTACGACCTGGTCGTGAAGCGCTTCCTGTCGGTGTTCTTCCCTGCCGCCGAATACAGAGTGACGACGCGGATCACGGAAGTAGTCGGTCATCACTTCAAGACTGAAGGCAAGGTGCTGGTCGAACCGGGTTGGCTGCAGGTCTATGGCCGCGAAATCAGCGGCGAAGATGCGAACCTCGTGCCGGTCCAGAAGGACGAGAAGGTCAAGACAGACAAGATCGCCGCCCAGCAACTGGTGACGAAGCCGCCCGCACGCTACAACGAAGCAACCTTGCTGTCGGCCATGGAAGGCGCGGGCAAGCTGGTCGAAGACGACGAATTGCGCGAAGCCATGGCGGCCAAGGGGCTGGGCACGCCGGCTACACGCGCCGCCATCATCGAAGGGCTGCTCGGCGAAAAGTATCTGATCCGCGAAGGCCGCGATCTGATTCCAACCGCCAAAGCATTCCAGCTGATGACGCTGTTGCGCGGTCTCGGCGTGAAGGAACTGACCGCACCGGAATTGACCGGCGAGTGGGAATACAAGCTCTCGCAGATGGAGCGTGGCAACCTGCCGCGCGACGCGTTCATGCAGGAAATCGCCCGCATGACGCAAACCATCGTCAAGCGCGCGAAAGAGTACGATTCCGACACGATCCCGGGTGATTACGCGACGTTGCAGACACCGTGTCCGAATTGCGGCGGTCAGGTGAAGGAAAACTACCGGCGCTTTGCCTGTTCGAAGTGCGAGTTCTCGATCTCGAAGATTCCGGGCGGCCGTCAGTTCGAAATCCCGGAAGTTGAAGAGTTGTTGCAGAACAAGACGATCGGGCCGCTGTCGGGTTTCCGCAGCAAGATGGGGCGTCCGTTCTCCGCGATCCTGAAGCTTTCGCTCGACGACGAGATCAAGAATTACAAGCTCGAATTCGACTTCGGTCAGGATTCGGGCGGCGAAGATGGCGAACCGCCTGACTTCTCCGATCAGCAAGCGGTCGGCGCGTGCCCGAAGTGCAAGGGTCGCGTGTTCGAGCACGGCATGAGCTACGTCTGCGAGAACTCGGTTGCGAATCCGAAGACTTGCGACTTCCGCTCGGGCAAGGTGATTCTGCAGCAGGAAATCGCGCGTGAGCAGATGGCGAAGTTGCTCGAAGAAGGACGCACCGACCTGCTGACGAACTTCAAATCGTCGCGCACCGGCCGCAACTTCAAGGCGTTCCTCGTCAAGCAGAACGACGGCAAGATCGGCTTCGAATTCGAGAAGAAAGAGCCGTCGGCCAAGACAGCAGCGAAGACCGCGGCGGCCAAAGCGGCTGCCAAGGGAGCGCCGGAGTCGGACGAAGAAGACGCACCGGTCGCAGTGAAGGCTGCGGCCGCCGCCAAGAAGACAGCGGCGAAGAAAGCACCCGCGACCAAGACGGCTGCAGCAAAGACCGCCGCGGCCAAGAAAGCACCTGCCAAGAAAACGGCCGCGCGCAAGACTGGTTCGTAATCTCAGTAGGTGACCGGAAGCGCATTCAGCTTCCGGCCGGCTTTGAACTTGCCTATAAAAAAGGCGCAGTCACTTTCGTGACTGCGCCTTTTTATTTGCCGGCCCGACTACTGCGCTCACATCAAACGCACAGCCGGCGCCATCGCCCGAATCGTTACAGCGGCGACAGCACGGTGGACCGCGGCCGATTCGCCGTCTTCGCTAAAGTCTTCGGCAGCGGAGATAACTCGCTATCCAGAAGCCGTGACAGCGGCTCGGCGCCGTCGAATGCTTCCGGCGGCAGCTGATCCGCGGAATCGAGCGCGGCAGACGTGGCGGACCTGCCAAGGCCGTCCTTGATCCATTGCTCGCCGAGCAGACTGTTCGGCGTCTGGCTGAAATGCTCGACCAGATGATCGATGAACGTACGCACCTTTGCCGGCAAGTGGCGGCGGCTCGGATACGCGATGTTGATCTCGACCTGCGGCAAACGGAAATCGCCAAGCAAACGCACGAGCCTGCCGCGCGTCATGTCACGGCCGATCAGATAGCTCGGCAGAATCGCGATGCCCATGCCGAGCAACGCGAACTGCCGCAGCATTTCCGTGTTGTTCGCCACGATGACGTTGACCGGCCGCACCCGCACTTCACCTTCCGAACCCGTGAACACCCGCTCATCGCCCCAATACTCGGACGGCAAGCTCAGGCACGGGTGCTCGAGCAGATGCTCGGGGCGCGTGGGCGTGCCATGTTTTTCCAGATACGCCGGGGTCGCACACACGGTCATGCAACCCGTGGTCAAACGCCGCGTAACAATGCTCGCGCTGCGCATCTGCCGTGTGACCACCACGCCCACGTCGAAACCTTCTTCGACCAGATCGACCTGACGGTCGACCAGCGTGACATCGGGAATGACTTTCGGATAGCGCTCCGCGTACGTCTGCAGCACGGGCGCAAGGTTATGCAACCCGAACACGACCGGTGCGACGATTCGCAGCGTGCCGACGGGTTCGTGATTCCGCGCGACCACCATCTGCTCGACGTCTTCCAGTTCGTCGAGAATCTGGCGCGCGCGCTCGAGATAAACCTGACCGGATTCGGTCAAAGACAAGCTGCGGGTTGTGCGATTGAGCAGCCGCGTACCAAGACGGCCTTCGAGATCGGCAACGTGACGGGTGGCAACTGCGTTGGAAATATCCATCGCGCTCGCAGCGCGGGCAAAACTGCCGAGATCCGCCACTTTGACGAAAACTCGCATCGACTGCAAATGATCCATAGGACAACTCCTGCCGTGTTACAGCTTCCTGACAATTAGTGAAAACCAGTGAAGCGAACTTGGAATTCTCCTACGACTCGCGAAATCGTGCAGAAGTTGCCCGCGAAAGACGAAATATTGTCGATATTTGTGCGACTGTGTTCCCTTGTGTGGGGTACGAACCTCGATTGTTCCGACAAGAGCAACAATTTGCTGCATCGCAGCTTGCACTGTCTTTTTTGTTCGAACAGACGCAAAGGTCATCCCGGCATTGTGAAATCAGAAAAAATCACGATACGGGGTCCGACCGGCAAAGAAAAGCCGCCCGAAGGCGGCTTCCATGCGAAGTGAATACTCACCTGATCAGGCTGCGAGTTTCCCTTCAAGCGCGCGTTTTGCCTCGGTCAAAGCCGGCGGCAGACCTTGCTGCAATGTGTCAAACAGCTCGGCATGGAGTGCGAGTTCGGAACGCCATGCTGCGTCGTCGACCGAAATCACCTGCTGGAATTGCTCGCGGCTGAAATCCAGACCGCTCCAGTCGATGTCTTCATAGTGCGGCGACACGCCGAACGCGTGCTCTTCACCTTGCGCCTTGCCTTCGACGCGCCCGACCATCCAGCTCAACACACGCATGTTCTCGCCGAAGCCCGGCCAGACGAACTTGCCGTCCGCGCCCTTGCGGAACCAGTTGACGCAGAAGATCTTCGGCAACTTCGCGTTCAGTTTCTCGAGACGCTCACCGGTTTTCAGCCAGTGCCCGAAGTAATCACTCATGTTGTATCCGCAGAACGGCAGCATTGCGAACGGGTCGCGGCGCACCACGCCCTGCTGCCCCGCCGCCGCTGCGGTTGTTTCCGAGCCCATGGTGGCCGCCATGTAGACGCCTTCGACCCAGTTGCGCGCTTCCGTGACGAGCGGCACGGTGGTCGAACGGCGGCCTCCGAAAATGAAGGCGTCGATTGCGACGCCGGCCGGATTCTCCCAATCCGCGTCGATCGACGGACATTGCGAAGCCGGCGCCGTGAAGCGCGCGTTCGGGTGCGCGGCCTTGCGTCCGCTCTCCTTCGCACTCTCCGGCGTCCAGTCCTTGCCCTGCCAGTCGATCAGGTGCGCGGGCGGCACGTCGGTCATGCCTTCCCACCAGACGTCGCCGTCGTCAGTCAGGGCGACGTTCGTGAAGATGACATTTTCCTTCAGCGTCGCCATGGCGTTGAAGTTGGTCTTTTCGCTCGTGCCCGGCGCGACGCCGAAATAACCGGCCTCTGGATTGATCGCGTACAGACGGCCGTCCTTACCCGGCTTGATCCATGCAATATCATCGCCGATGGTGGAGATTTTCCAGCCGTTCAGACCTTGCGGCGGAATCAGCATCGCGAAGTTGGTCTTGCCACAGGCCGACGGAAACGCCGCTGCGACGTGATGCTTGCGCCCTTCCGGCGATGTCACGCCGAGAATCAGCATGTGTTCGGCGAGCCAGCCTTCGGCACGGCCCATCGTGGAGGCGATGCGCAGCGCAAAGCACTTCTTGCCGAGCAGCGCATTGCCGCCATAGCCCGAGCCAAAGCTCCAGATTTCGCGCGATTCGGGGAAATGGACGATGTATTTGGTGTCGTTGCACGGCCACGGCACGTCTTTCGCGCCCGCCGCGAGCGGCGCGCCGACCGAATGCACGCACGGCACGAACTCGCCGTCTTCGCCCAGCACCTCGTACACCTTGCGGCCCATGCGCGTCATGATGCGCATATTGGTCACCACGTACGGGCTGTCGCTCAATTCGACACCGATATGCGCGATCGGCGAACCAAGCGGCCCCATCGAGAACGGCACCACGTACAGGGTGCGGCCGCGCATCGCGCCGTCGAACAGACCGTCGAGCGTCGAGCGCATCTCAGCCGGTTCGATCCAGTTGTTGGTGGGTCCCGCATCTTCCCGGCGCTGCGAGCAGATAAACGTACGGTCTTCGACGCGCGCCACGTCCGACGGATCGGACCATGCCAGATAGGAATTGGGACGTTTGGCGGGATTGAGTTTCTTGAGGGTGCCGGCTTCGACCATCTGGGCGCACAGGCGGTCGTACTCTTCCTGTGAACCGTCGCACCAGACGATTCGAGCGGGCTTGGTCAGGGCGGCAACGCGCTGGACCCAGTCGATCAGTTTTCGGTGCTTGACCCACTCGGGCGCCCCTGCGGACGCCTCGATAGTGGGCTGTCCTTCGAATGAGGGATGATTCATCGACCTGTCTCCGTTTTGAAAGCAATAGAAAAACGGTACAAGCCCAGCGACGCTGCATGCGAGAGGCGTTCAATTCATCGCGACGACATTCCTGCCAGCCGACGCGCAATTGTGCAGGTCATCATGGGCCACACAGCGTGTTGCGCGGAGGTTTCCGCCGACGGCCTTCTGCAACCGTCTGTAAAGCGACTTGCCTCAACGTGCAACAAACTGTTAAAAACGATGTCAATCGGCCTTGCCGTGGCGCTGCCGTTCTATGCGGCAGCTTCTACAGTAAGGCATTCAGCCAGACCGGCATGTGACCTGGGTCACATGGTGGGACAGTCAGCATAACACTCCGTTCCGCACCGCTATGGTGCGCCGCAAGACACATACCATGAAGATTGCCATCCTCGACGATTACCAGGACGCCGTCCGCAAGCTCGACTGCTTTCAATTGCTGGCCGACCATGAGGTCAAGGTTTTCAACAACACGGTCCGCGGCCTCGGCCAACTGGCGAGCCGTCTTTCCGAAGTCGACGCACTTGTCCTGATTCGCGAACGCACCCGCATCAGCTCGCAACTACTCGACAAGTTGCCGCGTTTGCGCATGATCAGTCAAACTGGCAAAGTCTCCAGCCATATCGATCTGGCAGCCTGTACCGAGCGCGGCATTGCCGTGCTGGAGGGCAGCGGCTCGCCGATCGCACCGGCCGAACTGACGTGGGCTCTCATCATGGCGGCTCAACGGCGGATTCCGCAATACGTAGCAAACCTTAAGCAAGGGGCCTGGCAGCAGTCCGGTTTGAAGACGTCGGCGCTGCCGCCGAACTTCGGTTTGGGGCAGGTGTTGCGCGGTCAGACGCTGGGCATTTGGGGTTACGGCAAGATCGGCCGCTTGCTTGCCGGATACGGCAAGGCGTTCGGCATGAACGTGCTGATCTGGGGTCGCGAGCATTCGCGCGAAGCGGCCCGAGCGGACGGATATGGCGTGGCCGAAAGCCGCGAAGCGCTGTTCGAGCAGAGCGATGTGTTGTCGTTGCACCTGCGCCTGCATGACGACACGCGCGGCATCGTCAAGCAGGAAGACCTGATGCGGATGAAACCCACGGCCTTGCTCGTGAATACGAGCCGGGCCGAACTGCTCGACGAAAACGCGCTGGTGAACGCGTTGTCGCACAACCGTCCGGGGATGGTCGCAATCGACGTCTATGAAAGCGAGCCGATTCTGCAGGGCTACAGCCTGCTGCGCATGGAAAATGTGATCTGCACGCCGCACATCGGCTACGTAGAACGCGAGAGCTACGAGTTGTATTTCGCCGCGGCATTCCAGAACATTCTGGCTTTCGACGCCGGCGATACGGCCAGCGTGACGAATCCGGAAGCGTTGCAGGGCGGGCGCCGGCGTTAATTTATCTCCAGCATGATTTGCTGGCGCAATTTTCTGCGTTAAACGCCTGAGCCAACCCTCACAGCGGTTTCAGGCTTTAATCTGCACGCCAGTCTCATTGGCGCGTGGCCTGAGGGGCGGCTGCCTCGAAACCGCGCCGCCGTCGCTCGCCTCAACGCGCTTCGCGCGCGCCGGCTTCCAGCAGATCGGGCATGCGTTCGAGAAAGGCCTCGCCGTCGGCGCGGCCGAGGTTGTACGCATGCACCATCTGCGACGGGCTCGTGTAATCCCAACTCGAAATCGGCACCTTGCGCGACGGCTGCACGTAGAGCCGTTGCTGCACACCATGCGGCACGACGAACATCTGCGGCCGTGGATAAAGACGCGTGACCATTACCAGCACGTTGCCGGGCGCGTCGGCGTCGAGCGCGCCGACCGGCACGTTGTCGACCATGCCGCCGTCGAGCACCGGGCGGCCATTGCGCCGCAAAACCGGCGTGAACGGCGGCGTACTCGACGATTGCAGGATCAGATCGGCGAGATCCTCGACCGTCGCGCAATCCTGCGCCCGCACGAATTCCGGATGAAAGCCGAGCGTCTGACCGAGCGTGGGATGCAGCGTCTTGCGCACGTATTTCTCGATGTTGTACGCGATCAGACCCGCGGCAACGGCGCTGCGCGCGCCGAGCCAACGCGGCAGATGCGACACGCCGATGCGGATTTCGGGTGCGTCGGCAAGCGTCGCGAACTTGTCGCGGTAGATGTCGAGCAACGCCTGCCGGTAGATCCGGTAATGCGGAAACACCGATTCGCCACGCAGCAGATTGCCCCAGTAGGCGTTGCGGGTGTTGTGGCGCAGCGCGTCTTCGTAATAGCGCATGACCCAGTCGGAATCGCGCGTATAGAGCATGCACGCGGTGGCGGCGCCGGCTGAAATGCCAGCGATGACGCGCGGACGGATATCCAGCTCCGGCTGCGCCACGTCCCAGAATCCCGCCTGCCACCAGCAGCGATTGCCGCCACCGGCGAATACGACCTGATCGAACATCTTGGCTTTTCCCTCTATTGCCGCTTGCGGGCCCGATTCAGTTTTCAGTCGAGCAGCGCGTAGGTGGTGGTGGCGTGGACCGCCATGTTGCCGGCTTCGTCGAATAATTCGACCTCGCCGAACACGAGATTACGGCCCATGCGCAGCACGCGCGCAGTGATCAGCACGTCGCCATTGCGAACCGCGCGCATGAAACTGATGTTGAGCGAGACGGTGCTCATCGGCTTGAAGCCGCCGAGCGCGGCCGAAATCGCGACGATCATCGCCGTGTCGGCGGCCGCCATGAAGACCTGCCCGCAGATCACGCCGCCTGAATGACGCAGGCCGCCAGAAAACGGCAGGCGCAACGTCGCACTCTCTTCGTCGACCTTGACAGGGGTCAGCGTGAGCGCGCGTACCCAGGGCGCGAGGATGCGGTCGAGCAACTCGATAATCTCTTTGTCATCCATGGTGGTCCCCGGTCGAAAGCCGCGCGACGCTTCGTGCGGCAAGGTTTCCGCGACATGATACCGGGACGATGAAGTGCGCGCCTTTCCGGCGCCTGACGGCCGGCCGCGCGGGTACCGGATCGCCGCCCTTCCCAGATTTTTTTAAGAAATCTGCTAAAGGGGGTTGGCAATCTCGGAAAGTTACTGCATAATTTCGCTTCTGTTTGGGGCGTTAGCTCAGCTGGTAGAGCAGCGGACTCTTAATCCGTAGGTCGACAGTTCGAATCTGTCACGCCCCACCAAAGATTCAACAAAAAGCCCGGTCCTTGCGACTGGGCTTTTTGCTTTGCGGCGCCGGTGCCGTCGTGTGAGCAAGCCGACTCCGTATGTCCCCCGACATCCCATCGGAACCCAAGATTCGAAGCGCCGGAGCCTCGCCATGTCCAAATCAAAACTCAACCCCGCCGATCTGGCTACGCCGCTCTCCGAACAGGAGTTCGACGAACTCGACGAGTTTCTGGTTTCCGACATGACCTCGGAAGAGACACTGACGATCGAGGGACTCGACGGCTATCTGACCGCGCTGGCCATCGGGCCGACTACCGTGCCGCCCAGTTACTGGCTGCCCGGCGTATGGGGTCCCAGCGAGAATGACGCGCCCGCGTTCGAGACGATGGATCAGGCCCAACACATTCTCGGGCTCATCTTGCGGAACATGAACGGCATCATTACCTGCCTGGAAGATGATCCCGATGCGTTCGAACCGGTGTTTGGCTTCAGCCGGGTCGACGACAGTGAACACGAATACATCGATGGCGAAGCGTGGGCTTTCGGTTTTATGCAGAGCCTCGCGCTGGTTCGGGCAGATTGGCAAGCGTTGTTCGATAGCGAGCAGGACCGGGCCTGGCTAAATCCGCTACATCTGATGGGCTCCGAGGGGCTGACGCCGGAAGAGCTGCAGTTGGTCGCCACGGCAAGCCAGCGAGATGCCCTCACCAAACAGATTCCCGCCAGCATCGCCGCGATCTATCGTTACTGGCTTCCCCACCGCCAGGCCGTCCATGAGCAGAAGCTCGCCGCGATCCAGCGCACCGAACCCAAGGTGGGCCGCAACGACCCGTGTCCTTGCGGTAGCGGCAAGAAGTTCAAGAAGTGCTGCGGCGCTGCGGACACGCTCCACTGAAAGCAATTTCCCCCAATACACCCCGCCCCACCGCCCGATACCGTTGAGCGTCGCATGATCGACGCCGAAAACGAATTTCGCGGCGTCGATCACAACACGGCATCCGCCGCGCACGGTCAGTCAGTTACTTCGACGAGACGTCGATATTGCCGAGGTACTTGGCCGCCAGCGTCTTGACAGTCCCGTCGGCCTGCACTTTGGCGATCGCCGCATTCAGCTGGTCACGCAACGCGGTGTCGCCTTTACGAATCCCGTACGCGATGCCGCTGCCGAGAATCTTGTCATCACGTACCGGTTGCCCGACGAACGCGTAGTCCTTGCCGGTAGGCTTCGACAGAAATCCTGTCTGGCCGGCCGGCGCAAGAACCAGCGTCGCATCGAGGCGCCCCGCCACGAGATCCGTATAAGCCTGGTTCTGATCCTGATACGCCACGACAGTGACACCCACCGGTTCCCAATGCGCCTTCGCAAAGGTCTCCTGAATCGACGCCTGTAACACGCCGACGCGTTTGCCCTTCAACGACGCCGGCGTCGGCAGCAAACCGCTGTCGCGCTTCGCGATCAACTGAGTCGGCACGCGATACACCACGGTGGTGAAATCGATCGCCTGACGGCGCTGCTCGGTGGCGTTCATCGCAGAATTGATCGCGTCGAACTTGCGGCCTTGCAGCGCGGGAATCAAACCGTCGAACGAGGTTTCGACCCATTTGCACGTCATATGCGCAGCAACGCACACGGCATTGCCGACGTCGATGTCGAGACCTTGCAACTCACCGTTCGGCCCTTTCGATTCGAACGGCGGGTACTGTGCCTCAAGCCCGAAACGCAGCGGCGAGGTGTCCGCGGCAATCGCGGCTGACGAAGCAGCAATCGACGCCAACGCGCAAGTCAGCACCAATAGTGGTTTGAGCAACTTCATAACGGGTCCCTTTTCCTTCGATATTGTTATCACGCAGCATGCAGCGCGCGAATCAGATTTCGCACAAACGCCGCGCGCCTTCAACCAAGGTCGCGTCGTCCTTCGAGAAACTCAGGCGGATCAAACCGGAATCCGTGCCGTCGGTATAAAACGCCGACAGCGGAATCGTCGCGACACGTGCATCGCGAATCAGGCGCAGCACGAAATCGCTATCGCTTTCCTCCGAGAAGCCGCGGAAACGCGCAAGCATGAAGAAGCTGCCTTCGCTCGGCAACAACTCGAAGCGCGACTCGCGCAGCGCATTAGCGAGCAGATCGCGCTTCTTCTGATAGAACGCGGACAGCCCGAGATAGCTCTCGCGATTGGCCAATGCATCGACAAACGCGTACTGCATCGGTGTATCGGCAGAAAACACCATGAACTGATGGACTTTGCGAATCTCGTCCATGAGTGCGGCGGGCGCGAGGCAATAGCCAACGCGCCAACCGGTCACGTGATACGACTTGCCGAACGACGACACGATCACGCTGCGTTCGGCGAGTTCGGAATCGCAGGCCATGCTTTGATGTTTGGCGCCGTCGAACACCACGTGTTCGTAGACTTCGTCGGCGAGAATCACGATGTCGGTATTGCGCGTCACCGCCTTCAGACGCGCGATGTCGGCCTCGCTGAACACGGTCGCGGTCGGATTGTGCGGCGTGTTGATGATGATCATGCGCGTCTTCGGCGTGATCGCGGCGGCGACCTCGTCCCAGTCCACGCGGAAATCGGTCAGCGACAGTTTGATCGCGATCGGCGTTGCGCCTTGCAGGCGAACGATCGGGCCGTAGCTATCGAATGACGGCTCGAAGTAAATCACCTCATCACCGGGATGCACCAGCGCGCTGATCGTCGAATACAGGCCTTCGCTGGCGCTGGCGATCACGGTGACTTCACTCGACGGGTCGTAGCGCACGCCGTACAGCGTCTCGACCTTGTCGGCGAGCGCTTCGCGCAGGGCGGCGATGCCGGCCATCGGCGCGTACTGGTTATGACCGGCACGCATGGCTTGCGCGACGCCGTCGATCAGTTTCGCGTCGGGCGCGAAATTCGGCGCACCTTGCGACAGATTCAGCGCATTGTGTTGTGCGGCCAGTTGGCCGATCACGGTAAAAATCGTCGTGCCTACATCAGGCAGTTTCGAGCGGGCTTGCATGGCGCTCTGCATAAGGCTATCTCCCTTTCTCCATCCGGCAGCGGATTCGCGGACTGCCCACAACGTGGCGATCCCATCCGGTTCGATGATTAGGCATCAGCCAAAGAACGGTCACAATCGAAACTTTGTCATGCGCGGCATGCGTTTACGTCATGGCGCGCGCAATGTCGTGCTGGGGCAGGCTAAGGCAATGAAATCGGGGGTTTAGCGGGAGAAATGCAGCCACGGGGGGAGCGCGGAAAGCAGTCGAGGTATGACGTAATGTGATGCACGGCGGTGAGGAGGCGTTGCGATTTGCCGCTATTTGCTACGACGGCGCGCGGCAGTGCTTCAGCCCAACCCGGCTGCGACCAGGCGGTCGCAGCCGTCAACAGCAAACTAATCGAGGATCAGGCGTCGTCCATCATGCGGACTTTGACCTTCTTGCCCTTCACCTTGCCGGCGCTGAGCTTGCGCAACGCGTCGCGCGCAATGCTGCGCTCCACGGCCACATAGGTCGACATTTCCGTCACATTGATCTTGCCGATCTGCGAACCGGCGAAACCTGCTTCGCCAGTCAGCGCGCCGAGCACGTCGCCCGGACGGATTTTTTCCTTGCGGCCGCCGAGAATCTGCAGCGTTTCCATCGGCGGCAGCAGCCGTTCATTGCTCGCCGGTTTGAGATCAGCCAGCTTATGCCACTCGACTTCACGCTTCTGCGCCTGCTCGAGACTGCCGACGCGGCCCATCTCGTTCATGCTGGCGAGACTGAGCGCCCAGCCTTCCTGATCGGCGCGACCCGTGCGGCCGATGCGGTGCACGTGCACTTCCGGATCCGGCGTGACGTCGACGTTGATCACCGCTTCAAGCTCCGCGATGTCCAGACCGCGCGAAGCGACGTCGGTGGCAACCAGCACCGAGCAACTGCGGTTCGCGAACTGGATCAGCACCTGATCGCGCTCACGCTGATCGAGTTCGCCGTGCAGCGCCAGCGCATGAAAACCCTGCGCGCGCAGTACGTCGAGCAGATCGCGGCATTGCTGCTTGGTGTTGCAAAACGCCAGCGTACTCACCGGACGATAGTGGTTCAGCAGCAGACCGACGGCATGCAGACGCTGGTCTTCGGTCACTTCATAGAAGCGCTGACGAATCTTGGTGTTGTCGTGCCGCTCGGCGAGCTTCACTTCCTTTGGATTACGCAGGAATTGCTGGCTCAGCTTGACGATGCCTTCCGGGTATGTCGCGGAAAACAGCAGCGTTTGCCGCTCTTTCGGGCATTGCTTCACGACGGTGGCGATGTCGTCGAAGAAACCCATGTCGAGCATGCGATCGGCTTCGTCGAGCACCAGCGTGTTGAGCGACTGCAACGGCAGGCTGCCGCGCTCGAGGTGATCCATGATCCGGCCCGGCGTACCGACCACGATATGCGCACCGTGTTCGAGGCTGGCCGTTTGCGGACGCATTGGCGTGCCGCCGCACAGCGTCAGCACCTTGATGTTTTCTTCGGCGCGCGCCAGACGGCGGATTTCCTGCGTGACCTGATCGGCGAGTTCGCGCGTGGGGCACAGCACCATCGCCTGCACGGCGAAGTTGCGCACGTCGAGGCGGTTGAGCAGCGCCAGCGAAAAGGCCGCGGTCTTGCCGCTGCCGGTTTTCGCCTGGGCGATGAGATCGTTGCCGGCCAGCGCGATCGGCAGGCTCGCGGCCTGAATCGGCGTCATCTCGACGTAGCCGAGCTGCGTCAGATTGGCGAGCGTAGCGGGCGGTAGCGGTAGCTGGCTAAACGGCGCGCCGGCTTGAGTGGGAGTGTTCATAGTGTGTGGGCTCGCTATCGACTGAAGAGGCTGAAGAGACTGACGCTCAGGGCCTATTCGGCCATGGGGCCGGTGGCGGGGCGGCCTTCGATCTGCTCGTACAGCACCGAGCCATCTTCTCCGTCGAAACGTTCGACGTAATTACGCGCGCCGCACATCGGGCAACGGAACAGGAGTCCCTGCCCTTCATTCTTGATGACGACGTCCGACATTTCCCACTGCTCGCCGCAGGGTTGGTTTCTACAGGTAAACACGTTGATTCTCCAACTGGATTCGATTGTTTATTGGGTGGGCCGGATACAGGGCCCAGCCGGGAATGCTGTCACTGCCATGGCCGGCGGCGCCGGCAACATGGACAGTGCGCGTCAACCCAGATGGGTATGTCGCGCACGCGTGGCGCTTACATCCATATCGGTGAGGCCCTGGACGATGCCGCAGTCTTCAACGGCCTGCTCGCCGTGACATTGCTCGCGCAGCGTGGTCAGTTGCGCCTTCAGTTGCTTCAATTCGTCGATACGCGTGTCGACGTGCGCAATATGCTCGTCGATCAGGCTATTGATGCCGCCGCAGCCGTCTGCCGGGGCGTCTGTCAGACGCAGCAACGCACGGATTTCGTCGTGGGTCATGTCGAGCGCGCGGCAGTTGCGGATGAAGCGCAGCCGTTCCACATGTCGGGCCGAATAACTGCGGTAATTGGCCTCGGTTCGCTCCGCTTCGGGCAACAGACCCTCTTTTTCGTAGAAACGGATGGTTTCGGTCGTGCAATGGGCGATTTTCGCCAGTTCGCCAATTTTCATGGTCCCTCCGGATTGCGGCCTTGACCTTGTAGTGGCTTCAAGGTGTTTACTAGACCACAAATCGAACCAGGAAGCCACCCATGCCTCACGCCAATCTCGCCGAAGCCGACCGTCCAGAACGGGCCAAAGCCTGTGCCCACGGGCATGACGGGCATGCCGATGAAAGCACTGAAGGTCACGGTCGTAGCGAAAGCTGCGGTCACAGCCATGAAGCGGTGGCATGTGAAGATGCTCACGAGCACGGCGAGAGCTGCGATCATGACCCCAAAGCACATGCACGCGAACCGGAGCATGAACACGTGCACGAACACGGCGACAGCTGCAGCCATGACGCCAAAGCGCACGACCATAGCTCCGAAGCAGCCTGTTGCGGAACGGCGCACGCGGCAGCCGCACCGGTCAAGCTCCCGCAATCGGAAGCCGTTGGCAGCGACGTGCGCACCGCGATCCGCATCCTGCAGATGGACTGTCCGACCGAAGAAGCGCTGATCCGCAAGAAATTCAGCCGCATGCCGTACGTGCGCAGCATGGACTTCAACCTGATGCAGCGCGTGTTGACCGTCGTGCACGCGCCGGATGCCCTCGGTTCGATCCTCGCCGCGCTCCGTTCGCTCGACTTCACGCCCGAGTTGGCAGACGCGAACCCGGACACGGCAACCACCGCCCCTCGCGCGCCGTCCAAGCCGTGGTGGCCGCTGGCGCTCGCGGGCATCGCTGCGGTGAGCTCAGAGGCCTCCAGCTGGCTTGGCGCCCCTGTCTGGCTGGCAGCGGGTCTGGCGCTCATCGCGATCGCCTCCTGTGGCCTCACGACGTACAAGAAGGGCTGGCTCGCGATCCGCAACGGCAATCTCAACATCAACGCGCTGATGAGCATTGCGGTAACCGGCGCGCTGATCCTGCAGCAGTGGCCGGAAGCCGCGATGGTGATGGTGCTCTTCACCATCGCCGAACTGATCGAAGCGAAGTCGCTCGACCGCGCCCGCAATGCTATCCAGGGCTTGATGCAACTCACGCCTGAGCAGGCGAGCGTGCAGCAGGCCGACGGCAACTGGCGTCTCATGGACCTCAAGGCGATCGTGCTCGGCGCGGTAGTACGCGTGAAGCCAGGCGAGCGAATCGCGCTCGATGGCGAAATCGTCACGGGTCGCTCGAGCGTCGATCAGGCGCCAATCACCGGTGAAAGCCTGCCTGTCGACAAGACCGTGGGCGACGCGGTGTTCGCCGGCACGATCAACCAGGCCGGTTCGTTCGACTACCGCGTCACGGCCGCGGCCAGCAATACGACACTCGCACGCATCATTCACGCGGTCGAAGAAGCACAGGGCACCAAAGCGCCGACACAGCGTTTCGTCGACCAGTTCGCGCGCGTCTACACGCCGATCGTGTTCGCTGCCGCACTCGCCGTGGCGGTGTTGCCGCCGCTGCTGTTCGGCGGACAGTGGCACGAATGGGTCTACAAGGCGCTGGTGATGCTGGTGATCGCCTGTCCGTGCGCGCTCGTCATCTCGACGCCGGTGACGATCGTCAGCGGTCTCGCTGCCGCCGCCCGCAAAGGCATTCTGATCAAAGGCGGCGCCTATCTCGAACAGGGCCGCAAGCTGAGCTGGCTCGCACTCGACAAAACCGGCACGATCACGCACGGCAAGCCGGTGCAAACCGAGTTCGAGCTGCTGGCCGACGTCGACGTGATTCGTTGCAGGTCACTCGCGGCGAGCCTTGCGGGCCGTTCGGACCATCCCGTGTCGATGGCGATCGCGGCAGCGGCAAAAAGCGAAAGCATCGTCAGCACCAGCGCCACAGTCGAGGCGTTCGAGGCGCTGGCAGGACGCGGCGTCCGCGGCGATATCGACGGCTCGCCGTATTGGCTCGGCAATCATCGGCTGGTCGAAGAACTCGGACGCTGTTCGGCGTCGCTCGAAACGCGGCTTGACGCGCTCGAAGGGCAAGGCAAAACCGTCGTGATGCTGGTGGATGCCGAACGTGTGCTCGCGCTGTTCGCCGTCGCCGATACGGTGAAGGACACGAGCCGCGCCGCCATTGCCGAGTTGCAACGTCTCGGCGTACGAGCCGCCATGCTCACCGGCGACAACCCGCATACCGCCGCCGCGATCGCGCAGCAAGTGGGTATCGACGAAGCGCGCGGCAATCAGTTGCCCGAAGACAAGCTGAACGCGGTGGCGCAGTGGTCGCAGGAAGGCGCGACGGTGGGCATGGTCGGCGACGGCATCAACGATGCCCCCGCGCTGGCGCGCGCCGACATCGGCTTTGCGATGGGCGCAATGGGCACCGACACCGCGATCGAAACCGCCGACGTCGCGTTGATGGACGACGATCTGCGCAAGATTCCACTGTTCATTCGTCTGTCGAAGGCGACGCATTCGGTGCTGGTGCAGAACATCACGCTGGCGCTGGGCATCAAGAGCGTTTTCCTCGTGCTGACCGTGATGGGTCTGGGCACGATGTGGATGGCCGTATTCGCCGACGTGGGCGCGAGTCTGCTGGTGGTGGCGAATGGCTTGCGGCTATTGCGCAAGTGACACGCCGCATTCGAGTCTGCTCGTCTTTACGCATGGCGGGGATTAATCGAATTTCACCAGAGCGGATCAGGCGCCAACGTCTCTAATGCGCGAACGAATAATCTTCGGTTTGCACGCGACCGTTGTTCGCGGCCTTCAACGTATCCGAAGGCCGCAGGCCGAATAGCTTCCGGTAATCGGTCGCAAACTGGCTCAAATGCCAGAAGCCCCACGCCGCGGCGATGTCCTGAACCGAACGCGATTCACGCGATGCATTGCACAGATCGCGTCGCGCGCCGTTCAGGCGAATCGTGCGCAGGTACGTGGCGGGCGCCATGCCGAGCACGTCCTGAAAGCAGTATTGCAACGTGCGGCGGCTCACATGGAGCCGTTCGCACAACTCCGGCACATTGATCGCGCGGTCCCGATGGGCCAGCACATACTCGCGCGCTTCCGACACAATCGACTGACGCCGCCCACGCGCAGGCATTGCAACCTGCTCCGCGGCAGGCAACGCGCCCACATCGAATAACGACGCCAGCACCGACGCCTGCAAATTGTTGCGTGCGAATGAGGACAACGGCGCACCGTTCGCGGCGCCGTCATCAAGCAACTGGCGCAGCGATGCGCACAGGCGCTCCTTGCGAGCCTTGCCGATCGACACGACTTCCGTGTTCGGCAGATGGTCGGCCAGGCCGACCCGCTCCACGTCGGCCGCGTACCGCCGCAGCACGTCACCCTTCACCACCACACCGAAAATCTCGTAGCCCGCCGACGTCAGCAATTCGAATTCGATCCCGCCTGGACGAAATGCGAGCGCGTCGCCCGCGATCACCTGTGTGTCGATACGGCCGGATCCTTCGGGGCAAGTCGGAATGCCGAACCAGTAGGCGTCCTCCTGCACCTCGCAGGTCTGCCGCAGCGTATGGCTGGTGGTTTCGACAAATACCTGCATGTGGTCGAGGCACAACTCCGTCAAACCGCCGACGAAACGGCCTGCGGTCAATTGGTCGTAGGTCTGGCTCCAGCCGTGAAGATTACGCGCTTGCTCGTCGGCGTCGTAGGCGACGCAGGTCTGCACGCAAAAGCTCGGCTGCTGCGCATGCGCCGGTGCTGTCAGGCTGTCGTTTCGGAATTCAATCGTCATACCGGATCTGCGAAAACAGGATATCGAGCGGAAAAAGAAGGCAATTCCCATGCCGAAAAGATTTGCCGCTTACGTTGCCTTGATCTCACCGGCAGGTGCTCACGCCCTGTTCAATTTATGAACAGGGCGATGCACACTGCTCAGAAACGAATCGTTCATTCATCGGCAACGTGAGCAATGCCGCGCGCCATGCTTCGCGGGCGTGCTTGCTACGCGTGCGCCGCTCACCAGCACGGTGCATTGGCACAGTTCTGGCTCTAGTCTGTCGCGGCCAGCGAAATATCGCGCCGAATATAGCCCATTCAAACATGTGAGGAGCACACAGATGAATCACGCAGAGATGCAGTTTCTGACTACCGAATTCCCGTACAAAAAACAGTATGGAAATTTTATCGGCGGCGAATGGGTGAAACCGGTGGGTGGCGAGTACTTCGACAATGTATCGCCAATCACCGGTGAGCCGTTCACGTCGATCCCGCGCTCACGCGAAGCCGATATCGAACTCGCCCTCGACGCCGCGCATCGTGCGAAGGCAGCGTGGGGCAAGACGTCGACCACCGAGCGCGCGAACATCCTGAACCGTATCGCCGACCGGATGGAAGCGAATCTCCAGCGCATCGCCGTGGCTGAAACGATCGACAACGGCAAGCCGCTGCGCGAAACCATGGCTGCGGATATTCCGTTGGCCATCGATCATTTCCGTTATTTCGCCGGCGCCGTGCGTGCGCAGGAAGGTGGGATATCCGAGATCGATCACGACACCGTCGCCTATCACTTTCATGAACCGCTCGGCGTGGTCGGTCAGATCATTCCGTGGAATTTCCCGATCCTGATGGCGGTGTGGAAGCTCGCGCCCGCCTTGGCCGCCGGCAATTGCGTCGTGCTGAAGCCGGCCGAGCAAACGCCTGCGTCGATTCTCGTGCTGCTCGAACTAATCCACGATCTGCTGCCGCCGGGCGTGCTGAACGTGGTGAACGGGTTCGGCCTCGAAGCCGGCAAGCCGCTCGCGTCGAACAAACGCATCGCGAAGATCGCGTTCACGGGCGAGACAACGACCGGTCGCCTGATCATGCAGTACGCGAGCCAGAACATCATTCCGGTGACGCTAGAACTCGGCGGCAAGAGTCCGAACATTTTCTTCGCCGACGTGATGAACGAAGACGACAGCTACTTCGACAAAGCGCTCGAAGGCTTTACGATGTTCGCGCTGAACCAGGGCGAAGTGTGCACGTGTCCTTCACGTGTGCTGATCGACGAAAAGATTTACGACCGTTTCATGGAGCGCGCGTTGAAACGCGTGGCAGCGATCACGCAAGGCCACCCGCTCGACACGAAGACGATGATCGGCGCACAGGCCTCGCAGGAACAGTTGGAAAAAATCCTTTCGTACGTCGATCTCGGCAAGCAGGAAGGTGCGGAGTGTCTCATCGGCGGTGAACGCAATACGCTCGACGGCGAACTGAGCAAAGGCTACTACGTGAAGCCGACCGTATTCCGCGGCCACAACAAGATGCGCATCTTCCAGGAAGAAATCTTCGGGCCGGTCGTTTCCGTGACGACCTTCAAGAACGAAGACGAAGCGCTCGAGATCGCCAACGATACGCTCTACGGTCTGGGCGCCGGTGTCTGGACTCGCGACGGTACGCGCGCCTATCGCTTCGGCCGGCAAATCCAGGCGGGCCGCGTGTGGACCAACTGCTATCACGCGTATCCGGCACATGCTGCGTTCGGTGGCTACAAGCAATCGGGTATCGGCCGCGAAAATCACAAGATGATGCTCGATCACTATCAGCAGACCAAGAACCTGCTGGTCAGCTATAGCGATAAGCCGCTCGGTTTCTTCTAAGCTTGACGAAGCGTTAGCAATTCCGTTCGAGCGGGCCGCTTTGCGCGGCTCGCTCTTTTTCAGCGAGGGCTTATGATGGCTGATGAGAAGCAAGTCTCGCGTGTAATAGCCACGCCTGCGGCGATCGATTTGATCGATAAGCTATGCGCCGAACACGGGGCCGTGCTGTTTCACCAATCCGGCGGATGCTGCGACGGCAGCGCGCCGATGATGTTCCCTCAGAGTGAGTTCATGGTCGGCTCGTCCGATGTGAAACTCGGCACCATTGCCGGCGTGCCGTTCTATATGAGCGAATCGCAGTTTGAATACTGGCAGCACACGCAGTTGATCATCGACGTGGTGCCGGGGAATGGCGGAATGTTTTCTTTGGAGCGGCCGAGCGGGCTGCGGTTTTTGACACGCTCGCGACTGTTCGAAGACGACGAAAACGCGTGGCTGGAAACCCACCCGGTAGAACGGGCGGATGCTTAGCGTTTCTATACCGCACCTGAGTTCGGATTGTCGCTGGCCGCGCGCGTGCTCGTCAGCGAGCACGTGTTTAATTTGAATCGGCGCCGACTACCGGTGTTGTCGGTGTACTCGCTAGCAGCGCATCGCTATCGTCTTTCAAACCAACGCCCGTGAGACCCAGGCGCCGCGCGTGCGTCAGCAGATAGTGCAACTTGTGCGCCGCTGATTCGTAGTTGAGACCTTCAGGCCGAACATTCGAAATACAGTTGCGTTGCGCATCGCTGCAACCCACTTTAGGGGCGTACGTCAGGTAGATGCCGAGGCTATCAGGCGAACTCAAACCCGGACGCTCGCCAATCAACATCACAACTAGTTTGGCCTTGAGCAGTTCGCCGATTTCATCACCGAGCGCGACGCGGGCCTGCCGTGCGACTACTACCGGGCCGATCTTCCAGTCTGTGAGTTTGGTGCAAACGGCTTGCAGCAGCGGAATCGATTGTTTCGATGCAGCGAATGCGGAGAGACCGTCGGCGATGACGAAAACGACCTCCGGTGACTCGACCTTGAATTGTCCGAGCGCTGCGCGACTCTCATCGCTCAAACGCCTGCCGAGATCAGGACGCCGCAAATAATGCTCGCGATCGGGCGCGGCACTATGCACATCCAGTGTGCTGAAATCTAGTGTGCGCAACTGTTCGTGCAGTACGTTCGTATCGAGCGGATGATGCACCGCGTCGCGCGCTTGCGCATGTGAGAGGTTGAACGCCAGCAACGGTGCAGTCGGCAAACTGTTGCCCGCGCGACCTAACGCGATGCGCGCATTGGTGAACTGCCGCAGCGCATTCCACGGATTCTTTTCGAGGAAGTCACTCATGCAATGCCTATCCAGTCATTTGCGCCTTGCAGCAGCGGTTGCTGTGACGATGCACTCAGCAACGCGCCGCGTGCGTCGGTGATCTGCATGGACTCCAGCCATTCTTCGAATTCCGGCGCACGGCGCAAGCCGAGCACATCGCGCACATAGAGGGCGTCGTGGAAAGAGGTGCTTTGATAATTGAGCATCACATCGTCCGCCCCCGGAATACCCATGATGAAATTAATGCCCGCCACGCCTAATAACGTGAGCAGGTTATCCATGTCGTCCTGATCGGCTTCTGCGTGATTCGTATAGCAGATGTCGCAACCCATCGGCACGCCGAGCAGCTTGCCGCAGAAGTGATCTTCGAGACCCGCGCGTGTGATCTGCTTGCCATCGTACAGATACTCCGGTCCGATGAAGCCGACCACCGTGTTAACCAGAAATGGATTGAACTTGCGCGCGACTGCATAGGCGCGCACTTCGCACGTCTGTTGATCGACGCCGAAATGCGCATCGGCCGATAAGGCGCTGCCTTGACCCGTTTCGAAATACATCAGGTTATGGCCGACGGTGCCGCGTTTCAGCGAAAGCCCTGCTTCATACGCTTCCTGCAACAGCGCAAGCGAAATACCGAAGCCCGCGTTCGCTTTCTCCGTACCGGCAATCGACTGAAACACGAGATCGACCGGCGCGCCTTTTTCAATTGCCGCGATCGTATTCGTGACGTGAGTCAGCACACATGATTGCGTCGGCACTTGATAACGTTGGCGGAAGTCGTCGATCATCAGCAGCAGCTTGGTGATCGCGGCAAGATTGTCGCTGGCCGGATTGATGCCGATCATCGCGTCGCCACAGCCGTACATCAGCCCGTCGAGCATCGACGCAGCGATACCTTTGACGTCGTCGGTCGGATGATTCGGTTGCAGACGCACCGACATGTGGCCCGGCAAACCGATCGTATTGCGAAAGCGCGTAATCACCGGACGTTTGCGCGCCACGGTGATCAGATCCTGATTGCGCATCAACTTCGAGACCGCCGCGACCATCTCCGGCGTGAGGCCGGCGGTGATCCGCGTGAGCGCGGCCGCATCGGTCGTGCTGCTCAACAGCCAGTTGCGGAAATCCCCGACCGTCAGATGCGAGATCTCGGCGAACGCTTGCGGCGAGTGATCGTCGATCACGAGGCGCGTGACCTCGTCGCTCTCGTACGGAATCAACGCTTCGTTGAGAAACGTGCGCAGCGGTGTCTGAGCGAGCGCCATCTTGGCCGCAACGCGCTCTTCTTCACTCGCCGCCGCGACGCCCGCGAGCTGGTCGCCGGAACGCTGCGGACTGGCCTTCGCCATCAACGTTTTCAGGTCGGCAAAACGATAAGTGCGGCTGCCGATTGTCTCGGTGTAGCTCATCTTTACGACTCCATCGCCGCTGCTTGCGCAGCGGCTCGATCCGTCACTCTTCGAGCAAAGCGTCCGACGGCGCTGCTTCGCGTTGATGGCGCGTCAACAGGAAGTAGACGTAGCCGAGCGCGAGGAAGATCGCGAACACGATGGCCACCAGGAAATTGAAGTAGACCATTGTTGCCAGACAAATCACCGCGGCCACCAGCGCGAACGCCGGAAAGAACGGAAACAGCGGCGCGCGGAACGGGCGCTCCATGTTCGGATCCGAGCGGCGCAGCTTGAACAGCGACAACATGCTGATGATATACATCACGATAGCGCCAAATACGGACATCGTCACGATGTTCGCCGTCAGCGTCTGGCCGCCGAACTGGATCAGCTCGTCGCTATAGATCGCGGCGATGCCGACCACGCCGCCCGCAATGATTGCGCGATGCGGCGTCTTGAAGCGCGGATGCACCTTGGCGAGCCACTCCGGCAGATAACCCGCGCGAGCCAGCGCGAAAATCTGCCGCGAGTAGCCGAGGATGATGCCGTGAAACGAGGCGACGAGCCCGAACAGGCCGAGCCACACGAGCATATGCATCCAGCCGCTATGTTCGCCGACGATGAATTTCATGGCCTGCGGCAGCGGATCGTTGATGTTCGACAGTTTGGTCCAGTCGCCTGCCGCGCCTGCGAATACCATCACGCCGATGGCGAGCAGCACCAGTGTCAGAATGCCGGCGACGTAGGCGATAGGAATCGAACGCTTCGGATTCTTGGCTTCTTCGGCGGCCATCGCGACACCTTCGATCGCGAGGAAAAACCAGATGGCAAACGGAATCGCCGCGAACATGCCGTGGAACGAGCCCATGCTGAACGTGTCCGCGCCAGACCAGCCGCCCTTCGTGAAGTTCGACCACTGGAAGCCCGGCGACACGACGCCCATGAACACCAGCAACTCGAAGATCGCGAGCAGCGTCACGCACAACTCGAAGGCCGCGGCGATCTGCACGCCGACGATATTCAGCGCCATGAAGACCAGATACGCGCCCATCGCCGCGTGTTTCGGCTCGAGACCGGGAAACTGTACGTGCAGATAGGCGCCGATCGCGAGTGCAATCGCGGGTGGGGCGAACACGAATTCGACTAACGTCGCCGCGCCCGCCAGATAACCGCCGGTCGGACCAAAAGCGTGACGGGCGTAGGCAAACGGGCCGCCTGCATGCGGAATCGACGTGGTGAGCTCGGTGAAACTGAAAATGAAGGTGGTGTACATCGCGGCGATGAAAACCGCCGTGATGACGAAGCCGAGTGTGCCGGCGCTTGCCCAGCCGTAGCTCCAGCCGAAATACTCGCCGGAAATGACCAGACCGACCGCGATCCCCCACAGTTGCCATGTGCCGAGTGTCTGCTTCAACTCGTGATGCGTGACTTTACCGACGTGCTGACTTTTGGACTCTGATTTCATCGGGCGCTCCAGATGTTGCCGCTTGCTCGACGCCGCAAGGCTTTGCGGTGCATGGGCCGACAGGCTTCAGCCGATGGTAGTGAGCCATTATTCGAGGTGTTATCGAAATTCGGCAAAGTTCGGGCGCGATTGTGTCAGTGGACGCTTAATTCCGTTCGTGCGCGTTTTGGCGAAGATCGCAGGATTTGGTAAATGAGAGCGTGGTACTTTGATTCGCATGCCATCCGGCATTCTTCTTTCGGTTAGTTAGTCACTCAGCCATGAACCAATCGGACAATCGGGCGCGCTACGAAACGCGGCTTGGCCGCGTGCTGGACCATATTTACGATCATCTCGACGAACCGCTGGATATCGATCGTTTAGCGGAAATCGCCTGCATGTCGCCATATCACTGGCATCGCATCTTTCAGGCGATGTATGGCGAGACGGTCGCGACGACCGTGCGACGTTTGCGACTGCATCGTGCGGCGGGATATCTCGCGAATGGTTCGATGCCGATCGCTGAAGTTGCCGAGCGCTCGGGCTATAGCAGTTTGCAATCTTTCTCTCGCACCTTCCGCGCGGTTTTTGGCATTCCGCCGGCGCAGTATCGCAAGCAGGGTACGCATAGCCGGTTTCGTCCGGCACTTTCAGGAGACGATCAAATGACGATGCGTGAAGTGGTGATTCGACACGTGGAGCCGATGGAGGTTTTGTCGGTGGATCACGTTGGGCCGTATATGCAGATCGGCAAGGCGTTCGACGGTCTATTCGGCTGGTTGGCGAAACATAATTTGCTGGCGGGGCAAATGCGTATGATCGGGATTTACTACGACGATCCGGGTGTTGTTGCTGAGGATGAGTTGCGGTCTAAGGCAGGGGTGTTGTTGCCGCATCCGGTGCAGGCTTCGGTGACGGTGAGTCCGCCGGTTTCGGTGGCGCATGTGAAGGGCGGGGAGTATGCGGTGTTGCGGCATAAGGGACCGTATAGCGATATGCGGGCGGCTTATGAGTGGTTGTATGGGACGTGGCTTGTGCAATCGGGGCGGGAAGCGGCGGATGCACCGGTGTTTGAGGAGTATTTGAATAGCCCTAAGGAGACTGCGCCTGCTGAGTTACTGACGGAGATTTGTTTGCCGTTGGTTTGAGGGGTTTGGTTCTGGTTGGGTGGTTGTGCTTGCGTTGTGCATGTTTACGCAGCGAGGTTCGCGGATGCCTCTCTGGTTTTTATAGTCTTTGTATATGTATACGTAGTAATAGTTAACAAGCACCTCACTTTTCTGTGGATAACTTGGATCTTCGTTTACGGATCAAGGAGCTGCGGAATCGATAAGTCTGCGGAGCGTGCGCGGACAGAGGCAAGAAGCCAGGGAAAACTTTTGACTGGCCTGGCGAGGTTGTTGGTTTATCAAAGTTTCGCCCACAACGTGTCAGGTGGTTTGTACAAAAGTTGTCCAGAGGGGGATGTGGATAAGTGGGATGACTTATCCAGCATTCAGCGGTCAGTTTGACTTGTCGCTCGCCGTGCTCGTCCAGCGCTGCCCAGGAACGGGCCGACTTGTCCCGGCACTAATCGTGCTGGTTGGATGCGCCTCAGCGGGGAAGATTTCCCCGCAAACGCAAATTATTCCCCGCGTAAAATGCGGAGAATAACGGCTGCATTCGCCGCTTCTGGTCGTGGACGGTTTGATTGCAACCGATTGTGCGGAATCGTTGCTCGCCCTCCCGATCGTTTCCGCTTTTCCCACCCCTACACCATGAACTTCGACTATTCCACGCTCGACGTATTGCGCCAGAATCATCCGGCATGGCGGCTGCTGCGCTCGGATCACGCGCCGCTAGTCGCAAGCTTTCTGCATCGCACTTTCACAGCGCCCAATGTGCGTGTGATATCGCAAGCGGACCTGGCCGAAGCGCTGGAAGACGAGTTGTATGCATTGCGCGAGCAGCTCGGCCCCACCGCCTTTCCAAAAGCAGCATCCGACTATCTAAACGACTGGGCCGCCAACGACAAAGGCTGGCTACGCAAGTTTTATCGTCAGGATTCGGACGAACCCCAATTCGATCTCACGCCCGCTACGGAAAAGGCCATTGCGTGGCTTGGCACTTTGACGGAACGTAGTTTCGTCGGTACTGAATCGCGCTTGCTTATCCGTCATGTTCTGCAGGACCGTTCGCAAGTGACGCTGCGCGAGCTGTGCGACACCCAGCCTCTGCAGCAAGGTTTAGCTGAACTGGTCGCTTACTTGCAACTTGCCGGCGACACGTTCAGCACGGTCGTGGACGAGCAGGTCAGCGAAACAATCGTCTGGCGTAGCCGGAAAGACAGCGGCGAACAACAGACCCGGCAGGCAAGCCTGCCACGCGTTATTTTCGTGAGATAAAGATAGTGGAACAGGAACATGACGCAACGGCCTCAACGCACGATCTGTCGAGCCTGTTGATTCCGTTGCTTAAAGGCGTGATTTACCGGGACGCGGATGCCGTCCTATGGAGCGCCCTGCTCGACTTACAAGCGCGCGTAAGGGATTACGTCACGGTGCTGAATCTCGAACTGGTGCTCGACGAAGCGGAAGGTTACGCGTTCCTGCGCTCCCGCCCCGATGACGGCGATGACGATTCGCCCGTATTGCCCCGTCTTGTCGCAAGACGCCCGTTGTCTTTTCCGGTGAGTCTGATGCTGGCGTTGCTGCGCAAGAAGCTCGCCGAGTCCGACGCCGGCGGGGGTGACACTCGCCTCATTCTCACGCGCGAGCAGATGGTGGAAATGATTCGCGTATTTTTACCGTCAGGCAGCAACGAAGCCAAACTGATTGACCAGATCGACACACAAATAAACAAGATCGTCGAACTCGGTTTCTTGCGCAAGCTGAAACCGGGCGCCGGCAAGCGCGAGGGCCAAGCCACCGCGTTCGAAGTACAGCGAATCCTCAAAGCGTTTGTCGACGCCCAGTGGCTCGCCGATTTCGACACACGGCTCGCGGTCTATCAAGCGCAACTCGGAGCAGCAGCATCAAGGAACACAGATGACTGACATGCAACTGCCCGGACTCGATTTCGTCGCCGACGACGCATTGTCCGGTTACCATCTCAGCATTTCTAGTCTCGCAAGAAGCGTGGGAGTCTAACGAATTCCGTTTCCCTGCACACTTGTGCAGGGAAACGGAATTCGTTAGACTGGCATCCCTTATTAATCAATAACTTGCTAACTTTTTCGGTCCAATTGTTTTCAGCCCCCGAACCGAATTAGTTGGACTACCCGGATTTGTGTCGCGAATTCGTTAGACTGAGTCACCCACCCAAAAAACGCGCTGATTGAGCGCTCGCAGCCTTCGCCGATTGCACATCAGCATTTCTCAGGCGGGTTGGATGCCCGGCTGCCAACGTGCTCCAGATTGCTACCTTACGTATGGAGCGCGTGATGAATAACGCTCGCCGTTGCGTTGCCTGTGGCAGCCTCTTCCGTCCTTTGTCCCACATCCCAAATCAACGATTCTGTTCTGCCATGGGCTGCCAGCGAGAGCGACGCCGACGCTGGCAACAGCAGCGACTTCGAAGTGATCCCGACTATCGCGACAACCAGGCGCGGGCGCAGGCCAAATGGCGCGCTCGTCACCCGGGCTACTGGCGTCAATACCGCGCGACGCACCCGGCCTATCGGGAACGAAATTGCGCGATGCAACGGGAGCGGAATGCGCGACGAAGTTCCAGTCCAGTTGCAAACATGGACGCGTCACCGCCTTTACACCCGCTCGCATCAGGCTTCTACATACTGCGCCGTGCGGTCGAAACGGGCATTGCAAAGATGAACGCGTGCACCGTCCATATCGCCGTGCTGTCGGCACCAAACGGGCCACCCATACGTGATTGCAAAGAGATGACGTGATCGACTTCCGCGCCACGCCTGCTACCTTTGCCTTGTACCCGCTCTGAATCAGACACCACCGCAGTTGCGACGCGGTTGCGTTTCGAAAGTGACGACCTGCGTGTCCGACGCGATGCCGGGCACGCAAGCTCAGGGGAGCGAGGATTCGAAGCAGCGGGAGCAGGACCGTGTCACTCGATCACTTAGGCGATACCGTCGTCGCGCAGGCCCCCTCGGTACGGGCGGCCGAATACGTTCGTATGTCGACTGAGCACCAGCAGTACTCGACTGAGAACCAGCGCGACAGGATCCGGGAGTACGCCGTGCGGCGCGGTCTCGAGATCGTTCGCACCTACGCCGACGAGGGTAAAAGCGGTCTGCGTATCGACGGGCGGCAGGCGCTGCAGCAGTTGATCAAGGACGTCGAAAGCGGTCGTGCGGATTTTCAGGTGATCCTCGTCTATGACGTGAGTCGCTGGGGGAGATTTCAGGACGCAGATGAAAGTGCGTACTACGAGTATGTCTGCCGGCGTGCCGGCATCCAGGTTGCCTATTGCGCCGAACAGTTTGAAAACGACGGCTCGCCGGTATCCACCATCGTGAAAGGAGTGAAGCGGGCAATGGCCGGCGAATACAGCCGGGAATTGTCGGCCAAGGTGTTTGCCGGCCAGTGCCGGCTGATCGAACTCGGCTTCCGGCAGGGAGGGCCAGCCGGCTATGGTCTGCGTCGTGTGCTCATTGACCAGCACGGGATCATGAAAGGAGAACTTCAGCGAGGCGAGCACAAAAGCCTGCAGACCGATCGGGTCATCCTTATGCCAGGGCCCGAGAGCGAAATCCGGATTATCAATCTCATCTACAACTGGTTTATCGACGGATCGTTAAATGAATGCGAGATTGCGGCCCGCTTGAATGGCATGCGTGTTCACACAAATCTCGATCGCGAGTGGACACGAGCGACAGTACGGGAGGTACTGACCAACGAGAAATACATCGGCAACAACGTCTACAACCGCGTGTCATTCAAGCTCAAGAAAATGCGCGTCGTGAATACACCGGACATGTGGATCCGGAAGGAAGGAGCATTCCAGTCAATCGTACCAAGCGAAGTGTTTTACACGGCGCAGGGCATCATGCGGGCGCGCGCCCGGCGCTATTCGAATGAGGAGCTCATCGAGCGTCTGCGCAACCTGTACCGCAACCGTGGTTTCCTGTCCGGCCTGGTTATCGACGAGACTGATGGCATGCCATCAAGCTCCGTTTACATGTACAGGTTCGGCAGCCTGATCCGCGCATACCAGACCGTGGGTTTCACGCCTGGTCGCGACTACCGCTATCTCGAGACCAATCGCTTCCTCCGGCAGTTACACCCTGAAATCGTTGCGCAGACGGAGAAGAAGATCGCCGATCTCGGTGGCGCAGTGCTACGCGATCCAGCCACAGATATGCTCACCGTCAACGATGAGTTCACTACCTGCCTCGTTCTCGCCCGTTGCCAGACACGCGAAAATGGGCGGCATCACTGGAAGGTCCGGTTTGACACGAGCCTGCTGCCGGACATTACGGTAGCCGTTAGGCTCGACCACGCGAATTCCGCAGCGCTCGATTATTACCTCCTGCCGCGTCTGGATTTCGGCCAGCCGCGCATCAGCCTCGCCGACCAGAACAGGATTGAGTTCGACAGCTACCGTTTTGACACGCTTGATTATCTCTATGGCATGGCAGAGCGGGCTCGCCTCCGGAGGGTGGCATGAACCCGCAGCAACAAACCGGTGAAGTGAGGATGATTCCGGTCGACCAGATCGAGGTCATCAATCCTCGTGAGCGTAACAACCGCATCTTCAACGAAATCGTCGGCAACATCAGGGAGATCGGCCTGAAAAAGCCGATCAAGGTTACGCCGCGTGCTACAGCAGATGGCGTCGAGAAGTATCTGCTTGTGTGCGGCGAGGGTCGCCTGAAGGCTTTCCGTTCACTCGGCGAGACGACCATCCCGGCGATCGTTGTGAATGTCAGCGACGAAGACGCATTCATCATGAGCCTAGCGGAGAACATTGCGCGTCGTCAGTGCAGGCCGCTCGAACTCCTCGCCGGTATCCGGCAATTGCAGGAGCAGGGATATACGTCGAAGGTGATCGCGGAAAAAACGGGGCTCACGCAATCTTATATCCAAGGTATCCTGATGCTTCTGCACCGTGGTGAGGAACGACTGGTCATAGCAGTGGAGAAGGGGCGGATTCCACTTAACGCCGCACTCTCTATTGTCGGCGCCGGTGACGACGACACGGCAATACAGGCTGCTCTGCAGGAAGCTTACGAGTCCGGCAAGTTACGGGGCAAGCAATTGATAGACGCCCGACGGATTATCGAACGACGGAAAACGCTTGGGCGCTCCGCCGCCCACAACATGTCGGGCAAGCTCACGGATGTAACGACATCGAGCCTGGTGCGGACCTACCAGCATGAAGTCGAACGCCAGAAGTCGATGGTGCGTAAGGCCGAATTTGCGCAGCAGCGGCTCATGTTCGTCGTGGGCGCACTCCGGCAAATGTTCGCCGATGAAAACTTCGTCAATCTGCTACGTGCAGAAGGACTGGCAACGTTGCCGAAATATCTTGCCGAGCGTGTCTGGTCGGGCGGGAGCGTCGCATGACAGGCGTGACGCTCGGTTTCATTCCTGAGCCGCTATCCGTTCCATTAGTGTGCATCCTGCCGTCGCGCAAAACGCCGGCGACAATCATCGACTCCCGCAAGTTCAAACAGATCAAGGCCTCGATCGAGGAGATCGGCCTGATCGAGCCGCTGTCCGTCACGGCAGCGCATCAGAGTACGGGTCAACATGTGCTGCTTGATGGTCACCTGCGCCTCATTGCGATGCAGGAACTTGGATTTGTCGACGCATCATGTCTGGTTGCAACCGATGACGAAAGCTACACCTACAACAACCGCGTCAATCGGCTGTCGACCATCCAGGAGCACTATATGATCCGGCGCGTCGTCGAACGGGGTGTATCGCCGGAGAGGCTGGCAAAGTCGCTTGCCATGGACGTGTCCCAGATTCTCAAGAAACTTTCATTGCTGGATGGCATATGCCCTGAAGCCGCCGAACTTCTGGGGGATCGTCAGTTTTCCGTAGAGCTTGCCCGTGCAATTCGAAAAATGAAACCGACGCGGCAGGTAGAATGCGTCGAACTGATGATCGCGGCAAACAATGTGACCGTGCCTTATGCCGAAGCGCTGCTTGTCGCGACACCCTCAGCGCGACTGGTCGACGGAAAGAAACCACCGAAGTTGACCGGCGTCACGCCTGAGCAAATGGCGAAGATGGAGCGGGAGATGAGTAATCTGCAGGGGCAATACAAACTTGTCGAGCAGACCTACGGACAGGATGTGCTGAACCTGGTGCTCGCAAAGGGATATCTCGCCAGGCTCCTGGAGAACGAACTGGTCGCTCAATACCTGCAGCAACGTCAGCCAGACCTGCTGGCTGAGTTCGAAACGATTGTCGAGACAGTTTCGCTCGAACAGCAGCAATTCAGCGTTCTCACCTAGCTGCTCTTAGCATCGCGAATGCGGTGCATGGCGTCATATTAGACCTTGAAATTGAAGGCAGCCTCCGCTATTAGAATGCGTTAGTTTTGAGAATGGGACGCATAGGGCTCAGTTTCGTCAATTCGCCGTCAATCGCCCAAGCGCGCGATTCATCACCTGAACAACTGCTTCGCTGCCAGACCCTGCCAGCTATCGTACAATCGAAACGCATCAAAGCACCACGGCTAACGTGGTAGCGAACAAACTAGCTGACCGAGGAAATGAGTAGCAACATCGAACACTTCAACTCCGCCGTGGCATCGCTGCTGGGCGAGCTTTACCAAAATTTCCCGACAAAAATTACGCTAGCAGCAGGCGACTTTCCAATGCCTCCGCAAGGATCGCTGAACCAAGATGAGCAGCTCTACCACGCCGAGATGCAGCAATGGTTCGACCTTGTCAATTTGTACAACCATACCGCTTACTTTCTATTAGAGGAAGGATACATTCGCGGCGAAGTAAGACCGCCGTATACGCCAGTACACGAGTGCTGTTTGACCAGCAAGGGACTCGCAGCTCTTCAAAGGATGCCTAGTTCACTGAAAGCGAAAAATCGCAACATTGGCGATTTTTTTGTTGAGGTTGGGAAGGATTCCCTCAAGGACGGGGTAAAGGAAATACTTAAATCCGCTGTGACCTCTTTGTTGTCGGGGCACTAATTTAAGTGCCCTAGCTTTGCATGACGTGGTTCCGCTTGTATTTGGTGTGTGCATTTCGCCTGAGCAATCGCGTAGCCGCTGGACGCAGAGGTCGTTCAGTAAGAGGCGGCAATACTCGATATTTGCTGTCCGGCGTAGTCGCCGAATCGCCCGTGAGCGTGGCTGCGCAACGTCCCGCAGTGAACAGTCACCGACTTTCCGGCAGATACACTCAAGTTTGCGGGATACGTTGCCGATACTATTTACGACAACAGCCCCCAACATTGATGGACTAACGATAACTTGGTCGCTTTGACGATGATTTCCTCCTTCGAGCAGTTGCACGCTGCATTCGAGTCGTTCCGGGCGGACAAGCGCTGGCTCTTTCGGGGTCACGCACATTTAGACTGGACGCTAATACCCAAAGCCGGACGAGATCCATATAGGACGATAGACGATCAAGTCGTATTCCACTCATGGCGCCGCCAGGCTGTCGCGTATGTAAGTGTGCGACCGCAAAACGATTGGGAGTGGCTCGCAGTAGCTCAGCATCACGGTCTTGCGACTCGTCTCCTTGATTGGTCCTCCAATCCGCTTGTGGCGAGCTACTTCGCTGTACGGGACTCTTTGCCGGGTGATGCAGTCGTGTACGCCGCAAAATTCAAATCGGCGGTTCCCCCGGAGGCGAAGGGAAGCCCGAAGGAATTTCGCGAACTGGCAGTGTTCCGTACGCATCGAATAGCCGACCGGATAACGAGTCAGGGTGGCCTGTTCACGATCCATCCAGATCCTACTTCGGCCATTCGCTCAGACTCCACGGGCGTCCTCGGATTGGAGGCGATTCGCATAGCCGAGGCGTTCAGACCCAAGCTGCGTGCTCAGCTGTCTTATTACGGTTTCAATGATGCGACGTTGTTTCCAGGACTCGACGGCGTTTCAAGCCACATCAATTGGACGATCGAGTCTCAGGAGTATTGGAAATATCCGGCGTCATCAATGCTATGAGACCAGGCCGAGGCCCTGAAAGGAACACTTGGCTGTCCGGAAGAGAAGCATGGACGTTTTGCGCCGTGCAAGCAAGGCGACTGGTCATCCCGTCTTGAGTAGCGTTGAAGGTCTTGGGAACATCGTATTCACAAAAAACGATTGTCGAGACAGTCTCGCTTGGGCAGCAGCAGTTTAGCGTTCTCACCTAGCTGGTCTTAGCATCGCCATTTCGATGCATGGCGTTACATTAGACTTTGAAACGGCATGTCGTCCGCCGTTTTTCGAGGGCGTCAGTTTTTGAGAACGGGCCGAATTGATGACAGGCAGCAAGCTTGAGCTCCGCCGCCTTCGATTGACGCTCCTCCAGCGAGGAGCGGAGTTCGTATACTTTCCGATCACCGAACTTGGTTGCGCATTCATCTATTAAAGCCGCCATTTGACCCACTGGCGATGTCTCGCACTATCAATATCTAAAATAGAGAATCCCGAGCGCACCTGGTTCACCTGATGTTTTGCCCTTCTTGGTGATCGCCGGCAGATCAATGTCCTTGACGTCCTTCCAGCCAAACCCTTGGAAAATGCCTTCGGCGAGACTAACAAAGCCCATGAACTTGCGTGACATCCGGTAGGCAATCACGCCAAGTATTGCCAGGATACCCAACCCACCCAAGGCCCACATTTGCACGATACCCGTCCAATTATCCACCGAGTCAAAGAAAGCTATCGCGCCAGTTAAAAGGTACATAAACAAGAGCAGCGGTAGGCAGACTTTCAGCCACAACCGCAGTGAAGCCTTGTAGTGAGCATATCTACCCCTACTGCAATGTGGATGCAGAGCCACAATCTTGTCGCTGATACGTCGTATGCCGTACCCCTGCCAAGTGTCACCCCATTGCTCGGCGACAACTTCGACTTCATCACCTTCATCGAAGACTGACTGCCACACCCACGCCTTGATGGGCTTACCGTCCAGATCGAATTCCAGAAGATCTGCCTCCTCAGTCGTATCCATTGCCATACCGCTTAAGCCAACAGCGATGCCGCCCAACCCTGCCAGCCCAGCCGCAATTGCCGTTGCACCCATTTTTTTTCGGTCGGAGTCGGTAAAGAAAAAGTCCTGGCTGCGACGTGTTTTACGCAAATTGGTGATGCGGCCGCGCAACAATTTTGCGGGCGCCGACGATGTTGCTTCAATAGTCATTCCGAACCCTCACTTGCCGTCAACCCAACGCTCTTGAGTGCCTTTTCGAATTCCTCATGCTGCTTGCCCGCTTCCCATGGAGGACTATTCGGCGACTTGCCAAACGTACATTTTTCAAACCAGCCCTGCAAATCGTTATCCGAGAAATACCAGATCAGGACTTGAATCACTGTGATTACCACAGCGACCTCCCAGCCTGCCATGAAGAGTGCAACTCGCCCTATCATTAGCAACGCGCCGCGCTCGCCAACTGCCACGACAACTTCTCCTGCTGCCACACCAACTGCTTCTCTGCCGGCTGCATTTGCTGCGGCCGCCCGAGCCGCTGCCGTCGTACCTTCTTCGGCGGCTGTTGCCAGGCTGGCAGTTCTTGCCGTCGCTCCGGCAATACCAGCGCTCGCCTTGCCTAGCCACACGACGCCGCGCCCACCGGTGATTCTCGCGATCATTGGTGCGCTTGATGTTAGCGCCGTCAAGAGGTTAGCAGCGGCGGCAGTAAATCCCAAACCGCTCTTAATGAAATAGAGTGACGCGAGGCAGATCTTGCTGTCCTGCGCTTGCGCCACACCTTTTTTCGCGTCGAAGAACGCGCCAATCGCTGCCGATGCGCCACCAAAATAACCTGTGATGGCCTTTAAATTAGCCGCAGTCTGGGCTGCATCTTTCGCCATCGCCGCCATTGCTTTGCTGGAGGCTTGCAAACAGGCAGATGAAGCTGAAAATCCGCTCGCTACGAGCATCGCATAGTCTTCTCCACTTTTGTCGACTTTTGCCAGACTCGCACCAAAACCAAACAGCTCAATAATCGCCAACGTTCCGGCGATTCGAATCCCTGTAGCAGCCTCCGCACCCTCGCTTGTCAGCTTGACAGCATTCCACTTCGCCCGGAGCACGAGGCCCCTTTCATCTGATGCCAAAGTCTCGAGAGTCTGCGCATATGCCTCCGCAGCTTTCACGCCTTTTGCGCGCAATGCGCGGTAGCCGCTTTCCAGCTTGGCACGCAACTTCGGTTCGACGTTCGCCGATTCTTTGACCAGATCGAGGGTGTCGGTCTGACTTATGCCGACCCGCATCATCAGCGCACCGCGTATCAGAAATGCCCCCGCGCAGTCGCTCACTTTACCCATCCCCGTCCACTTGAAAAGCGCATTGGCAATCGCAATGCTCAGCCGGTCGACTTGAAGTTTTTTTACGGCACGCTCGGTAGCCGAGATTGCGTACTCATGCTCCTTGACTTCGCCCATTTTTTCGCGAAATTCGACAAACGTTTTCAACTTCTCCAATGGCTTGGCGATCTTTTCAAGAATCTCCGCGATCTCCTCTGCGTGCGTTGCCTTGTACGCCGTCGCCTTTGCGAGCAATTCTTTAATTTCCACCTTCGGTTGTTTCTGGTTGAACGCGAAGGCTCGCCAAACCAGACTCGTCGGCTGGGTGGGATCCATGTTGTTCACCAGATCGACCACGACCTGGGCGCCTTTCTCTTCAGACGGCAGCCCGGTGATCGCCTCGTTCACCACGCCCTCGAACGCAGTACCATTGGGAATGTCGTTCTCGTGGTAATCGTGAAGAGTAGCAAGCAACAGCGGTGCTTTCAGCCACGCGGCAACGTCCGCCGTACGGTCAGCCTGTAACTGGTTCACGGTAGCTTGCATAGATTGGAACGCGCCGCGAAACTGCTGGAACCTGGGTTTGTTAAGCTTATCCAGATATTTCGGCCACTCTGCCTCGCCGATCTCTTTAGCCTCCGCCGGGCTGATCTTTCCCGCGTCCTCGATGTTCTTCTCCGACGCCGCTTCCTGTTCGGGCGACGGCATCGACGGTATGCCATCCATCGCGCCAGGCGAATTGATCATCGCCTCCCAGCCTGCTTGACGAGCCGAACGCCAGCGGCTTTTTGAAGCAACTGCGCCATTTTTTACCGCGACCTCCGCCGCTTCGATCGACTGCAACGCATCAATCTCTTTGGGCAATTCCTGTACATAGCGTGTCATCATGACGGCAGCGTCGTTGCGATAACCGTTCAGTTCGTGCACGTTACCGATGCCGTCCCAAAGTGCCAACAGCATTGGGGGATGATGCTTGCCTGCTTTGGTTTCACCAACGCCATTCATCAGTTTCACAAGCGCGGCGCTCGCTGAAGCCGGTGTCGCCTGGCGTATATGCAACGGATAGCGCGTCGCTTCGTGTTTCAACACGTCCGCGTTAACACTACCGTTTGGGTTGCTGACTTTTTGTTTTGGCAATTGCAACAACTTGGGATCGAAACCTGGCATGTACTCGACGACGGCATCGATGCTCTGCTCGGTCGCAACCGCAGCGTGTTCATCTTTTGCACCTGTGATCCATTTCGCCGGTTCGATGCGTTGCATGCGCTGCGCGCGAAGTGTTGCGTCGCCCGCATACAGTTTGAAGATGTCCTTGTGCCACGGGTACTCAGAGAAGGCGATATAAACGTCGCCACACTTTTCCGGACGTTCAATCGCGATAATGTCCATTGGCACGGCGATGCTCTTCTGAGCGCAGGCGGGATGAATCGCCGGAGCAGTCATAAGTGGCAGGGGCTGCTTCCACAAGCATCCATCCTCGGTTACCGTGTAGGCTTCCCAGTAGTTGCTGCCACGCGCGCCCTTCGCATAGAAAAGGTAGAGCCACCCTTCGCGCAATGTGCGCAGACCGTAGTGATGCGCCGTCAGAGAGACATCCGTTACGCCTTTACCGCTAATGCCGGCCGGCAGTTTCGCCCCCACGGTCTGCGGCAGTACGGTATACCGCACCGGAAGGATCGGTAAACCCGCCTTTTCGCAGTTAGCGCATTTTTGATCGGTCGTTGCCATGATGATTTTTTGTGTTCGATTATTGGACGCAATGGTCAGAGTCTTTCACGCCGTCGCTACTCAATGGTTACGCTGTGCTTCACGGGATCACAGACTCGTCGCATTCAAATGAGGCTCGATATCAGCCTGCATCCGCAGGTTGCCTGATCGCCATGGCGCGCTATGGGCACACCGTTGTCCATCATCGATTCGTCACCCTCAACGATGACATTGGGTTTGACGTCCTCATGCTTTGGACAGGAGACTTCGTCGCCCTTGCGAGCAACAAAGCGGCCATCGAAAGACATGGTCTGCGATGCGGTGATCACCTTGCCGCCATGATCGGTATCGTCATCGAGACGAATGAGATTCATCATGGAGTCGTCTCCTTCTCTACCGTGAAACATTGCCAGACCTTATTGGTGTCCATTGCGTCCTCTACGAACGATTTACTTGTAACGGAAGTAATAGCGACCGTAATTCGCGAGGGTATTGGTTCCGCGGTGCTCGCGTGAGGTCTTGCGAAGGTTGATGTTTTCCACGTCCGGCCAGCCATAGGTTCTGAAAATAGCTTCGGCAAGCCGAACAAAGCCCATCATCTTTTGGGTGACACGGTAAAAAATAATTGCAAAGACGACAAGAGTTGCCGCCATCGCGACGCCCATGAACGCAGCAAACGAAAGAAATTTTTCGCCGAAATCTCCCGGCCTGTGCATCGCAAACACACCGATTGCGTTGACGAGCACGAAAGCCCAGAACATGATTTTTGCCATGCTGCGATAGTGCTGCTTGCGGCCCGCGGTAGCATGCGGATAGACGGAAACGATATCGTCTCCGTCTCGCTTGACCGAATAGACGACGTACCGGCTTTCTCCCACCTTCTCGGCTACGACTTCTACAACGTCGCCATTGCGCATCGGCAAGAGCCAAAGCCAGCCTTGCATCTGCATTCCGTCCAGTTCGAACTCGACCCAGTCGGCTTCCTCGTCTGCGTTGGATGCCATATTCACGAGTCCAATACCAGCTGCGCCCAAACCCATTGCGGCCGCACCCACGGCGGTTGCGCCGACCGCATTTTGCTGGAATTGAGTGAGCACAAAATCATGAGTACGCCGGGAGCGCTGCAGGTTGGCAATCGTCCCGCGCAACAGGACGGTTTGCAAAGTCGATTCGTTTTTCTTCATGATTTGGCTTACCTGGCCATCGCGTCAGTAAAGTCTTTGTCCTGCTGTGCTGCGTCTGTGCTGCGAGCCACGCTATGATCTGTGACTCGCAAGATGGTCTCGCGCCCAGTACCAAATGCACAGCGGGAGCACCATGCCTCCAATGCATCTGGAGTAAGCCAATCCGCTAGCGCCTGAAGAAGCAGCAGACCGATAGTCGCCTCCCAGCCGATGAGCATACCCACTGCACGTAGGCCAGCCACAATCGCTACTCGCTCAGTTATGGTCTCGACCGCACCCATAACGACTTCACTGCCATACCGTGCCGCCAGTTTCTTAAGCAATGGCGCAGCCGTACTGACTGCGTCGATCAGCATGGCTGTGCCTGCCAGGGTCCCGAGTCCAAACTTGACGTAGAGAACAGTGGCGGTGTCGTATTGGCCCTTATCGCGGCCTTCCCCGGCTTTTTCAACATCTAGCCATGCAGAGATCATTGTTCCCACACTCCCCAGCGCGCCTCCGACCAGCTTCCAGCTCTGAGATCGCACTGAGTTCTTAAGCACAGCGTAGTATGGTGTCATGCTGATTGTAATAAGCGACGAACACAGAGACGCGCCCGATTGAATCAGCTTGAGCCTGGTATCTTTGTCCTGTGCCCCGGCTAAAAGATGGACGAAGTTCACCGTTTCTAGCAGTGCGCTTACAACCGCAATACGTCCCATGAGAAGCGGTTTTTTGCCTTCGTCAGCTAACTTGACCTTGTCCCAGGTTTCGTACAACTCTTTCGTTGCTTTAGATGCCCCCTCAGGAGCAGCGCTGCGCAAAGCCGCGCGCGCCACCAGCAAACGTTTGATCGTATCGAGGCGGCTTATTTTCTCGAGCTCAGCCTGTTTGCGAACCAGTGCGATAGCGTCCTCGTAGGGCACGCCGGCGCGCTGCAACAGAATCGATTGGATAAATTTTTCACCGACAAAATCACCAATCTGGTTGACTCTGAACTTGGCGAAGATCGCATCACCGACGCTCATACCGAACTGATCCGCGCCGAGGCGTTGCAATAACCCTGCGAGCGGCGTGATTTTCTTGGGGTCAGTTTCCAGCGCCGTTTGAGCGAGGCTTTTATAGTAGCCAACCAGTTTCTTGGTGGAAGCCGCAATCGACGCGAACGTTTCGAAGCCTGTTTCCAGCGATGTAGCCTTATGCGCTTGCGCGGCCTTCAGCGCCTGGCCGAGTTCCTGGCGGGCGTCCATCTGATTCATGGCCACGACACGCCAGATCAGGCTGCCGGGTTGCGTCGGATCCCATTGGGTGAGCAAACCATCCACAACCGTCTTACCCTTTGGGGTGGACGCCAGACCGACGACCGCGTCGGACACAACGGTTTCGAAGACCAACGCATCGTGCATGTCGGCTGGGTGGCAGTCTTCGAGCGCGGTTATTAGCAGCGGTGCATTGACCCATTTCCCTACGTCATCGCTACGAGTTTCCTGCAACTGATAAACGGTCGACTGCAAGTCTTCGTATTTTTTTCGGAAGGTCTCAATGTCGTCCCGTTTGAGTCGTGCTTCGTACACTGACCACGCACGCTTCGTGCTGTCCTTGACATTGCGATCGTGGAATCCGGGGCGCGCCTGGGCATAAGCGCGTGCCTTGTTCATGACATCATCGCGGTATGCACCGGTATAAGGCGCGCTCGAGCTGGCACTCCCCGCGCTGCTCATCCGCCCCATCTGGATCAACTGCGTCTGATAGCTGCCCGGAATATTGTTGGCAGCCATCCAGTTCATGTCATCGTAATAAGCGTTGATTTGGGTCGCCCGCGCCGCGTCCGCACCGGCGAGCGCGCGCGCTCGCTGCGCGGCGAGTGCCGTCTGCGCCTCCGGTCGGCCAAGCGGAGTCATCTCATGCGCTTGCCTCGCCATGCTCTCCTGGTCATTGAGCGCTTGCTCCTGACGGGACTGAACGATCTTGTGCGCGGTATCGATGTTGTGCATTGCAGTGACCTGCAGCGCGCGCTCGGTGACGTACTGATCGAACCACGATGCCGGATCGTTGCGGAATCCGTTCAGTTCGTGAGCGTTACCGATACCGTCCCATAAGGCCAGCAGCATTGGCGGCTGAGGCTTGCCGTCCTCCGTCTCGCCGACGCTGTTCATTAGTTTGACGAGTGAGCCGCTCGCGGACGCAGGGGTAGCTTGACGGACGTGCAGAGGATACCGCGTCGCTTCCTTCTTCACCCACTCTTCTTTGTAATTGCCGCTCTCATCGCTTAACGCTGCGTTTTTGGGTTCCAGCAACCGCTGAGGTTCCAGCAGTTTCGGATCCAGGCCGGGCATGTACTCGACGACATCGTCGATACTCGCCTCCGTCGCAATCACGGCATGTCCGTTTTCGTCTTTGCTGCCCGTGATCCATCTCGCCGGCTCGATCCACTGCATCCGCTTATTTCGCAGTGTCTCGTTGTCTGCGTACTGCTTAAAGATATCGCTATGCCAGGTGATTTCCGAAAACGCGATATAGACGCGCCCCGTACATTTCTCCGGCTGCTCAATCGCAATCAGGTCCATCGGCACGGCAATGCTTTTTTGCGCACAGGCGGGATGTATCGTTGGCGTGGTCGTGAGGGGCAACGTTTGCTTCCACAAACGACCATCTTGTGTGACCTTGTACGCCTCCCAGTAGTTACTGCCGCGCGCCCCCTTGACGTAAAACAGGTATAGCCAGCCTTCACGCAATGCGCGCAAGCCGTAGTGATGCTCATGCAACTCGATATTCGTGACACCTGTACCGCTAATACCGCCCGGCAGCTTCGCGGTAACGGTTTTTGGGAGCACGGTATAGCGCACCGGCAAGATGGGCAAGCCAGTTTTTTTGCAATTAGCGCAGTGTTGTTCGGTCGGATCCATACACTCTTTTCATACTCTGACGGCTTGAAAATGGTTTGAGGTCGATTACCGCGCCGCAGACGAAAGTGACTTCTCGTTAACCCAGTTACCGCGCCGGATTTCTTCTATCTCGTCCGGAGACAGTTCATTGACAGTCGCCGTATAAAAGTCGTCCGGCTCCCTTTGTTGCAATGCCAGTGTCACTTTCGGATATCGATCGAATTGCGGATGCCAGGCCAGCGCATGACCGATGAACGCGATGATGTCATCGCGGTCGCTTAAGCCATATTGCTCCGCGCGAGCGGCGCTAGCGACTGCGGCCTCGACCTCTTGCGGATCGGGCTGCCGCTCCATGGCCTGCATATGCAGGCCAAGTGCCCGGTTGACCAGTCCGTGACGGTGAGTTGCCTGCCACTGTGCATCGGTTAGAGTCAGATCGGCTAGTGATGTATCCGTACTCGTGTAAATGCATGGCTTGCCGCACGCATCCAATGCGTGCCAAGCACTCACCGGCCCTAGTAGCGCTTGTCGCTGGCCGGGTGACAACATCGACCAAAGCAGGCTAAGCGCGCGCGAGTCGTAAAAGCGCAATGCGCACTGGCGCCCGCGGTTATCCGTCTGCAATATTTGTTGCGACCAGTGAGCGGCGACGACGTCCGCCGAGCCGTTGCTGGCCAGCCAGCCGCCGACACGCTGTCCAAGGCCTTGGGCTACGGAGTCCGGATGCCGGTCTTCGAATGCAAGGCGTACGCTTTCCGCCAGCAGTTCCACGCCGTCCGGCGTTGAGAGATTGAGTTCGACGAGGTAGGGGCGGTGTTCGTCAGGAAACGCTTCGTGCGCGATCGTTACGATCGCGTGCGGTTGTTCGAAGACAGGGATCTTTTGCTCCAGACTCTCCGGGAAACCGAGTCGACTTGGATCGATCACGACCAGACAATGCATATCAGGACGTTGGCTGAAGTACGCCCTCAGCACGCCGACGGTCTGGTCGACGGCTGAAACTTCAGCCGCTTGCTCTTTCGTATTGGCCGCAACGCGCGGCGCACTCGCATTGCGATAGTTTAACGATTCCATGGTCGCCTCAATCCAGGATGACGCTGGACGCACTGTCCGCCGATGCCGCCGCGGTCTTCCACGAACAACCCTTCACAACGCTAGTGAGGGGCGAAGGAATACGCATCGACGCAGGCCCGGGCTTGTCCCACGCCGCGCATTTTTCGAGGATCTTGCCCGTTGTCCCGTTCTCGATCCCGTCGGGCGTGATCTTGATATACGATCCGCCTGCGCCGATCCAGACTTCCTTGTCGGCCGACAGCACGAGCTTGCCTTCGCTGCTGGTGATCGTGAAATCCTTGAGCGCGGCAAGCGTCATCTCATCGCTTAGCGCCTTGATTTCGACTTTGCCCTTGGCCGCGAACAACTTCATTCCGGCGTTCTGCACGAAGAGGCTGATTTTCTCGGAAACGCTTGCGAGCAAAGACTTGCCCGTTGCGATGTGAGTACTTTGCCCACTTACGATGTTGACGTGCTGATTGGCCGTGATCTGCGTCGAGTCCTGCGTCGACAGGCCCAGGCCGGCGGGACTCGCCACCAGCATGATCGGTGTCGAGAAACCGTTGGCGTTACCCGTGCCACCGCCCGCAGTGTGTCCACCGGAGCCGCTGCTGCCCGACGTGCTGTATTGGGTGGCATCAGTGAACTTCTTCAGCGCGTTCTGACCGTCCTCGAGACTCTCCGCCTGATTCGCGCTACTTGCCTCCGACAGCATCTCGACCACGCTTTCCGCGCTGACCAGCTGTTTGTTCGCCTGGCTCACATCAAGCGGCTGATTGACCGTTGCCGAATAGGTCGACACGTACAAACCTTGACCCGCACGGATTGCGCCGTAGGCATCCGATTTCAGATCGAAGCCGTTACCGAGAAACGCACCACGGTTGTTATCCGTGTGCTGCACGAGATAACCGAGGTGCAATTGCGAATTCGCGCTGCTGCTGTAGAGTTGCACACGGTTCTGGCCCGTGGCGTCGTCCATCACCATCTGGTTGTAACCGGTGCCGCCGTACTCTTTCGAGCGGTAGCCAGACAGCAAACCGTTGGAATGCCATTGCGGCTTCGTCGCGCCGTTATAGAGCCGCGATATGACAACCGGCCTGTCGCAATCACCGCCGACGTAATCGATGAGCACCTCTTCACCGACTCGCGGCATGTGAACGCCGCCGTAGCCGTTCCCGGTATCCGCCTGTGCCGCCCGCACCCAACATGAAGCCTGTTCGTCACCGCTGTTCAGGCGGTCCCAGATGAACTGCACCTTGATGCGGTTCAGCTCGTCGGTATAGACCTCTTCACCGCTTGGCCCGACGACGATCGCCGACTCGAGATGCGTCTGCGGCTTCCGGTGTTCGAATGGACTGCGATACGGGACCGTCGTGCGCTGAGCTTCTATCTCCACGCGATAAAACCCTTCCGAGCCATCCGCGTGCGGCACCTTGAATGTGCTCACACCCGTGTGGCTGTCGCGTACCTGCAACAATGTCGCTTGCAAGCTGTTCGGAAAACCCGCCGCCGGGCCGCCGATCGGCAAGTTGTTTTCGATTACCCACGCGGTCTCGATCGCGGCGAACTCTTTCTGATCAGCCGCGTCTCGATCGTGATCCGGATGGCCGCTCAGTGTAAAGCGCAGTCCGGCGTCGATTCCTCGCAATCCCCCCTCGCCATGGAAGCGCTTTGCGCGCGATTCCCATTCTTCCATCCGGAATTTGGACAGCTGGTCGCCACGATCCTGTTTCGGATAGGTGTACGCGCCCGTGTATTCGTACACTTCGGCCTGATCTGGCAGCGAGCCCTGGTTGGGCATGGTCGGCACGTTGGTGCCTTTCGGGTTGAACTGGGTGGAGGGGCTTTTGTAGTCGAACGTGCGCGTGGTGAGCGTTGTACTCTGCAACGTGCGCGTGCCTGACCATTGCGTCAGCGCGTCAGTCTCGCTGCTGGTCCCCGCCCGGTAGAACTTGACCGTTTCCGGAGACATGGCTTTCGCCGTCGCCAACCGGTCCGTGATCACCAGCGTATGCGATTTGCCGTCCTGCGCCTGTTGCCAGAGACCAAACAGACCTTCTGACTCCAGCAGGCGGTGCACGAAGTTCCAGTCGTCTTCATCCTGACGGCAGTATGAACGGGACGGCAGCGGCTGTGACAAGGCGAACTGAAACATCCCTTGCGCTTGGGGATGCGTATTGAATACGTCCGTCACGATTTCATCGGCGCTCTTGTCCTGCCAGATGCGTTGGTCACGACGAAACCTCAGGAAATGCATCCACGATGCGAAACCCAATTGATAGCTCGTGAGCCCACTATCAGATCCGAGACGTCGTGCGGTGTGCACGTAGCCGTTGTGCGGCAAATAGGACTTGTCGGCTTGCTGGATCCACAGTGTGACCGGCTGTGCGATCAGGGTCTTGAGTTCGACGCTGCTCGACGTGGATACTACGTCGATGGTGAATTCGAAGTGGCGGCCAATACGCGAGCGGCCTACCGCACGCTGCGGTACCAGCGTGTTTGCCCCCAGCGACGTATCCAGTTTAAGCAGGCGGTCTTGCTGAATTAATCCGCCCGTGATGGCGCTTATCCCGTCTTGCGTGCTCATCGCGAATCCTTTCGTTTTTTGCTTTCTTGTGGATGGAAGGCCCGTCCGGCTATTGCGTTCGATCTAGTGAAGACCAACAGGAATTCTGAAAAATAGCCGGACGCGATTCCAATCTGCTGAATGCATCAATTGCGGCTGGTCAAATCTGTGCCCAAACGCTGATCCACATTGGTCTCGAATGGGATATGCGAATGGCATGACATGACGCCGCGCGTTAAGTCCGCAGTATTGTCCGCGATAATACAAAAGGTAAGACGAAAACTGCAATCTGAACTGGAAAATCAATTGTTAAACCGGTATTTATTGCAGGAAGGCGGTCCGCATACCTGTTGCCAGGGGATTTTTTACTTCACGGATTCGAGCGACAGACCGCCGGCGAAGCAGAATTATTGTTTATCTCGTGTCACGAACCACGTTACCGTCACCGCAAATATGATCTGCATTTCCACCTTCTCCGAACTATTACGCTGGTGTAGGACGAAGTCGGGTCTCGATGCCTTCTGTCGTGCCAGCCGGCTCCGGCTGCCCGTAGAGCAAGGCGCAGCGCAGTATGAGCGGGCACGCATACAAGCGGAAGTGTGCGACAACGGCACGTCAGCTAAGCAGTCTGCCGCGCAATTGCCCTGTCGGAAGCCGTTCTCTGCAATTACGCCCCA
Organism: Paraburkholderia caffeinilytica; assembly: GCF_046030355.1. Taxonomy (GTDB): domain Bacteria; phylum Pseudomonadota; class Gammaproteobacteria; order Burkholderiales; family Burkholderiaceae; genus Paraburkholderia; species Paraburkholderia caffeinilytica_B. The sequence continues at coordinate 148,888 of NZ_JAQQCQ010000001.1, forward strand.
CGTGTCGTTCCTTCTGTCGCTCGTTATAAAACTCCGAATCACAGTCCAGTTGCCTGGCCAGAAAATCGATCAGAGATCGAATTTACATAATTTATCGAACTGCAGCGCGCATGTATTGACCGCGCAAATAGGTTTCGATTGGAATAACGGATAGTGTTGACGATTATCTGGAAGTGCGGTGATTCGCTCGCCAGCATCGGGAGACAGCGGTGCTTACAGACCTTGCCTCGACCTTTGGGTCGTGGTCGCGTTGTGCGCGATTTGGGCGGGCTACCGGCATATCACGATGGAACCATGTAGCAGCAGACAATTAGACCTCCGCGATCACCCGGACGCGATATTCGATTAGATCAAACGCTCGAAGGCTAGCATCCACGCCAAGATCGAACATCCGTTTCGCCTCCTCTGGCAGCGGTTTGCCTGCATGGACACCCGATACCGGGGTTTGACGGAAAACGCCGTCCAGGTCACTACACCATTTGCTCTGGGCGACCTGTGGATAACCCGGAAAGCCGGTCGCGCGGCATGCAACTTAACGAACTGAAGACTACGTATGGACCGTGGACTACTTGTGCCTTAGATCATTGATCCTGTCGTGAAGTCCGATTTTGTCGTTGGCGATGCGCATTGCCGATTCAGACATAAAACTCAACAGACGTTCGAGCTGCGTTACGTCTCCGACTGTCCAAAATTGCTTCGCAGTGTTGATAAAAATGACAGATTTTTTCTTTCGACGAAGCAACTCGAGGACATTGCCAAGTGTTCCGGTACTTCTGGCGTCCCAAATCATCAGACCGAAGTCTGCAGCTTTTGCCATCTCTATATCCTTCGCCGTGAAGAACGCACGAGAGCCTGGCGCTGCATGCTCGACCTGTACACTGTTCACCGGCCAGCGGCCGACGTTATTGCGCGGCTCAGCGCCGCTGCAATATACGATGGTATGCTTGGCACCTCTCTGAGACAGGTACTTCTGAATCGAGCAATCGACGCCATCGGCATCCCCAACCAGGACGGTGTGATTGGCATCGATAATATTGTCGATGCGCCTCTTCACCTTCAGATCGAGATGTTTGATGCTGATCGAACCAGCAATGAAAATATTAGTCATTCGCCAAGCCTAAATTGCCCCCTTTTCCCTCGCAATCCGATCCAACAATCCAAAGTCGAACAGCGGTAAGCCATAGGTAAAACTCGGCAAAATCGTGTCGCGCTTTACCTTCTTCGTCGCGTTTACATGCCAATGGTCTGGACCAAAGGGTACGACAGGGTGATGGGAAGCCGAGTCTATCTTCGCTCTATGATTTTCGGAAGGGTCCATCAGAACGTAAGCATAGTCGGTAAAGGACTGCAGCCGAAGCGTCCATCGCCATGTGGACGGGTAAGTAAAGCTGAGATGAATTCCGTTATCCCGGTCGTCTCTCTCCACTGAAGTCGCGCCCAAGTTTGCTCGCATATATTCGGCGAGGGGGTCTATTAACTCTTTCGGTATCGAGTTGCTCCTGATGAGGCTTGAGAGGTCCATACCCATTGAAAAAACTGTATTCATAAATGCAAGTACAGACGGGTGCGACTGGACCTCTTCCAGATGAGGAGCGCATAGCTGCAACATAAACATGACAGCGGTGTCGCTACCAACGGTCGAATGCGCATAGCGCGTCGCAGGAGCGCCGCATACGATGCAGCCCTTTCCGCTTCCAAGAATGACCGCTCGCTGTACGGAGGTGTTGCTGATACGTCCTTCGGCCATCTTCGTCGCAGCCGCATAGATCCGTGATTGCTCATCCCGCCAATTCCGAAATGTCTGAATTGTAGTCTCGGTATGTAGCGTACTGATCAACGCTCGCTCGTCTGAGAACTCTTCGACACGTATCTGTTGAGTGTCGGATTCACCATGAGCTCGTGTAGCGGTCGGCGACCTCCGATATCGGTAGGTGCGGGTAAAGCCGCAATTCTCGCGTGGCCCGTAGAGAGCGAGCTCGATGCCTTCACGCGTCAATCGGATCCATCGGTCAGCATGCAGTCGAAGCGTGCTCCATAATTTGGGCGATTCGGTAACCTGTTGGAGCAGCCACTCCGGGTGCTTTGCGTATTCGACAAACATAAAGGCAAGCGTTGCGATGTGGCCATCGATACTGCGGCCATCGCTATCCACTAATCCGACAGCCTTGATTTGTTTGTCAATGTTGAACAGAGGAGAGTTCATTTGGGGTATTTAGTGATTGAGTCTATTTGGCCAGCGCCAGTCTGCTGCACAAATGGTCCGTTACTGCTTGCTGATGCTGTCGATGGAGAATCTCCGAACGCTCCGTGGTACGCGAAGATTCACGATAAATTCAATGCCATATACGATCAGTAAAAATTCTCCTGGAGCAATCAAAAGCAATCCGAGAATTGTTTTCGGATCGGGCATGAGCTTCATTTCCGAGACCGCCCATACTCCGGCAGCAAATAGCGGGATTGCAAGCGCAGGTGCCAGTCGATACAGCCATCGTCGGCGAGCGGGCAGGAACGCGCCCGTCGTAACCCGGCCCAGGCACTTGACTGGCTGAAAGCCACTGATCGTTCCGATCAGCTTTGGAACCAGCTTCGGTGATGTATGAATCACCTCAAGGACGACGCTTGCATCCCGTTCCCAATGCGCGAATTCGATCCGCCAGCTTCCGTCGTCAGATGAAACGGCCGCTACTTTTACTACGTCGTCGTCACGGTGAACCGTTCTGACCGAGAGGATCCTTGAATCGTCCTCCAGAGTAAGCCGCAACGGATTGTCAGCTACCATGTCTTCGGGTTTGATGGGCCCTTTACCCGCGTTCCAGATCGAGACAAAGGACCTGGTGATCCGATCAACGGGTTCGCCGTGATGGGATACCACCAACCCGTCCATAGCGTCGCGCTTGTGGATGACGGTCTCACCGTCAGCGCAGTATTTGATTCGACGGCGATCATTCCAGCGTGCATATCCCGTACCCAAGGCAAAGCTGATTACGGGAGATAAAAGATTCAACGCACCAAATGGCATTTCGTTCCTCGTTATTCTCGCTGCGCCAGTCGGCGCAAGGTGCAGCATTTATGTTTTGAGTATCGGACGGACTGGCAGAATCCGCTGCGACAGCTTCTTGCTGCACCCGATTTCAGATGCTTTCGCTGACGCGACGGCTACTGGCCCAACCTGAGCGGGCACTCAGCGGTAACACCGTCACATCACTAACAGAACCATCGACGCAATTTTGCCCAGAGGCCCTTGTCGGCATGGCCAGGCTTAGTCGTAGCGGGAGCCGTGTCCGTCGATATGGCCGCGCGAGGTTTGGGCAGTTCGGCAGGCTGCGCGTAAAAGGCGGCCTTGGCTGCTTTGTCCCGCCTCTGCTCTGCCTTGATTCTCGCTTGATCCCACGACCCCGCCTCAATGACCCCATTGTTTCTGATCACGTAATGTGACCGGCATGGGAGATTCCAATTTCCGACGGATGGATGAAGCGAAATGGATTCGCCATCGAAAGTGAGCTTCCAGTCGGTCGGAGTCAGCGGCGTAACCACTTCCTGTCCACACCCGCAGCAGCAACTGTGAACCACAGTGCCGTACTCCATTGACACATAGAGCACCCCTGGCTCGAGTTCCCGCGGAACGCCCTTGACGAAACGAGGTGTGAGCTGCAAATGCTGGATCATTGCTGATCTCCATTCAACAGCATGTTGCCGTCAGTTGTATATGAACAGTGGTGCTCATTTTCCAGGTCGCGATAAAAGCCCCTGATCTTTTTCCACTTGATCACGGCGAGCGCTGCGTTCAGCATGTTGAGGTCGGCAACCTGAATGTTCGAGGCGTAAATATTTTCGGCATTTCCTCCGTCGAACCCGACGCGCGTCCTGACGTGATCGCGTTTATGCGGCGTGCTAGCGGTGACGCGCAAAATGCCCCCCAGTGAACCATTGACGAGCTCAAGGCCCATGCCAACATCCACGAAAGGCACGCCAAGCGCTTCGAGTTTCTGTACCGCAAGCCGCTTGGATTCGCCCGCGTCCATACATAGGAAAGCGAAGGTGACGCCGTCCAGAAGGTGAATGCTGCTCGCGTCCAGTTGAACTGCGTGCGGCACGATGCCGCGATGCATCCGTGCGTAAATGTTGGCGAAGTAATCCACCTTCTTCGGAACGTCGCGAAGGTTATCAATCGACGGCGCGCCAGGTGCTCGAAATGCGTTGTGTTGCAGGAATTCGTCGCTATCTATCACGTGGATTTCGCGGACTGGCGTCTTTGCCACCTGGTCGAGTACATACGAGCCAGTGCCGCCGACGCCAACGATCGCGATTCGTTCGCTTTCCAGCCGCGCTGTCAGCGCTCCAACTCCCGCGCGGTCCGACGCCGTTTCGAGATAGTTGAATACGCTTTCATCCTCCACATCCGGCTGCCGGAACAGGCGCGGAGTTGCACCCGGGCTTATCACCGCAGCCGCGCCGGAGATGATAGTCGCGTAGGTGGACATCTTTTGATAGTAGTCCTAGTAGCCCTGTGGGCCCGGCTTGCTGGAGAGCATATGCTCTCCAAAGGTACCTAGATCTGGAGGGACTGCGCCGCTCGGCGTAATCCCCCGGATCGGTGTTCCGTCGGCATTACAGGGATACTCACCTTTGAAATGGACAGTATGCGGCTCGGGCTTCTGCGTGATGTCACCAGACAGACAGAGCGTAGAGGTGATCGTGCCCGTCTTCACTTCACGCCGCAGATTGACATACGGCACTTCGTGCATCACAAGACAACCTCCCGTGATCCGCACGAAGTAGCCCTCTTCGCGCAGCCGCTTGAGGTCCTGATTAAGATTGAATAGTGCGGCCGACATTGAAAATGCTCCCGTTTTTTACCTCGACAGAACCACCGGTGGCCAACTCGCCGCTGTGCGGTTTGGATGCCGCTCCTCGATAAGTGATCGAATACTTGATGTCCGGTGTGGGCGGCTCACCAGGATAGGCAATCGAAACCAGTTGTTCGAATGTCACGTGGGGCTCTGCGACTTCGACTTCGCGGCCATTGACCACAATCTCGATCTTCGGTTTGTGCTTGAGCGCTGTGATGAAGTGTTCGACTCCAGGCTGCGAAAGGTCCACCGTTTCATCAGGGTGGATCTCGCGGTCTGCGCCGCCGCGAACGCTCAGAAAAACCGCTTCGTCCTCGCGGGGTTTGGCGAGCTCATACAAAACGACACCCGTGATCGTCGATTTGCCCCAGGTGATCTTTGCGTCATTGACGGTCAGCCTGAAATCGCGGTCGGTCAGAAACGCGACGAACCGCTCGACGCCGCGCCCCCGCAAATCAAAGGTTTCATCGAGGCGAACATCCTCGAAATCGCCGGTCTCAAGAATGGCAAAGAGGCTGTAGTCTTCGGAGGCGCTCAGACCCGCCGCAATCAACAACTGCCGGCCAAGTGGCACGGGATCGTCGATCTCGATCGGACGGAAGTCGAGGCTCTCCTGCGCGAAGAGGATGTGATATGCGCGAGCTGCGTGCAGGCCTTGACCTTCACGATTGCCGCCCGCAACGCCTTCGATGTTTTCTGTGGTTTCCATAAATGTGTCCAATGTCCTGTCGGGTTGGTCAGACTCAGTGCCCGACTGCAGTACGTTTCGGAACCCTCCCGTCTGGCACCATCAAATTCTGATTAAATGATTCTGTTTAATCGAGAATGTAGGGCAGCCCGGGAGGACATGGACGAAGCATATCACCACAATTCTGCTTCATGCAAGCAGTTTAATCAGAATTACCGGATCGCCACGTACTTGTATTCGATGCCGCCGCTGCTGGCGATATCTTCGGCACGCAGGATATAGCCGTCAGCCACCAGTCGCTTGAGGCGGGTGCTGGCATTTTGCACAGACAGGTCGAGGTCAGTTGCGACCTGAGAGGCGAGAACGGAGCGGTTGGCCAAAACGTAGTGCAGAAGGTCTTTGCCGGAAGAACTGATTTCCGGTCCGATCACTTCAAACGCTTCGTTGCGCCAGATGACCAGCGGCTGCTCTTTTGCCTGGGCCGCGTACTTCCAGTTGTCGATCAGATCGCGATCATCGAGATCCTCGAGGAAAAACCCCCTTTCCCCTCTGTATTGTTTCGCGACAGAGATCACGCTTTCCCGCGGAAAAGACGCGTCCGTAGCCTCGATGCCTTTCAGTGATATACCGAATACAGAAACATCGGCGTGACGGCCGACAAAATCCGAAAGCTTGGCGTAAGATTGTTTCCCCTGAACGTTCCCGAAGGGTTGGGACGTCTCGGTGAAATCGCGCAACTTGATGCGCATGGAGGTCTGGTTCATGCCGGTAATTTAATGAGAATCAGGCCTTGGCGTCAAGCAGGAAGTCGAAACAGATGTGTGTGCCCCTGAGCAGAGGCATGTTCAGGCGATGTGAGAACCGGATCTCGCCATTTTCGTAAAACACCTTCACTTCGAACGTTTCCTGCCGCACCGAAATGTTGGCATTGAATTTGTTAGCGACTTCGCCTGAACGTTTGAGCCCGAGACCGCGCGCTTCGTCCCGATTGCTGCTGATTTCGCCATTCCGGAAAATTTCCTCAACCAGCGCTACACCGGGATGGACGCTCGAAGCACTAATTCTTTTTGCGAGCTCCGGGTATTCCGTTTCCAGCACCGGCGCGAGCGTGCCAAGGATGCCCCGTCCACTGTCCGAGATGACCGCCTGAATGTGCGGTCTGCGGCTTTTGGGGTAGAACTGCAGCGCGGCAAAGCCCGGAATGGGTGATTTCGAGTGATCCCGTACATTGCCGAACAGCTCAGACAATACCGTAAAGGCGCCCACCGTATATTGGGTCCCTGCGCAGTTGATGAAGCTCTTTTGCAGTCGCCCAGGGATTTCTTCGTCGGGTGCCACCGGGTCAATCGCTGCAACTTCTACGACCCCTTCGTTCGCCCCCCTGTACTGCCCAGCCTTCGATACTTTTGGGCGAGAAGGGATCACCGCAACCGTCGGGTCTAGGAAGTCAAAGAAGCCAATCCGGTTGAAGTAATCCAATGTGGGGTAGCAATCACTGAAATCGATCTGAACAGCCTTTCGATCGAACACGAGCTGATTGCAAATTGCGAGCAGACGAGCGGTTGCCTCCAGCAAGAGTTTGCTGTTCTTTGCAAGGACAAACACCACGCCGTTGCAAGCAGCGACGAGGGGCGACTCGACCGACTCGAGCGCATTTTCGAAGAGTTCCGCTGTGACCCATTTTGCGGAGGGAAGAACAATACGGAGCTCCGTTGGTTTTACCAAGGACCAGCAATGCGCTTCGTCCTTTACAAAATATTCGCGATTTTCATGCAAAAACGCATTCACGGCACTCCGGTCCTGGCCAATCCTGCTTGCAATCACGCGAGCTTTTATCCCCGGCTCCTTACGCAGCAGCTTTTCTATTTCGTTATGCATAACCATGCCATCGTTGACGTACAGTCAAAGCGAAAATTTTCTGAAGCGTGAGCTTACACCGAATTTTGCCTTCAACGTACTCAACGGTTGTCGTGGGACACATGCTATATATCGCTACAGAACTGCGGCTCTGTTGGCCCGCACATCATGAAGCGCATGGTGTCGTCCACCGTGCTCGCTGAAGTATTGCTCTCTCCGAACTAGATCGATTCTGAAGCTAATCAGCTTTTCTTTCCAACCCGCAGGCTTTCCGCCAACGAGTTCCCACAAAAGCAGGGGGGGGTTATCGGATGGTCGCAGCAGATGACAGGCCGTTGTCTAAGGCCGCTAAACTTCGACATCCAGTTTCGCGCTGCCTCGGCCAGGAAGTCGAGCGTCATTGTCCGCTCCGGATACTTCCTGAGCTGAGGCAATACATGGGCTCGCACAAAAGCGCTGCAACTCTCCTCGTCAAACGCCCCAAGCTCGCCGTAAAACTCGTGTCCGTCCTCGGACACCATTGCGATGCTTATCAAGCGCGGTGCCGCGATATCCGTAAATTCAGTATCGATATCTATGCGGCGTTCCCAAGGGGGTATCGTGCTCATAACGACGTCTTATACAAGAGCATCTATGCTGACGCTAACGCATTTGTGCCATTTTCCGGGCATCCATCCAGGCAAGCCAACCTTTTCGATAAGCTCGAGCGTCAGCTAAGGCGTGATGCTCGCGATGGTCGCTCTCGTAGTGCGCCATCACCGCCCGGTGATAGACCGTCGTATCGATCAATGGACGAAGATCGTAATAGGTCATTTTCAGATTGCGTGGGCGCGCATCCGCCAGCAAATGCAGCAGAAAATCGAAATCCGTTATCGAATCGCATGCCGCCTGCAGTGAACGCGGACCATCCGCAAACCAATTGATTAAACGTTCGCGCGCGACGAAAACGGGAATCGCGTTTCCTTGGAGCAGCGGTAGAACTTCCCGTTTGACGAAGCCCGAACAGTCGTCGTCCCGCCACGTATCTGCAAGCTCCACGTAGAACTCGCGTCTGCCATCCTCGCTGACGATCCCAAGGCTGATCAGCTTCGGCACACCCTGTCCAAGTCCGGTGTATTCAGTATCCAGGAAGAACAACATCAGTCTACCTCAGCGTTCTCTGACAGTTTAATCCTGTCGAATCAATGGCCGGCAATTGTCCGTGTCTGCCGACTGGGCCGTCAGATGCTGAGCACATGCAGTCACATCAGCGGGTGCAAACCTCCAGACCGTGCGTCCGTCAACTGTCGGTCCACTAATCGGCCGCAGCTTCCCGGACTTGAGGAGAGCATATGCGCCTTTGCGCGATAGCTGTAATGCCTCGCGTGTTTCAGTTAAAGTCAGCCAGCGCGTCTTTTGCGCACAGAGCAAGTCGAGTGTATCTCGCCGGACCGTCCCCGAGATGCGGCCGGTCACAGTCGCATGAATTTGACCACTGAGCATTCCCCGCTCAATGAAAGAACACACAACGCTGCGTTTAACGCAGAGCTGCCTTGCCGCGGTGGTAAGTGGAACCCATTTATGCTCGACTCGCGTCGATCTTGATAGTCGGCGGTTTCTTTCCGCCAGTTGTCCGGGCCACTCTTCCCGGATATACGATTCGAATTCGCTGCGCAGGAAATCAAACTGCTTGTGTGCGAAGCGCTTGTACAAGGCCGTGTAGAAATAGCCAAAGCGCTTCGTCAAGCGGGTTGAGTACGCTTCGCTACATCCCCTTGACAATAGGCTACCAAGCCGATGGTGATATCCAGCCGGCCAGTTAATAAGCGCATCTCCTGCCGCCTGACTGATTGTGCGGGCAACCGCGATCTCATGAAGGTCCGCTATTTTCGTCGGCTTTTTTGAGTTGTTCCGTGCGTATCCGCCGAGAAAGACACATAGGGCGAGAAAATCCTGCGCGCTGAGATGGTCGAATGGCGGCGACAGAGTGAAAACTTGACTGGCAGAGGATACCGCCTCAAGCATCGACGAGATGTATCTGCTAATTAAGATGCACCCGGCTGACGCTGGCACCATCGGCATGCCAGCAAGCGACGCCCCACAATCGCAAGTCGCGACGTGACTTCTTTTCCACGACAGTGGTTGATGACAGGTGCTGCATGAATCGAGCAGTTCTGCCCGATGAATGGGACAGGCAGTCACGAGTGTAATTTCCCACGAGGCGCGCCAGTATGGATCGCTGGCGAGGCAAGCAGCACAACATCTCGGCCGTCGACCATTCCAGAATTGCTGTTCCCACCCACCGGTATCCTCCGCCTTCAGATGCGGAAACCGTGTGATAGCCCCACGCAGCCTGGTCATCGACATTCCGTCAAGCATGGTACTTACGCGCACCAATCCGTTTCCCCCTGCTGCCCCCGACGCCAGCAAATTGAGGTCGTGCATAGACGCGAAACCATTCCCTTCGATGAGCCGAAGCAGGTAGCCGGTAGCACTCTCGTTCAGTATGGGCGCTGGGCGTATTAAGAGCTTGGTCATGGTTAGCCTAGAAAATCGCCAGCAACAAAACAGGTGTCCAGTCCTATATCGTCGTCCGACGAGCGAAATAGCCGCATCGTCCGAGACTGGATGGCGAGAATGACACGCTGCAATGTCACTCCGCCCTTCATCGAGAACGCGCTGAGGGGAACAAGTGTAGACGAGGGCTTCGTCAGCGAGCCTGTACACCTAAACCAATATTTAAGTTTGTCAACCTCGCTCGAGGGAATCAACTTGCCTGCATACGTGGACCGCAGAAATCCACAACGTTCCAATAAAAGACGCTGATGCGAAGTCGCACGAAAAAGTTGCTCCACAAACCGGAGATCATGAAGCACAACTTTCGCCTGTCTGAGTTCCTCGACCACCCGCGTCAGACTGCGGGGTTTTGACTTACGGGTTGTTCCTGTGCTCGCGATGGAAAGGGTGTTCGATTCTTGAACCTGAATGGCCGGAATCCCATCGGCACCGAACGCGAGCCAGTCTGGATTAACTGCCAACCCATTGCCTTGGGAGTGGACTGTGAGCGCGCTTAGATAACTATCAATCGCATCGCGCAGAAATCTTGGCAGATCCATCGGGCCGCGCAACCTATCCGCGTGTCGAACGGGATCGCGCGACCGCAGCTCCCGCAAGGAAATGATCGGGGACCCGCTGGCCCGAAGGTCTATCCGACGCCAACATGTGCTGATCTCCTCAATTATCCTGGCGGGCCATTGACGGAAAATTCGCGCAACGATGACAACGGCATCCCTTTCGACTTGCAACTGATCTTTGCCGTCCGGATGGAACTTTCTCGTCGTTCGTGAGGTAGTCGCAAAGTAGCTGAATAATGCCAGCCACTCCAACGCACTCATATTTACAAGGTCAGGACAGAAAGGCGAAAGCGCCAGCATGTCACCTTCCGATGTACCTAGGAGCGCGCCCACCATGAGCTTTGTTACGAATGCCACGTCAGTTGATGCTTGCAGCGCCTCCGCCTGTCCCAGTTCGAGTCCACAGGTGCACAGAGTTGCGCCATTGCGTTTCCAGTTCACAACGTGGGAACACTGCGGACATCGATCCAGGAGCCATAGACCGTGTACCTCGCAAGCGGCTACCGCACGAAAGTTCCAGATTGACCTGAAAAGACCTCGCTCCCGGACGCAAGCTGGGCAGAAAGCGATGTAGCAGTCCCTGAAGAAGCAGCGCCGGGCGAACTGACCAGGCCTTTCAGCGCTGCCCGGAATTCTTTGAGGTCGGTCTAGCATTTCGTTCAGTTCATGGACATCTACATCCGTGCGATCCGCAACGTCCTGCAAACCACTTCGCGTTCGCATTTTCCGCATTGCAGTGTTCACGAAGGTGTGCAAGGCGGCCCGCCCCGTGTAACCATTCGCCTCACCCAGTCGAAACAGGAAGCTCGTCGGGTGCTCGTCATATGCCGGTCTTGGACGCACGAGAAAGCGGGCAGTTGCAACATTAGCTCTTGTATCCAAAGAACGGCTCCCCGGCGTTCGTTAGCGGTCGATTGATAAAGCGAGCGTGAAACGGGTTCAGACGACCACGGCCCTCGGGCCAGATCGATTCGGAGAATGCCCTGCCGAGGACATCACGATCAATTGCGGGGCGGCCTTCCTCGAGTACTATCTCGACCGAGGCGGTAATTAGCGTCATGACGTAGCCCATCAAACCGTACGTTGCGTAGTGGATGTGCTCGATGTGGTCTCCGTCGCTGGTAAGTTCCGGAACGCATGTAACGGGCAAGCTGCCAAATATAGTGCGCAACAGAGTATCGAAGATGCGCCTGGATCTTTTGTCCGCGATACCGAACGGCTCCAGCGATATTTGCCTTGAGAAGCGTCTGCGTAGCTGCTCGTTCCCCTGGAGGATACGACGGCAGCGGCGCAAACCCATGAGCACGAACGGAACTCTCGTTACGTTCACGAGGTGCTTCAGCCAATCGGCGACTTTCGTTTCGATCTTCTCGCTCGAGTTGTCGATGAAGTGCTGAAACTCGTCCAGGATAACCAGTTCTACCCGGCAGTTGCGGAAGAGCGTCACAATGCGAGCGGTCATAGTTTCTGCCGACCCCCGGGCGAACAGCGGATCGCCCAAGGCTATAAGGATCCGTTCCGCAACGTTCTTTATCGTCGGCTGCGCCGGTAGCTCAAGATGCAGAACGGGAATGACCGTTCCGTCATCGGTCTCGCGCCGCGGATAATGTTTCGCGTATTCCTTGCGCAGCGTAGACTTGCCACTTCCGGATACGCCCGTAATCAGGAGGCATCCCGGCTCCTCAAGTCCGAAGCGGCCCATTCGATGGCATCGTCTGACAGCGCTGATGCCCAACGCAAACGCCGGATGTTCGATAAGCGTCTCACGCACCGAGGCCACTGACTCATACTTCTTGTCGATTGGATCCTTGATCGGGCTTTTAGTGTCATCATTTCTTTCATTAAATTCGTTATCCGAATCATTGTAGACTGTACTATTCATGATATCGCTCCACGAAAGCCGCATCTGCGGCTTGCCAAGAAAAGGTTTGTTAGATTCCAGTCGGTTTTCGATTCACAAAGTTTGACGAATTCGCTCCGCGCCTAATCGGAAACAAGGGGACATCCGGTTCATCGCCTTGATCGTTGTCTGGCAGATCGGGTTCGTCGGTCGGCTCAAGTGGTAACTGTGCCTGGCGCGTCTCTTCTCGCTGCATTAAAGCCTCCCTGTCGGCGTTGGCCGCTTTCACGGGTTTCGACTTTGTTTTTGACGGAGTCCCCCCTTGGATAAGCCGAGCGGTGTCGTCACGTAATGCGGACTTGGCGGCAAGTAGGGCAAGACGAAGTGGAGACGCCTCGTACTCCTTTCGCGCCTTCGCGAGCATCCACTTGTGCTGCTCGGCAGTAATTCCCTCGGCATATTCGGGCATCGTGCTTTTCGCTTCGATGTACTGCCGAGCTTCTTCATCGAAAACGAAAATAGTGCCGAGATTGTCGGGATCGGTACGCACCGTGACTTCAATGTCGCCGCGTCGCCGTCGTAGATCCTGAAGCGCGGGTGACGCGTACTGCAGCGCATGCACTTCGATACCATTTTTGCTGAGAATGCGTTTCGCAGTGTTTCCGAGATAGACATTTACAACATCGGTTGAAGGCGGTAACCGTCTCGGGAACTTTGCGACGCCCTCGTCCCATTTCTGTTTTGGAGTAGTTTGAATTCCTCGATGAAAATTCACGGAATAGACGTCAATGATCCAGCGGTGAACTAGTTCTTGTAGCGCTTCAAGCGTTAGCACCGCAGTCCGTTCAGAATCGTAGGCGTGTCGCTTGTCATACGTTGCGAACGTTGTTCCTGGCTGCAGATGAACCAATCCGTAATTAAGCGTCTTGAGAGAGCGTTCAATGCGCCCTTTCATCTGCGGTGCCCGGGTCGGGCAATAGATCACGTGGGTGCCGAGCTCGGCGCACGCCGCTTCCAGATCCTGCGCGTGAAACTCGAGACCGTTGTCGCAGACGAGTTGGTCAATCAGTCCGTAGGCATCCCAGTCCCCAGTCACTTTCGGGAACCGCTCCTTGACGTATGACTTCGGCAAGATCGCGTGCTTCAGACATCGCAGTACAGACCGTACGCTTGGCTTGCGAAAAGATACATGGATGCCGACGATCATCCGTGAATATGCATCGATCATTACCGTTATCCATGGTCTGCCAAGTTGAAGTCCCGTGCTGGAGTCAACCACAAGAATATCGACTGGGGTGTGGTCAACTTCCACCCGCTCGAGCGGTCGCGTGCACGCTGGCCCCTTTCCATATATGCGGGTCGCGTCCTTAGCGTATCTTTCGCCATACCGCGCTTGGAGAATCGCGTACCGATCGATCCGCGCAAGGGCGCGATTGAACATGCGCCGAGTAACCCGGGGCAGCGTATCCTCGGGCGCTCGACGCCGGTTCTCCTTTTCGACTTCGTGCTGGACCCACTCGAGCGCCTCACGAAGCGACTCCCGCTGCGGAGTCAGATAGACTTTTTCGATCCCCTCGTCGATCAATTCAGAGAGCTTGTCTGGCAGAATCGCTTGCCGTCGTCCCCGAAGTTCCCACTTGTCTATGAGGGCGCGAATATCAAAATTCGACCATACCCACCTCGCCCTCCATCGGTAAAAGCTTGGCGGAGACGGCGGACGGTCGCCACGATACTTTGGGTCAAGCTCAGTCCAGACCTTGCGGAGGAGATCGGCCACTACCTGGCGCGGGTATCCCAGCCGTCCGTCGGGGCAAATTGCCTCTAGATACCTCCACTTTGCTATTGCTTGTCGCTGAACGCGCTGCGGAAAATTGGAGAGACTGCGCTCGACACACCGCTCTGGAGTGGGGTCGGCCGTTGCGGTGCTGAGTTCTTCACGGGACAGAAATCTCAGGTCTCCGTTCGCGAAGCGTGAAAGCAGCTCGTCAATCTTGTATGCGGATTTACTTCCTTCGCCGATAGCCACAACGTGCACGGTTTCATCGATCACCTGTTCTATAAGATAGTTCACCTGCTGCAGCGAAAAGAACTCCCCAACCTTAAACGAATAGCGCGTCATCGTGACTCTCCTCAAAGGGCAACAACAGCGTCGATGCTGTGATCTCCGCGTCCAGGTAGCACGCCAGCTCGCGCGATGCAAGTTTATGCACAATCGCACGGCCCGACGCACCAATGCGGAGTGCCTCAGCGATAGTCCGATTCTCAAGACTCGACGGGACAGCGGACTGAGTTGTCCCATCGAGCCATTTCCCGTAACGGATTTGAAGCAGCCGTTTGACCTGAGTCAATCTCATCGGTTTTCGAATATTCAAGTCAGTGAGGATAACGAATTTCTCACCTTGACCTTTGAACATGTCGGAAAGCCGATCGAATTTTTCCTGATTTTGTGGCTCGGCAAGTGTCTCGGCCGGCTTCACCTCTATGAGCCAACGGCGACCGTCGCTCCAATCGACTGCGAAGTCCGGCGTATAGCTTCGCGAACGCGTCCCAAGGCGATATCGGATAGTCTTCGGCTGCTCGATGAACCGGACGACACCTCGAGCAAATTCGAACAGGTGCAGACAGTCAAATTCGAGAAGACTCTCACAGCGGACAAGCCGGTTGTTCTTTGGCGAGAAAAATTTGGCACGGAACCCTCTGCCTGACGGCGTAACAGGATTGCGCGCCGGGAGTCTGGAAGTTGGAGGTGGCGGGGTGTTACGGCGATTGGCGCCGCCGCCAGGATATGTGACGTCCATGTTTGCTCCTACGACTGAACCGCCGCTCGTCACACGTGACGAGCAGTTTTCTGGGGCGATTCACGGCAGGGACGAGCTGTGCCACCAGGCAGCGCCGCTCGCTGCCCAGATGACAAAGTTGCCCGAATCAGGGCGAAATAGTGTCCCCACACGGGCATCTCTGTCCCGTGTGTTTTCCCATGAATCGAGGAAAAGCGGCTTGACTGTCGCGGGGGTGCGGACGATACTAAAGGCGTCAACCGGGTTAGTGTCGTTCGCTAGCTCGCAACGGGGCAAGCCGCAAGGTCTTGTCCCGTTTTTTACATTGGCGCCTCCTCTTTCGATCGTCGTTTTATGCGATACGGCTGATACACCGGGCGCGAACGTATCTCCTCGTCAAGCCCGGCAACTGTACGAATGGTTGCGATTTGTCCTGGCGACAGCCTTCCGAGCTTGCGGCTAAGCTCCGCGTACATGCGGTACTCGTCGGTGGGCAAATCCGGAATCAGTTGAATGCTCGTCGGTGAATCCGAGAGCTCCCTCTCCAATCCTGCTTTCTCGTCAGGCGCGAGCTGCAACGAATCGGCGAAACGTTCCAAGAATTCTTGAGACGGATTTTTGCGCCCCACTTCTACGCCCGACACATGCGATGCGTCATATCCAAGCCTCTCGGCAAGCTCCTGCTGCCGCAGACCAGCTCGCAATCGAAGGGTTCGGAGGTAAATTCCGATTGGCGTTGACATGGCGAAATGACGATAGATGGACACACGGCATACCAACCATAGACCAAAGGAAAAATTCAGCCAATACACAAGTGTTTGATTATAAAGAGTAATTTATTTATTTCACTATCGAGTGCTGCCCGATTTCCGACGTTGGAAGTCCGTGGCGACGCGTCAGGCTCAGTGAACGGGGATTTCCCGATGCCGCTGCTCGGCGACAGACGCCTATCGCACCGTTGCTTTATCTGAAGCCATTTCAAGGCTTTTCGCCTCGGCCATTTATAATCCCCAAGCGGCCCCGGCACAGTCGCCCGTATCGTTGTACCGGACGAAAAAGGTTTGAAGGCAGCGCTCAGGGCGAGCAAGCCATATGCCCCAGAAATGGAGAACACGCAACAGGGCTAGGCCGTTGAGTGAATCGGGATGATCGACAATGGAAAAGAAATCGCTGTCTGAGCGAGACATCTGCAGCAAGTTCATCACCCCAGCGCTCATCGCGGCCGGATGGGATCTGCACAATCAGTTACTCGAAGAAGCAGCGCTAACTAGTGGCCGGGTGGTGGTTCGAGGCAATAAGGCGAAGCGAGATGAAAAGACTATCCGGCGCGCGGACTACGTGCTGTACTTCAAGCCCGGCATCCCGCTCGCGATCGTAGAAGCGAAGGACAACAACCACACGGTACGCGACGGCATCCAGCAGGCGCTTGCCTATGCCGACATGCTCGACGTCCCATTCGCTTTTTCGAGCAACGGGGACGGCTTCATCTGGCACGACAAGACCCTGCATGACGGCGTGCTCGAGCGCGAGATCGCGATGGACCAGTTTCCGTCGCCAGTTGAGCTGTGGCAGCGCTACCTCGCGTGGAAGGGCATCGGGCCGGAGGCGGAGCCAGTCTACGCGCAGGACTACTACCCCGGCAAGCCGACGCGCTATTATCAGCTGAACGCGGTGAACCGCGCGATCGAAGCGGTCACGAAGGGGCGGTCGCGGATCCTGCTGGTGATGGCAACAGGCACCGGCAAGACCTATACAGCGTTCCAGATCATCTGGCGGTTGTGGAAGGCGCGAGCGGCAAAGCGCATCTTGTTCCTCGCCGACCGCAACATCCTGGTGGACCAGACCAAGACCAACGACTTCAAACCGTTCGCCGGTGCAATGACCAAGATCGAGAATCGCGAAGTCGACAAGTCCTACGAGATCTATCTGTCGCTGTATCAGGCGGTGACTGGCACGGAAGAAACACAGAACATTTACCGCCAGTTCAGCCGCGACTTTTTCGACCTCGTCGTGATCGACGAATGCCATCGCGGCAGTGCGGCCGAGGATTCGGCCTGGCGCGAGATTCTCGACTATTTCAGTTCGGCAACCCATCTTGGGCTGACCGCGACGCCAAAGGAAACCGCCGAGGTGTCGAACATCACCTACTTCGGTGAACCGGTCTATACGTATTCGTTACGGCAAGGCATCGAGGACGGCTTTCTGGCGCCGTACAAGGTGATTCGGGTCGATCTCGACAAGGATCTGGGCTGGCGGCCCAAGGCCGGGATGGTCGACAGGCTGGGGCAGCTGGTCGAAGACCGGATCTACAACCAGTCCGACATGAACCGGTCGCTAGTGCTGACGCGCCGTGACGAAGCGGTCGCGAAACGCGTCACCGAATTCCTGCACGCAACTGACCGGATGGCGAAGACCATTGTGTTCTGCGAGGACATCGACCACGCGGCCCGGATGCGCCAGGCGCTGATCAACGCGAACCCCGACCTGGCGGGCGCCAATCCGAAGTACGTAATGCAGATCACCGGCGACAACCTGGAAGGCAAGCTCGAGCTCGACAACTTCATCAATCCCCGCAAAGACTATCCGGTGATTGCCACCACGTCGCGCCTGATGACGACCGGCATCGATGCGAAGACCTGCAAGCTCGTTGTACTCGATCGTACGATCAGGTCGATGACCGAGTTCAAGCAGATCATCGGCCGCGGCACGCGGATCGACGAGGAGTACGGCAAGCTGTGGTTCACGATTCTGGACTTCAAGAAGGCGACCGAACTGTTTGCCGACCCGGCTTTTGACGGCGATCCGGTCGTGGTGTTCGAACCCGAGCCTGACGAACCCGTCGTTCCGCCGGAAGAGGATAACGATCCGGTGGGCGATCCCGCTGGCGGTCTGGACGGAGAGGTTGGCGGCATGCCAATTGGGCCTGACGGGCCCGGCACAGGTCGAACCAGATACGTCATTGACGAAGTGCCCGTGTATGTCGTCAATGAACGGGTCCAGTATCTGGGCCCCGACGGCAGACTGATCACCGAGTCGCTGCGCGACTTCACTCGGATCCAGATCGGCAAGCGCTTCGTGTCGCTCGACGCGTTCCTGCAGGCCTGGAACGATGCCGACAGGAAGCAGGCGATCGTCGCCGAGCTCGAGGAACAGGGCATCCTGTTCGATGAACTGGCGAAAGAGGCCGGCAAGGACCTCGACCCGTTCGACTTGGTTTGCCATATCGCGTTTGGCCAGAAGCCGCTGACCCGGCGGGAGCGCGCCGAGAACGTCAGGAAGCGCGACTATTTCGGCAAGTACGGCGACACCGCGCGGCAGGTGTTGCAGGCGCTGCTCGAGAAATATGCCGACGACGGCATTGAGAACATTGAACGCCCAGAAGTACTGCGGCTCGCGCCGCTCGACCAGCTCGGGTCGCCCGTCGAGTTGGTTCAGGCATTTGGCGGCCGGGCCCAATATCAGGCCGCGATCCGCGAGCTTGAACGCTCGCTCTATCAATAAGGTTTTACCGGCTCACCTATGACAATCAGCTCCACCTTTATCAAGTCCGTGCAGGACGTCATGCGCCAGGACGCAGGCGTCGACGGCGACGCGCAGCGGATCTCGCAGCTGACCTGGTTGCTGTTCCTGAAGATTTTCGACGACCAAGAAACCGAGCTCGAACTGATGCGCGACGCCTACAGGTCTCCACTGCCCGAGCGGCTGCGCTGGCGCAACTGGGCGGCGGATCCGGAGGGCATCACCGGCGATGAACTGCTGACGTTTGTGAACACCGATCTGTTTCCATCGTTCAAGGCACTCAATGCGGACCCGAAGCGTAATGCGCGCGGTTTCGTGGCGCGCGAAGTGTTTAGCGACGCCTACAACTACATGAAGTCCGGCCATTTGCTGCGCCAGGTGATCAACCGGATCAACGAGATCGACTTCAACAATCGCGCGGACCGTCACCTGTTCAACGACCTGTATGAGCGGATCCTCAAGGACCTGCAGAGCGCCGGCAACGCTGGGGAGTTTTACACACCGCGGGCGGTGACGCAGTTCATGGTTGACCAAGTTAACCCGCGGCTCGGCGAGCGCATCCTGGATCCGGCGTGCGGCACCGGCGGTTTTCTGGCGTGCTCGCTCGAGCACCTGAAAGCGCAGCGCAGAAGCGTCGAGGACGACATCGTGGTGCAGAACGCGATTAACGGTGTCGAAAAGAAGCAGCTGCCGCACCTGCTGTGCGTCACGAACATGATGCTGCACGGCATCGAGGTACCGTCGTTGATCCGTCACGACAACACCCTGGCCCGGCCGCTCGCTGACTATGGCACGCGCGACATGGTCGACGTGATCCTGACCAATCCGCCATTCGGCGGCACCGAAGAACCTGGCATCGAAGGGAATTTTCCGGCCGATGTGCGCACGCGTGAAACCGCCGACCTGTTCTTGGTGCTGATCGTCGAACTGCTGAAGCACAACGGCCGCGCGGCAGTCGTGTTACCGGACGGCACGCTGTTCGGTGACGGAGTGAAGGCTCGTATCAAGGAAAGGCTGCTGACCGAGTGCAACCTGCACACGATCGTGCGATTGCCGAACGGCGTCTTTGCACCGTACACCGGTATCAGGACCAACCTGCTGTTCTTCACAAAGGGCACACCCACGCGCGAGGTCTGGTACTACGAGCACCCGTACCCGGCCGGATACAAGAGCTATTCGAAAACCAAGCCGGTCCGGATCGAGGAGTTCGAAGGAGAGAAGGCATGGTGGGGCAGCAACGCAGATGGGTTTGCCAGTCGCGTCGAGACAGAGTTTGCGTGGAAGGTAGACATCGCGACGCTGAAGGCGAACGGCTACAACCTCGACCAGAAGAACCCGCACAAGGACGATGAAGTTAGCCATGACCCGGACGAACTGTTGATCCAGTACCAGCAGTTGGCAGCCCAGGCGCAGGCGTTGCGCGACCGGCTCAAGGGAATCTTGGCGGCTGCGCTGGAGGGCCAGCAATGAACCTCAGGGATGGCTTTGAACTGCTGGCTACGGCGCCGGATGGAGTCACACGCCTGCGCGAATTGATCTTGAACTTAGCCGTGAGGGGAAAATTAGTACCGCAAAACCCCAACGAAGAAGCTGCAAACGAGCTTCTTCGTCAAATCCACCGGGAGAGAGACCGGCTGATCAGCCAAGGGAAAATCAAGCGTGAAATGTCGCTTCAGGAGATCACCGATCAAGAAAAGCCGTACGACTTACCGGATACCTGGGAGTGGATACGCCTCAGCAACCTCTTGCCCGAATTCCAAAACGGGGCATCCAGCCGAGGAGATAAGGATGGCGTCCCAACAACGGTATTGCGGCTGGCAGACATTAAAAATGGCCGAATTTACCTGAATGACACGCGTGAAATTGCGATCGCTGCTCGCGACATTGACAAGTACAACCTTGCCACGGGCGACATTCTTGCTATCCGCGTGAATGGCAGTGCTGATCTTGTCGGACGGCTTATTCTGAACGACAGTCAGCTGGACGCAATATATTGCGACCACTTCATCCGCATACGAGTGAACGGTTCGTGGATCTCGCCGTCATATCTCGCTACCATAAGTGACTCTGGACTCGTAAGAAACGCAATCTCAAGCTTGTTCGTCACAACCGCCGGTCAAAAGACGGTAAATCAAGGACACGTCGGCTCGCTTGTCATCCCTTTGCCGCCCCTGACCGAACAGCATCGTATTGTCGCCAAGGTCGACGAACTGATGCACCTGTGCGATGAGCTGGAAAATCGTGGCCGGTTGGAGGCCGAGCAGCACGCGCGGCTGACCGCGACACTGTTCGATGCGCTGGCGGCCAGCGAGTCGCCGCACGCGCTCGGTGAAAACTGGGCCCGCGTCGCCGCGCATTTCGATCTGCTGCTCGACCGCCCGGAAGCGATCGACGCACTCGAGCAGACGATCCTGCAGCTCGCCGTGCGTGGTCTGTTGGTCCCGCAGGATGCAAATGATGAACCGGCCAGTGAGCTGCTTCGAAAGATTCGTTTGGAGAAGGATCGCTTGATTGCGGATGGAAAAATCAAGCGCGACAAACCGACTGAGCCGATTGCGGACTATGAAAGACCATTTGAGGTGCCAGCCGGATGGACCTGGGCAAGGACACCGCAAATCGCGGAAAGCCGCCTCGGGAAAATGCTGGATAAAGCAAAAAACACTGGTGCGCCATACCCCTATCTCAGAAACACCAATGTCCAATGGAACCGTTTTGAACTTGACGATATCAAGACCATTCAGTTGGAGGATTACGAGCTGGACGAGTATCGCCTCCGCGCTGGAGATCTCATGATCTGCGAAGGCGGGGAGCCGGGGCGTTGTGCGATCTGGCGCGAAGAGTCTTCCGATATGTACTTCCAGAAAGCACTCCATCGAGTCCGTGCGCTGGGTGGGGTATCTCCGGAGTATTTGACTCTATGTTTAGAAAGTGACGCCAATTCCTCTCGGCTTGAACAGTACTTTACGGGCGCGACCATCAAGCACTTCGCCGGGCAAGAACTATCCAGATATTGCATCCCCTTACCTCCGGTTGCTGAACAAGTCCGAATAGTCGCCCGTGTTGGCAAATTACGTCTTCTATGCGCCGCGTTGCGCGAACGCCTGACTGCACGCCAAACATGCCTGGCGCGTCTCGCCGAAGTCGTTATTGGGCAGGCTGCGCCCACCGCTTCGTCGGCGACATGCACGGATGACCTAGCAGCGGCCGCCTGAGGAATGGCCAGCGTCGAAAGGACGGCCGCGTCGCGGCAGGTGGCGGGCCGGTTGGCATCGGGCCGCCGGCCGCGGCCTGGTCGCTCCAAAGGGGTCCATCAGCTATTGATAATACAGGATCTCAATAACTACCGTCTTATCCAAAAACTTGGTGGAAAACGCGTCCCAGTCCATCTCAGCGTCGTGCCGGCTCTTATTGGCGACCAAACTGCTGCGACGGGCGTACTCAAGGCGCGATCTCTAATTTGCAGTCGAGCCGCGGGTGTTCATTTGCGACTGTTACTGAGAAAGTGTGAAATCGGTTATTCAGTGTGTCATGCTTCGCAAACCACAGCTACCTCCCTCAAAGACCACTGCTTTCGCGCTGATCTGAGTTAGCGATAATATGATGCTGCAACAATAAGAATTTACATTCAGGAGAGCAGTATGGGCGAGACCAGCGGTAACGATTACGCGTTGATCGCGAGCGGCATTGACAAGGTTTTCGAGCACCGCAAAAACTTTCTTGTGATTGGTCTCACGGGCCGCACGGGGAGTGGCTGCACGACAGCCGCAAAAATTTTAGCAACTCCATCTTTCGCCTCGCTAGCCCTGCCAACCGTCCAGAACCCACCGCGATCTCACGAAGACAGGAAGCTCAGGATTGTTCGCTTGTGGGCGGAGACTCACTGGCGTCCGTTCGTGACCATAAGCGCTACTGCGGTCATCCTCGCCCTCGCGCTGAAGGACGGCCTTTCCAACCTACTGGACGTGATACAGCGAGTCGACACTGGCGCTGACCTAGCTCCAATTCAGGGACTTTTGACGCCGTACGAGAACGATGTAAAGAATGCTTTCGATGTGGCCAATGATATTCATGGCCCGCGCAGACACGCTGCCGCGCACGCGGCGAAGACACTGACAACTGGTATCGTTACCGCGCTAGACGCACTAAAGCCATTACTTTCGAGTCGTACTGCATACACGCAGCTATTTCAACTTTTGGGAAACAATGTGCGCCGTTCCGGCTCACCAACAAAAGACGATATCGACCCAGATAAGATTTTTACCATCCCAGCGACTATCGTATTGGTGATAGATGTTTTGCGGGTCTACTTCAAAATGGAAGACATAGCGCAACAGTACATAGTGATCGATGCTCTTCGTCATCCGTACGAAATCCGATACTTGCGCGAACGTATCTCGTCTTTCTACACCGTCGCGGTCAGCACGACGGACGAGGAAAGGGAGCGCCGTCTGCATTCATTGCAAATGACAGACGAGCAGGTTAAACAGCTCAGCGACATTGAATATCCGAACAAAATCGGGAAAGCGACAGACTACTCGCAGTTGGTAAAGCAGAACATTCAGGCATGCCTTGAGCTAGCCGACATTTACATATCTAATGCCAATGGTAATAACGGTCCACACGTTGATCTGACCCGGCAGCTAGTTCGGTATGTCGCGCTCATGCAACATCCGGGTCTCATCACCCCTACTGCGATCGAGAGATGCATGCAGGCTGCAATTACTGCGCGTGCGAATTCCGGTTGCATATCCCGGCAGGTGGGTGCGGTGGTGACCGACGAACATTTTTCTGTCAAGTCAATCGGATGGAACGACGTACCGCAAGGGCAAGTGCCCTGTGTGTTGCGCAATGTTGGTCATCTTATGCAAGGAAACTACGACCGGCCCGCTTACAGCGATTTTGAGCGGTCGAATGCAAAGTTTCGAGAGTCTGTAGTTCTCACTTACAACTGGAATCCTAGCAAAGACAGTTTCAAAGGGCGTAATTTAAGCTATTGTTTCAAAACGGCCTACAACGCAATTTCGCCCGACGGTAACAACCAGGTCCATACCCGCTCTTTGCATGCCGAAGAAAACGCATTCCTGCAGATTGCAAAATACGGGGGCCAGTCTATTGCAGGCGGATATCTATTCACTACCGCTAGCCCATGCGAGCTATGCGCCAAAAAGGCATATCAGCTCGGCATTCGTAAGATTTTCTATATTGACCCATACCCTGGTATCGCAATTACTCATGTGCTCGGTTCCGGCTCCATGAAGCCAGAATTACAACTATTCGAGGGCGCGATTGGATCAGCGTACCATGACCTATATCAACCAGTAATGCCTTATAAAGACGAGTTACCACGATTAATCGATGCGGACAAAGATAGAGCGCCCGGCGTTGATGTTGCGCAGCGCTCGCGTGGGTGACGGAAGTACTTGCTTGAACGATGCGGGCGAGACTCCCGCGTCGGCTAGGATTACAGCAGCTTTAGATTATGCGATGCAAAGTCTGTCGCCTTGGTGACGATGATCGAAAACAGCTTCTCGTGATCCATTACCCGTTTGGCTATGGCGGCCACGGCATTCTTCAGTTGATCTGCCGGATCATCCCCATATTTGATGTACTCCGCCGGCGGTAACTCGAACGTCTTCCCTGTAGTTGTCGAGTACGAGCGTCTGTAGCCGGCGTTCGCCATTAGTTCATGGAGCGTCTGGTAGCACTGAGCTGACAGCTCATGCGGTGTGCGCCGCTCGTCCCGGTGTAGTTCAACGCGGATGATAGAGTAGGTCACAGTTAAGCCTTTGAATTTCGTTCGCTGGGTGGCTCAGGAAGATGATAAGTCGGCGGACTATTTCTGTAAATCAGGGTGTGATCCGGCTGGCTCAGTGATCGCAACAACTACCGGCAGTCTGGCGGAAAATGCTTCCGAGAATTTCGAGGTAGCGTGCAGCCAGATCGTGATTTTGGTCGCAGTCCAGTTTGGGGAGTAACTCGTCGTCAACAATCGTCTTAGCCTGTACGGACGAGGCGAGTCTCGGGGCAGATATGGGCGGCCAGCTGAGATGATCGCTACGCACTTACGGGTTCGAGACCACAAACTTGGCCGCGAACCGACGTCACGTCGGCGAGCCTCCTCCGCACGTCCTGTCTCCCAGAGACTACCGCCTGGGCGGGACCGCCCTCACTCGCACCGAACTGAGAAGTGCGGGATAAATCGGTCGGTGTCTGCGACCTCCCGAATCCGGGCAAAAATCAGCGCGGCCAGGGCACTTTGAACCGCCGGCGTTTCAGCCAAGCAGGGTAGATCGCGAAGCCCAATGCAGCGCGGAACTCTTCCGGCCTTACACGGCGCAAATATTGCGCACTTCAACCGGCGATGCTCGTCGCCGCTGAGATGACAAAGGGTCAGCCGAAGCTAACCCTTTGGGTTGATTGCCGGAGAAACAAGCGTTCGATCGCAAGTCGCAACAGCAACCACGAAGAGCACTGACCCGGGCGTTATCCTGCCAGTCTCACCATTTCGGTTTTTCTAGTCTCACGAACTGTGCTGCAGTCTCGCGAATTCCGTTTCCCTGCACTTGCGGCTATCAAACATCAATATTCCCTGCCCGCAACGCATTCGACTCAATGAAAGCCCGCCGCGGCTCCACATCATCCCCCATGAGCGTCGTAAAGATGCCATCAGCCGCGATAGCGTCCTCAATCTGCACACGAAGCAAACGACGCACCGTCGGATCCATCGTCGTCTCCCAAAGCTGCCCAGGATTCATCTCGCCCAGGCCTTTGTATCGCTGCTTGGAAATATTACGTTCAGCATCAGCCAGCAACCACTTCATAGCGCTCTTGAAGTCGGTAACAGCCATACTCCGCTCACCACGCTTGATCACCGCCCCAACACCAATCAACCCCTTAAACGTATTAGCGGTATTGATCAGCTGCTGGTAATCAGCAGTGAGCTGAAAATCCTGATCCAACACAGAAATCTTCTGATTCCCGTGATGAGTCCGGGCAACGCGCAGCGAGCGCAGTTCGCGCACCGGGTCATACATCGTCGTGACCTTAACCTCAGGCTTCAACGCATCATCCCGCAACTTAGCCTCAAGCGCCGCAGCCGAAACCGCAGCCGCTTCCTCGGAGGAAAGGTCAATCGCAACCCCATCCATCACAGCCTCAAGCGCCCCAGCGTCATACAACCGGCTCAGACGGTTCACAACAGCTTGAGCCAACAAATAAGCCCGAGCCAACTCCCCAAGCGCATCGCCGGTGATAGGCGTAGCCCCTTCAGAAGCCAACAGCTCCGACCCCTGCAACGCCAGCTTCAGAATGTGAGCATTAACCTCAGCCTCATCCTTCAAATACCGCTCATCCTTACCCGCCTTGATCTTGAACAGCGGCGGCTGCGCGATATAGATATACCCACGCTCGATCATGTCCGGCATCTGACGATAGAAGAACGTCAGCAGCAGCGTGCGGATGTGCGCGCCGTCCACGTCAGCATCGGTCATGATGATGATGCGGTGATAACGCAGCTTGTCGAGGTTGTAGTCTTCCTTGCCGATGCCGCAACCCAAGGCAGTGATCAAAGTCACAATCTGCTCCGAAGAAAGCAGCTTGTCATACCTTGCCTTCTCCACATTGAGCACCTTGCCGCGCAGCGGCAAAATCGCCTGAAACTTCCGATCCCGTCCCTGCTTCGCCGACCCACCTGCCGAGTCACCCTCGACGATATAAATTTCCGACTTCGCCGGATCCTTCTCCTGACAATCCGCCAGCTTCCCAGGCAACCCAACCCCATCCAGCACACCCTTCCGCCGCGTCATTTCACGCGCCTTCCGAGCCGCATCCCGCGCACGCGCAGCATCGACAATCTTGCCGCAAATGATCTTCGCGTCGTTCGGCGTTTCCAGCAGGAATTCCTCAAGCGCCTTCGCGACCACATCCTCCACCGGCGCGCGCACTTCCGACGACACCAGCTTATCCTTGGTCTGCGCGCTGAACTTCGGCTCCGGCACCTTCACCGACAGCACGCACGAGAGCCCTTCGCGCATGTCGTCGCCGGCCGTCTCGACCTTCGCTTTCTTCGCAACTTCGTGATCGGTGATGTACTTGTTCAGCACGCGCGTCATTGCCGCACGCAACCCGGTCAGGTGGGTGCCGCCGTCGCGCTGCGGAATGTTGTTCGTGAAGCACAGCACGTTTTCGTTGTAGCTGTCGTTCCACTGCATCGCCACTTCCACGCCCACGCCGTCTTTCTCGCCGCTCACGTGGAAAATGTTCGGGTGCAGCACGGCCTTGTTCTTGTTGATGTACTCAACAAAACCCTTCACGCCGCCCACGAACGCGAAATCTTCTTCCTTGCCCGTGCGCTGGTCGGTCAGCTTGATTCGCACGCCGTTATTCAGGAACGACAGTTCGCGAATCCGCTTGGCCAGAATGTCGTAGTGATATTCGACACTGCCGAAAATCGTCTCGTCCGCCAGGAAGTGCACTTCGGTGCCGCGGTTTTCGGTTTCGCCGATCAACTGAATCGGCGAGACAGCCACGCCGTCGATTTCTTCGATCACGCGGTTCTGCGGCACGCCACGGTGGAATTCCATGAAGTGCTTCTTGCCGTCGCGGCGAATGGTCAGGCGCAGCCACGCGGAGAGCGCGTTCACGCACGAGACGCCCACGCCGTGCAGGCCGCCGGACACCTTGTAGCTGTTCTGGTCGAACTTGCCGCCGGCGTGCAGTTCGGTCATCACGATTTCAGCGGCGCTGCGCTTCGGATCGTGCTTGTCGTCCATCTTCAGGCCGGTCGGCACACCGCGGCCGTTGTCGGTGATCGAGATCGAGTTGTCCGCGTGAATGATCACCTGGATATCGTTGCAATGCCCCGCCAACGCTTCGTCGATGGAGTTGTCCAGCACTTCGAATACGAGGTGATGCAAACCGGTCCCGTCTGACGTATCCCCGATGTACATTCCCGGCCGCTTGCGTACCGCCTCCAGACCTTCGAGGATCTGAATCGAGGAGGCGCCGTAGCTGTTATCGGGTTGCGAATTGTTCGTTTCAGTCATGGATTTTTTCCGGTTCTGCGTTGCTGCCAGGTTGCTGCTCGGGACTTTTCAAAACACCATAAAAACGCCAAAGGGGCGCTGCGCCCCTTGGTGTGTTCTTTGGTTTTGGACGCGTTAGATGCGCATCGGCATCACGACGTATTTGAATTCGTCGTTCTCGGGAATCGTGATCAACGCGCTGGAGCTGGCGTCGCCAAGGCTCACTTGCAACATGTCGACCTTCAGGTTCGCGAGCACGTCGAGCAGATACGTGACGTTGAACCCGATATCGACGCTGTCGCCGTCGTACGCGATTTCCAGTTCTTCCTGCGCCTCTTCCTGATCGGCGTTGGTCGACATGATCTTCAACTGGCCCGGCTCGATAATGCAGCGCACGCCCTTGAATTTGTCCGACGTCAGAATCGCGGCGCGTTGCAGCGAGCGCTGCAGTTCTTCACGGCCGATCACAAACTGATTCTTGTGCGACTTCGGAATCACGCGCTGGAAGTCGGGGAATTTGCCTTCCACCAGCTTCGACACCAGTTCGACCTGGCCGAACGTGAACTTCACCTGCGTCGCGGCGATGTCGATCTTCAGCGTGTCGTCGATGTCTTCCAGGAGACGCTGCAGTTCCAGAATCGTCTTGCGCGGAATGATCACTTCCTGGCGCGCGAACGAGCCTTCGATCTTCATCGACGAGAACGCGAGGCGGTGGCCGTCGGTTGCGACTGCCATCAGCTGGTCGCCGTCCACCACCAGCAGCATGCCGTTCAGGTAGTAACGGATGTCCTGCTGGGCCATCGAAAAATGGACCATGCCGAGCAACTGGCGGAACGTTTTCTGGGGAACCACCAGGTTCGCGCCGTAGTCTTTAGCCTGAGCAACGGTCGGGAACTCGTCGGCCGCCAAGGTTTGCAGCGCAAAGCGGCTCTTGCCGGATTGCACGGTCAAACGCTTGTCGTTCAGCGTGAGCGTGACCTGCCCGTCGGGCATGGCGCGCAGAATGTCGAGGAGCTTTCTTGCTGCCACCGTGGTCGCGACCGAATCGCCGCCCACGCCAAAATCGGCACGCGTGGTGATCTGCAACTCGAGGTCGGTCGACAGGAACGACACGTCAGGGCCGTTCTTGGTAATCAGCAAATTGGCGAGGATCGGCAACGTATGGCGGCGTTCGACGATGCCGCTCACGGTTTGCAGCGGCCTGAGGAGGTTATCGCGTTCGGTCTTGACCAGTTGCATAGAGTTCCTTCGTTGATATAACGGCCTGCGCGCCTGACTTGCCAGCCTTACAGCGCGCAACCGCGGCTCCCCGCCGGCGCCACGCAGCGCCTGTCACGGCGTGAATTCCGCCCGCGGCCGCCGGGCGGTTAAACCTGTATTGTGCCTGAAAACGGAACCGCTCCACTAAAATGGGGGCGACTTCCGAAATAAACAGATCGAAATTTCCTTCCAGGCTGCTTAACCTTTCAGCGTTTGCTCCAGCACGTGCAGTTCGTGGTTCAGCTGCGCGTCCGTGCCACGCTCGGCGGCGATCTTGCGCACTGCGTGCAGCACGGTGGTGTGGTCGCGCCCGCCAAACAGCTCGCCGATTTCCGGCAAACTCTTCTGCGTCAGCTCCTTCGCCAGATACATCGCGATCTGCCGCGGCCGCGCAATGTTCGCCGGACGCTTCTTCGAATACATGTCCGCAACCTTGATGCTGTAGAAGTCAGCCGTGGTCTTCTGGATGTTTTCCACCGAAATCTGCCGGTTTTGCACCGTCAACAGGTCTTTTAGCGCTTCTTTCGTCACTTCAATCGTGATTTCGCGGCCGTGGAACTTTGAGTACGCGAGGATCTTGCGCAGCGCGCCTTCCAGTTCACGGACGTTCGAGCGCAGATGCTTGGCGACGAAGAACGCGACGTCTTCATTCAGGCTCACGAACTCGGATTGCGCCTTGCGCATCAGAATCGCGACGCGCATTTCCAGCTCGGGCGGCTCGATCGCCACGGTCAAGCCAGAGTCGAAGCGCGAGATCAGGCGGTCGTCGATACCGGAGATCTCCTTCGGATACGTGTCGCTGGTGATGATCACCTGCGCCTTGTTCGCAACCAGCGCCTCGAACGCGTAGAAGAATTCCTCTTGTGTGCGCGACTTGCCTGAGAAAAATTGAATATCGTCGATCAGCAGCAGGTCGAGCGAGTGGTAGTAGCGTTTGAAATCGTCGAACGCCTTGCGCTGGTAGGCCTTCACCACGTCGGACACATACTGTTCCGCGTGGATGTAGCGAATCCGGGCGCCGGCCTTGTCCATGAGAAGCTGGTTGCCGATCGCGTGGATCAGGTGGGTCTTGCCCAGACCCACGCCGCCATATAGGAACAGCGGGTTGTACGAGATGCCGGGATTGTCCGCGACCTGAATCGCCGCGGCGCGCGCCAACTGGTTGGCCTTACCGGTCACGAAATTGTCGAAGGTCAGCACGGGGTTGAGCTTCGAGCGCTCGTACATCGAGTCGTTCTCGCCGTTGCCGTTCGAACTGGCGCTTTGGCCTGGACGCCATGTACGGCGGGCGGCCGCGGCTTCGTTCGCGTCGAGGCTGGGGAGATCGAGGTCGGCGGCATCGTCAGCCGCCGCGCGTGCGCTTGCGTTGTGGTCAGCCGCTGCGCGTGCATTCGCGTTGAGGGTCGCCATCGCACTGTTCGCGCCATTGGCGCGCGCGGCCTGTGCCGATTGCACGGCGCCAACAGCGGCGTCCACTGCGGCACCGCCGCCGTTTGCACCCGACGGCGAATGGCCAGCGCCCATCGAACCCGGCGCGGAAGACGGACGCGACGGGGCCGGCGACGAAGTCGCCGCCGGCGCGCGCATGCCGGCTTTGGGGTCCAACACAAATTGCACGTCGACTGGCGTCTGCCAGAAGTCGCGTGCCATATCGGAAATGCGGCCGGAGAACTGGCTCTTGACCCAGTCGAGCTTGAAGCGGTTCGGCGCAGCGATGCTAAGCGTGTTCGCAGCGGCGTCGAAGGCGACCGGGGCCAACGGTTTGATCCACGTCACGTACTGCTGGGGCGTTAGCTCGCGCTCCAGCAATGCGGAACAGTGTTGCCAGAAATCGTTCATCGAGTTGCTGTCGTTATGGTGTGCACGGCGGTTCGCCGCTGCCCCTGTCGCACATACGCAACAAGGCCCTGAGCAGCCAGGCCGAACCAGGCGTAATGGCTCCAGGCGCTTGTGCCACAAGGGTTTGCGGGGCAAGCGAGCCGGAGCGGCGTGCAGAATTTTTGGGAAGTAAGGCGAGATTCTAACGCCAAAACGTTGGCGAAAGGGAGTTATCCACAGGGACGGATCATCTTGTGAACTCTTCCTGGGGACAGGCTGAACCAGGCTAAACTATTGACGGTCAACGAAAAACCGGTTTAAATAGCGGGTTCCGCGAAAACCAATTCAGTAAACCTCCGGCCATTGCGCTTTCAGCGATGATCGCGCGGTTATTTTTCGATCAAGTGAGAGCAACATGAAACGTACTTACCAACCTTCCGTTACCCGTCGCAAGCGCACCCACGGCTTTCGCGTTCGCATGAAGACCGCAGGTGGCCGCAAGGTCATCAACGCACGTCGCGCGAAGGGCCGCAAGCGCCTCGCCATCTAAGGTTGGCGAGCGGATTGCGCGCTCCGTCTGTGGCTGGCAATGCCCGCGGCGAAGCGGGAGCGGCAGGGGCGCCGCAACTGGGCTCGGTTCCGTTGCGAGCGCAAGCCGCCTTCCCCAAAGCCGCAAGGCTACTGAAAACGGATGAATTTTCATCCGTTTTTCGTTTGCGCCCGTGGCGCCGCACCGCGCACTTCGTGGTGTACGGCCGGCCCACCGGCAACGACGCTCGCTTGGGTCTCGTGATCGGCAAGAAGTATGCGCCGCGCGCGGCCACGCGTAATCTGGTACGCCGACTCGCGCGTGAAGCCTTTCGGCTGCGTCGCGCGGAATTCGGCGGTTGGGATGTGCTGCTGCGTCTGCACACGCGCTTCGACAAGAAGGCTTTACCGAGCGCTTCGTCGCCGCCGTTGAGGGCGCTGTGCCGCAGCGAGATAGAGGCGCTGCTCGACAAGGCAGCGCGCGAAATTATCCGTCGCGAGGCGCCGCCCGCGGAAGCGCCCAAGACGGAATGACGCTCAAGTGAGTACCCGCTTCGCAGCTATCCGGTTCGCCGGGATAGCTACGGCAGCCAAGCTGCGCGGGCCTCACCCGGTACTCCACATTGCGCGGCGCCGTCCGGCCGCACCAGCCATGCAAACGGTACTCATCGCTTTACTGCGGTTTTACAAAGTTGCTGTGAGCCCCATGCTCGGCAACCGGTGCCGTTTTTACCCTTCCTGCTCTGATTACGCGCGCGAAGCAATCCAGTATCATGGCGCCGCGCGCGGGACTTATCTCGCCGCCAGGCGTATTTGCCGCTGCCACCCGTTTTCCGCGGGCGGCATCGATCTCGTCCCGCCTCCCACTTCTGAAAAGCGCTGACGCGCCGTTCCATCGACACTGAGACAACGCATGGATATCAAACGCACCGTCCTATGGGTCATCTTTTTCATGTCAGCGGTCATGCTGTTCGACAACTGGCAACGCGACCACGGACGCCCGTCGATGTTCTTCCCGAGCGCCAACCCGACCAAGACCGTCGGTAGCGCCGCACCGGGAACCACGACGCCGGGAACCCAATCCGCCGATCTGCCGGCCACCAACACAGCAGCGCCGGGCACCGCGCCGGCTGCCGCGGCCCAAGGCCAACTGATCAGCTTCAGCACCGACGTCTATAACGGCGAGATCGACACCCGCGGCGGCACGCTGTCGAAGTTGTCGCTCGTCAAGCAAGGCGACGGCAAGCAGCCCGATCTGGTCATCACGCTGTTCGACCGCACCGCGAACCATACGTATCTGGCGCGCACCGGTCTGCTCGGCGGTGATTTCCCGAACCACACCGACATCTTCACGCCGGTGCCGAACCAGCCGCACGATCTGACGGGCGACGCCAAGTCGTTCCAGCTCAGCCTCGAGTCGGCGGTGAAGGGTGGCGTGAAGGTCATCAAGACCTACACGTTCACGCGCGGCAGCTATGTGATCGGCGTCGACACGAAGATCGAGAACGTCGGCACCGCGCCGGTCACGCCGTCGGTCTATATGGAACTGGTGCGTGACGACACGCCGGTGGAAACGCCGCGCTTCTCGCACACGTTCATCGGACCGGCTGTCTACACCGACCAGCACCACTTCCAGAAGATGACGTTCAGCGACATCGACAAGAACAAGGAAGACTTCGTCAATTCGGCCGACAACGGCTGGATCGCGATGGTGCAGCATTATTTCGCGTCGGCGTGGATTCCGCAGCAAGGCGCGAAGCGCGATATCTATGTCGAGAAGATCGATCCGACGCTGTATCGCGTCGGCGTGAAGCAACCGGTGGCGGCCATCGCCCCGGGACAATCGGTTGACGTCTCTGCACGCCTGTTCGCCGGTCCGGAAGAAGAGCGCATGCTCGAAGGCATCGCGCCGGGTCTGGAACTGGTGAAGGACTACGGCTGGGTGACGATCATCGCGAAGCCGCTGTTCTGGCTGCTCGAAAAGATCCACAGCTATGTCGGCAACTGGGGCTGGTCGATCGTGCTGCTCACGCTGCTGATCAAGGCCGTGTTCTTCCCGCTGTCGGCAGCGAGCTACAAGTCGATGGCGCGCATGAAGGCGATTACGCCGCGCATGCAAGCGCTGCGTGAACGCTTCAAGGGCGATCCGCAGAAGATGAACTCGGCGCTGATGGAGCTGTACAAGACCGAGAAGGTCAATCCGTTCGGCGGCTGTCTGCCGGTCGTGATTCAGATTCCGGTGTTCATCTCGCTGTACTGGGTGCTGCTGTCGTCGGTTGAAATGCGCGGCGCGCCGTGGATTCTCTGGATTCACGATCTGTCGCAACAGGATCCGTTCTTCATCCTGCCGGTGCTGATGGCCGTCTCGATGTTCCTGCAGACCAAGCTGAACCCGACGCCGCCGGACCCGGTTCAAGCCAAGATGATGATGTTCATGCCGATCGCGTTCTCGGTCATGTTCTTCTTCTTCCCAGCCGGTCTGGTGCTGTACTACGTCGTGAACAACGTGCTGTCGATCGCCCAGCAGTACTACATCACGCGGATGATGGGTCAGTCGAAGGCGAAAGCGGCCTGATAGATGTCTTGCCTGAAGCGGGTTGACGGTAGCGCCCGCTGACAGGCAAAAACAGAAGCTGGTTATAAAAAAGCCGCCCGGTTTGCGCCGGGTGGCTTTTTTTATACCTCGGTGGACGAACCCTTATCTTTCGATGCCGATGCCGATGCCGATGCGTCCTCAGGCGCGGCGTCGGTTTCCTGTTGCGTGCCGCCGTCAAATTCCGTCATCAGTTCTTCCACCAGATTGCGCTGCCTCGGCGACAAACCCACAAAGCGGTTAGCCATCTTCGTTACCAGCTCGATCGTTTCCGGCGTCATCGGATATTTCTCGCCACGGCCAAGTGGTTTCGCCTTACCGGATGGCGTCGGCCCGTAGTGGAGCCAGTGAACGTCCTTTTGCAGCCACGTCGCTAAAACCTGCAACTTATCGCGCTTTGGAATCGTCGTACCCGCGAGCCATTTGTGCGCGGTTTGTGGTGAGACGGCAGGGCCATTGCTATAAAGCAGGTTGAATTCCCTGGCCAAATCGGTCCCACCCTTAATATCTTTGGGGAGTGAGTCTTTCAGCCGTTTGGCGAAAGCTGCTTTTTCTTTGGAGGTCGGCATGGGCCCGATTGTGCAATTCGGCGCATAATCAGTGGACAACCAGTTGCGCAATTTTATTGCTTAAATAAGCTATTTTTAGCCTGAAATCGCCACCGAATAACGTGTTTCACGATTTTGTCGAACACCGTCTTTTCCTTGTGCAGTGTGCGTTTTAGGCATTCTGATGCGTCGATCAGTCGCAAGTTCGTCTTAGGCTATCTTAGCTTGTGCGAGATAAATCCTTATTTGTCTTATGAGGAATGGGGCGACATTAGGAGTCGGATGCCAATCCAGAGCGAGAGGACGCCCGCGTTACAATGCCCGGCGCCCACTCATGCGCATTCAATCTCTTCTGACAACCCGTTCTCATGCTCGCCACCGATTCCGATCCGATCGTCGCCATTGCCACCGCACCCGGTCGAGGCGGGATCGGGGTCGTGCGGATTTCGTTTGGCCGCGCCGGGGAAGCCGCCGCACAGCCGCTGATGCAAGCACTCACGGGGCAGGCACTTGCGCCACGTCACGCGAGTTATGTGCCGTTCCTCGATGACGCCGGCAGTGCGCTCGACCGCGGCATCGCGCTGTACTTTCCCGCGCCGCACTCCTATACCGGCGAGCATGTGCTCGAACTCCAAGGTCACGGCGGTCCGGTCGTGCTGCAACTGGTACTGCAGCGTTGCATCGACGCCGGCCGTGCGTTCGGTCTGCGGCTGGCGGAGCCGGGCGAATTCACGCGGCGCGCGTTTCTCAATGACAAGCTGGATCTGGCACAAGCAGAAGCCGTCGCCGATCTGATCGAGGCCAGCACCGAGGCAGCCGCACGCTCGGCGGGCCGCTCGCTCGACGGTGCGTTTTCGCGCGACATCCACGCGCTGGTCGAAGAAGTCATCACGCTGCGGATGCTGGTCGAAGCCACGCTCGATTTCCCGGAAGAAGAAATCGACTTTCTCGAAGCCGCCGA
This sequence comes from Paraburkholderia caffeinilytica, assembly GCF_046030355.1. Lineage (GTDB taxonomy): Bacteria > Pseudomonadota > Gammaproteobacteria > Burkholderiales > Burkholderiaceae > Paraburkholderia > Paraburkholderia caffeinilytica_B. The sequence goes on from NZ_JAQQCQ010000001.1 coordinate 184,263, forward strand.
CGCCCGCGGCAAGCTCGCGCGGATTCGCGAGCGCCTCGCGCACGTGCTGAGCGAAGCGCGTCAAGGCGCATTGCTGCGTGAGGGTTTGTCGGTGGTGCTGGCGGGACAGCCGAACGTCGGCAAGTCGTCGCTGCTGAACGCGCTCGCCGGCGCGGAATTGGCCATTGTCACGCCAATCGCCGGCACGACACGCGACAAGGTCGCGCAGACCATCCAGATTGAAGGCATTCCGCTGCATGTGATCGACACCGCCGGCCTGCGCGATACCGAAGACGAGGTGGAAAAGATCGGCATTGCGCGCACATGGAACGAGATCGAACGTGCGGACGTCGTCCTGCATCTGCTCGACGCACGCATCGGCATGACCGCCGAAGACGAAACGATCGCGTCGCGCTTCCCGAGCGGTGTGCCGGTGGTGCGCGTGCTGAACAAGACGGATCTGACCGGCCTCGCGCCGACCGTAACGCCGCTCGACGCGGATCTCGAACTCAGCGAAGTGCGGCTGTCGGCGAAACAGGGCGATGGTGTCGCGTTGCTGCGTGAGGAATTGCTGCGCATCGCCGGCTGGCAGGCCGGCGCGGAGAGCGTCTACCTCGCGCGCGAGCGGCATCTGATTGCGCTGCGCGCGGCGCAGGAGCATCTGGCGACGGCTGCAGCGCATGCCGATCAGAATTCTCAGGCGCTCGATCTGTTCGCTGAAGAGCTGCGTCTCGCGCAGGATCAACTGAACTCGATTACCGGCGAATTCAGCTCGGACGATTTGCTTGGGGTGATTTTCAGCCGGTTTTGTATCGGCAAGTAGATCGAGTTCGCAGTTATCGGGCAGAAAGGCTTATTTAAAAGGCCTCACACGGCCTTTCACCACAGTCCTCTGAGCCTGTGCCAGGCCTCATCTGTTAACCTAAAACACCGCATTCCTTTGGTACACAAAGAACAACCGGTTTAAAATCCCCGCTGTCCGTGTATCAACCGATCCGCCATGCCAAAACTAGCCGTCCCCCTTACCGAATCGCAGATCCGTGCGCTTGAACCACGCGCCACCCGATATTGCGTCGCAGACGGCAACGGCCTCGTCATCGAAATCATGACAACCGGCACCAAGGTCTGGCGCTTCCGCTATACGCTGAACGGCAAGCGTCAGCCGCTGGCCACGATCGGCGACTACCGGATGATTTCGCTGCGAGTCGCACGCGCCAAGGCGCAGAGGTACGCGGAGATGGTCGCGAGCGGCATCTCGCCGGTGGCCACCGCGCGGCGCGACCGCGGCGCGGAAAGCAAAGCAGAGGTGCTGCGCGAAGGCGCCGAGCTTTATCTCGCAACGGAGATGGCCGGCAAGTCGGCCGAGTATCAGCGCACCACGCGGCGCGCGCTCGAAAAGGACGTCCTCCCCGCCATCGGCGCCAAGCCGATCAAAGCGGTGACGGACGACGACATCCGCGCGATATGCGACCAGATCAAAAGCCGCGGCTCGCCCAAGATGGCGCTGCACACGCGCAACGCCGTCAAGCGGCTCTATGAGTACCTGATCGCCCGGCAACTCGCCACGACCAATCCGGCAGAACTCATCCCCGCACGCTTCATCGCGACGCCGGACAGCCGCACCCGCGTGCTCGATCCTGACGAGATAGGCGCCACGCTCCGGGCGATCTACGCCTCGAACATTAGACGCCCACTGAAACTGGCTTTGCATCTGCTGGTGCTGACAATGGTGCGGAAATCGGACCTCGTCGAAGCGGCCTGGTCCGAATTCAATCTCGACGCCGCGCGATGGACGATCCCGGCTGAACGCATGAATAAGGACCGTAAGCATGTGGTGCATCTCCCGCATCAGGCGGTCACCCTGCTCCGCGAGCTTCAGGACACGAAAACCAGCCGGAATTTCGTATTCCCCAGCGTCCGGGGTGACGATCGGCCGATCGCGAAGAGCACGCTCAATCAAGCCGTCAAATCGCTCGGACTCGACGTGGAGCATTTCGTCCTGCACGATTTTCGACGCACTGCCGCGACCCACCTACGCGAGATGGGACAGCCCGTGGACGCCATTGAGATCGCGCTGGCGCATACCGTCAAAGACGCTCCGGGCGGAGAGCATCACGCTGGGCATGCCACGGAACGGCGCCAGGCGCTCCAACTGTGGGCGGATTTCGTCGATGCCCAGATCGACGCCGGCCGACAAGGTGTGACCGGCTAAGAGCAGCAGATGCGATAAACGCGATGGGGGTCGGGCTGGTTGCCACGACGCGCCTTGGCATTGGCATTGGCATTGGCATTGGCATTGGCATTGGCATTGGCATTGGCATTGGCATTGGCATTGGCATTGGCCACCAATGCATCTGATGGTACACAAATGAAGCAGAACCACAGACAAGCCATTGTCTTAAAAAATAAAAATACTTTCTTCATTAGGTTCTCAATCGTCTCATCTTACGCCCCGCAAGCCCATTCACGTCAATCCCGCCGCGCCACCGGCCAACCCTTCACCGCGTCCTTTTTTCCCGCCGTTCATCGCCTAAACTAGAACATCGATGCACGTCGGGACGGAGGCGTCATGTCTGAATCGTTAATGGCTTATTTGCTGGGACCTTTGGTGATGCTGGTGGTCGGCGTGGCGATCTGGGCGGCGTCCCACTATCACGAAAAGACGAAGCCGGAGCGCCTCGAGCGCTGGCTCGATACGCATTATGCGGAGTGGCTGCATCACAAGCACTGAGCAGAGATACCCAACAAGACAAGGCCGTCGCATCCTGCGACGGCCTTTTTCTCTGTAGCACGCGAGCATCGAAGCTGCGCGTGCCAGTTGACATCATTACCAGCCCTGCTGCTGAGGCTGCTGCGGATACCCATATTGTGCGGGCGGTGGCGCACCGCACGCGACGTACGCACGCTGGTACTGGTCATAGCAGTATCCCGGCGGCGGCCCCGCATACACGGGCGCCGGCTGATACACCGGCTGCGCATAAACCGGCTGCTGGTAAGCGACCACAGGCGCCGGATTCAGCACGGATGTCACCACCGCACCCAGCACGGCGCCACCGATCAGCGCACCGACCACATCGCCGCCATTGCCATGCGCTGACGCTTGACCCGCCACGCTCAGGCTCCCCACCATCAACAACGCCACCGCAATCTTTTTCATGTTTCGCTCCCGCCGTTCAGGCATGGAACAGATTGTGTGGGGTACGCACGGAAATAGATGCTGCAGTTGGTAACCGGCCATTACCGATGTAACGTCGCGCGAGCAAGGCAGCTACGACCTCGCAAGGAGTGGCGTAGGAAATCCGCTCTTTCCGGCGAGGAATGCGCTGACGCTCTGTCATCTCCGCCCGATCGCCGAGACAGGGTCCGCTGTATAGAATCACAGCGCAACTCAGGAAGGTTAACAAAGCCTATAGCTGCCTTCCTGCGCAACGGATTAGGAGGTCACGATGACGAATCACAGCTTTGACAAAATCAAGCAGGTCAACGAAGTGAATGCCGAATTCTGGTCGGCGCGAGAACTTCAGCCGCTTCTTGAATACGCGACATGGGACAAATTCAAGCGTGTCATCGAAAAGGCAAGCGAGGCGTGCGAGCGCTCAGGCCATCGCGTCGATGACCATTTTTCCCAAGTGGGAAAAATGGTCATCCTGGGTTCGGGCGCCCAGCGTACCGTCGAGGATTTCCGGCTTTCCCGCTACGCATGCTACCTGGTCGTCCAGAACGGTGATCCATCGAAACCCGTCATCGCAAACGGCCAGACCTACTTTGCCCTTCAGACACGGCGCCAGGAACTCGGCGACGAAAAAGCGTTTGCCGGCATAGTGGAAGATCAGCGCAGACTGATGCTGCGCGGCGAGCTCACTCACCACAACAAAAAATTAACCTTTTCCGCGCGACACAAACCGAAGAAAAACTCCGGCGTGATGGTGTGCACGGCAAGCAGCAAGCCAATCAGACGCACTTCGAAGTTGGCGGCAAAGTCCGCGACACGATCCGGGAGCTAGGCGGAACCATGCCCGAAGCGTTGCCGACACCCAAAACAAGCATTCGGCACCTTGCAAGGGAAAGCAAAAAACCGGAGGGCTAAATCACCGAGCGCTTTCGTCCGCACCAGCCGTTCAGGAACGAGAGCAGCCCCCCATTCCCACGATCAATGTAAAATTCGCCGCATGACCCGTCGGACAAATCCGACGACCCATAAAGCTTTCCGATCCTTCGACCCTGAGACCTGTAAGTCGACCTCGGGCGTCGAGCCGAAGCCAAAAAAAGTTAAGGGGCGTGCGCGTGAAACAATGGACCATCCGGCAACGGATTCTGTGCAGCTTCGGGATCGTGCTGATCGTGATGCTGGCAATGGCAATTGTCACTTTCGAGCAACTCGGCGGCATCGACCGCGACGCGAAGAGTCAGCAGGAAGACTCAATGCCCGGCCTCTACTACGCGACCGCGATGCGCGCGGCCTGGTTCGAGAACTACACCGTCACGCAGCGTCTCATCTATGTCGACGAGGACCCCGACGCCATCAAGCGCGACACCGCCCGCTTGCAGGAGACTGAGCAAATACTCCAGAAGCTCCTCGGCGACTACGGCGCGACCATCTTCCGCGACAACGATCGCGAGTCCTTCAATGACTTCCGCCAGCAACACGCGCAGTACCTGCCGATCCAGGCATCCCTGTTGAACACCTTGCCGAGTTCGAAAGAAAACGCCGCGCGCATCTTTAATACGCAACTCACGTCGATCTGGGAAACCGGTCGCGTCTCGGTGCGCAAGCTGGTCGACAACAACAAGGCCGACGCCGACAAAGCCGCCGAAAACATCCGCAGTTCGGTCGAGGCGACGCGCGTCGTGCTGCTCGTGATGCTGCTGATCGCCGCCGCCGCCGCTGCATTGGCCGGTTACTGGCTGCTGCGCGCGGTCACCACGCCGATGGCGAAGGTGCTGCAAGTCGTCGACGTCATGCGCACGGGCGACCTCACGCAGCGTCTGCAACTGAACCGCGCGGATGAAATCGGCGCGCTGGAAGCGGGCTTCAACCGCATGACCGACGAGCTCACCGCGCTGGTCGGCCAGGCGCAGAAGTCGGCGGTTCAGGTCACCACGTCGGTGACGGAGATCGCCGCGACCTCGCGTGAACAGCAGGCCACCGCGAACGAAACCGCGGCGACCACCACCGAGATCGGCGCTACGTCGCGCGAAATCTTCGCAACCTCGCGCGACCTGCTGCGCACCATGAACGAAGTCTCCGAAGTCGCCGGCCAGTCGGCGGCGCTCGCCGGCACCGGCCACGCCGGTCTCGCGCGCATGGAAGACACCATGCGCCTCGTGATGGAAGCGGCCGGCTCAGTCAATGCAAAGCTCGCGATCCTCAACGAGAAGGCCAGCAACATCAACCAGGTGGTCGCCACCATCACCAAGGTCGCGGACCAGACCAACCTGCTCTCGCTGAATGCGGCGATCGAAGCAGAAAAGGCCGGCGAATACGGCCGCGGCTTCGCGGTCGTGGCGACCGAGATTCGCCGTCTCGCGGATCAAACGGCCGTGGCGACCTACGACATCGAACAGATGGTCAAGGAGATCCAGTCGGCGGTGGCAGCCGGCGTGATGGGCATGGACAAGTTCTCCGAAGAAGTGCGGCGCGGCATGCTCGACGTGCAGAACGTGGGCGGTCATCTCACGCAGATCATCCAGCAGGTGCAGCAACTCGCCCCACGCTTCTCGATGGTCAACGAGGGCATGCAGACGCAAGCCACCGGCGCCGAGCAGATTACCCAGGCGCTGACGCAGCTCTCGGAGGCCGCGCAGCAGACGGCGGAATCGCTGCGCCAGTCGACCCAGGCCATCGACGATCTGACGCACGTCGCCAATAGCTTGCGCACCGGCGTATCGCGCTTCAAGGTGGTGGCCTGACGCGCCGCGTCGGGCTCACTGAAGCACGCTGACACCGGTCCGCCTCCACGCCGCTCCTACAGCTCAAGCCCACGCCGATGCTCTTCATCCTCTTCACGCTCGATAACGAACGCTACGTGATCGACGCGACGCAGGTGGAGCGTCTGATACCGCTCACGCCGCAGTCGCCGCCGAAGACGATTCCCGGCGCACCGTCATGGGTCGCGGGTGTGCTCGATCACGAAGGCGCGCCGCTGCCGGTGATCGACCTGCCGGCGCTCGCGCTCGGCCGTCCCGCCGAACAGTTGATGTCGACACGCGTCGTGCTGGTGCGCTATCCGCATGCGGGCACGGTGCGCCTGCTCGCGCTGCTGCTCGAAGGCGCCACGCGCACCATCCGCCTGAACGCCGACGCGTTTCATGACGCCGGCATCGACACGCCGCACGCGCGCTATCTAGGCCCGGTGGCGAGCGAAGCAGGCGGTCTGGTGCAATGGATTCGCGTCGAGCATCTGCTGCCCAACGACGTCAAAGCCCTGCTGTTTCCCGAGGCGCACGCATGAACGCGCATCACGATCACGCGCCGCTCTATCGACGCTTCGCCGATCTGCTGCACCGAACCATCGGGCTCGACGCAGCGTCGCTCGGTCATCAATCGATCGAGCGAGCGGTCGACCAGCGCGCTGCGGCCTGGTACGCGGACGGTCACGCCGACGCCACCCTCGCCGATTACTGGGAAGCCGCGCACGCATCGCCCTCAATGCTGCAGGCGCTGGTCGAAACGGTGGTGGTACCGGAAACCTGGTTCTATCGCGACGCCGACGCGTTCAGGGCGCTGGCGCGTCTCGCGCACGAACGCCTTGACGAGCGCGGCACCGCGCTGCCGCTGCGGATTTTGAGTCTGCCCTGCTCGACCGGCGAAGAGCCGTACACAATCGCGATGACGCTGCTCGACGCCGGCATCGACGCGGCGCACATGCGCATCGACGCAATGGATATCAGCGAGCGCTCGCTGGCCATCGCGCAGCGTGCCGTGTATAGCCGCAATTCGTTTCGCGGCAATGCGTTTCCATTCCGCGACGCCCACTTCACGCGTACCGAAGACGGCTGGCGTCTTGCCCCGCGCATCGTCGATGCGGTCCGGTTTTCGCGCGCCAATCTGATGCAACTCGATGCCACGGCACTCGGTGTTTACGACTTCGTGTTCTGCCGCAACGTGCTGATTTACTTCGACCGCGACGCACAGCAAACGGCCTTGCATGCGCTCAGCACCGTGCTGGCTGAAAACGGCACGCTGTTTGTTGGTCCCGCGGAAACCGGGCTGTTGATGCGTTATGGCATGCAGTCGGCGAAGATTCCTTTGGCGTTTGCGTTCCACCACGCCGCGCCGGCTGAAGCGCAGCTCAACGGCTGGCACACCGCACCGCTCGCCACCGCTGCGGCCCTCGCGATGACGCATTCGCCGGTGCCCGCGCTCGCGCCGCTGCAAGTGTTCTCAGCCGAGCCTTTCGCGTGGCCCGATCCGGTTGCGCGGACGCCGTTCACACCGCCGAACGACATTTCACAGCGCACGCTTTCGAACGATATTCCGCAACACACGCCGAAACAGTACACATCCGTATCGCAGTCGCACGGGTTCTTGTCACCGCACATCACCTCGCCGACCAGCGCCGCACGCGACACGCTACAAGCCGCGCAGGCGTTGGCCGATGCGGGCCGCCTGACGGAAGCTGCGAACGCGATCAACGTTTATCTGGAACAGCACGCACCGCACGCCGACGCGTTCTATCTGCTCGGCGTGCTGGCCGACGCCAGCGGCGATACAAACCTCGCACGCGGCCAGTATCGCAAGGCGCTCTATCTCGAACCGCAGCACGCCGAGGCGCTCGCGCATCTGGCGACGCTGCTCGAACTCGAAGGCGATCGCAACGGCGCGCGCCTGCTGATGGATCGCGCGTCGCGCGCACGGGGAGCGCAACGTGGTTGAAGACCGCATGGTGACCATCGACGATTGCTGGAACCGCATCGGCGTGCGCGGCGATTCGTCGTGCGAGCGGCTGGCCGAATACGTGCGCTGTCTGAATTGCCCGGTGTTCGAAACAGCCGCGGCCAAATTGCTGGAGCGGCCGATTCCGCTCGTGGATCTCTCGCAGCATGAGACCCGCGTGCCGGCGCAGCCGCAACGGCATGATCCGCAAGGCGCGAGCGAGTCGTTCCTCGTCTTCCGTATCGGTGGAGAATGGCTCGCGCTGCCCACGCCGATCTTCAAGCGCATCGTGCAGACGCGGCCGATTCATACGTTGCCGCATCGGCAGCATCGTGCGGTGCTAGGCGTGGTGAATGTACAGGGCGACTTGCTGGTGTGCCTGTCGCTCGCGCATCTGCTGGGTTTCGAGGCCGACACCCCGGCAAACGACGACAAAGCGCGCCACGATCTGCCGCGCTTGCTGGTGGTCTCGCGCGCCGAAGAGCACGCGGTGTTGCCCGTCGATCAGGTTGACGGCGTGCATCGGATCGCGGTCTCCAGCTTTTGCCCGCCGCCCGCGACGCTCTCGCAAGCCGCCGCTGCGCATACACGTGCCGTGGCCCCGTGGCGCGGCATGACGGTAGGCCTGCTCGACGCCGATGCCTTGTTTGATACCTTGAACCGGAGTCTCGGATGACGGACGACCCGCGCCGCCCGTCGCTGATCGATCTCTTCCGCGAAGAAGCGCGGACTCAGGCACGCGTGCTCAACGACGGCCTGCTCACCCTCGACCGCGCGCCGCGCGATGCCGCCGCGCTCGAGGCCTGCATGCGCGCGGCGCATTCGCTGAAGGGCGCGGCGCGGATCGTCGGCGTACAGGTCGGGGTTGAACTCGCGCACGCCATGGAAGACTGCTTCGTCGCCGCGCAGGAAGGACGCACGTTGCTCGACGCCGCCTGGATCGATGCGTTGCTGCGCGGTGTCGATATCGTTGCGCACCTCGGCAATGATGAGGACGAGTCGGCGCGTGACGCGGTTAGCGTGTGTGTAGCGTCGTTGCAAGCGCGGATGGCGGGCGTGGTGCCGCATGGAGCGGTAATGCGGCGTGAGTCTGTATCGCCGCCGGCTTCTTCGGCTACTGCCAATCCTGCTCGCGGCGCCGGACCGGCAGATGCATCGGCGCCCAGCCTCGCCACCGAACCGCAAGCGGTATCGACCGGTGCTGATCACGACGCTGAAGCCACCTTCAATCTACTAGCCAACGCCCTCCGCGCCGAAGCGACACCTGCCTCAACCGCGCCGTCCAGTGCGACCGAAAATGCGTCTGTGCCCGCTTCAGGAACTTCGTTTGCTCCTGCGAGCGCCCGAACCTCCACCGCCGCAACCTTGGCCGGGCCTGCAGGCGCCTCCGGGCCGTCGACCGCCACCGTCTCCACGCCGGCCGAAACTAACGCCCCGGCAACTGACCCCGGCCGCATGCTGCGCGTGCGCGCCGACAACCTCGACCGGCTCCTGTCCCTATCCGGCGAATCGCTGGTCGAGTCCCGCTGGCTCAAACCCTTCGCGCAATCGATGCTGCGCGTCAAGCGCGTCCAACGTGACGGCACGCGCGCGCTGGATCAGTTGCACGAAACGCTCGCCGACCTGAAGCTCGATCCGCGCGCGCACGCCGCACTCGAAGAATTGCGCCGCCTCACCGCAGAATCACAGCATCTGCTCGCCGAGCGTCTGGCCGATCTGGAGAGCTTCGACCGCCGCTCGACGCATCTATCGCAACAGCTTTACGACGCCGCGCTGCAATGCCGGATGCGCCCCTTCGGCGACGGCACCGGCGGCCTCGCGCGCATGGTGCGCGACGTTGCGCGTTCGCTCGGCAAGAAGGTACGCTTGCAACTGGTTGGCGAATCGACTCAGGTCGACCGCGACATCCTCGATCTGCTCGAAGCGCCGCTGGGCCACATGCTGCGCAACGCCATCGACCACGGCATCGAAGCGCCTGCGGTCCGTCTCGCGTACGGCAAGCCCGAAGAAGGCACACTCACGCTCGACGCCCGTCACACCGCCGGCGCCCTGCTCATCACCGTTTCCGACGACGGCGCGGGCATCGATCTCGACGCATTGCGCACCTCGATCGTCCACAAAAAACTGGCGAGTGCGGAAACGGCTGCGCGCCTGTCCGAAACCGAGTTGCTCGAATTCCTCCTTCTGCCCGGCTTCTCGCTGCGCGATCAGGTCACCGAGGTATCGGGCCGTGGCGTCGGACTCGACGCCGTGCACGACGTCGTCAAGCGCGTGCGCGGCACGGTGCGCATCACGCACGAATCCGGCGTCGGCACGCGCGTGCAGTTGCAGTTGCCGCTCACGCTCTCGGTGATTCGCAGCCTGCTCGTCGAAGTCGCGGGCGAGCCGTACGCGGTGCCGCTCGCGCATGTGAACCGCACGCTGCATGTGAGCCGCGCCGATATCGAACTGCTCGAAGGCCATCAGCACATTGCCTTCGACGGCCGCCGCATCGGCGTCGTCACGGCACATCAGATTCTCGACACTGCGCCGCCCGCCAACGAAGGCGATACCGTCAGCCTGATCGTGATCGGCGACGGCGAAGAAACCTATGGCGTGGTGGTCGATCGCTTTCTCGGCGAGCGGATGCTGGTGGTGCAGCCGCTCGACCGCCGCCTCGGCAAGATCAGGAACATTACCGCCGGCGCATTGATGGAAAACGGCGACCCGGTGCTGATCGCGGATGTCGACGACTGGCTGCGTTCGGTCGAACGGCTCGTGGCGGGCGGCGATCTGAAACACACGCAGCACGGCACGCCCCTCGCCGCCCGGCGCGTCACGCGACGCGTGCTGGTGGTCGACGATTCGCTCACTGTGCGTGAGCTCGAACGCAAGCTGCTGGCGACGCGCGGCTACGACGTGACGATCGCCGTCGACGGCATGGACGGCTGGAACGCGGTGCGCGGCGAGCGCTTCGACCTCGTGATTACCGACATCGACATGCCGCGGATGGACGGCATCGAACTCGTCACGCTCATCAAGCGCGATCCACACCTGCAATCGCTGCCGGTGATGATCGTCTCGTACAAGGATCGTGAAGAGGACCGCCGCGCCGGCCTGAACGCCGGCGCGGATTATTATCTGGCGAAAGGCAGTTTCCACGACGAAGCGCTGCTCGATGCAGTGCGTGATCTGATCGGCGAAGCTTACGGTTAAACCCACGGGTGACACGGATGAAAATCGGAATCGTCAATGACCTGCCGCTCGCCGTCGAGGCGCTGCGCCGCGCGCTGGCTGCGCGCCACGACTACGAGGTGCTGTGGGTCGCGCAGGACGGCCAGCAAGCGGTCGATTTCTGCACCGCGCAGCGGCCCGACATCGTGCTGATGGACCTGGTGATGCCGAACGTCGACGGTATCGAGGCCACGCGCCGCATCATGGCGAAGGCGCCGTGCGCGATCCTGATCGTCACCGTCGACGTGGGCGCGAACGCATGGCGCGTCTACGAAGCGATGGGTGCGGGCGCGCTCGATGCGGTGGATACCCCTTCGCTGAGCGGTCCGGACGCGCATAAAAGCATCGCCACCCTGATCGCCAAGATCGATCGCATCGCCGCGCTGGTCACGGAGCGCAACGCGCCTCGCGCGGCGGCAGTGGGGGCGCCCAGCAGCACGACGAATCGCGATACGCCGCTGGTTGCGATCGGCGCGTCGGCGGGCGGTCCGGCGGCGCTCGCCACCTTGCTCGCCGGCTTGCCGAAGGATTTCCCGGCGGCAATCGTCATCGTCCAGCATGTCGACGCGGCGTTCGCCGCCGGCATGGCCGACTGGCTGAACCAGCAGTCCGCGCTGCCGGTGCGGATCGCCAGCGAAGGCGACCGGCCGCAAGCCGGCGTCGCGCTGCTCGCCGCCACCGACGATCATCTGCACCTGAAGCTGCCGAACGTGCTCGGCTATACGAACGTGCCGGCGGAAACCCCCTACCGGCCTTCCGTCGACGTGTTTTTTCATAGTGTCGTGGCACGCTGGCCGGCGCGGGCGATCGGTGTCCTGCTGACCGGCATGGGCCGGGATGGCGCAATCGGACTCAAGGCGATGCGCACCAAGGGCTTTCACACGATCGCGCAGGACGAAGCAACCTGCGCCGTGTACGGCATGCCGAAGGCGGCCGCCGCGCTCGACGCCGCCGCCGCGATCCTGCCGCTGCCCCGGATTGCCGCGGCGCTCGCCACCGCCGTCGGCACACGTTAAGGCCCGGTAGGCGCACACTAGCCGCACATTAGCCCGCTACGATTCATTGACACTCATTCTGGCTGACCCATATGGACACTCCGAAATCGCATCAGCCCGCCACCGCGCCGAAGCTCGCAGAACACGACGCGAACGCGCGGACATACGCGGAGGACGCACCCAATAGCGCCATCGACGACGCGTTAGCGCGCATCCTCGGCAATCCGCCCGCCGCCGAGTGTCCGATCATGGTGTTGCTGGTCGACGATCAGGCGATCATCGCCGAGGCGATCCGCCAGGCGCTGGCCGACGAAGCGAGCGTCGACTTCCATTACTGCGCGTCGCCTGAAGAGGCGGTGCGTTGCGCCGAGGAGACCCGCGCGACCGTGATCCTGCAGGACCTCGTGATGCCCGGCACCGACGGCCTCACCCTCGTGCGGCAATACCGGCAAAATCCGGCGACGCGCGATATTCCGATCATCGTGCTGTCGACCAAGGAAGAGCCGCTGGTGAAAAGCGCGGCCTTCGCCGCAGGCGCCAACGACTACCTCGTGAAGCTGCCGGATCGCATTGAGTTGATCGCGCGGATTCGCTATCACTCGCGCTCGTATCTGAATCTGCTCCAGCGCGACGAAGCGTATCAAGCGCTGCGCCAGTCGCAACAGCAGTTGCTCGCGACCAATCTGGAACTGCAGCGGCTCACGCATTCTGACGGATTGACGGGTTTGTCGAATCGACGTTACCTCGATCAGTACCTGGCCGCCGAATGGCGTCGCGGCACGCGCGACAGCACGGCCCTCGGCTTTCTGATGATCGATGTGGATAACTTCAAGGTCTACAACGATACCTACGGGCACGTTGCCGGTGATGAAGTGCTGAAGCGCGTCGCGCACACCATCGAGTCATGTCTGGGACGCTCGCCCGATCTCGCTGCGCGGTTTGGCGGCGAAGAGTTTGCGGTGGTGTTGCCGGGGACGTCGTCGGGCGGCTTGCGGCTGCTCGCCGAGAAAATCCGCCTCGCAATCGAAGGGCTCGCGATTCCGCATGCAGGGTCGGCTGCGGGCATCGTGACGATCAGCATCGGTGCGGCGAACATCGTGCCGTCCGCAACCGAGCCGGTGACGACATTGATCGAGGCCGCCGACGTCGGCTTGTATCGGGCGAAGCGGGATGGGAAGAATCAGGTGGCGGTGAGTGACTGATCGTTCAATCCGCAGTTCAAGCGCCGCTCATGGAAACGCGCCCGGGCATCTCGCCGGGCGCGTTTTTTGTTTGAAGCAGTGCGGGTTCATCTGCGGAGCTTGATCAGCATTGCCACGAAGCAGCACCTGCAGGCGCATCGCCGAGATACTTGCTACGTGCTTCGACGAGCACGCCGGGTTCAAGTGCGTCCTCGTCCACCAGCGCCTTCAACGCCGCGATCACGATCGCCTTGCGGTCCACTTCGAAGAACGCGCGCAATGCCTGGCGCGTGTCGCTGCGACCGAAGCCGTCCGTGCCGAGCGTCACATAACGGCGCGGCACGTAGGCGCGAATCAGCTCGGGCACCGCGCGAACATAGTCAGTCGCTGCGATGATCGGGCCGCGCGATGCTTCGAGCGCTGTCGTGACGTAGGGTGCATCGGTCGGCTCGCCAAGACGCGCGTTTCTTTCCGCCGTCATGCCGTCACGCTGCAATTCGGTGAAGCTGGTCACGCTCCACACGGCGGCTTCAATTTGCCAGTCATCCTTGAGCAACTGCTGCGCCGCGATGACTTCGCCGAGGATCGCGCCCGCGCCGAGCAACTGCACCTGCGCTGAAACGGCTGAAGTTGCCGCGTGCGTCTGCGTCGCTGGGGTTGTTTCCTGCGCTTGCGCTTGCGATGCGGAAGTCGGCTCCGGTGTTTGCGTTTGCGTTTGCGTTTGCGTTTGCGTTTGCGTTTGCGTTTGCGTCGCCAAGGTCACGTCTTGCACTTTAGCGCCAAGCGGATAGATCCCCTTAAGAATGCCCTCACGCAGCGTCTTCAAATCACCACCCGGCACCGAAGGCTGCGCGTAGTTCTCGTTCATCACCGTCACGTAATAGAACACGTCGCGCTGTTCTTCGACCATCTCGCGCATCCCTTCGTCGACGATCGCGGCAACCTCATAAGCAAACGCCGGGTCGTACGCGCGGCAGTTGGGAATCGTCGATGCCGCCAGATGGCTCGTGCCGTCCTGATGCTGCAGCCCTTCTCCGCCGAGCGTCGTCTTGCCCGACGTCGCGCCGATCAGAAATCCGCGTGCGCGTTGATCCGCCGCCGCCCAGATCAGGTCGCCGATCCGCTGGAAGCCGAACATCGAGTAGTAGATGTAGAACGGCAGCATCGGCAGGTTATGCACACTGTACGAGGTCGCAGCCGCAATCCACGACGACACCGCGCCCGCTTCTGAAATCCCTTCTTCGAGAATCTGCCCTTGGGTGTCCTCGCGGTAGTACAGCATCGAGCCGAGGTCTTCCGGCTCGTACAGCTGCCCAAGCGGCGAATAGATGCCGACCTGCCGGAACATGTTCGCCATGCCGAAGGTGCGTGCTTCATCCGCAACGATCGGCACCACGCGCGGACCCAGTTCTTTGTCCTTGAGCAGCGCGGTCAGCATGCGGACCAGCGCCATCGTCGTGGACATTTCACGGCCATTCGAGTCCAGCGCGAATTGCCCCCAGGAGGACATCGGCGGAACGGTCAGTCCTTCCGATGCAACTCTCCGCCTTCTGGGCAGGTAGCCTCCCAGGGCAGCCCGGCGAGCATGCAGGTATTGCATCTCCGGGCTGTCGTCCGCTGGTTTGTAAAACTTCACCTGTTCGACGTCCTCATCCGTCAGCGGCACGCGGAAGCGGTCGCGAAACGCCTTGAGGTCGTCGAAGCCGAGTTTCTTTTGCTGATGCGTGGTCATGCGGCCCTGGCCCGAGGTGCCCATGCCGAAGCCTTTCATCGTCTTCGCGAGGATCACCGTCGGCTGGCCGCGATGCGCGAGCGCTTTCGCATACGCCGCATGCAATTTGCGCACGTCGTGACCGCCGCGGCGCAGACGGTCGATGTCGTCGTCGCTCAGTTGCGCGGCGAGCGCGGCCAGCTCCGGGTTCTGTCCGAAGAAACGCTCGCGGTTGTATGCACCGTCGTTGGCCGAGAAGGTCTGGAACTGGCCGTCGACGGTGTGTGCGAACGCGCGCAGCAACGCGCCGGTGCGATCGCGTGAAAACAGCGCGTCCCAGTCCGAGCCCCACACCACTTTGATCACGTTCCAGCCGGCGCCGATGAAGTGCGCTTCGAGCTCGTCGATGATGCGGCCGTTGCTGCGCACGGGCCCATCCAATCGCTGCAGATTGCAGTTGATCACGAACACGAGGTTATCGAGCCCTTCACGCGCCGCGAGCGACAGCGCACCGGTCGATTCCGGCTCGTCCATCTCGCCGTCGCCGAAAAAGCCCCATACCTTGCGGCCTTCCGTTTGCACGAGGCCGCGATTAGCGAGGTAGCGCATGAAGCGCGCCTGGTAAATCGCATTGATCGGACCGATGCCCATCGAGCCGGTCGGGAACTGCCAGAAGTCCGGCATCAACCACGGATGCGGATACGAGCACAGCCCCGGGCCGCCGATCTCGCGACGGTAATGCTGCAGGTGTTCCTCGGAGAGAAAGCCTTCCAGGTATGCCCGCGCATACACACCCGGCGACGAATGCGGCTGGAAGTACACGAGGTCGCCCGTGCCCGCCTCGCCGCCCGGAGCCGCGGCGCGAAAGAAATGGTTGAAGCCCACTTCGAACAAGTCCGCTGCCGACGCATAGCTCGCAATATGGCCACCGAGTTCGCCGTACGCCTGATTCGCACGCACCACCATTGCCAGCGCATTCCAGCGCAGCGCGCCGGCCAGCCGCTCTTCGAGTTCGAGATTGCCCGGATAGCGCGGCTGCTGATCGAACGGGATCGTATTCTGGTACGGCGTGACGTTGGTCCGCGCCGATTGCACGCCTAACGACAGCGCATGTCCAGCGAGCTTGTCGAACAGAAACTGCGCGCGATCCCGGCCGACATGCGCGACGACGGCATCGAGCGCTTCCAGCCATTCGGCGGTTTCCTGCGGATCGGTATCTTCACGCTCCGCGCGTTCCGCCCGCTGACGATCCGAAGACCGCAACTGCTCGCTACCGCTGGACAAATCCGTCATGGCTCCACTCCCGCATCAACGCGTTCGGTTCAAGATCGAGTAGGTCAATGGTAACCATGTGCTCACAAAATGAGCGTCTCATTTGCTTGTGATCCCGCACTGAGATAGGCTATTTATTCCGGATTTGGCCAACACCACAGAATATTTACTCTATGACCACGCCACCCAGACGACTCGACCGCATCGACATCGGCATCCTGAGCCAGTTGCAGCAGAACGCGCGCATCACCAATGCGGATCTGGCTCGCTCGGTGAATTTGTCGCCCACGCCCTGCTTCAACCGGGTGCGCGCGCTCGAAAAACTCGGCCTGTTCAAGCAGCAGGTCACGCTGCTCAATCCAGAGCCGCTCGGGCTGCGCATCAACGTGTTCATTCAGGTGAGTCTGGAAAAGCAGGTGGAAGACGCGCTGCAGCGTTTCGAGCAGGCGATTTCGGAACGTCCCGAGGTGATGGAGTGCTATCTGATGACGGGAGACGCCGACTATCTGCTGCGCGTGGTGATGCCGGATATGCAGACGCTGGAGCGCTTCATCGTCGATCACCTGACAAAAATTCCCGGCATTTCCAACATTCGTTCGAGCTTTGCGCTCAAGCAGGTGCGTTATAAGACGGCGCTGCCGCTGCCGTCGTCGGGACTGACGCTGGTCGATCCCGACGACGTTGCAACCGATTGGCGCTAGGTGCTCACCGGGCACGCATCAGGCTGCCCGTGGCATGCTCGAAGCGGGACGCCTCGCGCTGGAAGCCGTCGCTGCCGAAGCTGGTGTCGTTCGATCCTGAACGGATGCGGCGCGCCTTTCTGCGCTCGTCATAAGCGCGTTGTAACAGAGGTGGTGGACAATATCGTCGAGAGCAGTTTGACCTTGATACTGACGGCAACCTAGAGGACGCGTGATGAACTACGACGACAGCAATCCCTTCGCGAAGATCCTGCGCGGCGAACTACCTTGCATCAAGGTGGCGGAAAGCGATGCCGCGCTAGCCTTTATGGACCTGATGCCGCAAGCCGACGGTCACGTGCTCGTCGTACCGAAGGAAGCCGCGGTTGAGATTTTCGAGTTGTCGGATGCATCGACGGTGGCCTGCATGCGCATGACGCAGAAACTCGCCATCGCCGTGCGCGCGGCCTTGCGCCCCGACGGCGTGTTCATTGGACAGTTCAACGGCGCCGCAGCGGGACAAACGGTGCCGCATGTGCATTTTCACGTGATCCCGCGTTGGGAAGGACAGCCGCTGCGTATGCATGCGCGGGAAGTTGCTGACGCGGCCACGCTCGAAGCGCTGGCGGAGCGCATTCGCAGCCATTGGCGCGCTCACTGACCTCACACGCGGCACATCAGGTCACGCCCCGTAATATGTGTAAAGGCCGGTGAAACCACCCGCTCGCGCCATGCGACTAGACTGGCGTCTGCCTTGTACCCGCAAGGCATTGAGTGTGGATCTCTTTTTAGCCTGCCCGAAACGGCAGGCTTTTTTATTTGCAGGTTTTATCCGCGAACCACCCTCGCCTCGCAGCGACGCTTGCAATGCGTTGATCCACGCATCCGTGAAGGGTCAAAGCCGATGCCGCGACCGGCGCAGCGGATGCCTCCAGTCGATGCGGCGCGGTTTCACGGGTTCAAGATGCAGGTCATGCAGGTGCCGATGCTCCTGCCACAATTCGTCGGAGAAAAGAAACGCGACGATGAGCAGCGGAATGACCAGAAAGGCGCCTAATATCAAGTGCTCGATCACGGTAGCCTCCATCGCAAGAGCATGATTTCATTGTAGAGCACCGTATGTTCCCGCACGGTGCCGCGCCCCTCACAAATTTGCGATAAGCGGCCTGCGGCAACGCGACGCCCCTCCCGTGCCGAACCCGCGCGGCGCCTCACGCTTCGCAAGACCGCGCTGCGCGGGCATCAGGCGTTGTAAGAACTCCCTGCGCTGAGCCCGGACTAACAGGAAACGCAAGCTCGAGCGCTCACACTGAGCTTGCGCAATCAAACCAATAATTCTCAAGGGGAATCCAATGACTATCGAACGCAGCAGCGAACTAGCCCTGCGCCCGCTCGAGCGCACCGATCTGCGCTTCGTCCACGAAGTGAACAACAACGCAAAGATCATGCGTTACTGGTTCGAAGAGCCTTATGAAACGTTCTCTGAACTGACCCAGCTGTACGACCAGCACGTGCACGATCTGCGCGAGCGCCGCTTTGTCGCGATCGACAACGACGGCCAGACCGTCGGCGTCGTCGAGTTGATCGAGCTGGACTATATCCACCGGCGCGGTGAGTTTCAGATCATCATTGCGCCGCACGCGCAGGGCCGCGGCTACGCCACCGTCGCCACGCAACTCGCGATCGACTACGCGTTTTCGGTGCTGAACCTGCGCAAGGTCTACCTGATCGTCGATAAATCGAATACCGCTGCCATCCACGTCTATGAAAAGTGCGGTTTCCGGCATGAGGCCGAGTTGATCGAGGAGTTTTTCGGCAACGGCCGCTATCACAATGCGTTGCGCATGTGCATGTTCCAGTCCGAGTTCTTCAAGGCCGATCAGCACGGCGCCTGACCTCAACCTGTGTCACCCAGGGACGCCATGCTGCGTCGCTTGGGACACCTGGCACCGTTTATCTTCTGTACACACACCGTTATTTCGTGGTTTTTGATTAGTCGGGTGAATGACTTTGTGTGCAATGCACCAAGCGCAATCCATTAATTGTAGCAACTCACTTAATTGGTGCCTCTCGTTTACGCGAATACGCGCCGCAAAGCTTTACTGGTTAAAGCGATGCGCCCTGATCATCTTTTAGTTATCCGTTTCAATCCACCCTGTTTTATCTGCTGCTTAAGGTTTAGGCAGGTGCGACAGGTGGTGCGACAATTCGCCGCTGTTGCGACCGCACACAAGATGTGCTTGTCGTTCTTGCGCGTTCTCCTAAAGTGCAAGGTGCGGGTTCGACGTTAAAGTTAAATACATAGCTAACCTGAGTAATTAACCCGCACCGGAGGAAAATATGAAAACGCGAATCGCCCTTGTTTTCGCCATTGCGGGATTGGCTGCCGCTTCTGTTCAGGCGCAAGACGCCATGGTCAAGCCGCAGCAAACTATCCAGTTCAAGGCCAACGCGTATGGCTGTCTGTCGAAGGATAAACTCGACGCCGCCGACCAACATGCGCAAGCTGGCGAACAGCAAAAGATGCAGGAATTCTTCTCCGGATATCAGTGCGTTTCAACGCCGGAAAACTCGAGTTTCCGCGTGGTGCGCGTGGTCGGCCATGACGTCGAATTCGTGAATTCCGGCAATAGCGACACGCAAGGCCTCTGGGCAAACGATCGATTCATCAAACAATAAGCTAAACGCCAACACCCCGGCTAAACGCTGGGGTTTGATTTTCGCTATAAACCCTCTGACATTAAAACTGAGGGGCTGTGAACCTGCGAGTTAAAAATTGGCTGGGCATTGAGTGCCCGGCCGATTTTTATTTGCGCGCGCGTTTTCTATGAGGTAACGCCCGTTAAAAACCCGATGTGGGCTTTCGATCCATACCGGCAATACGCCTTCCTCACAAGCACTCGCATGTTTCCGACCTCCACAAAGCCCGGATATTTCTTCGATCCCGCGCCTTTGAGGACCCGACGCAATCGTCGCCAAGTCCGTTACTAACCGTTCGACCACGAGCCGCAGCGCTTGGTGTCGTGTCTTGGGCCATTCTCTCGAAAATGAAACAGGTTTGACGCTATGCGGAATCGTCAACGAAAGTTGGATTTTGCACGCGCCGGGCAGTGTTTTGCGCCCTCACTTTGATCTGATGTTTTCGCAGATCGGACTGAATCCGTCCCAAAACGTCGTCAATACCAACAATTTTCTGACGATTTCGAGCTTATTACTTCAAGGCGACATGTTGGCGGTTTTACCTGATGAAGTGGCGGGTCAGTACCAACAGTACGGTGTCCAGAAGCAGGTACTGACCGATTTACCGTGCAGAATGGATACATTCGGTATCATCACGCGCCAGTCGCATCTGCTTTCGCCGGCGGCCTTCGGGTGCTCGAGGCCTTGCGGGAAGCCGCTGTCGGGTCTATGGCACGGCGTTCGAACTGGCAGTGGCGCGATAAATGCTTCTCCCGTTGCAATAGCCGCAATTGCAGCCGACGTCAGGCTCGGGAGGGACACGCGATGTACAACAAACACGGAAAACGGCAACGCGCCGTCGACGATTCTTTTTCTGTTCGCTCCGGTGGAGCGAGCGCCTGGTTTAGTAACGGCATGGCTCTCAAATCAACGATTTACAAAGCGGAACTGCAGATCGCCAACATGGACCGGCACTATTACGCCGACCATTCCCTGACGATCGCCCGCCATCCCTCGGAAACCGACGAACGGATGATGGTCCGCGTCGCTGCATTCGCGTTGTTCGCGCAGGAACGCCTTGAGTTCTGCAAGGGTTTGTCGGATGTCGACGAACCGGATCTCTGGCAGAAAGACCTCACCGGCGCGATCGAAACCTGGATCGAAGTCGGCCAACCGGATGAACGGCGCATTGCCAAAGCGAGCGGCCGTTCCGACGAGGTGATCGTGATCGCCTATGGCGGCCGCACGTCGGACATCTGGTGGCAAGGCGTGCGCGGCAAGGTCGAGCGCATGCGCAACGTGACGGTATGGACGCTCGGCGAAGACGTCGCCGCCGCGCTCGGCTCGCTTGCTGAACGGACTATGCGTCTGCAATGCACCGTGCAGGACGGCGAAGCATGGCTCGGTAGCGCCGACGCTGATGCGGTGAAGATCGAGTGGACGGTGCTGAAGGCGCCCGCCAACGCCTGGTAGGCGCCAGGCCGCGCCGGTAGCACGGTTAGTACTGGCAATACCGCGCGCATGTTGACTGAGGTCGTCTACGTCTGAGTGTGCATGTCCGTCTCGACGCCCGCGTGCCGCACCGGCTACGGAGCGGAGGCGGTCGCGCCCGTCACAGTGACGTCACGCGCGCCGCTTCAGGCGGCCCTTTGAGTTCGACCATATTGCCTTCCGGGTCGAACAGATACAGCGACTGCCCAAACCCATCCGCGCCATAGCGCAAAGCCGCCTCGCCAGGCCGCGCGCCGTGTTCGTCCAGATGCGTCTTGAGCGCCTCGGCGTCGAACGGGTCAACGCGCAAACACACGTGGTCCATATTTCGCCCCGCGCCCGGCGTGCCGTTTTCGGGGTGATCGAGCTTTGCGCCGACCTTTAGCAGGTCGATCAGCGAGCGCCCCGCGCGCAACTGCGTCAGGCCCAGATCAGGTTGCTCTTTCTCGACGCTGCAACCGAGCACCTCGCAATAAAAGCGCGTCATTTCCGGCACGTTCAACGCCCGAATGACGATGTGATCGATCTCGCGAATGTGGATTTTCATATCGAACACCCCTTGGCTGACTCGCAGAACGGATACGGGTGAATAGCCACCAGTGTAGGAGAAAGGAGGGCGCCGCGAGAGCGGGCGAGGAATCGGCCAGAAACATTCAGACGAAAAAAAGCCCGCTCTATGTGGAGCGGGCTGAATCCATATCAGGAGGAGACATGGAGGAGACAGGTACTAATATACACACGGGGTTGATGCGACGCAATAACTTTTTAAGGGAAAACCCGATATCGTGCCAAATTGTCGCAGTTTACGGCGAAACGAGCGCCTGGCGGGGCTTCCGACCTACGAGGAAGTGCAATGACAGAGCAAGAACCGGAGCGTAGTGTGTTGGCATGCGGCCTACATTGGTGAGCATCGACACCGACTTTCCGGGACCATCATGAACCGCACCGACCGTACTGAGACCGTCAGCGAAACCGCCGTCGGCACCGACCACTGGGCCACCGACGCCGAACGCTGGGAAGCCATCAGCCGGCGCGAGCCGCAGGCCGACGGCGCGTTCTTCTACGCCGTCAAAACGACCGGCGTGTTCTGCCGCCCGTCGTGCGCGTCGCGCCAGCCGCGCCGCGAAAACGTCGCGTTCTTCACCGATGCAGACGCCGCGCGCGCCGCGGGCTACCGTGATTGCAAGCGTTGCCAGCCCGGCGGGCTGCCGCGCGAGCTGGAGATCGTCAATCGCGCGTGTGCCGCATTGGATGCCGATCCGCAGCAACGCCTCACACTCGCGCAATTGAGCGATGCGGTGCACGTCAGTCCGTTTCACCTGCAGCGCCTGTTCAAGCGCGTGGTGGGTGTGTCGCCGCGACAGTATCAGGCCGCGCAGCGCGGCGCCGCGTTGCGCGATGCACTGCAGAGCGGGGCGGACGTGACGCGCGCCACGCTCGATGCCGGCTTCGGCTCGCCATCGCGCATGTACGACAGCGCGTCGGCCGAATTGGGCATGGCGCCATCCGCGTTTCGCCGCAAAGGCGCCGGGCTCACCGTGCGCTACGCCAGCGCGCCGACCTCGCTCGGCTTCGTGCTGATCGCGGCAACCGACAAAGGCATCTGCAAAATCGGCTTCGGCGACGATGCCGCGCTACTCGCCGACGATCTGCGCGGCGAGTTCGCCAACGCCGAACTGGTCGAAGACGCGGCGCGGCTCGCACCGTTCATCGCGCAGATCGACGCCTATCTGCACGGCACGCGTCAGGACTTCGATCTGCCGCTGGATATCGCCGCGACCGCGTTCCGGCAACGTGTATGGGATGCGTTGCGGCGCATTCCCTACGGCGAGACGCGCAGCTATTCCCAGATTGCGGAAGCGGTCGGCTCACCCCGGGCCGTGCGCGCGGTGGCGAGCGCGTGCGCGACGAATCCGGTCGCGTTGGCGATTCCTTGTCATCGGGTCGTGCAGAAGGGGGGCGCGCTGGCGGGATATCGCTGGGGCCTGCCGCGCAAGGCTGCACTGCTCGAGAACGAAGCCCAGCACGCAGGCGATATTTCGCACGATGAACCCAATCGCCGCGAACACACGGCCATCGCAACCACCACCAACCTGGACCATGCCGCGTGAGCACGCTTGACGACGTCGCCATCCTCGAACTGCCCTTCAAGCCGCCCTTCGACTGGCCGCGCCTGCTGCGCTTTTTCGGCGGCCGCGCGACACCCGGCGTCGAAGCCGTGGAAAACGGCGCCTATCGTCGCGCGATCGATTGGGCCGGTGACAGCGGCACGCTGACCGTGCGCCTGCATCCTCGCAAGCGTTGCATCGTGGCGAATATCGACGGTCCCGCGAGCCGTCATGCCGACGCACTTGCCGTGCCGATTGCGAGGATGTTCGACCTGCAGGCCGACCCAAAGAAGATCGGCGCCGAACTGGCCGCCGACCCATGGCTCGCGCCGCTGATCGAAGCCGTGCCGGGCTTGCGCGTGCCCGGCGCATGGTCGGGCTTCGAGCTGGTGGTGCGCGCGATCGTCGGACAGCAAGTCAGCGTGAAGGCGGCGACCACCATCATCGGACGACTGGTGCAGCGTGCCGGCGAACGCATCGAAGGTCATCCGCATGAGAACACCGCGTGGCGCTTTCCAACGCCCGCCGCGCTCGCGGCGGTGGATCTGGAGAAGATCGGCATGCCGGGTAAACGCGTAGCGGCGTTGCAAGGCTTCGCGCAGGCAGTCGCTTCAGGCGAAGTGCCGCTCGACAGCGGTATCGCCGACGCCGACAGCCTGCGCGCGGCGTTGCTGGCACGGCCTGGCATCGGCCCATGGACAGTCGAATATGTGGCGATGCGCGCATGGCGTGATGCCGACGCCTGGCCCGCATGGGACCTCGTGCTGATGCAGTCGATCTGCGCGCGCGACCCCTCGCTCGTGCGGCCCACGCAGCAACGCGCCCGCACCGACGCGTGGCGGCCGTGGCGCGCGTATGCGGCCATGCATCTGTGGAACGAGGTGGCAGATCGGGCCGGCGCTGCGCGCGGCGGCTGAGGTGTCGCGTGTCAAGCGCATGAAGGGGAGTGTAGCGAGGCACAGGGCATGCTGCTTCCCGCTGAAATCAGGCCGGGTTGTATCGTCCGAGGGCCCGCCGAAGCAGCCTCAAGCAGCCGTCGTGGCGAGATGTTAAAGTGCCCGCTACCCGAAAATTCCGCCGAACGTTGTCGACCGCGCAGTACTGCCTGTATGCAGTGAAGCGGCACATGGCGGCCGACAACGCCCGACTCGCATCAATGCCAAACACGACACCTTCCCGCACGAACGACACGTTCTCGCACCGCCTGTCCCTGCTGACCACAGGCCCGCAGCGCGACGCGCTGATACGCGGCCTGCGCGGCATCGAAAAGGAAAGTCTGCGCGTGACGCCCGACGGCAAGCTCACCATGACGCCGCATCCGCGCGCGCTCGGCTCGGCGCTCACGCATCCGTCGCTCACCACCGACTATTCCGAAGCGCTGCTCGAACTGATCACGCCGGCGGAACACGACGTCGCGATCACGCTCGAGAAACTCGATACGCTGCATCGTTTCGTCTACGCCGAACTCGGTAACGAGATCTTGTGGAACAACTCGATGCCGGGCCTGCTCCCTGACACGGACGAGGGCATTCCGATCGCGCATTACGGCACGTCGAACATCGGCAAGCTGAAGTACGTGTACCGCATTGGCCTCGCGCTCCGCTACGGCCGCACCATGCAGTGCATTGCGGGCATTCACTACAACTATTCGCTGAACGAAGAAGTGTGGCGGGTGTTGCATGCCGACCAGCAATCCACGGCAACCGCCGTCGATTTCCAGTCCGAGCGTTACCTCGCGCTGATCCGCAATTTCCGCCGCACCAACTGGCTGTTGATGTACCTGTTCGGCGCATCGCCGGCACTGGATCGCCGGTTCCTGCGCGATCGCCAGCACACGCTGGAAACCTTCGATGCCGACACGCTGTATCGCCCGTACGCGACCAGTTTGCGCATGAGCGACCTCGGCTACTCGAACACCACCGCGCAAGCCGCGCTGCACGCCGACTACGACACGCTGCCGGGCTATCTCGACGCGCTCGCGAAGGCCGTGAGCCAGCCGTATCCTGCGTATGAAGCGATTGGCACCCAGCGCGACGGCGAGTGGGTGCAGATCAATACGAACGTGCTGCAGATCGAAAACGAGTTCTATTCGACAATCCGTCCGAAGCGCGTCACGCATCCAGGCGAGCGTCCGCTGCATGCGCTGGCTGCGCGTGGCGTGCAATATGTCGAAGTGCGCTGCATGGACATCGATCCGTTCGAACCGAGCGGCATTTCGCTGGAGACGTCGCGTTTTCTCGACGCCTACCTGCTGGTCTGCGCGCTCGACGACAGCGCGCCGCTGCCGCCGGATGCGTATGCGGAGGCGAATCAGAACTTCGGCCGCGTAACGCTGGAAGGCCGCAAACCGGGCCTCGAACTGACGCGCGACGGCACGCCGATCACCATGACGGATTGGTCGAACGAATTGCTCGTCAAGATCGACGCCGCCGCGGCAACGCTCGACGCGCTGCATGGCGGCGACTCGCACGCACGCGCCGTGGTGGTTCAGCGGGCGAAACTGGCAGATGCATCGCTCACGCCATCTGCGCGCGTATTACAGACGATGCGCGACAAGCAGCAGAGTTTCCTCGCGTTTGGCCTCGAGCAAAGCGAAGCGCACGCCGCCTATTTCCGCGCGCGTCCGCTGGACGCTGCGCAGACGAAGGAATTCGCCGACCTAGCTGCACAGTCGCTCGCCGAGCAAGCCAAGCTTGAACGGGAAGAGGTCGGTTCATTCGACGCATTCGTCGCGGCCTACCGGGCGTACACACTGAATCGGTTTAGCGTCTAAACGACGAGCGCAGGTAACGCTGAAAAAAGCGGCCCTGAGAACCCCTAAGAACCGATGCCGTTCAGTTACCACTGAACGGCATTTTTATTTGTGAAGCAGCAAGCGGCCTGAGTGAACGGCTCCTTAGAGGTTGAATCGGGGTCCAACTTTCGGGGTGCATTTCATAGCGGGCCGCTTTTTATTGCGCACAGGTAACGTCTACGCAACGCGATGCTGGACGTCGAGCCCTATCGGCAAAATCTCCATTCATTTAGCCATTCGCCAATGCGTATGAAACACCGTACCGATGATGCGGTCCAACTTAGACGACACGCTCCAGAGAGGGAGGCTTCAACGTGATGAAAAAAGGTCTGTTGGCCGTATTATGCGTAGCGGCGGCGGGGTGTTCGACGCAAGGGCAGGTGAACCCGGACGTGATGCAGATCGCGACGACGCCGTTGACGTGTTCGAGCAAAGCCGAGTGTGACGTCTGGTGGCAGCGTGCTCAAACGTGGGTAGCGAGCCATTCGAAGTACAAGATCGAGTCTGCGACTGACACGCTGATTCAGACATCGGGACCGGACGGCGGCAAGCGAGCGCTGGCATACCAGATCACGCGCACCGCGAACCCGGACGGCACGGCAACGATTGGTTTCGCCGCGCATTGCGATGGCTCAATGGGTTGCAAACCCAACCCATGGGAGGCGGGCGCCGACTTCAAGGAATACGTACGAGGCAATACGGCGAGCGCACCGGAGAGCGATGCAAGACCATCCCAACCTGCGCCAACCGCGATGCACCCGAACGCATTACAGGGACAATCGATCCCAGGAACAAGTGGCGAAGCGGTAACACAGTAGGAAGGGAAAAAGCGGCAACGCAGTCAGCGACAAACCGGTTCGCGATCCTCTCGAGGATCGCGTGACGAGATACCACCTGGAGGACGATCTGATCGGCTTTAAGCACAAAGAACCAGACACTCCCCCAACGGCGCAAAAGCACAACGAAGCTTTTAAGAAGAACGCTTCGGCGCGCGCAGCGTCGCCGGAAGAATGACAGCCTTGTCACGAGCGCGGAGTGTGCGAGAGCACGGATTCCAGATGCACCACTACCGCAACTGCGCGAGGGACCCGCTTAAGAATTAGCGGTGTGAGCTGCTTTCTTTTGCCTACTTTTCTTTGCAGCAGGCAAAGAAAAGTAGGTGCCCGCCCCGCACAGGGGCAACGCTAATAGACCAATAACAAATCAAGAAAAGGCACCGTGCGAGGAGCACAAACATAAAACCCAAGCACCCCAAAAAAAACCACCGCCGAAGGCAAAAAAACTTCAATGCCCCATAGAAGGCCCAACCCCCTTCCTGGGCTTAGTAACCCAAACAAGCACAGCCAACACAAGAAACGCCGCACAAGAAATACGGAAAAAATCATTAGTGGCCATCATATAAGCCTGCGCGGTAACGACCTGATTCAGTTGAGCGGTAAGACTATCCCCAGAGAGCCCAAGACTACCCAACGCATTGGTATAAGCATTGGTATTAGCCGCATAGACATTCACCGAATCGGTCAACATCGCATGATGATAAATCGTGTCATTTTCCCAGTAAGTCGTACTGATAGCCGTCCCAATCGCCCCAGACAACGTCCGAAAAAAGTTCGACAACCCGGACGCACTGGCAAGCCGCTCATCCGACACGCTGGACAGCGTAATAGTCGTCATCGGCACAAAGAAACAGGCCACTCCAATCCCCTGCACCAGCCGTGGCCAGATCACATGATTGAACGGCACATCGAGCGTAAAAGTCGAGTTCCAGAACGACACGAACGCAAACACGATGAACGCAAAGCTGGCCACCACACGCAAATTCAACCGATGCATATTCTTGCCGATCATCGGCGACAAAAACAGCGCGAGAATACCGACCGGCGCCGTCGCCAGACCGGCAAGCCCAGCGGTGTACCCCATCACTGTCTGCAGCCAGAGCGGGAAAATCACCACTGACCCGAAGAACGCCATAAACCCGAACGAAATAATCACCACGCCGAGCGCGAAGTTACGATCCTTGAACAACGAAAGATCGACAACCGGTTCCTTATCCGTCATCTCCCACACCAGCAGGAACGCAATCGACACCACCGCGATAATCGCCAGCGTGATGATGAACGTCGAATTGAACCAGTCGCGATCCTTGCCGAGGTCGAGCACCATCTGCAGGCACGACACGCCGATCACGAGCAGCGCGAGGCCGACCGCATCGATACGCTGCTTGGTAACCTTGGTTTCGCGGCCACGCAGCAGCAGGAACGCGCACACCGCCGAGAACAAACCGATCGGCACGTTGATGTAGAAGATCCACGGCCACGTGTAGTTGTCGGTGATATAGCCGCCCATCACGGGCCCGAAAATCGGCGCGCAAATCACGGTCATCGCCCAGAGGCCGAGCGCGAGCCCGCGCTTTTCCGGTGGATACGAGCGCATCAAAATCGTCTGCGAAAGCGGGACCATCGGCCCGGAGACGAGCCCTTGCACGAGCCGGAACGCGATCAGCGATTCGAAGTTGTGCGCGAAGCCGCACAGCGCCGAGGCGATCGTGAAAAGCAGAACGGACAGCGTGAACAGCCGCACCTCCCCGACGCGCCGCGCCAGCCAACCGGTCAACGGCACCGCGATCGCCGAGGCAACGGAATACGATGAGATGACCCACGTACCCTGACTGGTCGCCACGCCGAGACTGCCGGAAATAGTCGGCACAGCGACGTTCGCGATCGATGTGTCGAGCACTTCCATGAACGTGCCGAGCGCGAGACCGACGGTGAGCAACGCCAGCGCCCCGCCTTTGAGTGGAGCGAGTTCGGGAGCGGGTAGGGCGTCGGCAGAAGCCGTGGCAGCCATGTATGTTTCTCCTCAGCCGGGAAAGCTTGTCGCGGCAGCTTTATCGCGCCCTTCAAATGGAGCGCTTACATGCCGGATCACCCTCTGCCCAGACAGATATTCTCAAACGATGGCGCATTCAAAAGCGCCTCTTGGTTACTGCCCGCCGTGACCTGGCGGTGGTTCTTCCGGTGAGTCGTCCGGGGAGTCCGGCGGCGGTCCGACACCGCAACATGCGCTTGCTCCCTCGCCAATACCGTTCGCAATGAAACGACCGAGCAGGTCGAGCAGGGCAGCGTGGTCCGCTGCGGAAAATCCGCGCAACTGCTCGTTCAATACGGCCGCGCCCAGACTGGGCAATTGCCGCGCCGCTTCGTGACCCTGCGGCGTCAACTCCAGCTTGACCATCCGGCGGTCGGCGTCGCTACGAGTGCGCAAGATAAAGCCTTTCTTTTCAAGGCGATCGAGCAGACGCGTCATCGATCCACTGTCATATGACATGACGCGCGACAACTCGAACGGCGTGCTCGCGCGTTGCGCGGATAGCACCAGAATCACGCCAATCTGCTGGGCGGTCAGTCCCAACGGTTTGACCGCACGATCCATCCGCTCGACCAGCACGTTTCG
The DNA here is from genome assembly GCF_046030355.1 of Paraburkholderia caffeinilytica. GTDB lineage: Bacteria > Pseudomonadota > Gammaproteobacteria > Burkholderiales > Burkholderiaceae > Paraburkholderia > Paraburkholderia caffeinilytica_B. Next base: position 213,695 of record NZ_JAQQCQ010000001.1, read on the forward strand.
CGCTTTCGTCAGGTAATAGCCAAGACTCGATTCGAGGTGAATCTCGTCCGCGTTGTAGGGGCCGTCGGTCATCGTGTATCCGGGAACATCGTCAAGCAGAACGGATTCTAGCTGCCTAAGCAGACAAGTCAAATTTCATTTGGCGTCGTGCGAACAGCGCAAAAAACAACACCGCAACTGCGCGTGGAGCAAAGTATCTTGAAATTTAATTGCATAGTCAATATTATTGTAGGCAACGAGTTACGCGCGACCCGCGCCACCCGAGACCATGTTCTGACCGATTGCCTGCACGTCGCAATGGCGCCGTGCGAAAAGGATTCCCCGATGCTGTACCTCAAAAACACCCTTGGCGGCTTGAGCCGCTCCCTGACCGATTCCGCGCTGAACAGCTTTCAAGGGCCGCATCGCTGGTGGAAACTGGCGTTGTTCGCCGCGCTGTTCGTGCTGCCCGGTGGATCGGTAGGCGTCGCGGTGCTGGCATGGGTGGAACATCGGCGAGGGCAGAAGGGGACGCAGGCCGCGCCAGCGGAATCGGTGGGATCGGCCATTGCGGCAGGGGGCGTCGTCGCTACGGCCCCTGCAACAAGCCCGGCGGGTGCTTGCCCGGCACGCTCAGGCGCGCCGTGCCGGGCTGCGGCTGGCAAGTTGGCCCGGCAGCCTGCGTCATCGGATTCGCGGGTTTAATTCGCTTCTCGTCAAACCGTCCTGGTTGCTGTGCGGTGCTCTTCTGTCACCTAACGCAACCAGAGCGGTAACAGCACGTAACCATCCCGACACGCTAAGTAACACACCTCCGCCTTCCCCCGCATTACCCTTTCGGTTTCCCGCGCCCAAGCGGCCCCATACGCTAACATTCCGGCAGAGCCATGATCTCGCCCGGCCGGAAGTGCCGCCCTTGACCGCACTGAGGCGTCCAGAAGGAATCCATTGCATGCAGTTTGAACGAATCTCGCGCGCGCGGACGCTTGCGCCGCGCGCCCTGACTATCGCGGTAACCGCGGCCCTCGCCACCTTGCTGGCCGGTTGCGTGGTCGGTCCCGACTACAAGCGGCCCGCGGCCGAGATCCCCGCTTCCTACAAGGAAGCCGCGCCCGGCTGGAAAGTCGCCCAGCCGGCCGATCAGCACGACCGCGGCGACTGGTGGACCATTTACGAAGACCCGCAACTCAACGCGCTCGAAGACAAGTTGAACGCGTCGAACCAGACGATCGCCCAATTTGCCGCTGCCTATCGCCAGGCACGCGCCCTGGTTGGCGAAGCACGCGCGGCGTATTTCCCGACCGTCGGTGCGTCGGCGGGCGCCACACGCTCCGGCAACGGTTCGGCGTCCAGTGGCAACTCGACCATCGCGTCGAGCCGCTCCGGCGTCAATAACAGCTTCAATGTACAGCTCGACGCAAGCTGGGAGCCGGATCTGTGGGGCTCGGTCACACGTTCAGTCAATTCGCAGAAAGCCGGCCAGCAGGGGGCCGCCGCCGATCTGGCGAATGCGCGCCTGTCAGCCCAGGCCACGCTCGCGCAAACCTATTTCTCGTTGCGCGCGCTCGACTCCACCCAGAAACTGCTCGACGACACCGTCGCGGCCTATCAGCGCTCGCTGCAACTCACGCAGAACCAGTACGCAGCCGGCGTCGCCGCGCGCTCGGATGTGATTCAGGCGCAAACGCAGTTGCAATCGGCCCAGGCGGCCGCGATCGACAACGGCGTGCAGCGCGCGCAGGACGAGCACGCGATTGCCGTACTCGTCGGCGAACCGGCCTCGACCTTCTCGGTTCCGCCGATGCCGCTCACCGCCACGCCGCCCGCCGTGCCCGCGCAAATGCCGTCGGCGCTGCTCGAGCGGCGCCCGGATATCGCATCGGCTGAGCGCAAGGCGGCAGCGGCGAACGAACAGATCGGCGTCGCAATCGCCGCGTTCTTCCCGTCGCTGACACTATCGGCCACGGGCGGTTTCGAAAATTCGGTGTTCTCGCAATTGCTGACCGCGCCGTCGCGGTTCTGGACGCTCGGCCCGCAACTGGCCGGCACGATTTTCGACGCCGGTTTACGCGAGGCAAAGACCGAAGCCGCTCGCGCTGCCTACGACCAGAACGTCGCAACGTATCGTCAAACGATTCTGGCAGCGTTCCAGGACGTCGAGGACAATCTCGCCTCGCAGCGCATCCTTGAACAGGAAATCGTCGTGCAACGGCAGGCGGTGGATTCAGCGCGTCAGGCGCTGGCCATCGTTACGAATGAATACAAGGCGGGTACGGTCGGCTACGTCAACGTGCTGACCGCGCAGACTACCGCCTTCACGGCTGAGCAGAAGCTGGAGAACATCGCCGGGCAGCGGATGGTGTCGTCGGTGGGTCTGGTGAAGGCGCTCGGCGGCGGCTGGGATGCGTCGCAAATGAACCGCGAAACCGGCGATATGGCGGCGCCGCAACCGGCAGCGTCGGCGACGCCGGTGGCGCCCGTGGCGCAAAGCGGAGCCGCGCCGCAACCGTCGCAGAGCAACTAGGCGCGCGATTCGTCAAAGCAAAGCAATGCAAAAGAGGCACGGCCGCGAAATGCAGCCATGCCTCTTTTTTCAGCTCATCCAATCGCATTGATTCGCGCGGCGGACGCCGGCGCGAATCGTGTCCGCCACGTCAACCACAACGCGTACCCCTCAGTGCACGAACGTCAACGCGACCGTATCCGGTCCGCTCGGCCGGCCTAGCAGATTCAGCAATCCCGCGAGGTTGTCGCGCGCTTCCGGGGCTGCGCCAGCTGTCCCATGAAACGAGGTCGAGCCGGCCGACACCGTGCCATTGCCGGTCAGCATCAGCGGCCCCTTGAGCGTCGTCAGATCCAGCGTGGACGACACACCTTGCGCCTGGAACAGCAGCCGGTAAGAACCCAACGGCTTGACCAGCGAGACGCGCGAACTGACATCGTTCAGCGTCACGGTCAGCTGACCGAACGCTTCCTGATTGAAGGTGCGCCAATCGGACCATGCGAGACGCACGTCGCCTTGCAGATCGAGCGTATTGAAAGGCGCGCCAAGGCCGCTCAGCAACGAAGCCGGCACCGCCATCGCACCCGGCGTAATGGTCGCGCTGCGCGGCGTCGCATCGACGGTGACCGGGTCGGGCATCGCTTCGCTGTGCCGCATGATCATCCGCACGCGGCCGGTGAAAAGCGGCCAGAACGCCGTGCGCCATTCGATCCGCCCCGGCAGCAGCGTCGCCGCGCTCATGTCGGAACCGGCGGCGAGCATCAGCGTGGCCGAGCCGTGCCACAGCGAGCCGGCCGGATCGACGAGATTGATGTGACCACGGGTCTGTTTGGCGAACTGCGGCGTAATCCACGCGGCCGGCAGCAATGTGAGCATCATGGCCGCGCTCGCCAGCACCGCGACCGCCAGCCAGGGTAGCGCGGCGCGCAGGCGCCGCATCCAGTAAGTCATGCGAGATCCTGTAACGGCGCGGTCATTTCGCGGTGGACGGCTGCAACGACACCGTCAGATCCACCTGACCGTCCTCCTTGAGCGCGGTCACGTGCGCCTCGGCAACCTGCACCTTGAACTGCTTGCGCGCGTCGTCGACCCAGGCTGTCCACGCGGGGAAGGCCACGTTCTTCATCTGGATCTGCACCATGTTGCCGATCACCTGCACCTGGGTCGCGGCCAGGCCGTGATCGCCGAGCGAGGCAGTGAGCGCGTCCTTCAGCGCCGCGCCGGTTGGCGCGACGCCTTGAGCCGCTGCGGAAAGCTGGCGCGCTTCATTCGACTGAGCGGTCATCTGCGCCAGCTGGCGCTGCAAGGTGGGCAGCGATTCACGCAGATGCGCGCGGCCATCCTGCGCCGGCGCCCATAGCACCGACCACGCGATCACCACGGCCAGCACCCCGCCGCCCCATGCCAGCAGTGTTTTTTCGCGTTCGGTGCGCTGGTCCCAGAATCCAGCCCAGCTTTGGGCAAGTTCAGCTTTCATTGTCCGTTCCTGATGGTCCACTTGCCGGTATTGCTGTCGATCGCGCCAGTCAGACCATTGCGTGCGAGGCGCTTGGCGAAATCGGCATCGAGTTTCACCTCGGGTTTGAAGGTCACATCGAGCCGCCGGTCGTGGTAATCGAGCGCGGCAATGCCATTGACCGGCACCGGCGCCAACGAACGCGCCAGGCCATCGGCGAGCGACAGAAAATCGTCCGGTGACAACTCGCCCGCCGCCACCCGCAACTGTTGCAACTGGCGCGACATCTGGTCGGGCGCATCGAGCACGACCGTCGTCTTGGGGAAGGTGTTGAGGAGCAGCTCGGTCATCTGCGTGTTGATCGCGTCGCGCTGACGCGCGAGCATCAGCCACTGCACGTTCGCGCCGATAATCGCGACCACCAGCGCGCCGACCGCCAGCGCGACCGGCAGGCGCAGACGCCGCAGCGTCGCGCGATCGAGTCGCCACGGCTGCGAGGCAAATTCGAACTGACACAGGTCGAAGCGGCACTCCAGTGCGCGGCGCGCGAGTTGCTCGAACGGCAACGGGCTCGCGCCATGGATATGGGCCGCGAGCTTCGCCGGGCTGGTTGCCGCAAGACTCGGCTCGTTGCCGGGCACCTCGGTCAGCATGTACAGCGAAATCGGTGCCGCGCCGGCGAGCGCGCTGAGCGTCGCGTTCACCGCACTAGCCGGCACCGCCAGCCCTTCGCCTTGCACGCCGCGCGCGATAGCCAGTTCGACGCGCGGCGCACCGCTGACCACCGCGCTTTCGACCGCACTCCCAAGCAGCGATGCGGGCGCGGTCTGGACGACGGCGCCGAGCACGGCCGCCACCATCGGCACGACCGATGCGACGCCAGGCGCCACCACCGGCGCCACGCCCGGCAGCGACGTTGCCACGCCCACCGAGCCCGCCATAACCGGCTCGCCTGCGTTGACCATTTCCGCGACTTCGGCGGGTGTATCGAGCGCGACCGCCTGCGGCAGACAGCGCGTGACCGGCACCGCACGCACGCTGCGATGGCCGGCGGCGGCAAAGGCCTCGCAGATGAAGCGGAACCAGCCGCGATCGATGATCGCGAGCAACTGCCGGCCGCCCGCGACCGGTTGCGGATCGACGGCGATGTGACAGGTTTGCGGGTCCTGGATCAGTTGATCCTCGACGATATTCGGCAACGCCTGACGCAACCGCGGACCGCGCAAGGGCGGCAGCTTGGCGGGCATCATCAGCAGGTCGCGGGCGGCGACCATCAGCACCGTCGACGTAGCGCGCGGCAGCAGCGCGAGCGCCGAGCGGCCCGCGCGTTGGGCGCGGCCCGACTTGTCGAGCAACACGAACGGCAACTCCGGCAGTTGCCATTCCTGCGATGGCACCGCCGGATCACGCGGCGGCAGTAGGACGATCAGTGTGCTCAAAGGCCACTCTCTCTGGGAAAGGCGTTATTCATAGTTGGTCTTGTACTCGCACGATACGCGTAGTGTGAGTCAATGCGTCGCGATAGACGAGCGTCGTGCGGTCCACTTCCGCGCGTTCGTGCTGCACGCGGCCGTGAATCAGAAAGTAGCTCGTGTTGACATCCATTTCATTCGGATCGATCGCGAGCGACTGGACGCCGGCGCCACGCAAGGCGAGTTGCACATCGCCGACGTTACGGAAAAACACGGTCTGCCGGCGCGCAACGAAGGCTTGCGCGGCGGACAGGTTCATTCCCGGCACGATTGCCGCGATCACTTCGGCGGAGGCCGTATTCATGTTGACGGCCGACACCGTCGGCAGCACGGTGACGAACGGCCGCAAGCGCGCGATCATTTCCGGCGTATAGCCGGGGATATCGAGCAGCGAATCGACGCTGGTCATTTGCAGCGGCGCGACCGCCGCGTTGTCGTCGCCGTCTTCGATACCGGGTTTGTCGGTGAAGCTGCCGCTCGTGGCGCCGCCGCCTGCGGTGATCGGGGCCGCCGTCGAACCCGCGGCGGACGTGACGGTCTGGAACCGGGTCGCAGATTGAGCGAGGCTCGCGCGCATCTGCACGGCGGTGTTCTTTGCCAGTTGGCTATTCACGCCGAGGGATACCAGCAGGCGCTGGTAGGCGCCGATCTGCTCCGTGTTGATCTGCATGACGCCCGGCGCGGGGCTCGAGACCAGATTGCGGAGGTTGAATTTCGCCTGGGCGTCTTCGATTGAACCGGAGAGGTAGGTCGCCTGACCTTGCTCGGCTCTGACCTCGCCAATTTGCCCGAGGAAATCCGACAGGCGTGTTTTGGCGATGGGGACGCCCCATAGGCCACCCAGGTAGGTGATGCCGGCTGAGGTGTCGCCCTCTGAGCGGAGGATCAGGCGCGTCCAGTCCAGCGCGCCACGGGCGACCCATTGTGCCTGGGAGAGGAGGCGCTGGTTTTCTATCCTTCGGATTTGGACTTGCTGGCGCCAGAGCATGCCCGATACCAGGATCGCTGATAGTGCGACTACTAGTAGGGCGCTGATGATTGCGGCTCCGTGTTGGGTTGGGTGCGCGGTGCTTGGGTGTTTGCCTACGGCGTTGGGGGTTTTTTGGCTTGTTTGCCTCGTGCCCGGCCCTTTTGGCTGGGTGCTTCTGGTGTTGGCCTTTCCTTGTTTTGCTTTTGGTTTATTTGCGTTCCCCCTGTGCGGGGGGGCACCTACTTTTCTTTGCCTGCTGCAAAGAAAAGTAGGCAAAAGAAAGCAGCTCAAACCGCTAATGCTAAGCGGGAACCGTAGCCCAGAACCGGCAGTGGCTCCGTGGAATCCGTGCCCTCGCACATTCTGCGCTAGTGACAAAGGCGTCATTCTTCCGGCGGCGCTACGCGCGCCGAAACCTACTTCAGAAAACCAGGGGTCTAATTTTTTTGCAGCGGGAGCCGTCGGCTTCGCCTCGGCGACGTGCCTCATTCGTGGGTGGCGAGTTGTACGGGCACGCGGCGTAAAAGGCAGCCATTGCGAGTGACGTGGGACCAACTGGACCACTGGTTCGTTGAATTGCTCTTCCGGCGAGCACGCCGTGCGAGACGGGAGGTATGACTGCCTTGTCGCTGATGCTGAATGTGCGAGAGCACGGATTCCAGATGCACCACTGCCCTGTGGGAACCGCGGTTCCCGCTTAGCATTAGCGGTTTGAGCCGCTTTCTTTTGCCTACTTTTCTTTGCGGCTGCAAAGAAAAGTAGGTGCCTGCCCCGCACAGGGGCGACGCTAATAAACCAATAAGAAAACAAGGAAAGGCCAACACCCCAAGCGTACAAACCAAATCGCCAGGCACCAGACAAAGCACAAACCAAAAGCCCCACCCGCCCGGGGACGGGCACAGGCAAAGGCAAAGGCAAAGCGCGTCGCGGAGACAAAAAACAAACCCTCATTTCATTCTCCGACGAGAAAAACCCGCGTAACAGGCCGCGCCAACGACTTCCCCCCAACACTCACTTCCAGCCCAGTCACCGACCGCGGCAGCGGAGCATTCCCCAGCTGGGGCACCTTCAAATTATTATCGTTCTCCGTAATCGCACTCTGCACATCCTTCATCTGCGTGGTCCAACCAACCTTTGGCACATAAAGACGTGCAGAAATAGCACCGACGCCTCCCATCAAAGGGATCGCCGTCCAGCCTTCTCCCTCACCACCGCGCAGCGCACTCCGCAACTCGCCCACATTCCCCAACGGCGGTGACGCGTACCGCACCACGCGCCCCTCGGACACGCGATACCTCACCACCTGCAAACGCGGCGCCGTCCCCGGCAATACCGTCTCCCGCACGATCTGCAATCCGCTGCCGCTGACCGACATAGCCGCCTGTCCGGATTCATCATCCGATGCGGCCTGCCGTGCATCGATCCGCATCTGGTCGAATAGCTGCGCAAAGACGCGCTCGTCTTCCATCGCATTCGTGATCGTCTGCCGCCCACGGATGATCTGATCGAGCCCGCGCCACGACAACACGGCAATCACCGCCATGATCGCAATCGCGACCAGCAACTCGATCAGCGTGAAACCACGCGCGCCCGATCGGCCGCGGCGCTCAGAGCGAACGGTTGTTTTCATTCGCAACCACCGTGACCATCTGGGCAAGATTGCCGGAACGCCCAGGCATCGTCACCATCACTTCCACCCGACGAAACACCGGATTCGGCGTCGCGCTCACCTGCTCGGTACAGATCAACTCCAGATTGCCCTGCGAGCAGTCAAAGCTCGTCGAACCGATGTTCGGCCAGCCATGCGTCAGATGCAATTGCGCCAATGTATTGTCCGCGCTCCATCCCGCCAGTAACCGTCGATGCAGATCGGCCTCGCCGTTCGCCAAACTTCCCACCGCGCGCAACGACGCCGCCAACGCAATCGCGATGATCGCCAGCGCCACCAGCACTTCGATCATCGTAAAACCACGCTGCGCACCGCGGCCAAGTGCGCGTGCCCCCCGGTCCCTGCAACGACGCATCTCAGTGCACCTCATAGCGGCCATTGCCGGTGCCGACGATCGTCGCGCGCCCCGCCGCCGAAAACAGGGTGATCTGCACGGGCACGTCGATGGCTTCGGTGCCGAACACGACGCGGCTCGGGTGCGAGTCCGAGCCGGGGTAATCGATCGTGACGCCGGTCACGCCGCCTTCCCAGTTGCGTGGCCCAAGCAGGTCGTCACGCAACGGACGCCAGCCGTCTTCGGTACGCTGATCGAAACGGAAGCCGCCATCGAGCGGCTGCCAGGCGATCGGCCGCGCGCGTACCTGGGCTTCGTCACCGGCTGATTCGAACAGCAGCGCGAGACGCTGCGCTTCCTCGTTCAGATCGGTGCGCGGATTGCGGGTCATGGTCAGCGCGGTCAGCGATACCAGAATGCCGGCGATGACCAGCACCACCATCATTTCCAGCAACGTGAAACCGGCCGCACGCTTCGGGCGGCCTGCGCCGAAACCACGTGCGCCATGCGGGCCGCGCAAGCGCGCGCCAACGCACTCCGTGCCCGGCAGCGACGCCGTACACGGAGTGTCCACACAGGACTTGCAAGCGGACAGTCGCATAGTGCCGGCCACGAACGATGAACTACCTGTCTACTGCCACGACCCTACGTCGGCGTCGTTGCCTTCGCCACCCGCTTTACCGTCCGCGCCATAACTGAACACGTCAATCTCGCCATGCACGCCGGGGTTCAGATACTGATAGCTATTGCCCCACGGATCGTTCGGCAGACGTTCGAGGTAGCCGCCATCCTTCCAGTTGTTCGGCACGGGATCCGTGCCCGGTTTTTCGATCAGCGCGCGCAGGCCTTGCTCCTGAGTCGGATAACGGCCGTTGTCGAGACGGTAGAGTTTCAGCGCCTGCATCACGGTGCCGATGTCCTGCTTGGCGGCGACACGCCGCGCTTCATCCGGACGGCTCATGATTTTCGGCACGATCAACGCGGCCAGAATGCCCAGAATCGCGATCACGACCATGATTTCGATCAGCGTGAATCCGCGTTGACGACGGCTGCGCGGACCCGCGATTTCATGACGGCGAAGGGTCGACAGTTGCATAGCTTGCTACCTCTTTTCAGGTGAAATTTTCGATCGGGCAGGATTCGCGTGTCAGGCAATCTGGGTGCTATTAAACACGCCCGGCCGGTCATTTTAATGTCATGTTCTTGAAGGGTTAGAAAACACCGGGCCATCCAGGTTCCCGCTCCGCAAGAAGTCCACTTGGGGGATCACCGCCCTCGCGGACCAGGCGCCAAGCGCCAACTTAGGGGCACTTTCCCCCAACGCAATTTTCACAATAGTCCGTACAATATGCGCATGAACGCTATCCAAATCCGCCTTCTGTCGCTCGCGCTCTTCGCTGTGTTCTGCGCGACGCTGACCTACTGGGTCATCACGATCTCCACGACATCCGGCGCACCATTGCCCGCTGCCGCCGCGCATACGCAGGTTTCGACCGACCAGGCCGCTACGCTGTTCGGTGGCCAGCTCACCCGCAGCGCCAACCAGGACGTGCATCTGTTCGGCATCCTCGCTTTACGGGAAGGCGCCGCGGCCATCGTCAGCGTCGGCGGCGAACCGCCGCATGCGGTATCGCTCGGCAGCGCACTCATGCAAGGCGCCAAACTCTCCGAAGTCCGCGCCCGCTCGATCATCATCGACCGCAATGGCGCGCATTCCGAAGTATTCCTGCCTGCTAATCCAGCAGGTCCTACGATCTACGTGCGCTGAACTAGGCGTTCTGCCTGGCTTCAGCTGATTGCGCGGTTGCCGTCGTGGCCGCCTCACGGCTGCCATATGCGGCTGAAACCGTCATTACCGCAGCGACTGCCGCCGCAGGTATCACCGCAATCGTCATCGCACTTGCCGTAGCGGTTGCCACCGCAGTTGCCACCGCGGTTGCCACATTAGCCGCTGCAACCGCGCAACACAGCACTTCTCCGCCTTACTGCACTAGGTTGTTCAACTCGATGATCGGCAGCATCACCGCCAGCACGATCACCAGCACCACGCCACCCATCGCCAGAATCAGCAACGGTTCGAGCAGGCTCGTCAGGAACATCGTGCGACGCTCCAACTCGCGCGCTTCCCCGTCGGCCGCGCGGTCGAGCATGGTCGTCACGTCGCCGGTCGCTTCACCCGAACGGATCAGGTGAACCAGCACCGGCGGAAACGTCTTCGTATTGCCGAGCGCACGCGACAGGGACGTGCCTTCGCGCACACGCACGATGGCATCGTCGATGTTCTCGCGCATCGCGACGTTGCTGAGCGTTTCAGCTGCAGCCTGCAGCGCGCGCAGGATCGGCACGCCCGCCGCCGTCAGAATACCGAGCGTGCTGGCAAAGCGCACGGTGTTGTAGCCGCGCACGAGTTTGCCGAGCAGCGGGGCGGTCAACAGCCACCTGTCGAAAGCGAGGCGCGGGCCAGGCTGTTTCAGGACCGAACGCACCAGATACACCAGTACAACCACACCGATCAGCATTGCCCACCACCAGTGCCGCACAAAACCGGACAGCGCCATCATCATGATGGTGAGGATCGGCAGTTGCTGTTTGGTGCTGGCGAACACGTTCACCACTTGCGGCACCACGTAGCTCAGCAGAAACGTGACGATGCCGAATGCGATCAGCGTGACGATCGCAGGGTAGGTGAACGCGAGCACGATCTTCTGCTTGAGCGCGTTGCGCTGCTCGATGTAGTCGGCCAGACGCGAGAGCACCAGGCCGAGCTTGCCGGTATGTTCACCGGCGGCCACCAGGGCGCGATAGATCTCAGGGAAGTCTTTGGGATGCTGCGTCAACGCATTCGCGAGCGAATGACCACCGAGCACTTCGGCGCGAATCGACGCCATCAGCTCGCGGATGTAGTCGCGCTCCGATTGCTCGGTCAGCACTGATAGCGCTTCGTCGAGCGGCAGACCGGCGGTCAGCAGGCTGGCCAGTTGCCGCGTGAGAATGGCCTGCTCGCGTTGCGACAGACGGCGGCCCAGCGACAAGCGTTGATTGCGCTCGCCACGGGTGCGCGTCGCCGCCGGTTCGACGACGAGTGGGGTCAGCCCTTGCGAACGTAGATTGGTCCGCGCGCCGCGCGCGCTGTCCGCGTCGAGCACGCCTTTTTGCGCTTTGCCCGCTGCATCGATCGCTTCGAAACGAAATGCCGGCATGCGCTTATGCTCCGCCCGTCACGCGGATCACTTCTTCGAGCGACGTCAATCCGGAGGCGAGCCAGCGGTCCGCGTCTTCGCGCAATGTGCGCATGCCTTGTGCGCGGCCCGAAGCAAGAATGTCCGCATCGGATGCATTGCGGTGAACCAGCGCGCGGATTTCGTCGTCGATCAACAGCAGTTCGTAGACGCCGCGCCGTCCTGCATAGCCGGACTGCCCGCATTTGTCACAACCGACCGGATGCCAGCGCACGCTGCCATCCTCTTCGACGCGCTCTTCGCGGCACACCGGGCACAAGCGCCGCACCAACCGCTGCGCCAGCACACCAAGCAGCGACGACGCCAACAGATACGGCTCGACACCCATGTCGGTCAAACGGGTCACTGCGGATGCCGCATCGTTCGTGTGCAGCGTTGCCAGAACCAGGTGACCCGTCAGCGATGCCTGCACCGCGATTTGCGCGGTTTCCAGATCACGGATTTCACCGATCATGATGACGTCCGGGTCCTGCCGCAGAATCGAGCGCAGCGCCCGCGCGAAGGTCATGCCGATCCGCTCGTTGACCTGCGTCTGGCCGATGCCGGACAGGTCGTATTCGATCGGATCTTCGACCGTCATGATGTTCGTGGTCGCGGTCTCGAGGCGCGACATCGACGCGTACAGCGTGGTCGTCTTGCCCGAACCAGTCGGGCCGGTCACCAGCACGATGCCGTGCGGTTTGCCGATCAGCTTGTCGAACTTGCCGAGCGTGTCGGGCGCCATGCCGAGCGCTTCGAGGTTCAGGCGCGAGGCGTCCTTTTCCAGCAGACGCAGCACCGCGCGTTCGCCGTGGCCGGTAGGCAGCGTCGAGACACGCACGTCGACCGGACGTCCGCCGACACGCAGCGTGATACGGCCGTCCTGCGGCAGACGTTTCTCGGCAATGTCGAGCTGCGCCATGATCTTGATCCGCGAGATCAGCGCGCCGTGCAGAGCTTTTTTCGGTCGCACGACATCGCGCAACGTGCCGTCGACACGGAAGCGCACCACAGAAGATGTCTCGAACGGCTCGATGTGAATATCCGAGGCCTGTTCACGCGCCGCTTGCGTGAGCAGCGCGTTGATCATGCGGATGATCGGCGCGTCGTCTTCCGACTCCAGCAGATCCTCGATCTCGGGAATGTCCTGCATCAAACGCGACAGATCGACTTCGCCTTCCACTTCGCCGACCACCTGCGCCGCGCTGCCGTCCTGGCGCGCATACGCCTGGTTGATCGCGAGCGCGAGTTCATCGGCCGGAAGACGCACCACGGACAACGCGCCGAAATTGCGCGCGACTTCAGCAAGCGCCGCGTCACTCGTGCGTTCGCTGATCCAGACTTCGAGGCTGTCAGCGTGCTGATGCGCGACCAGAATCTGGCCGCTGCGGGCAAAGCCGTAGGGCACGAGGCGTGCCGCGACCGCCGACGGCGCGACGCGTTCGGCATGCTCCGCCACGACTGCGGGCGGGATCGCCGAGCCTTGTGCGGCTGCCTGCGTCGATGCGCCGGCTCGCGCCGCTGCGGACGATGCCGAAGCTGACGGCGGCGTGGACGGCGTGCTCACGGCTGCACTCCGGGCGACGCCGTGGGTACCGGGTTCGTCTGCACCGCGGCGCCATTCGTGGCGGGGTACGTCTGCTGCACGGTTCCACCATTGTTCATGACCGGATTCGTCGTCACAGCACCGCCATTCGTGACCGGCGCCGAAACTGGCGGCGGCATGAGCTGCTGACGACGCATCTTGTCGAGATCGAACAGATTCATCGCGGGCGAGCCGCCCTGACTCGGACCGATCGGCATCGGCGGAACCACCGGATCATCCTTATCCTTGATCAGGTTGTTGTCCGACTTGTACGCGCCCGTCACGCCTTGCACGTAGTCGTAACGGTTCGACGTCACGGCCTGTGCGGTATCGCGATCGGTGATGATCACAGGGCGCAGGAACACCATCAGGTTTGTCTTCTGACGCGTCTTCTGTTCCGAGCGGAACAGCTGCCCGATCCACGGAATATCGCCCAGCAGCGGCACCTTGCTGTTGCTGACCTGGTAGTTGTCCTGCATCAAACCGCCCAGTACGATGATCTCGCCGTTATCGGCAAGCACCGTCGACTGGATCGACCGTTTGGTGAACTGTGGGCCGGCCGGGTTGGTCGTCGCGTTGGTCGTACCCTGCACGATCGCCGAGTCTTCGGTGTAGAGCTGCAGCTTGAGAATTCCGCCGTCGGTGATCTGCGGTTTGATGTGCAGCGTCAGGCCGACATCGACACGGTCGTAAGTATTGAACGCGTTGCTCGTGGTGCCGCTCGTGAGGTTCGAATACGACCCCGTCTGGATAGGCACGTTCGTGCCGACGACGATCTTGGCTTCTTCGTTATCGAGCGTGATGAGGTTAGGCGTCGACAGCACGTTCGCGTCTGAGGTTTGCGACAACGCCTGCAGCAGCGCGCCGAGTCCCTGCACGCCAAAAATATTGTGAATCCAGCCGACATTGAGCCCCTGCTGAAGCGTCCCGCCACCGAGCGCTCCAGCGAGACCGGGGACCCCGGTTGCAGCGGCCGCCGCGGCCGAGGCCGTCAGGTTGATGATGCTGTTGCCGGAGCCGCCAGGCGCGGAAAGGTTGGTGCCGGCAAAGATCGAATTGTTTGCGACCTGCCACTGAATGCCGAGATTGGCGTTGGTATTCGAGTTCAGCTCGACGATCAGCGCCTCGATATAGACCTGCGCGCGCCGTGAGTCGAGTTGGTCGATCACCGCCCGCAGGTTGCGGTACACCGGCTCGGCAGCCGTAATGATCAGCGAATTGGTTGCAGCGTCCGCCTGGATCATGCCGCCGGGCTGATTGTCGTCGCTCTTGTCCTTGTCTCCGCCGAGCAAGCCGCCGGAACCGGATCCGCCGCTCGATCCATATCCACCGCCCCCGCTACCACCCATGGGTGACGACATCGAGCTGCTGTTGAGTCCGCCCGATGGCAGCGGCGGCGTACCCGACGTGCCCGTCGAATTGCTGCCCAGCCCGCCACCGCCATTCTGATTGAACGAGTTCGCTTCGCTCGAGCCACCCGAAGAGCCGGTATCGCCGCCTTTGCCGAGCATCCCGCGCAAGGTCTTCGCGAGCCTGCTTGCGTCCGCGTTGCGCAGCGCCACGACGTGAATGTTGCCGGGCATGGTGGTCGGCGCGTCGAGTTCCTTCGCCAGTTGCTTCGCGGCCGCGAGCCGGCCACCGTTCGATGCGCGAATCAGCAGCGAATTGGTACGCGGGTCGGCAGTGACCGACACCTTCAGCGTCGCGTCGGTGCTGCCGATCGCGCCGGGGTCGAGCATCTTGGTCAGCTGCGTGGCGATGTCGATCGCGTTAGCGTTCTTCAACTGCACGACCGCGACCGACTGACCCGCGGCCGTATCGACACCCGCGATGATCTGCGCGATACGCCGCACGTTGTCGGCGTAATCGGTCACGACAATCGAATTGTTGGCCGGGTAGGCCGCCACGGTATTGTTCGGCGAGATCAGCGGACGCAGCACCGGCAACAGATTGTTGGCTGATTCGTTCTTCAGCACGAACACCTGTGTGACCACCTGGTCGCCCCGCGCCACCGGGCTATTGCCGACGTAGGTCGGCACGCCTTGCAGCTTGGCATCGGCTTCGGGCACGACCTTCAGCACGCCGTGGTCCTGCACCAGCGCGAAGCCCTGCATCCGCAAGGCGGACTGCAAGGTCTTGAGCGCCTGATCTTCAGGCACTGCATTTTCCGACACGAGGTTCAACTGACCCTTCACACGCGGGTCGACGATGATCGTTTTTCCGGTCGCGGCGCCGATCGCCTTGGCCACCTGGTCGATATCGGCGTTCACGAAGTTGAGTGTCACCTGTGCCTGTGCTGTCTGCGCGGTGATCAATCCAGCCACCAGCAGCGCCGTTGCGACGCGACGCAATGCCATACGATTTCTTCTCATGGAATGTGGGATCGATGCCGACGGCCTCAGCCGCCGACGGTCATGCAGTGCGAACATTTGAGCAGGCCGCCGCCCTGTCGGTCTGCCAGCCAGCCTCACGGACGATCGGCGCCCCGGACGCCGGACATCCAATGCCCGAAAAAAATGAACAGTAACAGTTTTTCATGTCGGATTTGTCACAAAACGAACGGCCCCGTGCGATTACTCTAAAGACCGCCGCGGACTGTCAAACAATTGAAAGCAAGTGCGCCGGTGTGTGCCGAACGGCAGAAGCGCTTCGTTTTACGCTTGATTATGTCGGTTAGCCAACTTGACGCTTGAAAGTCTGCCGGTATGATACGAGCCGTTCGAGGTGCGGGTTGCGACTTGCCGACGCGGGTTTTCCCGGATACCGCACGAAAGCCCGGCCAGTACGCCTCTCCGGCTTCTAGCGGCTGAAGTATGGCCGACGCATTGCCTTACCACGCCTTACCTTTACGATTTGTTTAGTCGTCTTGACCGATGAAACGAGCCCTTGTCACCGTCGCCGCAGGACTTGCCGTGCTGATCGCAGCAGGGCAGGCACGCGCCGATTGCTTTGACGAAGCGGCGAAGTATCAGAAGGTTAACCCCTTGATTCTGCGCGCAATTGCATGGCAGGAGTCACACAACCGGCCGGACGCGCAGCATAAGAACGCCAACGGTTCGACCGACTACGGTGTGATGCAGATCAACTCGATTCATCTGCCGGTGCTTGCGCAGTACGGTATCTCGCAAGGCACGCTGATGGAGCCTTGCAAGAACGTCTACATCGCGGCATGGCATCTGCGCCGCCAGATGAACAAGTACGGCAATACCTGGCAGGCGGTCGGCGCCTATCACTCCGAGACGCCGGCGTTGCGTGATAAGTATGCGATGCAGATCGCCGCGATCCTGCGCAAGTGGAATCTGATGCCGGCTGCTGCACGCTGATTCACGCACGTCCCGATCCGGGCCGCCGCGCGGCCGCCACCCGTTTGATGCACAATGCGGCTTCGTGCTGCCGCCGGTGTTCGGCCATCGTCTGGCCCCGGAGTCATGCGACCCCGACCCGGCCCGCCTTCCAATCCTCTTGTTTTTCCGTACTGCGATGAACCAGCCGCTATTGCCCGTCACCGTGCTCTCCGGTTTTCTGGGCGCCGGCAAGACCACGCTCCTGAACCACATCCTCGCGAATCGCGCCGGTTTGCGCGTCGCCGTGATCGTCAACGACCTGGCCGCCGTCAATATCGATGCAACACTCGTGCGCGATGCCGCCGCGCTCTCGCATGTCGAAGAACAGCTCGTCGAACTGTCGAACGGCTGCATCTGCTGCACGTTGCGTGACGACTTGCTGGTCGAGATCAAGCGGCTCGCGGGCGAAAAGCGCTTCGATGCGATCCTGATCGAGTCGACCGGCGTGGCTGAGCCAATGCCGATTGCCGAAACCTTCACCTTCGTCGACGACGACGGCGTGTCGCTGTCCGACGTGGCGCAGCTCGACACGATGGTGACGGTGGTCGATGCGTTCAACTTCCTGCGCGACTATGGTTCAGCCGACGCGCTCTCCGAACGGGGTATCGCCGCGACCGAAGAGGACGATCGCACGCTGGTCGAGCTCCTGATCGAGCAGATTGAATTCTGCGACGTGCTGGTGGTGAACAAGGCCGATCTGGTGAGCGCGGACGAACTCACGCGTTTGCAGCGCATCCTGGCCCGCATCAATCCGCGTGCCGTGCAGGTGGTGAGCCGTTTCGGCGAAGTCCCGCTGGCCGACGTGCTGAACACCGGGCGCTTCGATTTCGACGAAGCATCGAGCGCGCCGGGCTGGCTGGCGTCGCTTAACGGCGAACATGAGCACGACCATGAACATGGCCATGCCCATCACGGTGAAGCGGACGAATTCGGCATCGGCAATTTCATTTATCGCGCGCGGCGGCCGTTTCACCCGGAGCGCCTGTGGGCGTTGTTGCATCAGGAGTGGAAGGGCGTCTTGCGCAGCAAGGGCTTCTTCTGGCTCGCCACGCGTAACGACATTGCCGGTTCGCTGTCGCAGGCAGGCGGTGCTTGCCGGCATGGCCCGGCGGGAATGTGGTGGGCCGCTCAGGATCGCAGCGAATGGCCGGACGGCGATGACGAGCTGGCCGCGGAAATTGCCGCCGACTGGTACGGCGATCCGGACGATCTGAGCATCGGCGATCGCCGCCAGGAACTGGTGATGATCGGCGTCGGCATCGACCCGGCTGTCTGGAAAGCAAAGTTCGACGCGTGCCTCGTGACCGATGAGGAATACGCGGCGGGACCGCAAGCGTGGCAACAATTCACCGATCCGTTCCCGGCATGGGACTTCGACGAAGATGACCACGACCACGATCATCACGACCACGACGGTCATGGCCACGGCGAAATCGTGCATCGCCACGATTAGGCTTGAGCGGCCTCTACGCCTGGTGCTGACTGTTTAGCCGCGACGCCCATCGCGGCTAAACAGAAATCGCAGACGAAAAAACCCGCCGTTGGCGGGTGTCAACTGCCGGGCAGTAATCTGCTTAGCGCTTGTTGACTGCGTCCTTGAACGCCTTACCAGCCGTGAACTTGACGGTCTTGGCGGCCGGGATCTTGATAGTTTCGCCGGTCTTGGGGTTACGACCCGTACGTGCTGCGCGCTTGCCCGAACCGAAGCTGCCGAAGCCGATCAACTGGACCGCGTCACCCTTCGACACAGACTTCTTGATCACTTCAAGCAACGTGTCCAGCGTCTCACCGGTTTGAGCCTTGCTGGCGCCGGTCTGTCCTGCGACGGCGTCGATCAGTTCCTGTTTGTTCATTAAGGTTCCTTTCTGAGTTTAGGTTGACACGAACAGCGCGAACGCGCCGATTATACGTGCGCGGGCCGCGCCGTCGAGCAGCTGCGGCTCCGGATCCCCTCCGGAGTTAGCACCGGGCAGTAACTGCCCGTCGGCCGTGCTGCCGCTCCCTTCGCGGCGCTTGCTATGATAGCGCAGCGCAAACCCAATCAGGACAAGGGTTTCGAAGAATTAAGCGGTCCCGGGGCAGATATCAAGGGGAAACCCTTCTTTTTTCTCTTCCCAGACCTCAATCGAAGGCTGAAACCCAGCATGGACGGGGCTTGGCGTTGGTTTTTGCCAACGTTGCAGCGCCTCTTTTTCGCCGCCCGGCGAGCTGCGCGCGCTGGCGGTAACATTTGATCCGCTCTTTCGAGCGTCATTTCCACTGCGCATGACCGATCCGCTGATCCCCGCCGTCCTCGCATTTCGCAGCAACGGCACACCTTTTTCGCCGCTCTACGACGACATCTATCACAGCGCTGTCGGCGGTCTCGAACAGGCTGAATTCGTTTTTCTTCGCGGCAATGAGCTGCCCGCGCGGTGGCGGGACCACCGCATCTTCACCGTGCTTGAAACCGGCTTCGGCATGGGGATCAACTTCCTGATGACCTGGGCCGCCTGGCGAGCCGATCCGGCGCGCTGCGAACGATTGCATTTCGTCTCGACCGAGAAGCATCCGTTTACTCAAGCCGATTTGCGCAGCGTCTACGCGACGACAATTTCAGATCCGGAGATCGCCGCGCTGGCGGAAACGCTGGCCGCTGAATGGCCGATGCTCGTCCCCGGCTCGCACCGGCTCGAATTCGAGGGCGGACGAATCACGTTGACGCTCGTGTTCGCCGACGCCGCGAAAAGCTTACCGGCGTTGAGGCTGCGCGCCGACGCGTTCTATCTCGACGGTTTCGCACCCGCCAGGAACCCGGAAATCTGGAGCCCCGCAATCTTCAAGGCGCTCGCCCGGCTTGCCGGCGACGGCGCCACGTTCGCAACCTACAGCAGCGCTGGCGACATCAAGCGGGCGTTGACTCAAAACGGCTTTGTGTACCAAAAAGTTGACGGCTTCGGCTGGAAGCGCGCCATGCTGGTTGGCCATTTTGCGCCACGCTGGCGCGTACGCCGTTATGAGCCGCCCGCGCCGCTTGAAGTCCCTGAACGGCATGCGATCGTGATCGGCGCCGGGCTCGCCGGCTGCGCGGCGATCGAGCGGCTGACCGCGCGCGGCTGGCGCGTCACCTCGCTGGAAAGACACGCTTCGGTCGCGCAAGACGCCTCGGGCAATCCGGCCGGCGTGTTCCATCCCATGATCTCGCGCGACGACAGCGTCGCTTCGCGCGTCACACGTGCGGGCTTTCTTTACGCACTCAGACGCTGGGCCGCGCTCGAACGGCTGGGTTACCGTCCATTGCGCGGCGCGCCTGGGCTCTTGCAGATCGCCGCGGACGACGAAGAAGCTCGCGCGATGAGCAACGCGATCGCAACGTTCGGTTATCCGGCGGACTATGTGACGCCCTTGTCGCTGAGCGAAGCACAAAGGCTTGCAGGCATGCCGCTCGCGCAAAGCGGCTGGCTCTTTCCCCAAGGCGGCTGGATCGACCCCGCGTCGCTTTGCGCCGCGCAGTGCGCGGCCGCGGGCGGGCTGCTCGAACGCCGCTTTGGGATGGACGTGGCTCGCCTCGAACGCTCCGGCAATCAATGGACCGTCTTCGACGTAACCGGGCAGGTCGTTGCGCGCGCACCGGTGGTTATTGTCGCGAGCGCGCACGATGCCGCGCGCCTCGCCGGCTTGCAGCACGCGCCGACCCGCAGCATCCGCGGCCAGCTGACGTTGCTGCAGCCGGGCAGCGTGCCTCCACTCGGAATGCCGGTAATCGGCGAAGGCTACGCAGTTCCACTACCCGACGGCGTCACGCTGACCGGCGCTACTTACGAACTCGACGACCCTGGCACAGCGTTGCGGCCGGATGGTCATCTGGAAAACATTGAGCGTGTCGCGCAGATGTTGCCGGCCTTTGACGGCATCGTCGACCCGGCACAGGCGGCGACGCTTACTGGACGCGTCGCGTTTCGCTGCGTCACGAGCGACCGCATGCCGATGATCGGCAACTTCGCCGACGAAGCCGCTTCCGCCCGCGACGCTCAGCGCCTGCGCGGCGCATGGCCGCTCGATTTACCACGCGTCGACGGCTTGTACGGCGCATTCGCTTACGGTTCTCGCGGTCTGGTATGGGCGGCACTCGGGGCAGAGCTGATCGCCTCGCAGATCGAAGGCGAACCATGGCCGCTCGAACGGGATTTGGCCGAAGACATCGATCCGGCCCGCTTCCTCTTACGTGCGTTGCGCCAGGGCACGGTGAGTTAACCATCGCGCTGACTCATCGGTGGCGAGAAGAGTTATTCACCGAAACGTGTGGATAACTGCGCCGTTTACCGGCGCAACTCATGTGGAACCGTTGTGGACGTAAACGGGGTAACTTTGCCGCGGTCGAAAATCGCTAAAAGTTACCCTTGTATACCCGCCGTTGCCGCACACGCTGTGCATCCTGTTATGCGAGCGGCAACCCGATGAATTGATTCGGTAAACCGGGGTTATCCACAGGAAACGGGGCACCTTGTTAACTGTTACTACGTATACATACAGTAAACCTGTAAACAGAAAGGCCGTGCCGGGATCGAGCGCAATCGTTGAGCCCAAAACGTCGAAAGTTGGAAAGAAAACGCCTCCGGCCGTGTCCCAGGAAACACATCTGCAACGTTGAATCTGTACGCTATGGGAGCCCGACCCGTTTTTAAAACGGTCGCTTTTTCCTCATCTCACGAAGATAACGTACGTTTTTACCGTTTTCCCTGCATGTTCCTGTCTTTTCGGTCAAGCCTGAAAAAGCTATGGCACAATCGCCGTTCTTTTCCGCGTCGTGCCTCGCCGCCGCCGGCACACGCTGCAACGGAACGGTGCCGCTCAATCAGAATCTGATTCAAAGTCGACGGCGTTCTTTCACCGTGCCGGGCCGGTAGCTACGGCCGCCCCCAGAATGCGCTGCGCCCCTTGCGGCTGCGGCACGTTCAGATCATCCGATCGTTGAAAACTCGCAACGCGGGTCACGCGAAGCGATCGCGACAGTGAGCGCCTCATGCGTTCATCCGCTCGCCGGTGTTTGCGCCGGTTCGTGTTGTCTGCCGTTGCTGCCAAGGAGAACCCATCACGATGAAGTCGGCGTTTTCATTTTTTCCAGCCTGGCCCCTCACACCCGACGCCATTTTTTGGGCTGGTCTCGCATTGCTCGCCGCGGGTCTGTGCGGTGAACTGTGCTATCGCGCATGGCGTTTGCCGCGCATTTCCGGATACGCGGTCATTGGGCTGGTAGCAGGCGCAGCCGGTTTCGGTGTAATCGACGCCGATTCCGCGAGCGCCGCGCGACCACTGCTCGACGTGGCGCTCGGTTTGTTGTTATTCGAACTGGGTAGCCGGCTCGATCTGCGCTGGATTCGCCGCAATCCCTGGCTGATTCTGTCGAGCGTCGCAGAAGCCACACTGACATTCGCGCTGGTTTTGCCGGTTTTGTTGTTCCTGAACGTGCCGCTGATGGTGGCAACCGTGCTCGCCGCAATTGCCATGGCGACTTCGCCGGCAATGGTGATCCAGCTCAAAACCGAGCTGCGCGCGGAAGGCCAGGTGACCCAACGTCTGCTGACCCTTACCGCGCTGAACAGCATGTATGCGGTGGTGATCGAAAAGCTCGTCTCGAGCTGGTTGCATCAGGAGGTTTACGGCAACGTATACGCCACGATTCTGCAGCCGCTGTATCTGCTGGTCGGCTCGCTTGTACTGGCCTATCTGCTGGCGCGCACCTGCACGTTTTTTTATCGCCGCTTGAACATGCAGGACGAGCATTCATTCGTCGCGCTATTCGGTCTCGTGGTGCTGGCCATTGCCGTGGCGCATGTGTTCAAGCTTTCCACCATTCTCGCGTTGCTGGCCGCGGGCATCATCGTGAAGAATCTTGAAGCGCGTCCGCAGCTGTGGCCGGAACATTTCGGCACGGCCGGCTGGTTGCTGACCGTCATTCTGTTCGTGCTGACACTGACTTCGTTCGAATGGAAAGACATCGCGCTCGGCGGTGTCGCGGCACTGGGCCTGATTGTTGCGCGTCTGGTTGCGAAACTGGTCGGCGTGATGGCCTTTGCCAAGCCAAGTGGCTTGAACTGGAAGCAGGGCATGGCCCTGGGATTGTCGTTATCGCCCATGTCGGCGCTCGCGTACCTGCTCGTCGACGATACGTACAACCTTTATCCGAATTTCGATCCGCAACTGCGCGCAATCGTGATGTGTTCGATTTTCGTGCTGCAGATTCTCGGGCCGTGGCTCGTGTATCGCAGCCTGGCGCTGGTGGCTGAACGGCGCGAAGACTAAGCACACGGTAAGCGCACGCTGCTGCCCGATGCGCTGTCCAATGCTTCATGCGCCTGATTTGCGCATTTTATCCAGCTTATTCGATTCAAAAACGGCCAGGCGTGTGACACAGATAGGTGACGCACGCCGGCCGACCTGACTCAGGGGACGCCATGTCACTCGAACCCTTCATCGATTCGAAACCGTTCACTTTCGGTGTCGAACTCGAGATGCAGATCGTCAATACGCACGACTATGATCTGACCAAAGCCGGCTCGGATCTGATGCGCCTCATCAAGGACGAAAAAATCCCCGGCAACATCACGCCGGAAATCACCGAAAGCATGATCGAGCTGTCGACCGGTATCTGCACGACGCATGAACAGGCCGTCACCGATTTGCGCAAGATTCGCGACACGCTGGTGTCCGCAGCCGATCACCTGAACGTCGGCTTGTGCGGCGGCGGCACGCACGCATTCCAGCAATGGAGTGAAAGGCAAATCGTCGATACGCCACGCTTTCAGTATCTTTCCGAGTTGTACGGTTATCTTGCCAAGCAGTTCACGGTGTTCGGCCAGCACGTGCATATCGGCTGTCCGGATCCGAACAGCGCACTGTATCTGCTGCATTCGATGTCACGCTTCATCCCGCATTTCATCGCGTTGTCCGCTTCGTCGCCGTTTGTGCAAGGTGTCGACACCGGTTTTCATTCGGCACGACTGAATTCCGTGTTCGCGTTTCCGCTGTCAGGCCGTGCGCCGTTCGTGTTGACGTGGGACAGCTTCGAGGAATATTTCTCCAAGATGGTCCACACGGGCGTGGTCAACAGCATGAAGGATTTTTACTGGGACATCCGTCCGAAGCCCGGTTTTGGCACGATCGAAGTGCGGGTGATGGATACGCCGTTTTCAGTGGATCGCGCCGCGGCGATTGCCTGCTACATCCAGACGCTTGCACGGCATTTGCTACTCGACAAGCCCATCACGCCGAAGGAAGACGATTACCTCGTCTACACGTTCAACCGGTTCGAAGCATGCCGTTTCGGTCTGGCCGGCAACTGCATCAATCCGCAAACAAGCGAACGCAAGACGATTTCCGAAGACATCCTCGAAACACTGGATCTGATTGCACCGCACGCCGAAGCATTGGGTTCAGGCAACGCACTCGCCGAAATCGGTGCGATTGCGCGCGGTCAGGTCAATGACGCGACATGGCTGCGCGGCGTCTTCGAACGGGAAAAATCCTTGCACGAAGCGGTAAGGCAGCAGTGTTTGCAGTGGCGAGCCTAGCCAGAAACAGGATTGCTTACGTTAAGCCGTAAGGAAGACCCGCTTCGTGCGGGTTTTTTTTCGTAAATAAATTTCCAGCTCGCGGGGCTTCAGGTTTTTAAAAAATTTACGTATACAAACGTAGTAGTAGTTAACAAGCATTGCATCTGCCTGTGGACAACTGAATAATTCCCTGAAAAGTCAATGCGCTACGTAAACCATAACTGGGCTGATCCGGGGCGCATCGGCGCCGGTAAACGAGGACAACTTTTGTAAGGACTGAAGGCGCACCTTGCTTATCAAGAATCGGCACACACGCTATCCCTGTGTTTTCCCATGGTTATCCACAGCTTGCGTTGGATAACTTAGCTGTACGATTGGCCGGTCTCGCATAGAATGTCGTTTTCATCGCCTTGGGCTTGCAAGGCGGTAAATTTTTGAGATAGTAGAAACCGTCTCGTCCGTTTTTGGGCGAGGCTACCCCACACAGGCTACGGGCGTGTTCGGCAGCGGTTCGCTGACATTGCCCGCAAGCTTAATAAACTAAACGAAGATTATGAGCGAAGGCGTATACGGAGAACAGGCAGCCGGGCGAGTGACCCACAGCCTATTGCGATTGAGCACGGCTATGCGGAGCCAGGCTTGGGAATGGGCGGAAGGCGCGGGCCTTACGCCGACTCAAGGCGAAATCCTGGTCTTGCTGATGCAGCGCAAGGGCCCGATGCGTCTTGGCGAAATTGCCCGCGAAACGGCCCTGACCGCCGCGACCACGAGTGATGCCGTGAGCACGCTCGAGACCAAAGGCCTGGTCGAAAAGCGCCGCGCCCTCGACGACGGCCGCGCCCTCGCGGTCCGTCTGACGGCCCGTGGCCGCACCGCTGCAAAGCGCGCCGCGCAATGGCCGGATTTCCTGGCCAAAGCGGTTGGTACGCTGCGCGACGAAGAGCAGACGCTGTTCTATCGCACGCTGCTGAAGACCATTCACCAGCTCGAAGCGCAGGGCACCATTCCGTCGCACCGCATGTGCCTGAGCTGCTCGCATTTCGAGCCGAGCAAGAATCCGAAGAAGACGCCGCATCACTGCACGCTGCTCGACATGAAGATGTCGGACACCGATCTGCGTCTCGATTGCTCGGTGTACGAAGTGGCCGACGTCGCTACCCAAAAGAAGACCTGGAAGATCTTCGCCCAATAAGGCGACTTTTCCTGGGACAATCCGTTACACTGCCGAGCCGTGTTCCGGTGGGCGGCGATTGCCGTCTGCCGGCCGGTTCGCGCCGTGTAGCGGCAAGTCTTTAGGCAACCTGAAGGTGGGACAGGCTGATGAATCGCGAAGTTCTGGCCATTCGCCATGTGCACTTCGAGGATCTGGGCAGTCTTGAGCTGGAGCTCGGCGAACGAGGTCGCCCTGTGCGCTATCTCGATGTCGGCTTTGCCCGTATTGAAGCGCCGGACCCCGTCGCCGCGTCGCTCATGGTCATACTCGGCGGCCCAATCAGTGCAACCGACGACGCGCTTTATCCGACGCTCGTCCCATTGCTGTCCATGATCGAGAAGCGCATCGCCGCCGGTTTGCCGACGCTCGGCATCTGCCTCGGCGCGCAATTGATCGCGCGTGCACTCGGCGCGCGCGTCTATCCCGCAGGCCATACCGAAATCGGCTGGACCCCGCTTACGCTCACCGATGCGGGCCGTGCTTCACCGGTGCGGCATCTTGACGGCGCACACACGTCGATGCTGCATTGGCACGGCGACACCTTCGATCTGCCCGACAACGCCACACGTCTTGCCTCGACGCTTGCCTGCGAAAACCAGGCGTTCGCCTGGGGCGGTCACGTGCTCGGTCTGCAATGTCATCCGGAGATTCGCGCTGACCGGTTCGAGCCTTGGTTGATTGGCAATGCCGGCGAGATTGCCGGCCACGGTATCGATGCGCGGCAGTTGCGGGCGGAGACCGCGCAGTTCGGCCCGGCGCTGGAAGCCGCCGCACGCCGGATGTTCAGCGAGTGGCTCGATCAGGTCGAACCAAAACCCTGATCTGCGCGCCTGCAGACAATCACATGCGGTGCTATGCTCGTTCGCTCTCGGGTTTCTACTGGGCGTAATCCATGAGCGCGCTTTTTTCCCCGCTCACGCTGCGTAGCGTGACGCTTCCCAATCGTATCGTCGTCTCCCCGATGTGCCAGTATTCCGCCGAACGTGGCGAGGCGACAGCATGGCACATGATCCATCTCGGCAGTCTCGCGTTATCCGGCGCCGGCATGCTGTGCATCGAGGCGACCTCTGTCGAGCCGGATGGCCGCATCACGCCCGGCGATCTCGGACTGTGGGACGCCGCCACCGAAGCCGCCCTGGAGCCGGTTTTGGCCGCCATCCGCAAGCATTCGCCGATTCGCGTCGCGATGCAGTTGGCGCATGCCGGGCGCAAGGCGTCGAGCCATGTGCCGTGGGAAGGCGGCCAACTGATTCCGGTGTCGCAAGGCGGCTGGCTACCGCATGCGCCGTCGGCGTTGCCGCACAAGGCCGGTGAAGAACCGCCGCTCGCACTCGACACCCCCGCACTGAACCGGATTCGTGAAGCGTTCGCGGCTTCCGCCCGCCGCGCCGCGCGCCTTGGCATCGACGCTCTGGAAGTGCACGCGGCACATGGCTATCTACTGCATCAGTTTCTGTCGCCGATCGCCAATCAACGCAGCGACGACTACGGCGGTTCGCTCGAAAACCGCATGCGCTTTCCGCTCGAGATTTTCGACATCGTGCGCGCCGCGTTTCCCGCCGACAAACCGGTTGGCGTGCGCGTTTCGGCTACCGACTGGGTCGACGGCGGCTGGACGCTCGAGGATACGATCGCGTTCGCGCAGGAGTTGAAAAAGCGCGGCTGCGACTGGATCGACGTGTCGTCCGGCGGTGTCTCGCCGTTGCAGAAGATTCCGCTCGAGCCGGGCTATCAGATTCCTTTCGCGAAGGCGGTCAAACAGGCCACCGGCCTCACGACCATCGGCGTGGGCCTGATTACAGATCCGCTGCATGCCGAACAACTCATCGAAGAAGGCGACGCTGATCTGATCGCGCTGGCCCGCGCGTTGCTGTACAACCCGCGTTGGCCGTGGCATGCCGCCGCGCAACTCGGCGCGACGGTCGAAGCGCCGCCGCAGTACTGGCGTTCGCAACCGCGCGAGCAAAAAGCCCTGTTCGGCGACATTTCGTTCGGACAACGGTGAAGCTGCCAACGCGCCTTCTGCGCGCACGTCTTATTGACGGTTGAACGAAGCCGTCTTGAGCGTGTAGGATGCCGGATGTGGCGCATGAGCGTCGCAGGTCGACGCGGCGCTCGCAAGGCGCCGCGTTTGCTATCCGCGTCGGAAAAAGCAGCGCGCTAGACGCGGGCATTTCTGGCGGCTGCCGGATCTTCACCCCTAGTTCTTCACAAGGATTCATTCAATGAGTTCACGCAGGATCGCCGTGCGCCGTTCGGGTGTGCACGGCAAAGGCGTGTTTGCCATCGAGCCGATTGCGGCCGGCGAACGGCTGATCGAATACAAGGGTGAGCGGATCTCCTGGAAAGAAGCGTTGCGTCGTCATCCGCATAATCCGGACGAACCGAATCACACGTTCTACTTCGCGCTCGATAGCGGCAAGGTGATCGACGGCAAAGTGGACGGCAACAGCGCGCGCTGGATCAACCATTCGTGCGCGCCGAACTGCGAAGCTGAAGAGATCGACGGTCACGTGTACGTGACCGCGCTGCGCGACATCGCCGAAGGTGAGGAAGTCTTTTACGACTACGGCCTCGTTATCGACGCGCGCCAGACCAAGAAGCTCAAGAAGGAATACGAATGCCGCTGCGGCGCGCGCAAGTGCCGCGGCACGATGCTGGCGCCGCCGGAGAAGGAGAAGGGCGCTGCCAGGTCCGACAAGACGGTGAAGAAGGCGAAGACGTCCGCGAAAAAAGCGAAGAAGAAATGAAACGCGGGCTGCCTGAGTTGAATGCAAGTGAACTCAAGGCAGCCCGTGGCAGTGCAAAGAACCCCTGCAGGGTCACATATCGATCGGCGCCGAGTGCGCCGATTTTTTTGCCGGGCGCCGCGTCTCGGAATCGGTATCGTGCTGAACGCTGAGCGGTATTAGCGGAATCCGCACGATAAAGCGCGCACCGCCTTCCGGCGCGTCTTCGTAGTGGACGCTGCCGTGATGCAGCACCATGATGTCGTGAACGATCGCGAGACCGAGACCGGCGCCGCTGTCCACACCGGCGTCGCTCTGACCGTCGCCGCGGAAGAACCGCTTGAACAGATCGGCTTGCTGCGTGGGCGGCACGCCCGGCCCATTGTCTTCCACGACGATCTCGGCCATATGCAGATCGTCGATCACGGTTTGCGACACCGTCACGGTGATGCGGCCGCCATCGAAGCGCGAAGGCGGCACATACTTGAGCGCGTTATCCAGCAGATTGGCGATCACTTCGTGCAATAACACCGGATTGCCGCGCGCCATCAGCGGGCGATCGTTGCCAGGGTCGTCGAGGCGCTGGAAGCCGAGGTCGACGTGGAAAGTCAACGCGCGCGGCACCCATTCCGCACCCGTATCGAAAGCGAGTGCCGCCATATCCACGTTGACGAAACGTGCCGCCTGTTCGCCCGGCTCCGCGCGCGCAAGCGAAAGCAACTGGTTCGACAACCGCACGGCACGGTCGGCTGCTGCGCGCAGCTCGCGGACCGCGGTGAGCGTTTGATGCGGGTCACGTGCGACCGCGGCCTGTTCTGCATGCAACTTGACGGCGGTGAGCGGCGTGCGCAACTGATGTGCGGCGTCGGCGATAAATTTGCGCTGACCGTCGAGGGCGGTTTTCAGACGATCGAGCAGCGCGTTCAATGCGCCGGTGAGCGGCCGGATCTCAACCGGAACATAGGTCTCGTCCACCGGTTCGAGCGACGTGTGGGTCTGCCGGTTCAGCGAATCCGCGAGATCGGTCAACGGATTGAGTTGCTGATTGACGACGCGCCACACGATGACCCAGCCCGCCAGCAGCAGCAACAGCAGCGGCATCATGATCGCGACCAGAAACTCGGCGGCGATCTGAAACCGGTGATGCACCGGCTGACCCACTTCGACGACGATAGGATTGCCGACGGGTTGATCGACGCGTACCTGAGCCACGCGCACCGTCACACCCTGGTGCTGTGTTTCGAAAACGTACGCGTAATGCATGCGCCGCACGCTGGTGCCTTGCAGCGGCAGGTTGTGGTCGCCGGCGATTTCGGTTTCACCGTTGCTGATCCGATAGACGAGTTGTTCGACCGGATCGGAGAACATGGCCTGCGCGAGCGGCGGCACCGTCACCTTGGCATCAGGGCCGGCTATCTGGATCTGTTTGGAGATCGCGGTGGCGAGATCGGCGAGCGAACGGTCGACCACATGCTGCGTGTATTGCCACGCCAGCCAGTAAGCGATCAGGCCGCTCATCAGGGCGAGCAGCGAAAGGGGAGCAGCGAGGCGCCGCAGCAGCGTGCGGCGCAGACTATTGGCGGCCGGCTGGGGCATGATCGAACGCGCGGGAAAGAGGCAACGGCGTAATCACCGCGGCATCGTGAAAATTCGCCGGATGCCGGCGAATTGCGCAGCGAATGCGCGGCGCCGGCCCGGCGCTGTCAGGCCGCGATAGCAATAGCGGCCCTTGCGACGATTATGCGGCCTGGCGGATTTCCTGCAACAGGTAACCGAAGCCGCGTACCGTGACGATTTCGACACGGCAGTTTTCGAGCTTTTTACGCACCCGGTGCACATAGACTTCGATCGCGGTATCGCCGAGATCGCCGCCGAAGTGCGTCAGATGGTCTTGCAGCTGGGCCTTGCTGACCACACGGCCATGGCGCAGCAGCAGCATTTCGAGCACTGCGAATTCACGCGGCGACAGCTCGAGCGGCTTGTCGTCGTTGAAAATGCGGCGATCGACGCCCGACAGACGTACACCGCCCAGCGACACTTCCGGACGCGGCATGTCGCCATGCGGGCCGCTGCGGCGCATCACGGCGCGGATGCGCGCTTCGAGTTCGGTGGGTTCGAACGGCTTCAGCATGTAGTCGTCCGCGCCGGAATTCAGGCCTTGCACGCGGTCGTTCAACTCGTCGCGCGCGGTGAGGATGATCACCGGCGTGTGGCGATTGCTCTGACGGAAGCGTGCGAGCAGCGTCATGCCGTCGATACCGGGCAGGCCCAGATCGAGGATCACCAGTTCGTGGCGGTTTTGGGTGAGGGCCTGTTCGGCGAAAATGCCGTCATGGACCATGTCGACGGTGAAGCCGGCTTGTTCGAGACTACTTTGGATGCCGCGTGCGATGGGGCGGTCATCTTCGATCAGAAGGAGTCGCATGGATTTCGCTCAAGTACAATGGTTTTAGGCGTTTGGGCAAGCGGTTCGCCGGGGCGCCTGCTGCACAGGCAGCGTGCCGCGTGGCCGTGCCTAACTGGCACCTGGCGGCCACGAAACAGCTAACGAGCAGCCATGAAGTAGCCCGAAAGCAGCCACCGAGCGATCACGAAGTCATGTCCGAGATAACGATTCACGAACTGGAAGCCGCGATCAACTTCTGGCGCGCCCGCTCACCTTCGAGCGGCGACGAACTCGTTCTGTGCAAGGAGGCAAGCGCGCTCTCCAAGCCGTATGCGCTGATGATTGTACAGCGTCAGCAGACGCTATCACCGGATCGTTTGGACGCGATTGCGAGGCTTGCGTGGGATTCTTACGTGCGCCTTAATAATAGCCTGTAGAACTGAAGGTTTGAGCGCCAGATTGCCTGCAATGCCCTTTCATTACCATCAAATCCTTCGATGCAGGGTGCATCAAGGCACCTGATCGCTTGTATTACGCAGTAATACTGTCGATGAATCGGGCCAATTTGATGTCCCGTTCAGTCAAACCATTGGCCTCGTGCGTGGACAGAGTGATCTCCACCTTGTTGTACACGTTGAACCATTCCGGGTGGTGATCCATCTCCTGCGCCTTGATCGCCACGCGCGTCATGAAGCCAAATGCCTCGTTGAAGTCCGCGAACTGGAAGTGGCGCTGGATCGCGTCGCGGCCCGCCACGGCTTGCCAGCCGTGCAATTCGGCGACCTGCGTGGCGCGTTCTTCGGAAGTCAGTTTGTTGATCATGGTGCTACCTCGTTGATCTGAACCGGCGCGCCGGCAGGCGTGCCCATCCGCTATTTTTTCACGGATGCCCTTAGCTTGCTGCGGCCGGCTCAGGTTGTGTTGTCAGATATCGCCGTCGACTTGCCAGCCTTCCCGCGAGCCGCGCGTGATGACGCGATCTTGCTCGAGCACGTCGCCTGCCGCGAACGCCGGCTCCGCGGTCAGCTTCGCCAGCAGTGGCGCGAAGTCGGTTTGCGCAACGCCGAACAATTGCGCGAAGTCGTCGATCACGAAGTAGGTTTTCTGGAACGTGTCGATGCGGTAGCGCGTGCGCATCACGCGTTCGAGGTCGAAACCGAGCCGGTTCGGCGCCGCGCTTTGCTGGCTGTAGATCGTTTCGCCTTTGCTCGACACGATGCCCGCGCCGTATATCTTCACGCCGTTCGGACTCGCCGCGTCGCGGATCAGGCCGAACTCGACGGTGTACCAATAGAGCCGCGCGAGCAGCGGCAGAGCGCCGGCATCATTGGCGGCAAGCGCCGCGCGGCCGTACGCGTGCATGTAGTCCGCAAACACCGGATTGATCAGCAGCGGCACGTGGCCGAACAGATCGTGAAAGCAGTCCGGTTCCTGCAGATAATCGAGCTGGTCGGGGCGGCGCATCCACCATGTCACAGGAAAACGGCGGTTCGCCAGATGCTCGAAGAACACCTGGTCGGGCACGAGTCCGGGCACGGCGACGATTTGCCAGCCCGTCGCGGGCGTCAGCTTGGCGTTGATGTCGTCGAAAGAGGGCACGCGGTCGGACGGCATGCCGATACAGTCGACGCCGGCCAGAAACTCGTCGCACACCCGGCCCTTGAGCAGTGCGGTCTGGCGTGCATAAAGCTGCTGCCATACAGCGTGATCGACTGCGCCATATCGTTCGGTCGGCTGGTCGATGGTGAAATCGGCGCGGGTTTCGAGGCCGGCGTCGAATTGCTCTTTGAGTTTGGCGGTGTTGGCGGTGGACATGTTGCTGCGTACTCTACGGTGACTGCAGGTTGAAACGGTGATGCAAGTGTAGAGCGGCAGGCGTGCGGAAAGGGCGCAATGATGGCGCTATGGCATGATGATATGCAATAATCGTGCATGAATAACTGGTTTAATGCGGATAACGATCATGTTGGAACTCGATCACTTCGATCTCGCGCTGCTGGACGTGCTTCAGCGCTTCGGCCGGGCCACGCATCAGCAATTGGCTGAGCAAGTGCCGCTGTCACCGTCGCAGATTGGGCGGCGCTTGCAGCGTCTGGAGCAAATGGGTGTGGTGGACGGCTATCGTGTCGTGCTGCGCCCTGAAAAACTCGGGCTCGGCGTGACGGCCTTTACGAGTCTGAAGCTGAAGCATCACGGCGACTCGATCATCGAGCAATTCCAGCAACAGATCGACGTGCTACCGGAAGTGCTCGAATGTCATGCGGTGGTCGGTGACGCCGATTATCTGCTGCGCATCGTTGCGCCCGATCTGAACTATCTGTCGACGTTCGTGATGAAGAAGTTGATGCGCGTACCGGGCGTTGACAGCGTGCGGTCCAATATCGTGCTGACCACATTCAAGCGCAATGGGCCGTTGCCGCTCGGCCACCTGTCGCCGGGAGCGGCCGCCACGTGATGTGGCGGTTTCCCGGGCCTTGAAATGTTTGCGGTCTTTGGGGGCACGGTTCCGGGATCGACGTCGCCGCGACCCGTGATGCTCAAGCCTTACGCAGCCTGCTTCGGCTCGCTGTCCGGGCTCAACAAATCGACATAAGCCACCGCCACCAGATCCGATTCCGGCACGCCGAGAGTCTGGAACATCGCATGCGCTTCGGCGTGGCCGCCTTCTTCGTCGTCGTCCTGAGCCAGTAGCACTTCCAGTTCGACGAAGTCGCCGAGACCATCGACGCGGTCCAGATGGATTCGCGTACGGCCCGTCAGATAAACGTGACGCTCCTTCGTGACGATGCCACGCGTGGTCAGCGCCGTGGCGAGCAGCGCGTGCATGGCTTCAGGGTTGGTCACGGGGCTGCGCGTGTAATACGACGCCTTTGGCCCGTCGCGGTCGTCGCGCTGATAGAAGATCAGCTCGGCCGGCGTGCCGTCGTCGAACTGGCGCAGCTTCAGGCGGCCACGCGGCACGTCGTAGAAAAAATCCTGCTGGCGGAAGATCAGCGGTGCGTCCGGCGCAAGTTTCGCGGCGCGTTCGCGCAGTTGCTCGAAATGCTGGGCGCGGGCTTTGATTTCAATGTTGCGTGCCATGTCAGGCTCCTGTCGAAGGATGGCGTGGTCAGCAGCTTCCGGTGTTGCCGGGGCGAAGCTGCCGGGAAGGACAAAGTCAGACGGAATGAAAACGATGCGGGGCCGGCGCGTGAGCGCGAACCCTCAATCTAACAAAAAGTGCGTGACGGTGTGGTTTCAGATGACGGAACCCGCCAATGCGGCCTTCGCGGAGAATTGTGATGGGGCGCTGGCGAGGGTGTTCTGCTCGCGCCATTAATGGAAAGCGGCCGGTGATGGCAGGTGGCGAGATGACAATAGGTTGCATGGTGCGCGGCTGTCATGAGAGCGGCTCATATCGCCCTCGTGCTGCCCTCAGGCTGGCTTCACGCGTACGTTCATGCCGTCTTCAAGTCGCCCATTGCTGCTCGATCAGCTTCAGCGCCGCTGCAATTGCCGGTTCGTCCTTCCGCTCTGCGAGCGTAATGAAGCTGAGCTGGGTCGCCACAGTGACGCCTTCGACAATGGTCAACGCGTGCGCATGCGCTTCGGCGATCGCCGTGGCATCGCGCGCGAGCGTCAGACCGACGCCTGATTTGACCAGATCGAGCATCGACGGCTCCTGATCCACTTCCGCCACCTTGACCGGTTTGACGCCGGCCTCGTCAAAGCAGCGCGACAACAATCTGTTGTGTGCGGACGCGGGCGGCGTCCAGATCCACGGCAGCGCCGCGAGCGAACGCCAGTCGCGCGCACCCTTCACGCGATCTTTCCAGCCCGCCGGGGCCAGCACGCGGTACTGGAAGTGTGTCAGCGTGACGGCGTGAAAGGTGGCGCCATCGCGGGCATCGTCATCGGATGGAAGGCCGATGTAGTAACCCACATCCAGCTCACCCGCGCGAATCTGCTCCAGCACCCAGCCCGACATGCCGTGGCGCAAGGCCGTTTCGATGCGCGGCCAGGTTTCCACCAGTTGCCTGAGAAAGCCGCCGAGGCGCAGAAAGGCCGGATCGAGAATCGTGCCGATCCGCAATCGGCCGCGCACTTCGTGGCGCAGCGATGCCGCCGCGCGCTGCACGTCGCTCGCGGCGCCCAGCGCGCGTTCGGCGTGCGGCAGCAGGGCCTGCCCGTCGCGTGTCAGCGAAAGCCCGTGCGAGGTCCGCGTGAACAGCGTCACGCCGAGCGTCTCCTGCAAATGTTTGATTTGCAGGCTGACGGCAGGTTGAGTCAGGTGAAGCTGCACCGCGGCACGCGTGAGGTTGCCCTCGCGTGCGACAGTGACGAACGCCCGGAGTAGAGTTAGATCCATATCCTGATATTAGCTCGGCTTATAGCGCAGTTGAGCATTACTCATTGGATTTGTCGCCTCGAAGCGCCGTACGCTTGCGTTCATCACGCCATTGCCGCGGGCGGAACACATTCTTAGGAAGAGGAAAAAAATGAGCGAGACATATCAGGACGAAACAGTCCGGAGCGAGACGAGCGCACAAGCGCTGACCCATTTCATCAACGGCAAGCCGGTCGACGGCACGAGCGGTCGCTTCGGCGACGTCTTTAATCCCGCGCTGGGCAGCGTGAGTGCACGCGTGCCGCTGGCGAGCGTTGCTGAAGTGGATGCGGCGGTCGCTGCCGCCGCGGCTGCGTTTCCTGCGTGGAGTGAAACCGCGCCGATCAAGCGGGCGCGTGTGCTATTCAAGTTCAAGGAATTGCTCGACCGTCACCATGACGAGCTGGCGGAGTTGATCACGCGTGAGCACGGCAAGGTGTTTTCGGATGCCAAGGGCGAAGTGATGCGCGGCATCGAGATCGTCGAGTTCGCGTGTGGCATTCCGAATCTGCTGAAGACCGACTTCACCGACCAGATTGGCGGCGGCATCGACAACTGGAATCTGCGTCAACCGCTGGGCGTGGTCGCCGGCATTACGCCGTTCAATTTCCCGATGATGGTGCCGTGCTGGATGTTTCCGGTGGCGATCGCATGCGGCAACACGTTCGTGCTGAAGCCGTCGGAACGTGACCCGTCGGCATCGAACCGCCTTGCTGAATTGTTCAAGGAAGCCGGTTTGCCCGACGGCGTATTCAACGTCGTGCATGGCGACAAAGTCGCGGTGGATGCACTGCTTGTGCATCCCGAGGTGAGTGCTTTGTCGTTTGTCGGGTCCACGCCGATTGCCGAATACATCTATACGGAAGGCACGAAACACGGCAAGCGCGTGCAAGCTTTGGGCGGCGCCAAGAATCACCTCGTGGTGATGCCAGACGCGGATCTCGATCAGGCCGTCGATGCATTGATTGGCGCTGCATATGGCTCGGCGGGCGAGCGCTGCATGGCGATTTCGGTGGCGGTAGCGGTGGGCCACATTGCCGACGACCTGATTGAGCGACTGACTCCGCGAGTGAAGAGCCTGAAGATTCTGAACGGCATGGAACCCGAAGCCGAGATGGGGCCGCTCGTGACGGCGGCGCACCGAGAAAAAGTGTCGGGTTACATCGATGCGGGCATTGCCGCTGGTGCGAAGCTGATTGTCGATGGACGCGGCCATCAGGTGGCCGGCCATGAAAAGGGATTCTTTCTTGGCGGCACATTATTCGATGATGTGTCGCCCGACATGAAGATTTACCGCGAGGAGATTTTCGGTCCGGTGTTATGCGTGGTGCGGGTCGCGGATTTTGCGTCTGCCGTTGAGCTCATCAACGCCAACGAGTTTGCGAACGGGGTGTCACTATTTACTTCCGACGGTGGCGTAGCCCGAGCATTTTCGCGACAAATCCAGATCGGGATGGTAGGCATTAACGTACCCATTCCGGTGCCAATGGCATGGCATTCTTTTGGTGGCTGGAAGAAGTCTCTGTTTGGCGATCACCATGCCTATGGAGAGGAGGGCGTACGGTTTTACACGCGCTACAAGAGCATCATGCAAAGATGGCCCGACAGCATCGGAAAGGGTGCAGAGTTCACCATGCCGGTAGCAAAATAGTTTCGAGTTGGGACGGTGATCTGCAACTTCGACCGACGGCGCCGCACGAAACGTAGCGAGAGGTTTTAGAAGTGCTCGTCGGCGCGCGCAGCGCCGCCGGAAGAATGACGCCCTTGTCACTAACGCCGAATGTGCGAGAACACAGATTCCAGATGCACCACTACCGCGACTGTGCGAGGGCCCCGCTTATGAGCTGGCGGTGTAAGCCGCTTTCTTTGCTTATCTTTCTTTGCGGCGGCAAAGAAAGTAAGTGCCGCCCCGCACAGGGGCCACACTAATAGACCACTAGCAAATCAAGAAACCCCAACACCCCAAGAGCACAGAAAAACGAACGCCCCGCAGGCAACCAATCACCAAGCGCCGCAGGCAAAAAAGCTTAGGAGACTGAACAATGAGCAACCAGCAAACCCCACCAGCAAAAACCCCCCGCCTGGAAGGCGAATTCGACTACATAATAATCGGCGCCGGCACAGCAGGCTGCGTCCTCGCCAACCGCCTATCGGAAGACCCAGAAACCCAAGTCCTCCTATTAGAAGCCGGCGGCAAAGACGACTACCACTGGATCCACGTCCCAGTAGGCTACCTCTACTGCATCGGCAATCCCCGCACAGATTGGCTCTACAAAACCCAATCAGAACCCGGCCTGAACGGCCGCTCCCTCTCATACCCGCGAGGCAGAGTCCTGGGCGGCAGTTCATCGATCAACGGCATGATCTACATGCGCGGCCAGCGCGAGGATTACGATGAATGGGCCCGCGTCACCAACGACGCCTCGTGGTCCTGGGACGCCGTCCTCCCCATCTTCAAACGCAGCGAAGACCACCACGCCGGCGCCTCCGAGTCGCATGGCGCGGGCGGCCCATGGCGCGTCGAAAAGCAGCGCCTGAAATGGAAGATCCTCGAAGAATTCTCACAAGCCGCGCAACAAACCGGCATACCCGCCACCGACGACTTCAATCGCGGCGACAACACCGGCGTCGGCTACTTCGACGTCAATCAGAAACGCGGCATCCGCTGGAATGCGTCGAAAGCATTCTTGCGTCCGGCGCTCAGGCGCCCGAATCTCACCGTCATCACGGGTGCGCACACACAGCGCCTCGTGTTCGAAGGACGCCGCTGCACCGGTGTCGAATATCGCGGCGACAACACCGACTACCTCGCCAAAGCCCGTTGCGAAGTGATCCTCAGCGCCGGCGCGGTCAACTCGCCGCAATTGCTCGAACTCTCCGGCATCGGCAATGGCGCGCGTCTCCAGAACCTGGGCATCGAGGTCGTGAAGGATCTGCGCGGCGTCGGCGAGAATCTGCAGGACCATCTGCAATTGCGCATGGCCTATAAAGTCGACGGCGTGCGCACGCTCAACACCGCCTCCGCTCATTGGTGGGGCAAGCTCATGATCGGCATGCAGTACGCATTGTTTCAAAGTGGGCCGATGTCGATGTCGCCATCGCAACTCGGCGCGTTCGCCAAATCCGATCCGGACGATCGCACCCTCACGCGCCCCGACCTCGAGTATCACGTGCAGCCGCTCTCGCTCGATCGCTTCGGCGAGCCGTTGCATCGCTTCAATGCGTTCACCGCCTCCGTGTGCCAGTTGCGCCCGACGTCGCGCGGCAGCATTCACATCGGATCGGCCGATGCTTCGGCGCCGCCGCTGATCGCGCCCAACTACCTGTCCACTGATTACGACCGGCACGTCGCTGCCAACGCGTTGCGCCTCACGCGCCGCATCGCCGCGGCGCCTGCGCTCGCGCCCTATCGTCCGCAAGAGATTTTGCCGGGTATCCAGTACCAGACCGAAGAAGAACTTCAGCAGGCCGCGGGCGCAGTCGGCACTACCATCTTTCATCCGGTAGGCACCTGCCGGATGGGCGTCGCCGGCGATCCTGGCGCGGTCGTCGATAACCGCCTACGAGTTATCGGTATTGACGGTTTGCGGGTGGTCGATGCATCAATCATGCCGTCCATCACCTCGGGCAACACCAATTCGCCGACGCTGATGATCGCCGAACGCGCCAGCGACATGATCCGCGAAGACCGGCGCGCACGGCTGGCCGGCAGTATCCCGGTTGAGACGAGGCCTGCGCCGTCCGTCTCGGCCGTGTGACACACTGTGTGACAGCAGGACCGGGGCCGCTGTGCGCACCTCGATCCTGCTTCAAACAGTCGTCATCCACTAAGTGCAAATCCCAATGAATGCGCTGCATCATTGGCGCGACAATGGCAGCCATGCTGCGTGCCGCCCATGGATTACCCTCCGGATTGGTGCAGCACGCCAACGAGCGCGCACGGGGTGCCGCCGTCATAAAAAAGTCGCGCAGCCGTTTGCGCGGAAGATCGTAGTGCTTCGCCTTACTCCGTATGGAAGGGAACATGATTCTCGGCGATACGATTCTCGAAACGCGCGGCCTCACCCGCGAGTTCAAAGGCTTCATCGCCGTGAACGGGGTGAACCTGCGCGTGCGCCGTGGCTCGATCCATGCGCTGATCGGTCCCAATGGGGCAGGCAAGACCACCTGCTTCAACCTGCTTACCAAATTCCTTGAACCGACCGCGGGCCAGATCGTGTTCAACGGAATCGACATCACCCGTGAACGCCCGGCGCAAATCGCCCGGCGCGGCATCATCCGTTCGTTCCAGATCTCTGCCGTATTTCCGCATCTGACTGCATTGCAGAACGTGCGCATCGGTTTGCAGCGCGTGCTCGGCACCGCATTTCATTTCTGGAAGAGCGAACGCACGCTGCGTCAGCTCGACGATCGGGCGATGGATCTGCTCACCCAGGTCGGATTGACCGACTTCGCCGACGTGCTCACGGTAGAACTGTCCTACGGCCGCAAGCGCGCGCTGGAAATCGCCACCACGCTCGCGATGGAGCCCGAGTTGATGCTGCTCGACGAACCGACGCAAGGCATGGGCCATGAAGACGTCGATCGCGTCACCGCCTTGATCAAGAAAGTATCGAGCGGCCGCACCATCCTGATGGTCGAACACAACATGAACGTGATCGCCGGCATCTCCGACACCATCACCGTCCTGCAACGCGGCGAAGTGCTTGCGGAAGGCAGCTACGCCGAAGTGTCGAAGAATCCGCTCGTGATGCAGGCCTATATGGGCAGCGCAGACGCGGCGCTCGCCGGAGCCCACGCATGAATACGATTGCCGAGCGCGAAAGCCTCGAAGTGAGCGGAACGGCTGACGGTGCCCC
This sequence comes from Paraburkholderia caffeinilytica, assembly GCF_046030355.1. Lineage (GTDB taxonomy): Bacteria > Pseudomonadota > Gammaproteobacteria > Burkholderiales > Burkholderiaceae > Paraburkholderia > Paraburkholderia caffeinilytica_B. The sequence goes on from NZ_JAQQCQ010000001.1 coordinate 253,310, forward strand.
CGCGCTGGAGATCACGGGTTTGCAGGCATGGTACGGGGAGTCCCATATCCTGCATGGCGTCGATCTGACGGTGAACCGCGGCGAAGTCGTCACGCTGCTGGGCCGTAACGGCGCGGGGCGCACCACCACATTGCGCGCGATCATGGGGCTGACCGGCCGGCGCACCGGTTCGATCCGCATCAGCGGACGCGAAACCATCAGCCTGCCCACGCATCGCATCGCGCATTGCGGCATCGGTTACTGCCCGGAGGAGCGTGGGATTTTTTCGAGCCTCTCGTGTGAGGAAAACCTGCTGTTGCCGCCGGCTGTAGGCGACAAGGCGCACATGATGTCGCTCGAAGAAATCTATTCGATGTTTCCGAATCTGCAGGAACGCCGGATGAGCCAGGGCACGCGGCTTTCGGGTGGCGAGCAGCAGATGCTGGCCGTCGCGCGCATTCTGCGCACCGGCGCGAGTTTGCTATTGCTCGACGAAATCTCGGAAGGCCTTGCGCCGGTCATCGTGCAAGCGCTCGCCCGCATGATCATGACGCTCAAGGCGCGCGGCTACACAGTCGTGATGGTCGAGCAGAATTTCCGTTTTGCCGCGCCACTCGCCGATCGCTTCTACGTCATGGAGCACGGAGCGATCGTGGAGCACTTCGGGGCCGGTGAGCTCGAAAGCAAGATGCCGGTACTGCACGACCTGCTGGGCGTATAGACAGGAAGTAACAAGAAGCGTCCGATTGCCTCTGATAACCACAAGCGAAGAAACCAGGAGACAGGAATGAAAAAGAACCCACTCGCGCGGCTTGCCACACTCTGTTTCGCGGTTGCCGCCGGCGCCGCGTTGACGATGAGCAGCGCGCAAGCGGCCGACGACGCGGTGAAGATCGGCTTCATCACCGACATGTCGGGTCTGTATGCGGATATTGACGGCCAGGGCGGTCTCGAAGCGATCCGCATGGCGGTGGCCGACTTCGGCGGCAAGGTCAACGGCAAGCCGATCTCCGTGGTCTATGCCGATCACCAGAACAAGGCCGACATCGCGGCGTCGCGGGCGCGCGAGTGGTTCGATCGCGATGGCGTCGATATGCTGATCGGCGGCACGAATTCGGCAACCGGGCTGTCGATGAACACGGTGGCCGGTGAGAAGCACAAGGTCTATATCAGCATCGGCGCGGGCGCCGATAACCTGACGAACGAGCAATGCACGCCTTACACGATCCACTATGCGTACGACACGACGGCGCTCGCCAAGGGCACGGGCTCGGCGGTGACGAAGCAGGGCGGCAAGACGTGGTACTTCCTGACGGCTGACTACGCATTCGGCAAGGCGCTCGAAAAGAATACGTCGGACGTGGTGAAGGCCAACGGCGGCCAGGTCGTGGGCGCCGTGCGTCATCCGCTGTCGGCATCGGATTTCTCGTCGTTCCTGTTGCAGGCGCAAGCGTCGAAGGCGCAGATCCTCGGCCTTGCCAACGCGGGCGGCGACACGATCAACTCGATCAAGGCCGCCAAGGAATTCGGCATCACCAAGACGATGAAGCTGGCCGCACTGCTGATGTTTATCGACGATGTCCACAGTCTGGGTCTGGAAACGACCCAAGGCCTGGTGTTGACCGACAGCTGGTACTGGAACAAGGACGCCACGACCCGCAAGTGGGCGCAGCGCTACTTCGACAAGATGAAGAAGATGCCGTCGAGCCTGCAAGCCGCCGACTATTCGGCGACCATGACCTACCTGAAGGCTGTGCAGACAGTGGGCTCGACCGACTCCGACAAGGTGATGGCGCAGCTGAAGAAGACCAAGATCGACGACTTCTACGCGAAAGGCTACATCCGTCAGGACGGCAGCATGATCCACGACATGTACCTGATGCAGGTGAAGACGCCGGCCGAATCCAAAGAGCCGTGGGACTACTACAAGATCACCGCGACGATTCCGGGCGAGCAGGCGTTCACGACCAAGGCTGAAACGCGCTGTGCGCTGTGGAAGTGAACCTGAGTTGATAACCAGATGACCGTCTGTCTGCTATACCTGACGGGCAATGCATGACGCCACGATGGTACACAGACTGACGGCAGACCGCTTCTTATGCGGCATGCGATCGGGCGGATGGCTCGCCGGTCGCACGCCGGCTGGATCGTGTGCAACCGATCTCACCAGGGCGTCGGCTTAAGGGATTAAGGCTTCAATGGAAATCTTTGGCGTTCCGCTACCGGCAATGCTGAGCCAGCTGTTGCTGGGGCTCGTGAACGGCTCGTTCTACGCGATTCTGAGCCTGGGTCTTGCTGTGATCTTCGGCTTGCTCAACGTGATCAACTTTGCGCACGGCGCGTTGTTCATGCTCGGCGCTATGCTCGCGTGGATGGGCCTGTCGTATTTCGGCCTGCCTTACTGGGTGATGCTGGTGCTCGCGCCGCTGATCGTCGGCGTGTTCGGCATCGTGATCGAACGTTCGATGCTGCGCTGGCTGTACAAGCTCGATCACCTGTATGGGCTGTTGCTCACCTTCGGACTCACGCTGGTGGTCGAAGGCGTGTTCCGTTCGATCTACGGTTCGTCCGGCCAGCCGTACGACGTGCCGTCGGCACTCTCCGGCGCGACCGATCTCGGCTTCATGTTCCTGCCGAACTATCGCGCGTGGGTGGTGGTGGCGTCGCTCGTGGTTTGCTTCGCGACGTGGTTCGTGATCGAGAAAACGCGTCTTGGCGCCTATCTGCGCGCGGGCACCGAAAACCCGAAACTGGTCGAGGCGTTCGGCGTCAACGTGCCGTTGATGATCACGCTGACATATGGCTTCGGCGTCGCGCTGGCGGCGTTCGCCGGTGTGCTTGCCGCGCCGGTGATTCAGGTTTCGCCGTTGATGGGCCAGCCGATGATCATCACCGTGTTTGCGGTGGTGGTGATTGGCGGCATGGGTTCGATCATGGGCTCGATCCTGACCGGCCTGCTGCTCGGCGTGATCGAAGGGCTGACGCGCGTGTTTTACCCGGAAGCGTCGGCGACCGTCGTCTTCGTGATCATGGCGCTCGTGTTGCTGGTGCGCCCGGCGGGTCTCTTCGGCAAGGAAAAATGATGCAGAGAAAAGTGCTTTACGGTTTGCTGCTGATCGCGCTTCTCGCGGTGCCCGTGCTCGGCATCTATCCGCTGTTCGTCATGAAAGTGCTGTGCTTCGCGTTGTTCGCGGCGGCCTTCAATCTGCTGATCGGTTACACGGGCCTCCTTTCGTTTGGTCACGCGATGTTTCTCGCGTCGGCCGGTTATGTCACCGGCTATGCAATGCAGACGCTTGGCTTCTCTCCGGAACTGGGCGTGCTGGCCGGCACCGCCACAGCGACGTTGCTCGGGCTGGTGGTCGGCCTGTTTGCGATCCGCCGGCAGGGCATTTACTTCGCGATGGTGACGCTGGCGCTCGCGCAAATGGTCTATTTCGTGTTCCTGCAAGCACCGTTCACGCACGGCGAGGATGGCCTGCAAGGCGTACCGCGCGGCAAGCTGTTTGGCCTGCTGGATCTCTCGTCGGATGTGACGCTGTACTTTGTCGTGCTGGCGGTGATGGTGCTGGCGTTCCTGCTGATTGTGCGGATCGTGCATTCGCCGTTCGGGCAGGTGCTGGTCGCGATCAAAGAGAACGAGCCGCGCGCCGTGTCGCTCGGTTACGACACCGATCGCTTCAAGCTGCTGGCGTTCATTCTGTCCGCGGGGCTTGCTGGTCTCGCGGGTTCGCTCAAGGTACTGGTGCAGGGCTTCGAGACGCTGAGCGACGCCTACTGGACCATGTCCGGCCTCGTGATCCTGATGACGCTCGTCGGCGGTATGGGCACGCTGTTCGGGCCACTGCTCGGCGCGGCGCTGATTGTTGCGCTCGAGGACCGGCTCGGCGATATCGGCTCGGCGCTGGCTTCGTCGACGGGCGTCGAATGGTTCCGCTCGCTGGGCGAATCCGTGACCATTGTCACGGGCGTGATTTTCATTGCCTGCGTGCTGGCGTTCCGGCGTGGCATTGTCGGTGAGATCATCGCGCGGGTACGGCCGTTGCGGGCGTGAAAAGGCACGGGATTTTGAATTGATTCGGCATCCGATATAATCCGGCGGCTTTATAGTCGGCTAAGCCGGATCTGGCATTATGCGGAGCGCAGACTTGTGCACCGGGCACGGTACGAAACGTGCCCCAAATTTGTGCCGCAGTGCACCACTAGGGTAATTGCTAGTTGTAAGCAGACAGGTGCTCGTTTAATCTTCATGCAGTTCTGATGCACCACGAATTTTGCAGGTGGAGAACGAGGAGACAATGAGGCACTCAGTGCCCAGACGAAAGCGCTGTTGGATTGATATCCAACAGCGCTTTTTATTTGTACTTTTCGTTATTCGCCATTCAAATCTTTCGCTAATTCGGTGACCCTTTTTTATTCACCGGACCACGCCTGATTTCTCCCCTTGCTACCCTGCAAAATGCTTGCGGCGCGTGGCTTTCGTCCGCTAAACTCGCTATTCACCGACCGCTGGGTCGGTGATTTAAATCCACGGATTTAAATTCAAATGAATAACGGGGCAGATAGAGGAGCGGGATGAAGTCGGCATTGCGTTGGATTAGCGCGGCATTGGTCGCCACCGGAGTATCCGCGGCATGGAGCGGCCATGCGTTTGCGGACGTGAAAATCGGCGTCACGGTGTCGGCAACGGGGCCGGCTGCATCGCTCGGTATTCCGGAAAAGAACACGATCGCGCTGCTGCCGAAAGAAGTGGCAGGGCAGAAAATCGATTACATCGTGCTCGACGATGCCACCGATTCCACCCAGGCCGTCAAGAACGCGCGCAAGCTCACCAGCGAAGATCATGTGGATGCGTTGATCGGCTCGACCGTCGTGCCGAACTCGCTGGCCATGATCGACGTCGCAGCCGAAAGCACCACGCCGATGATCTCCATGGCCGCCGCGGCGAGCATCGTCGAACCGATGGATGCGAAGCGCGCGTGGGTCTTCAAGACGCCGCAAAACGACATTCTGATGGCCACCGCAATCGCACAGCATATGGCGAATCACGGTGTGAAGACGGTCGGTTTCATCGGCTTTGCCGATGCGTACGGCGAGAGCTGGTTCAAGGAATTCGGCAAGGCCGCCGATCTCGCGAAGATCAAGATCGTCGCGAACGAACGGTTCGCGCGCAACGATGCGTCGGTGACCGGTCAGGTGCTGAAGATCATGTCGCAGAATCCGGATGCGGTGCTGATCGCCGGCGCGGGCACACCGGCCGCGTTGCCGCAGAAAACCCTCAAGGAACGCGGCTACAAGGGCAAGTACTATCAAACGCATGGTGTCGCCAATAACGACTTCCTGCGCGTGTGCGGCAAGGATTGCGAAGGCACCTATCTGCCGGCCGGCCCGCTGCTGGTTGCTGAGCAGCTGCCCGATTCGAACCCGGTAAAGAAGACCTCGCTTGCGTACAAGCAGGCGTATGAAGGCGCGTATGGCGCCGGCTCGGTGTCGACATTCGGTGGTCACGCGTGGGATGCGGGCTTGCTGCTGCAACGCGCGATTCCGTTGGCGCTGAAGAAAGCTCAGCCAGGCACGCCTGCATTCCGCGAAGCGCTGCGTGCGGCACTCGAAAGCACGAAAGACATGCCTGCTTCCCACGGCATCTTCAACATGAGCGCGAACGACCATGCTGGTCTCGACCAGCGGGCGCGTGTGATGGTGGAGATCGTCGGCGGTAAGTGGAAGCTGTCCGGCAACTGAGCGAAGGCGAAGCGATACGGAACCCCATTAAAAAGACGCGTGCAGTTGACGCGTCTTTTTTATTGCCCGCGCCGGATGAATGGTGATGGGTGAAACGCAACGGACATGCAACGGCCAGGCGGTCAAAGTGCCGCCGTAGCGGCGGGTTTCAGGACAAACCCGTATTCGGGCGAGAGTCTATTGACCGTGCATGATGCAGAACGCAATACTACTAACATGTTAGTGTTTGTCGCATAAGAAATCGCAGTTCTGGTTCGCAGCAGGGGAGTGGCACCAAAGTGGCGAAGGCATGGGCGCCGAGCAGGGAAAACCATGCTTGGCATGCCTGAACCCTATAACTAGATTCAGACACCCGGCCTGCAGGCCGGATTACAGATACGCGCTTCGAAGCGTTTGGAGACTTGCATGAAAAAGACAAAGCAATGGGTACGGACCGGCATCGCGATGGCGTTGATGTGCGGCGCGGGCGCCGCCTTCGCGCAGGTGAAAATCGGTGTCACGCTGTCCACCACGGGACCGGCCGCATCGCTCGGGATTCCTGAGAAGAACACGGTCGCGCTGCTGCCGAAAGAGATTGGCGGCAAGACGGTGCAATACATCATCCTCGATGATGCATCGGACACCGGCAAGGCTGTGCAGAACACGCGCAAGCTGATCGACGAAGATCACGTCGACGCCATCATCGGTTCGACGGTTACACCGAATTCGCTGGCGATGCTCGACGCAGCGTCCGAGGGCAAGACGCCGGTGATCTCGCTGGCGGCATCGGCCGCGATCATTTCGCCGATGGACGCCAAGCGCGCATGGGCCTTCAAACCGCCGCAAAACGACAGCCTGATGGCTGATGCGATCGCCGACTACATGGAGCGTCATGGCGTGAAGACGGTTGGCTTCATCGGCTTTGCGGATGCATATGGCGATGGATGGAACAACGTTTTCACCGCTGCGGCTGCGGCCCATCATCTGAAGATCGTCTCCAATGAGCGCTTTAACCGCACCGATGCATCGGTGACCGGCCAGGTGCTGAAGACCATGGGCGCGAACCCGGATGCGGTGCTGATCGCGGGCGCGGGTACGCCGTCGGCGTTGCCGGCCAAGACGCTCAAGGAGCGTGGCTACAAGGGCAAGGTCTACCAGACGCACGGCGTCGCCAACAACGACTTCCTGCGCGTGTGCGGCAAGGATTGCGAAGGCGAATTCCTGCCGGCCGGCCCGATCCTGGTCGCGGACCAGTTGCCGGAATCGAATCCGGTGAAGAAGTCGTCGGAAGCCTACAAGGCGGCGTACGAGAAAGCCTATGGCGCGGGCTCGGTGGCGACCTTCGGCGGCCATGCATGGGACGCCGGCCAGATGCTGCAAGCCGCGATTCCAGTCGCGCTGAAGACCGCTCAGCCGGGCACCGAAGCGTTCCGTGTGGCGCTGCGCGGCGCGCTTGAGAACATCAAGGAGCTGCCGGTTTCGCACGGCATCATGAACACCACAACGACCGACCACAACGGCCTCGACAAGCGCGCACGCGTGATCGTGCAGATCGTCGACGGCAAGTGGAAGCTGCAGAACGACTAACAACAAAAGCGGTACGCGCCTCTCGCGCAACATGCGGCGCACGACGCCGCATTGCCATTCTGTTCCATGACAATGGCAACGACCGCCGCGCCGTGTTCCGGCGCGGCGGTCGCTTTTTCTGAGATTGCTGGTTAGTGGCTGGCCGCGGGTTCTGCCGCCACGACTGTTCCCGGTTTTGACTTCGACGCTTCAGGACGAGGAAGTATGGATCTATCAATTGCGGCGATCCTCGCGCAGGACGGCATTACCACCGGCGCGATTTACGCGCTGCTCGCGCTTGCGCTAGTGCTGGTGTTCTCCGTGACGCGGGTGATCTTCATCCCGCAGGGCGAGTTTGTTTCGTACGGCGCGCTGACGCTCGCCGCACTGCAGACACAGAAATTTCCGGCGACCTGCTGGTTGCTGATGGCAATGGGCGCGGCATGCTTTGTCGTCGAGATAGCGGGGCTGGTGCGGCATCCCGAAAAACGTCGGCATGCGGCGCGCACGCTGGTGATGCTGGTCGGCAAATACCTGCTGTTTCCGATCGCGGTTTACGCGCTCACGCAAGGCGTTTTCCTGCATCCGCTGCCGATGATCGCGCAGATCGCGCTGACGCTGCTGATCGTGATTCCGATGGGGCCGTTCGTCTACCGGCTCGCGTATGAGCCGATCGCGGAGGCGACTACGTTGCTGCTGCTGATCGTGGCGGTGGCGGTGCACTTCGCGATGGTCGGTCTCGGACTCGTGATGTTCGGCGCGGAAGGCTCGCGCACCACCGCGTTCTCCGATGCAACCTTCAACCTCGGCACGCTGTCGATTTCCGGGCAAAGCCTGTGGGTGGTCGGCACGGCGGTGGTGCTGATCGGCGGCCTGTATCTGTACTTCGATCGCTCGATCTCCGGCAAGGCGTTGCGCGCGACCTCGGTGAACCGGCTCGGCGCGCGGCTCGTCGGGATCGGCACGACGCAAGCAGGGCGCCTCGCGTTCACGCTCGCTGCGGGCCTCGGCGCGCTGTGCGGCATCCTTGTCGCACCCTTGACCACCATCTACTACGACTCGGGCTTCCTGATCGGTCTGAAGGGGTTTGTGGGGGCGATTATCGGTGGGCTGGTCAGCTATCCGCTGGCCGCCGCAGGCTCGATCCTCGTCGGTCTGCTGGAGTCGTATTCGTCGTTCTGGGCGAGCGCTTATAAGGAAGTGATCGTGTTCACGCTGATCATCCCGGTGCTGCTGTGGCGGAGTCTGGCCAGCCCGCACTCGGAAGAGGAAGAGGAGTGACACGATGAAACGGATCATGCAAAACAAGTTCTTCTGGCTGTTCCTCGTAGTGCTGTTCGCGTTGCCGGTGCTGCCGCAGCCTATTCATGTGCCCGAGTACTGGGTCACGCTGCTCAACTACATCGGGCTGTATTCGATCGTCGCGATCGGACTCGTGCTGCTGACGGGGATCGGCGGGATGACGAGCTTCGGGCAGGCGGCGTTCGTCGGCATCGGCGCGTATGCAACCGCGTATCTGACGACTGCGTATGGCGTGTCGCCGTGGCTCGCGCTGATCGCGGGCGTGGTGGTGACGGCGTTGATCGCGCTCATGCTGGGGCTCGTGACGATGCGGCTATCGGGCCATTTTCTGCCGCTCGGCACGATCGCGTGGGGACTCGCGCTGTTCTATCTGTTCGGCAATCTGGAGATGCTGGGCAAATACGACGGCATCAACGGGATTCCTGTGCTGAACGTTTTCGGCATCAACCTGGAGTCCGGTCGCCATATTTATTACCTGATCTGGGTGGTGGTGCTGGGCGCGGTGATTTCTGTTCAAAATCTGCTTAATAGCCGGCCAGGACGGGCGATCCGCGCATTGCGCGGCGGCGGCATGATGGCCGAGGCGATGGGCGTCAACACGGGCTGGATGCGTGTCGTCATTTTCGTCTATGCCGCGGTGTTGGCGTCGATTTCAGGGTTCCTGTACGCACACCTGCAACGGGCGGTGAATCCGACACCTTTTGGACTGAACCACGGCATCGAGTTTCTGTTTATGGCGGTGGTGGGTGGCGTGTCGCATGTCTGGGGCGCTGTGCTCGGCGCGGCGATCCTGACCGTGTTGCAAGACTATCTGCAAACGTTGCTGCCGAAGCTGCTCGGCGAGAACGGCAACTTCGAAGTAATCGTGTTTGGCATCCTGATGGTGCTGTTGCTGCAATACGCTCGCCAAGGCGTCTGGCCGTTTGTCGCGCGGTTTTTCCCGAAGGGGCCGCGTGCGCATCTGTCGGATCATGCCGAGCCGTTGCCGCAGCGCAGCAAGCCGACCGCAGGCGAAAACCTGTTGACGGTGAATAAGGCGCGCAAGCAGTTCGGCGGACTGGTCGCCGTGAACGATGTCAGCTTCGAGGTGAAAGCAGGGCAGATCATCGGGTTGATCGGCCCGAACGGCGCCGGCAAATCGACGACCTTCAATCTGGTCACGGGTGTACTGCAAGCCACGAGTGGCGAAATCACGTTCCGCGGCGAGCGTATCGATTCGCTGAGTTCACGTGAAATCGTCAAGCGCGGGATTGGCCGCACGTTCCAGCACGTCAAGCTGCTGCCTGGAATGACGGTGCTGGAGAACGTGGCAATTGGCGCGCATCTGCGCGGCCACGCCGGCGTTTGGCGCAGTGTCGCGCGCCTGAACGGTGCGGAAGAAGCGCGCCTGATGGCCGAAGCGGCTCGGCAGATTCGTCGCGTCGGACTCGAACAGCATATGTACGACGAGGCGGGTAGCCTGGCGTTGGGGCAACAGCGGATTCTCGAAATTGCTCGCGCACTGTGCTGTGACCCGACCCTGCTGTTGCTGGACGAACCTGCCGCCGGTTTGCGGTATCAGGAAAAGCTGCAATTGGCGGACTTGCTGCGTCGCCTCAAGGCCGAAGGCATGAGTGTGCTGCTGGTCGAACACGATATGGATTTCGTGATGAATCTCACCGACCGATTGGTGGTCATGGAATTTGGCACGCGTATCGCGGAAGGCCTGCCACAGGATGTCCAGCAGGACCCGGCTGTGCTCGAAGCGTATCTCGGCGGGGTGGAGTGATGGAGAAGACGATGAATGATGCTGCACCGATTCTCGACGTAAATGGTTTGTCGGTCCGCTATGGCAAGGTCGAAGCGCTGCATGGCGCGGCAATCAAGGTACGGCCTGGTCAGATCGTTTCGGTGATTGGTCCCAACGGTGCGGGTAAGTCCACGTTGCTGAACGCGATCATGGGCGCGCTGCCGACGACGGGCCATGCAAAGGGCTCGGTCCTCTATCAGGGTGAAGACGTCAGTGCGGTGCCCGTTGAAAAGCGGGTCGCGCGCGGCATGTGCCTGGTGCCGGAGAAACGGGAGCTGTTTGCGTCGATGACTGTTGAAGACAATCTGGTCCTTGGCGCGTATCGGCGTAAGCGGGCAGGGGAGCGTAACTTTCTCGATCAGCTCGAGCCGGTCTTTACACTTTTTCCTCGCTTGAAAGAGCGACGGAAGCAGGCGGCCGGGACTTTGTCCGGCGGCGAACGGCAGATGCTCGCGGTGGGCCGTGCGCTGATGGGCAAGCCCGATCTATTGATGCTCGATGAGCCGAGCTTGGGTCTCGCGCCGCTGATCGTGAAAGAAATTTTCCACATCATTAGTGCGCTGCGACAGACGGGTGTGGCTACGCTTCTGATTGAGCAAAATGCGCGCGCTGCGCTGCAGATATCCGACTACGGTTATGTGCTTGAAACCGGTGAGCTGGCGCTGGAAGGACCGGCCGCCGATCTGGCGCAGAATCCCCGCGTGATCGAAACGTATCTTGGGTTGGCCAAGAAAGTGGCTTAATTCTCCATTTTTCGTCCAGCTCGCTGCGGTTCAAAGCGGTGTGTTTCACGTGAAACACACCGCTTTTTTCTTACCTGGCCATTCGGCCGAAATTCGGGCCTAAACCGAACCCGTTATAATTCGCCCATACATTTCCTTTGAAAGGCTCACGCGACGATCTGGCGTGAGATTCGCGATGCTTTTTCCCACAGAATTTGACGTAATCGTCGTCGGCGGTGGTCATGCCGGCACCGAGGCCGCCTTGGCTTCGGCGCGCATGGGCAATACGACGCTCCTGTTGACGCACAACATCGAAACCCTCGGTCAGATGAGCTGCAATCCGTCCATCGGCGGGATTGGTAAGGGCCATCTGGTGAAGGAAGTCGACGCGCTCGGCGGTGCGATGGCGGCTGCGACGGATGAGGGCGGGATCCAGTTCCGCATCCTCAATTCGTCGAAGGGGCCGGCGGTTCGTGCGACGCGCGCGCAGGCGGACCGTCTGCTGTACAAGCAGGCGATCCGGCATCGGCTGGAGAATCAGCCGAACCTGTGGCTGTTCCAGCAAGCGGTCGACGATTTGATGGTGGAAGGCGACCGGGTGGTTGGCGCGGTGACGCAGGTGGGAATTCGTTTCCGTTCGCGGGCCGTTGTGCTGACGGCTGGGACTTTCCTCGACGGCAAGATTCACGTGGGTTTGAACAACTACACCGGTGGTCGTGCTGGCGATCCGGCAGCGGTGTCGCTGTCCGGTCGTCTAAAGGAACTGAAGCTGCCGCAAGGCCGCCTCAAGACCGGGACGCCGCCGCGCATCGACGGTCGGACGATCGACTTTTCGAAGCTCGAAGAACAGCCGGGTGATCTGGATCCGGTGCCGGTTTTCTCGTTTTTGGGGCGCGTCGAGCAGCATCCGCGTCAGGTGCCGTGCTGGGTTACGCATACGAATGAGCGGACGCACGACATCATCCGCGGTGGGCTCGACCGTTCGCCGATGTACACGGGCGTGATCGAAGGGGTAGGACCGCGGTACTGCCCATCGATCGAAGACAAGATTCACCGTTTCGCGTCCAAGGAATCGCATCAGATCTTCCTCGAACCGGAAGGACTGACGACGAACGAGTTCTATCCCAACGGGATTTCCACCAGCCTGCCGTTCGACGTACAGCTGGAACTCGTGCGTTCGATGCGCGGTTTGGAGCACGCGCATATTCTGCGGCCGGGCTACGCGATTGAATACGACTACTTCGATCCGCGCGGGCTGAAGGCATCGCTGGAAACCAAAGTGATCAATGGGCTTTTCTTTGCCGGCCAGATCAATGGGACGACCGGCTATGAAGAGGCCGCAGCGCAAGGCTTGCTGGCGGGGATTAACGCCGGTTTGCACGTGCAGGGCAAGGACGCATGGTGCCCGCGCCGCGATCAGGCCTATTTGGGTGTGCTGGTCGACGATCTGGTGACGCAAGGGGTTTCCGAGCCGTACCGCATGTTCACGAGTCGCGCCGAATACCGTCTGAGCCTGCGCGAAGACAATGCCGATATGCGTCTGACGGAAATTGGCCGCGAACTTGGCGTGGTCGATGACGTCCGTTGGGATGCATTTAGCCGCAAGCGCGATGCTGTTTCACGTGAAACAGAGCGCCTTCGTACGACATGGGTCAATCCCAAGACGCTGCCGGCCGACGAGGCGACGGCATTGCTCGGCAAGCCGATCGACCATGAATACAGCTTGGCGGATCTGTTACGCCGTCCGGGCGTGACGTATGACGGCGTCTGCGGTTTGCGCGCGGGCGCATGTGCTGCGCCTGAGGCGCTGGCCGAAGACGACGTTTTGCTTGCCCAAATCAAGGAACAGATCGAGATCGGCATTAAGTATCAAGGTTATATCGATCGCCAGGCGGACGAGATCGAGCGGAATGAGTCGCACGAAAGTACGCGTTTGCCTGAGGGGCTGGACTACGCCGAGGTGAGAGGGCTGTCGTTCGAGGCGCGTCAGAAGCTGACGCAATTCCGCCCGGAAACCATCGGTCAGGCATCGCGTATCTCCGGCATTACTCCGGCGGCGATTTCCTTGCTGATGGTCCACCTGAAGCGTGGCTTTGGGCGCCGCTCGACGAAACCTGCCGAACCTGGCGCCGACAGCACGCCGGTGGCGCAATGACGGTGAGTCAGAAGGGGATGGGGCGTGAGGCACTGGCGCCACTGCTAGCAGAGGGCGTCCGCGAACTCGGCCTTGAACTAAGCGACGCGCAGCTCGGCAAACTGCTCGACTACGTCGCGCTGTTGTCCAAATGGAATGCCGTCTATAACCTGACGGCGATTCGCGATCCGCGGCAGATGCTTATCCAGCACATCCTGGATTCGCTTTCGATCGTGCCGCATCTCGCTCCGCGCGGTGCGTCTTCGGTGCTGGACGTGGGCTCTGGCGGCGGCTTGCCGGGTATCGTGCTGGCCATTGTTCTGCCTGAATGGACCGTCACCGTGAACGACATCGTGCACAAGAAGACGGCGTTTCAGGCTCAGGCCAAAGCCGAGCTCGGCCTTGCCAATCTGTCGGTGGTCACGGGCCGCGTCGAGGCTTTGCAGCCGGGCGCCGAAGTACCGGCAAAGTTCGACGTAATCGTGTCGCGCGCATTCGCAGAACTCTCGGATTTCGTTACACTGGCCCGTCATCTGGTAGCGGAGCAGGGCGCGATCTGGGCGATGAAGGGTGTGCGGCCGGACGGCGAAATCGAGCGCCTGCCAGCGGGTGCCCAGGTGGAACAGATCATCCGGCTGAACGTGCCGTTGCTCGACGCGGAGCGGCATTTGATCAAGGTTCGGGTGGATGCGGGCAACTGACGGCGGTCACCCATAGGTGCCGGGCACGCCCTGCATACCACGAGCGCTTTCTACTTTATTCAAGCAGCAAAAGGGACACACCAACGATGGCAAAAATCTTCTGCGTTGCGAACCAGAAGGGCGGCGTCGGCAAGACGACGACGGCAGTCAATCTGGCCGCGAGCCTGGCAGCGCAGGGACAGCGAGTCCTTCTCATCGATCTGGACCCGCAGGGCAACGCCACGATGGGCAGCGGTATCGACAAGGCTGCGTGTGCGAACACCGTCTACGAAGTGCTGGTGGACGGCGTATCCGTGGCGGATGCGCGAGTGCGTCCGGAAGCAGTCGGCTACGACGTGTTGCCCGCGAACCGTGAACTGGCGGGTGCCGAAGTCGAACTGGTCAGCGTTCAGCATCGCGAGCGGCAACTGAAAGTCGCCTTGGCGGAGGTCGAAAGCGAATACGAATTCGTGCTGATCGACTGCCCGCCTGCGCTGTCGCTTCTGACGCTCAATGGTCTATGCGCTGCCCATGGCGTGGTGATCCCGATGCAATGCGAGTACTTCGCGCTCGAGGGGCTATCCGACCTGGTCAACACGATCAAGCAGGTGCACGCGAATCTGAATCGTGACCTGAAGGTCATCGGCCTGCTGCGTGTGATGTTCGATCCACGCATCACCTTGCAACAGCAAGTCTCGGATCAACTGAAAGAGCACTTTGGCGACAAGGTGTTCGATGTGGTGATCCCGCGCAACGTACGTCTTGCTGAGGCGCCTAGCTACGGGTTGCCGGGCGTCGTGTTCGATAAGGCCTCGCGCGGTGCGCAAGCGTATGTGCAGTTCGGTGCAGAAATGATTGAGCGGGTGCGCACATTGAATGACGCGCCCCAGGCGTCCTAAGCGGATCGAGGAAGCACGATGAACGCAGTAGCAAGAAAGAAGGGGTTGGGCCGCGGTCTGGAAGCATTGCTGGGTGGCAGTGCGGATATTACCGAGGCCGTCGTGATCGAGGGTGCGCCGAACGTGCTGCCGCTCAGCAAACTGCAGGCCGGCAAGTACCAGCCGCGCACGCGCATGGACGAAGGCGCGTTGCAGGAATTGGCCGCCAGCATCCGTGCTCAGGGGCTCATGCAGCCGATCCTGGTGCGGCCGGTATCGGCGGATAAGTACGAGATCATCGCGGGCGAGCGGCGCTTCCGTGCGGCACGTCTCGCGGGCCTCAACGAGGTGCCGGTGCTGGTGAGAGACGTGCCGGACCAGGCCGCCGCTGCGATGGCGCTGATTGAGAATATTCAGCGCGAAGATCTGAATCCGCTGGAAGAAGCTCAGGGTATTCAGCGCTTGCTCGACGAGTTCAATTTCACGCACGAGCAGGCGGCTGAATCGGTGGGCCGCTCGCGCAGTGCTGTATCGAACTTGCTGCGTTTGCTGAATCTGGCGTCGCCGGTGCAGACGATGTTGCTGGCCGGCGATCTCGACATGGGGCACGCACGCGCGCTATTGGCCGTCGACGCCGCGACGCAGATCACCTTGGCCAACCAGGTTGTCAACAAGCGCATGTCGGTACGCGAAACCGAAAAACTGGTGACGGCGACGACCAAGGTTGCGCCTGCGGTCAAGGCGCGAGCGGGTCAGGACGGTGGCCGCGACACAAGACGGCTTGAGGAGGAGTTGTCCGATCTGCTCGCAGCAACGGTAAAGATCAAGCTCGGCCGACGCGGTCGTGGCCAGGTGCTGGTGGACTTCGGCGATCTGGATGCGTTGGAAGGGATTCTTGTCCGGTTGCGTGGAAACGCCACGGCCTGATCCTGGCGGTTGAGCGTGAAGGATGTGTTGAGCCTGCTTGCGGACTGGCTGGGCCTTGTTCCCGGCTTCCGCTCGTAGGCTATTTGGCGCGCTTGGTGTGGTTTTCGATGGTAGCGGTAGTGTGGCGGTTGCATCTGACGCAAGTGTGGCTTGTTTGGCGATTTTTCTGATCGATCGATAGTCGCTGACCGAGTAGGGATGGTGCACGATGCGACTGAAATGCTCGATACTGCCGGTGAGCACCACACGTGGATGTCGGTTGGATTCCTAACTAACCATTACGTTTGATAATAAGGATTGCGACACATCTGTTTTCGTGGATATTTTCATGGTGATGCAGAAGTGGCCGGATTGTCCTTCGATTTGAGCTGTTCGCGAAGGCTTGGCCTTATTGCCGCGATACGGCAATGGGTTCCGCATGCTCGGCCCTTTGACTTAAAAATGGATCAGGCCGTAGGTGTTGGATGCCAACACGGGGATGGCAGGGTGGGGCAGGAGCGATAGGGAGTAGCAGCCGCCTGATTGCTCGCGTCGTCGATCGTCAGGGCAGAGGGCAGTGCCCCTCGTTGTCTGGTCATCACAGAAAGGGCCGTGGTCTACCGCCCCGCCTTTACCCGGCGGCGCCCCCCATGTCTACCAAAGCTGGCAAAAATCATCGTCTGTTGCATTTTTGAGACGTCCGCAGCAGCGTCGAAACGACGCATTCGCGCACTTCAAACGGCCTGATTCATCACGCATGTTTTGCCATCCCCCGACCGCCTTACATTTGCCGTGTACAGCGCGCCCAAGATCGTGTTCCCGCATCGTGGAGGCCGTTTTCACGCTGGTTATTGAACGGCCTAAAGTCTTGAATTGCCTGCAACTATCGCTTACAATCGCCCGGATTTAATTGCACGGCAACCCCGTAAGCGCAGCGTAAGCTCGCGGGCTGGAACAAGACTTTCGGAACACTGCGATGGCGGTTAAAACGTCGAATCAAGCGCCGAAGAATGGGCGTGACGACCACCGCGCTGAACGCACCGTTTCCGATGCGTCCACCGGTCAGCACGTTACAACTGACGATGCGCGGGATGTCGAGCAACAAGATAACAATATCGTTCCGCTCACCCGGGTCGAGGCCGAAAAGCTGTTTGGCCCGAATGTGAGTCGTCCATCGCGCGTTACGCCTTTCAAGGTCGTGGCGGCGCAAATGGTTTTGTCCCTGGGTGCGACGCTGGTGTGGTGGCTGTTCTACAAGCCGCCGGGCGCTGCTGCGCTGTCCGCGTTCCTGGGGGGGGCGATCTGCTGGGTGCCGAGCGCGCTGTTCGCGGCACGTCTTAGAACGCTGAGCGGCGCCAAAACAGCGATGAGCTGGATGATTGGCGAAGCGCTCAAGATGGGGGCAACGATCGCGATGTTTGTCGTCATCGCTTTCTGGTATCACGACGTATGCTGGGTGCCGCTGCTCGTGACTTACCTCATCGCGCTCAAAACATACTGGATCGCCCTCGCGTGGCGCTAAGGTAGTAGCAGAGAGTAGCAGCACAAAATTCAGGCTGGCGCGTAGCGCTGGCGTAAGGAGTGCGGATATGACACGATCCGCACCCGGCGTGTTCCCGCAATACAGAATTGCGGCGGGAACGGCCTAAGACGATTTTCGACAATTTGGGTGGCATTAACGATATGGCAGCTAGCGAAGGCACGCGCGCTCTGGATCCGTCCGAGTACATCGCGCACCACTTGCAGAACTTTTCCACCGCGCACCAGACGTCGATTTTCGACATCCATGTGTGGAATCTGGACACCCTTTTCTGGTCGATCGTTTGCGGTCTGGTCACGATCGGCATCCTCCATATGGCGGCTCGCAAGGCGACATCCGGCGTGCCGGGCCGTTTCCAATGCCTGATCGAAATGCTGGTCGAGATGGTCGAAGATCAATCGAAATCGATGATCCACGGCTCGCGCACCTTCATCGCACCGCTGGCACTGACCGTGTTCGTCTGGGTCGCGTTGATGAACTCGCTCGACTTCATCCCCGTCGATCTGCCGGGCCGCGTGATCGGCTGGCTGGGTCTGTCGGAAGCCATCCCCCATCACCGCATCGTGCCGACCGCCGACCTGAACGGCACGCTCGGCATCGCGCTCGGCGTGTTCGCGCTGATGATTTACTACAACTTCAAGATCAAGGGCGCAGGCGGCTTCGTGCATGAACTGCTGTCGGCTCCGTTCGGCGCGCATCCGCTGCTGTGGATCCCGAACCTTGCATTGAACATTATCGAGTTCGTCGCAAAGACGGTTTCGCTCGGCATGCGGCTGTTCGGCAACATGTACGCGGGCGAGCTGTTGTTCCTGCTGATTGCCCTGCTCGGCAGCATGTGGGGTTTCGGCGCGGACGCGTCAGTGCTCGGCTTTATCGGCCACGTCATCGCAGGCACGGTCTGGGCGATCTTCCACATCCTGATCGTTCTGCTGCAAGCGTTCATTTTCATGATGCTGACGCTGGTGTACATCGGACAGGCACACGACAGCCACTAATCACGGCGTGTCGAATGACGAATTGTTTTTAGTTTTGTTTTATTAAATCCCAGTTCCAACCAGTTCTAAAAGACTTTTCACAAAGGAGTGATCATGCAAGCTTTCATCGCCAACATTCAGGGTCTGACCGCCATCGGTATCGGCATCATCATCGGCCTGGGTGCAATCGGCGCCTGTATCGGTATCGGCCTGATGGGTGGCAAGTACATCGAAGCATGTGCTCGTCAACCGGAACTGATGAACCCGCTGCAAACCAAGATGTTCCTGCTGGCTGGTCTGATCGATGCTGCGTTCCTGATTGGCGTTGGTGTGGCAATGCTGTTCGCGTTCGCGAACCCGCTGCTGTCGAAGCTGGCAGGCTGAGGTTCCTCGGAAGTTTGCGCCTGAGCTATAACTGGTAAAGGCGCAGGGCGGAACGGGCACTTAGGCGCTGATCGAATACAGAATCGATGAGCGCCTTGCCGTTTCACTTTCCGAACTAGCAACGTTTAAGGAAACACCGTGAATCTCAACGCAACCCTGTTTGCGCAAATGGTCGTGTTCCTGATCCTCGCGTGGTTCACGATGAAGTTCGTGTGGCCGCCGTTGATCAACGCCCTCGACGAGCGCTCAAAGAAGATCGCTGACGGTTTGTCGGCTGCTGAAAAGGGCAAGGCGGAACTCGAAGCCGCCCACAAGCGCGTCGACCAGGAACTCGCTCAGGCACGCAATGACGGTCAGCAACGTATCGCTGACGCAGAAAAGCGCGCAGTGACAGTCGCTGACGAAATCAAGGCTCAAGCACAAGCTGAAGCCGCTCGCATCATCGCGCAAGCGAAGGCCGACGCGGAACAGCAAGTCGTGAAGGCCCGCGAAACGCTGCGCGGCGAAGTTGCTGCACTCGCCGTGAAGGGCGCTGAACAGATCCTGAAGCGCGAAGTCGACCAGGCAGCTCACGCTGACCTGCTGAATCAACTGAAAGCCGAGCTCTGATCATGGCCGAACTTGCAACCATCGCCCGTCCGTACGCAGAAGCGCTGTTTGGCGTGGCCGAAGCTGGTGACATCGCCGCCTGGTCCACGCTCGTGCAGGAGCTGGCACAGGTTGCGCGTCTGCCCGAAGTGCTGTCGATCGCCTCGAGCCCGAAAGTGAGCCGCGCACAGGTCAGCGATCTGCTGCTGTCCGCGGTCAAGTCGCCGCTCAAGGACAATGCACAAGCGAAGAATCTGGTGCAAATGCTGGTCGATAACCATCGCCTGCAATTGCTGCCGGAAATCGCCACGCAGTTCGAAGAGTTGAAGAACGCCCGCGAAGGGGCGGCAGATGTGCTGATCGTCAGCGCATTCCCGCTCGAAGGCGCGCAGTTGAACGAACTCGTCGCAAGTCTCGAACGCAAATTCAAGCGCAAGCTGAAGCCGACGGTCGAAGTCGACTCGTCGCTTATCGGCGGCGTGCGCGTGACGGTCGGTGACGAAGTGCTCGATACCTCGGTCCGCGCGCGGCTTGCCAGCATGCAGACGGCTCTGACGGCCTGAAGCGCCCGAGGCGCTTTAGCGGCTGGCACGCAACAGAATTGACTATCAGGAGCGAATAATGCAACTCAATCCCTCTGAGATCAGCGAGCTGATCAAGAGTCGGATCCAGGGCCTTGAAGCGAGCGCAGACGTTCGCAACCAGGGCACCGTGATCTCCGTGACCGACGGTATCGTGCGCATCCACGGCCTGTCGGAAGTGATGCAGGGCGAAATGCTCGAATTCCCGGGCAACACCTTCGGTCTCGCACTGAACCTCGAGCGCGACTCGGTCGGCGCCGTGATTCTGGGTGAGTACGAACACATTTCGGAAGGCGACATCGTCAAGACGACGGGCCGCATTCTCGAAGTGCCGGTGGGTCCGGAACTGCTCGGCCGCGTGGTCGATGCACTCGGCAACCCGATCGACGGCAAGGGCCCGATCAACGCGAAGAAGACCGACGCAATTGAAAAGATTGCGCCGGGCGTGATCTGGCGTAAGTCGGTTTCAGAGCCGGTTCAAACCGGTCTGAAGTCGATCGACGCGATGGTGCCGGTTGGCCGTGGCCAGCGTGAGCTGATCATCGGCGACCGTCAGTGCGGCAAGACCGCAGTCGCAGTCGACGCGATCATCAACCAGAAGGGCAAGAACCTCTTCTGTATCTACGTCGCAATCGGCCAGAAAGCTTCGTCGATCATGAACGTGGTCCGCAAGCTGGAAGAAACCGGCGCGCTGGAATACACGATCGTCGTGGCCGCTTCGGCTTCGGAATCGGCTGCGATGCAATACCTCGCACCGTACGCCGGCTGCACGATGGGCGAATACTTCCGCGACCGCGGTCAAGACGCGCTGATCGTGTATGACGATTTGACCAAGCAAGCTTGGGCATACCGTCAGATCTCGCTGTTGCTGCGCCGCCCGCCGGGCCGCGAAGCTTACCCGGGCGACGTGTTCTATCTGCACTCGCGTCTGCTGGAACGTGCTGCTCGCGTCTCGGAAGAGTACGTCGAGAAGTTCACGAACGGCGAAGTGAAGGGCAAGAGCGGTTCGCTGACGGCACTGCCGGTCATTGAAACGCAAGCCGGCGACGTGACCGCATTCGTTCCGACGAACGTGATCTCGATTACCGACGGCCAGATCTTCCTGGAAACCGACCTTTTCAACGCAGGTATCCGCCCGGCAATTAACGCCGGTGTGTCGGTGTCGCGCGTGGGTGGTGCGGCTCAAACCAAGGTTGTGAAGAAGCTGTCGGGCGGTATCCGTACCGACCTGGCGCAGTACCGTGAACTCGCAGCGTTTGCGCAGTTCGCATCGGACCTCGACGAAGCAACCCGCAAGCAACTGGAGCGCGGCCGCCGCGTGACGGAATTGCTGAAGCAGCCGCAGTATCAGCCGCTGCAAGTGTGGGAACTGGCTGTCGCGCTGTTCGCCGCGAACAACGGTTACCTCGACGACCTCGAAGTCGCGCAAGTGCTGCCGTTCGAAAAGGGCCTGCGTGATTACCTGAAGTCGAAGCACGCTGACCTGGTCAAGCGCATCGAAGATACCAAGGAACTCTCGAAGGACGACGAAGCCCTGCTGCATACGGCTCTCAAAGACTTCAAGAAGTCCGGCGCTTATTGATGTGCGAGTGATCCGCAAGGCATAAAAGGACCTTGGAGCGGCGCGGGCCGCAGGCAACTGAATCCGCGCTGCTTCGATCGCTTTGCATGGGCCCCGAGTAACCGCTAAAGCGCTAACTCGGGCCGACAAGGAGCAAGCAATGGCTGGAATGAAGGAAATTCGCGGCAAGATCAAGAGCGTGCAAAACACGCGCAAGATCACGAAAGCGATGGAGATGGTGGCCGCATCGAAGATGCGCCGCGCTCAGGAGCGCATGCGCGCTGCTCGCCCGTACGCCGACAAGGTCCGCGATATCGCTGCGCACATGAGCCGTGCGAACCCGGAGTATCGTCACCCGTTCATGGTGTCGAACGAAGGTGCGAAAACGGCCGGCATCATCCTCGTCACGACCGATAAAGGTCTGTGCGGTGGGATGAACACCAACGTGCTGCGTGCGTCGCTGCAGAAGTTCAAGGAGCTGGAAGGCCAGGGCAAGACGATCGAAGCAACTGCGATCGGTACCAAGGGTCTGGGTTTCCTGAATCGTCTGCGCGCCAAGGTGGTGTCGAATGTCGTGCATCTGGGCGACACGCCGCATCTGGAAAAGCTGATCGGCGCGGTGAAGGTGCAGCTCGACCTGTACTCGGAAGGCAAGGTTTCGGCGGTGTACCTCGCGTACACGCGCTTCGTCAACACGATGAAGCAGGAGCCGGTGATCGAGCAACTGCTGCCGCTGTCGGCAGATCAGTTCGAGCGCAAGGACGAAGACGGCACGACGCCGAGCACGCAGTGGGACTATATCTACGAGCCGGATGCACAGGCCGTGGTGGACGAACTGCTGGTGCGTTATGTCGAAGCGCTGGTCTATCAGGCCGTCGCGGAAAACATGGCATCGGAGCAGTCGGCACGAATGGTCGCAATGAAGGCCGCTTCGGACAACGCGAAGACGGTCATCAACGAACTGCAGCTCGTGTACAACAAGAGCCGTCAGGCCGCGATCACGAAAGAACTGTCGGAAATCGTCGGTGGCGCGGCGGCAGTCTGACCTTGACGGTCAGGCAAGCTGCTTCGTGTGCGCCCGTGAGGCGCACCCCCACCTTGGCGGCCCCATCGAAATTGCGCCTTTGCGCGAGTGAAGAATTGAGTATCTAAAGGAAAAGCGATGAGTACTACTGCTTTGGTAGAAGGCAAGATCGTACAGTGCATCGGCGCGGTGATCGACGTGGAATTTCCGCGCGACCAGATGCCGAAGATTTACGACGCGCTCATTCTCGACGGTTCGGAACTGACCCTCGAAGTCCAGCAGCAGCTGGGCGACGGCGTCGTCCGTACCATCTGTCTGGGTGCCTCGGACGGTCTGCGCCGCGGTACGACGGTGAAGAACACCGGCAAGCCGATCAGCGTGCCGGTTGGCAAGCCGACCCTCGGCCGGATCATGGACGTGCTGGGTCGCCCGATCGACGAAGCCGGCCCGATCAACTCGGACGTGGTTCGCGGTATTCACCAGAAGGCGCCGGCGTTCGACGAACTGTCGCCGTCGACGGAACTGCTCGAAACCGGCATCAAGGTTATCGACCTGATCTGCCCGTTCGCCAAGGGCGGTAAGGTTGGCTTGTTCGGTGGCGCCGGTGTGGGCAAGACCGTGAACATGATGGAACTGATCAACAACATCGCTAAGGAACACGGTGGTTACTCCGTGTTCGCCGGTGTTGGCGAGCGTACCCGCGAAGGGAACGACTTCTATCACGAAATGAAGGACTCGAACGTTCTCGACAAGGTCGCGCTGGTGTACGGCCAGATGAACGAGCCGCCGGGCAACCGTCTGCGCGTCGCGCTGACCGGTCTGACGATGGCTGAGCACTTCCGTGACGAAGGCCTCGACGTGCTGTTCTTCGTCGACAACATCTACCGTTTCACGCTGGCAGGCACGGAAGTGTCGGCACTGCTCGGCCGTATGCCGTCGGCAGTGGGCTATCAGCCGACGCTGGCTGAAGAAATGGGTAAGCTGCAAGAGCGTATTACGTCCACCAAGACTGGCTCGATTACGTCGGTGCAGGCCGTGTACGTCCCTGCGGATGACTTGACCGACCCGTCGCCGGCTACGACTTTCGGCCACTTGGACGCAACCGTCGTGTTGTCGCGTGACATCGCTTCGCTGGGCATCTACCCGGCAGTGGACCCGCTCGATTCGACCTCGCGTCAGATCGACCCGAACGTGATCGGCGAAGAGCACTACTCGATCACGCGCGGCGTGCAGCAAACGCTGCAGCGCTACAAGGAACTGCGCGACATTATCGCGATTCTGGGTATGGACGAACTGGCGCCGGAAGACAAGCTCGCCGTGGCGCGCGCTCGTAAGATCCAGCGTTTCCTGTCGCAGCCGTTCCACGTCGCTGAAGTGTTCACGGGCTCGCCGGGCAAGTACGTGCCGCTGAAGGAAACGATCCGTGGCTTCAAGATGATCGTTGAAGGCGAGTGCGACCACCTGCCGGAACAAGCGTTCTACATGGTCGGCACGATCGACGAAGCCTTCGAAAAGGCCAAGAAGATCCAGTAAAGGTCGGGTGTAACGAAGCGGGCGCCGCTCGCGCCGAACCACTACCAGAACGGTAGTATTTCGCGAAAACGGCGCCTCTTACTACGCTCAACCCCGCCTTGCATGAGACGAGAGCGTGCTGCGTGGGACCGGAGTCAGTGCTGAAGCATTCGCGCCGGTCGACATAAGCGTTAACACTCGTCGAGCGTTGCATGGGACCAAAGTAAGCGCTAAAGCGCTAACTCTGGTCGACATAGGAGTCGATATGGCAACCATTAAAGTAGACGTCGTCAGCGCGGAAGAGCAGATCTTCTCGGGCCAGGCGAAGTTCGTCGCGCTGCCGGGCGAAGCGGGTGAACTCGGCATTCTGCCGGGCCACACGCCGCTCATCACGCGGATTCGTCCGGGTGCGGTGCGCATCGAAGCTGAAAACGGCGAAGAAGAGTTTGTGTTCGTCGCCGGCGGTATCCTCGAAATCCAGCCTGGCGCTGTGACGGTTCTTGCCGACACGGCGATCCGCGGCAAGGATCTCGACGAAGCCAAGGCCGAAGATGCACGCAAGCGCGCAGAAGAAGCGCTGCAGAACACGGGTTCGAACCTCGAATACGCAACCGCGCAAGCGGAACTGGCGTATGCAACGGCTCAGCTCGCTGCGATCCAGCGTCTGCGCAAGCTGCGCGGTCAGAACTAAGCATCATGTATTAGAGAGAAAGCAGCCTTCGCGGCTGCTTTTTTTTGACCTGTACTTGACGTTTACGGAAAGGTCAGAAAAATCCTGTATTCAGATCGAACGGTGAGCAGTCGAAACGAGCCCAGTAGCCACCAATGCGCTGCGGGTAAGACTTGATGCCGTACGGACACACGCCGGTGGCACAATTGATTTCAATTTCATTTCAATAGACTGAGCGAGCATCCGCTCACGGAGACAAACACCATGGCAACGCACATGTCAGGCGAAGGCGCACTCATTGAACCCAAAGACAATCTGTCATATGTTCGCGGGTCGACCGAGGTCCCGTTGAGTGATGCGCCGCTAGCGCAGTTTCTGCGTGACACGGCCGCGCGCTTCCCTGATCGCCCGGCCGTGGTGTTTCGTGAGCAACGAATCCGCTGGACGTGGAAGGAGTTCGCTGAAGAAATCGACGTGCTGGCGGCCGGGCTCCTCGCACTTGGAATCGTGAAGGGCGACCGCGTCGGCATCTGGTCGCCGAACCGGGTGGAATGGCTGCTTACGCAATTCGCGACGGCACGCATCGGCGCCGTGCTCGTCAATATCAATCCGGCTTACCGCCTCGCCGAGCTCGAGTACGCGTTGAACAAGGTGGGCTGCAAGGCGATCATTGCTGCCGAGCGCTTCAAGACGTCGATGTATCTCGAGATGCTGCAGGAGCTCGCGCCGGAACTGGCAACGCAAGCGCCGGGCGAACTGCGCGCCGCTCGCCTGCCCGATCTGCGCTACGTGATCCGCATGTGCGACACGGAAACGCCCGGCATGCTCACTTTCTCCGACGTGATCGAGCAGGGCCGCGCAACACTCGACGTCGCGAAGCTCGACGCCATCGGCGCGACGCTTTCCTGCTACGACCCGATCAATATTCAGTTCACCAGCGGTACGACGGGTAATCCGAAGGGCGCGACGCTGACCCACAGAAACGTCGTCAACAACGCGCGCTATATCGCTATGGCGATGCGTCTGACGGAGCAAGACGGCCTGTGCATTCCTGTCCCGCTCTACCACTGCTTCGGCATGGTGCTGGCGGTGCTCGCGTGCGTCTCGGTCGGTGCGAATATGGTATTCCCGGGTGAGGGCTTCGATCCAGCCGCCACCTTGGCCGCCGTCGCCGAAGAGCAGTGCACTGCGCTGCACGGGGTGCCGACCATGTTCATCGCCGAACTCGATCACCCGAACTTCGCCACTTACGACTTCTCACGCCTGCGCACCGGCATCATGGCCGGTTCGCCGTGTCCGATCGAAACGATGAAGAAGGTCGTCTCGAAGATGCATCTGAACGAGATCACGATCGCATACGGCATGACGGAGACGAGCCCGGTGTCCTTCCAGAGTTCCACCACCGACCCGCTCGACAAACGCACCACGACGGTTGGCCGTATCCAGCCGCATCTGGAAGTCAAAATCGTCGATCCGCTTGGCAATATCGTGCCGGTTGGGGAAACGGGCGAATTGTGCACCAAGGGCTATTCGGTGATGCAGGGCTATTGGGGAGACGAAGCGAAGACGCGGGAAAGCATTGTCGATGGCTGGATGCATACCGGCGATCTGGCGACGCTGGATGCCGAAGGCTACTGCAACATTGTCGGCCGCCTGAAGGACATGCTGATTCGCGGCGGCGAAAACATCTACCCGCGCGAGATTGAAGAGTTTTTGTTCCGCCACCCGAAAATCCAGAGCGTGCAGGTGTTTGGCGTGCCCGACGCGAAGTACGGTGAGGAAGTGTGTGCGTGGATCGTATTGCGCTCAGGAGAGCAGGCCACTGCCGAGGACATCCAGCAGTTTTGCCAGGGCCAGATTGCGCACTACAAGGTGCCGAAGTACATCCGTTTCGTCGACGAACTACCCATGACGGTCACCGGCAAGGTACAGAAATTCATCATGCGCGAACGGATGATCAGCGAATTGAAGGTGCAGGAAAATAAAACGGCCTGAAGGCCATGCGGGTTCGACGCCGCGCGAATCCTGGCGCGGCGCCGGCTCTGCATTGTTGGGAAAACCGTTTGCTTTGAAAGGAATCAGCGGGCAGAAAACGCGCGTTTAGAAAACCGCAAAATCGACCCGCACAGAAGCTCGCAAACGTTTGACCGGACGAAAAAAAAGCGGGCCTGGAGCCCGCTAAAAACCACACGCTACGGGGTTAGCGCGAGGAGACCAAAGGTGGAACCTACTGAGACGACGACCCTGCGCCGACTACGGCCCCAGCAGGGATGCCCCTTCACAGGGCTTCGGCATACGCCGACCGGCAAGTGCATCGTATCCGCTCACACCACGCACCCAGCCACATCCGTGTTGAAACCGTTGAGGGCATTGTGGGCGAATTAACCTACGAGCGCGGTAACAAAGTGTTTCAGGTTGTAACGCCCGCCAGATAAGGCATTGCGGGACTTATTTCCAATCAGAAACGTTTTAAACGAATTTTTTACCGATGCTTCGTTGGCAATTTCATACGCCTGATTGATGCTATTCGCGACGCATCGTGCGGCATGATCCATTCAGTCGATTCCGCATGAAATGGTTGCACGTTCATCTTTTTTTGGACGGATCGACCGTGTTACAAGCGCTTTTCCAGCGTGGCGAAACCTCGGTTTGCGGTCGAGCGCGTGTGTTGCGTTGCAACATCTCACGCGCGGGGGACAGATGCGCAAGCGGCCGATTCATTGACCCCTTGTTCACCTGCCTTGTTCGGGTTGGCTTAATGCCTTGGGGTCCGGTTACACGATTGTGTCGGCCATACGGACCTGTTAATCGATCAGGCAGCGCCGCTTTCCCGATTGAATGGCACGTAGGCCGAACCGCGCACCCTTACTTCAGCCACTTATCCGATATCGCCTGATATTCGCCGGTCGCTCGCGCAAGGTGCAACCACTGATCGACATACTGCTGGAAAGCCACATCGCCACGCGGCAGTAACCAAGCCTTCTCGCCGTACTGGAAGGGCTTATCCGGATGCACCGAGCACAGTCCCGGATTCAGCTTTTGCTGCAACAAGGTCTCCGAGGCATCTGTCACCATCACGTCGGCCTTACCCGCGAGGATCTGCTTGAAGACCGTCACGTTGTCCGGATAGACGGTCAGGTTGGCATGCGGGAAATACTGCTTGGCGAAACGCTCGTTGGTGCCCCCCGGGTTGACGATCACGCGGGTCGCCGGCTGATCGATCTGCGCCACCGTTTGATACTTGTTGACGTCGTCGCATCGAACGATCGGCGTCTTACCGTCGATCATGTACGCCTGTGTGAAAAACGCGCGCTTCTGGCGGTCAAGCGTCGGCGAAACACCGCCCACGCCGACGTCGCATTTCGCGACAAAGTCGTTCATCAGGTTGGACCACGACGTCTTGACGAATTCCGTCTTCACCCCGAGCGATTTCGCGAGCGACTCGGTCATGTCGATATCGATGCCTTCGAACTGGCCGTCTGCCTTGTAAAACGAGTACGGTTTGTAATCGCCGGTCGTACAGGCGCGTAGCGTGCCGCGTGCGAGGATTTCATCGAGCCGCGAGGGCGCCGCGGTGGTGGCGGCGGTTTGCGCCTGGACCACGCCTGCATGCATCAAAACGCCGGCCAAAACGCCGAGCAGTGCGAGTGCTGCCTTGTTCATCGAGTCTCCTTGGTTGCGCGTAATTGTTTGGTAAGGCTGTCGGATGATAGCCCGGCAATTCACGCTTGAACATTGGCCGTTCAGCCAGGTCATCGCGCCGCACCTGGCGGCAAAAAAGCAAGCCGCAAGCAAGGTGCGCGACAGTTATTGCCCGCATCAAGCGCGATGCGGCGAGCCTGGTCCGGTAAAATGCTCCTTTGCCTTCAGTCGTACGCAACGTGGCCCATAAACTCCTGAACGACACTTTCCTGCGCGCGCTGCTGCGCCAGCCGACCGACTACACGCCGATCTGGCTGATGCGCCAGGCTGGCCGCTATCTGCCGGAATACAACGCCACGCGCGGTCGCGCGGGCAGTTTCCTCGGTCTGGCGAAGAGCCCGGCGTATGCAACGGAAGTCACGTTGCAGCCGCTCGAGCGCTATCCGCTCGACGCCGCGATCCTGTTCTCCGACATTCTGACGGTGCCGGACGCCATGGGCCTCGGTCTCGAGTTCGTCGCGGGCGAGGGGCCGAAATTTGCCCGGCCGGTGCGCACGGAGGACGATGTGGCGCGTCTGGACGTTCCCGATATCGACGCCACGCTGCGCTACGTGACCGACGCGGTGCGCGAAATCCGCACGGCGCTCACCGACGCGCAAGGCCGTCAGCGCGTGCCGCTGATCGGCTTTTCGGGCAGCCCGTGGACACTGGCGTGTTACATGGTGGAAGGCAGCGGTTCGGCGGATTTCCGCACGGTCAAATCGATGTTGTACGCGCGCCCTGACCTGATGCACCGCATTCTCGACATCAATGCGAAATCGGTTGCGGCGTATCTGAATGCGCAGATCGAAGCCGGCGCGCAAGCCGTGATGATTTTCGACACGTGGGGCGGGGCGCTCGCGGACGGTGTCTATCAACGTTTCTCGTTGCAGTACATCCAGCAGGTCGTGAGCCAGTTGAAACGCGATCACGACGGCGAGAAAGTGCCGGTGATCACCTTCACGAAAGGCGGTGGACTGTGGCTCGACGAGATCGCCGATATCGGCGTCGATGCGGTCGGTCTCGACTGGACCGTGAACCTGAACAAGGCGCGTGAACGCGTGGGCAGCAAGGTGGCGCTGCAAGGCAATATCGATCCCTCGGTGCTGTTCGCGCCGCCGGCTTCGATCCGCATGGAAGCGCGCGCCGTGCTCGACAGCTTCGGCAATCATCCGGGTCACGTTTTCAATCTCGGCCACGGCATTTCGCAGTTCACGCCGCCGGAGCATGTTGCCGAACTCGTGGACGAAGTGCATCGTCATAGCCGCGCGATTCGCAGCGGCACGCATGCACCAAGCTGACGCCGTAATCGTTACCATTTTTGTTGCGACGCAGCGAACTGGGCTCTCGGCCTAAGGGAATAATTGTAGTCAGGGGGCCGTCAGATGGCGGTCTCGCGAAAGTCAAGACTTGACTTATGCACATTGATCACGCTGCGGCGCGGTAGAGGCTTTCGTCGTGCCCCGGCCCTTGCACATTGCAGGCGCATTTGATCTAAGCCTTGTCTGGCAAGGGTTTCACGGATTCGCGACAGAATGTGCGGAATCCCACAGAAGGCCGCTGCAGCGCGGTTCCCGGCCTATCTAAACGAAGTTCTCAACAAAGTTATCCACAGGCAAGCGGACCGATTGCAATTGTTCAGCCGAATCCAAAACTTAGCGCCGAAATTGAAGTTTTACTTTAACTTCGATGGGTTCGCCGTTTGCGCCCTGTGCACCGTGACGCGGCCTAATGCCGCATCCGCTCACCCGATCCACACCGCCGCGTGAGTGAAATGTTCGTCCGCGTCGCGCTGGATCATCCGCTGCCGACTTTGTTCGACTACCGCTACGACATGCCCGAGCGTGTCGCGCCGGGCATGCTGGTGAGCGTGCCGTTCGGCAAACGTCACGTAGTCGGCCTGGTCTGCGAAGTGACCACTCACAGCGACGTGCCCGCCGACCGCCTGCGAGCGGTCAACCATATTTGCACCGAGTGCCCGCCCGTCTCGGCCGAATGGCTGGCGCTGACAGCCTTCGCCGCCGACTACTATCAACGCGGCCTCGGTGAAGTGGCGTTGCCCGCTTTGCCGCAAGCTCTGCGCGACGCCTCGCGCTGGTCGCGGCTGTTCGCACCGGAAGAGCGTTACAGCCTGACAGCGGAGGGCCGCGCCGCGTTGCCGGACACACTGCCTGTACGCGCCAGCGCGCTGCGCAAGCTTGCCCAGGCTTTGGCCGAGGCCGAGTTCCTGAGCGCTGCCGACGTTCGCGCGCTCCACCCCAAAGCCATTGCAACCCTGGACGGATGGCAGGCCGAAGGCTGGGTTGCGCTGGAGGTGATCGAAGCGGCCGAGGTGCTCGCCCCCCCCCCATCGCCGGATACGCCCGCACCCACCCTGCCCACGCTCACTGACGAACAGGCGAGCGCGGTCGAAGCGATCCGCGACGCGAACGGTTTCGCGCCGTTCCTGCTGCACGGCGTGACAGGCAGCGGCAAGACCGAAGTGTATCTGCGCGCGCTCGCCGAGATCCTGGCGACGAAGCCCGACGCGCAGGCCCTCGTCCTCGTCCCGGAAATCAATCTGACGCCGCAGTTCGAGTCGGCCTTCCGTGCGCGCTTTGCTGCGCTCGCAGGCACCTCGATCGTCACCCTGCATAGTGGTCTCGCGGAAGGCGAACGCGCCCGCAACTGGTTCGCCGCGCACGCCGGGCGCGCTCGCATCGTGCTCGGCACCCGGCTGGCGGTACTTGCCTCGCTGCCGAAACTCGCGATCATCGTCGTCGACGAGGAACACGATCCGGCCTACAAGCAGCAGGAAGGCTTGCGCTATTCGGCGCGCGATCTGGCGATCTATCGCGCCAAGCAACTCGGCTTGCCGGTTGTGCTCGGCTCGGCCACGCCGTCGCTGGAAAGCTGGTGGCAGGCGGATCAGGGACGCTATAAGCGTCTCACCCTGTCGCGCCGTGCTGTTGCCGAGGCCGTTCTGCCGACCGTCAGGCTTATCGATCTGGAAGAAGAGCGCCGGCGCGGGCGGGCCTCGGTGGAGGGGTTGTCCGGGCCGTTGATCGCGGCGCTGAAGGCGCGACTCGAGCGCGGCGAGCAAAGTCTCGTGTTCCTGAACCGGCGCGGTTACGCGCCGCAACTCGCCTGCGACGCCTGCGGCTGGGTGGCCGGTTGTCCGCGTTGCAGCGCCTACGTCGTGTTGCATAAGTCCGAGCGCGCGCTGCGTTGCCACCACTGCGGCTGGGAATCGCGTATTCCGCGCTCGTGCCCGGAGTGCGGCAATGTCGACATCGCGCCGATGGGACGCGGCACGCAGCGCGTCGAAGAAACGCTGGCGAGCGCGGTGCCCGGCGCCCGCGTGCTGCGTATCGACGCCGATAGCACACGCCGCAAAGGCAGCGCGCAAGCGCTGTTTTCCGATGTCCACGCCGGCGAGGTCGACATCCTCGTCGGCACGCAGATGATCGCGAAAGGCCACGATTTTCAGCGGGTGTCGCTGGTCGGCGTGCTGAACGCCGACACCGCTCTGTTTTCACACGACTTCCGCGCGAGCGAACGTCTCTTCGCGCAATTGATGCAAGTGAGCGGCCGCGCGGGCCGCGCCGGCTTGCCGGGCGAAGTGCTGGTGCAGACGCGCTATCCGCGTCATGCGCTGTATCACGCGCTGGGGCGGCACGACTACGTCGGCTTCGCCAATTCGACGCTGGCCGAGCGGCGCGACGCGCATTTGCCGCCGTTCGCCTATCAGGCTTTGCTGCGCGCCGAAGGCCGCACGCTCGAGGCCGCGCTCGCCTTTCTGCAGCAGGCCGCCGCCGCGCTGACGGAGATTCCCGCCGCCGGGCGCGTGACGGTCTATGACGCCGTGCCGCTCACCATCGTCAAGGTGATGCACGTGCATCGGGCGCAATTGCTGATCGAGAGCACATCGCGGGCGGCGTTGCAGGCCACCTTGCACGCGTGGCAGCCGATGCTGCGCGGCCTGAAAGGCGTGCTGCGCTGGAATCTGGAAGTCGATCCGCTCGACATCTGACGTCCGTTGCTGGGCGCGCTTCGCGGCATTACTTCTTTAAGTCATATTCATAGAGCGAATGGTCGTTTCGTTTTGCGTCGCCGCTCGCCTATATTTCGCCGAATCGGCGCATATTCAAGCAAAACTCAACAACCTTGCGCCGACGCACCTCAACTTCCTCGGGGCATTTGCGATGAGCGATACCAACCAGACTTTGCCGACCGGCGCGACGCCCAGCACACCGCACAGTGGCCATAGCACACGCGGCGGCGGTCTCTTTTCCACGGAAGACTGGTGGGCCGTCTGGATCGGCCTGCTGGTGATCGTGATTGCCTGGGCGCTGTTCGCGTCTGGCAGCAGCATCAAGTGGCTGGCCGTGGCGCCGGCCAAATGGGCGAGCGTGGGGCAGGCCGCGCAGGACATCGGCAAGCATCTGCCGAACTATGCCGCGCTGTTCATCGTGTTCGCCGTGCTGTTCGGCGTGAGCCTTGCCGCGCTGAAGCAGCGGGTGAGCATTTTCCTCGGTTCGTTCCTGATCCTGTTCATCGCATCGGCGCTGATCTTCACGCTGGGCGCGTGGGTCAATGCGTCGAAGTACAACCTCGAGCCGCCGTTGGTGGCGCTGGCGCTGGGTCTCTTGATCTCCAACGTGTTCACGCTGCCGGCGTGGTTCTCCGCGGGCTTGCGGGTCGAGTTTTATATCAAGGTCGGCATCGTGTTGCTCGGCGCGACGCTGCCGTTCACCTTGCTGGTATGGGCGGGGCCGGTCGCGGTGGGGCAGGCGACCATTGTTTCCCTCGTGACGTTCTTCGTGATTTTCCTCGCAGCCAAGGCGCTCGGCCTCGACCGGCGTTTTGCGGCCGTGTTGGGCGTGGGCGGTGCGGTGTGCGGCGTCTCGGCGGCCATCGCGATTGCCGGTGCGGTGCGCGCCAAGCGCGAACAGGCGTCGGTGGCGATTACGCTGGTGGTCTTGTGGGCGATCGTGATGATCTTCGTCTTGCCGTTCGCATCGCGTTCGTTGGGCCTCTCGACGGCGGTAGCGGGCGCGTGGATCGGCACATCCGAATTCGCCGATGCCGCGGGCATTGCCGCCGCGCAAGCTTACGGCGACTTCGCGAAGCATGCGGGCGCGATTGTGGGTGCACCCGAGGCGTCACTGCAGGCATTCACGCTGATGAAGGTGGTCGGCCGCGATATCTGGATCGGCATCTGGGCGTTCGTGCTAGCGATCGTCGCGACGACGCGCTGGGAATCGCAGGACAGCGGCGTCAAAACCAAGGCCAATGCGGGTGAAATCTGGGCGCGCTTTCCGAAATTCGTGATCGGCTTCGTGATCGCGTCGGCGCTGGTGACGTGGATCGCCAGCCACTACTCGCTGGTCGACTACCGCAAGGTCGTGACGCCCGAATTCGTCGCGCCGATCACCGCTTTGCGCACGTGGGCGTTCACGTTCTGTTTCCTGAGCATCGGGCTGACCACGCGACTGCGCTCGCTGACGGCCACGGGTCTGAAGCCGTTCCTGGCCTTCACAGCGGGCGTCGTGGTCAATATCGCCATCGGCTACGCGCTGTCCGCGCACGTGTTCGCACCGTACTGGAATAGCTTGGGGCAGGCCTCGTAATGAGCGAGGCTGTCCGCATTGCCGGCACGGCCCACGCACGCGGAGAGGCGTGTGCGCCGTGCTGCGCAAGCTGCCGGTATCGCGCCGAGGATCGGCATTCACTGGAGCAGAGCATTCCGGGCCTCGCCGTATTCAGTTCCGGGTTCGGCGCGAGCGTGGCGGACAGCCGGCTTTGCCGTCTGCACGACCAGCTCGTGTCGTCCGACGACGCGTGCGCGCGTTTCGAGCCGATCCCCCATCACTGACACGTGCATTTGCGTCGCCGCCGGTTGAGCCGGATGGCGAACGCTCACTGCTCGCTGTGTCAACCGAGATCGGCGCAGCTGTGCCCAGCGCTCGATCAAGCCTTGCCAGGCTCAGCCATTCAATCGTTCAACGCGGTCCGTGTATCGCCAGCCGATGCACGCGATGCCGGACGCGCGCGTCCTTCGACCGCCGCGCGTTTGCTCGAACCGCCCGTCGCGCCACGAATGAACAGGATGGCGCAAGTCGCGCACATGGCCCAGATGCCCAGTATCACCAACCACTTTTCCATTTCGCCCGTCCTCTAGAACCCCGTACCGTTTTTATGTGCGTGCCTTGCGGCCGCGGCCATCCATGTTCTGTATAACGGCGCGTCGAGCAATCTGATAAGGGTAAAAGCAAAAAGAATCACGCCAGGGAAAGTACTGATCGCAACCGCCGTCGCCGCGCACAGCGGCATCCGGCGCAAACCCCCGCTGCAAAAGGCTTCCACGAAGGTGCAACCATGCGTTGTGCATGGTTGCACCTTTTTATTTGGAGGCGTACGATTCGCCCAACTTTTAGTCTTTCTCCAGCGCATTCGTCTGGTATCCGAAGAAGGAAACATGGCTAGCACCACCCTTGGCGTCAAGGTCGACGACCTCCTGCGTTCCCGGCTGAAAGATGCCGCCACCCGCCTCGAACGCACTCCGCACTGGCTGATCAAGCAGGCGATCTTCGCGTACCTCGAAAAAATCGAGCACGGCCAATTGCCGCCTGAATTGTCGGGCCACACCGGCTCGGCTGATCTGGCTGACGGCGCTGCGGTGGAGCACGAGGAAGACGGTGCGTCGCATCCGTTCCTCGAATTCGCGCAGAACGTGCAACCGCAATCGGTGTTGCGCGCGGCGATCACCGCCGCGTATCGCCGTCCCGAACCGGAATGCGTGCCGTTCCTGCTCGGCCAGGCGCGTCTGCCGGCCAATCTCGCGGGCGACGTGCAGGCCATGGCCGGCAAGCTGGTCGAAACGCTGCGCACCAAGAGCAAGGGCGGTGGCGTCGAAGGGCTGATCCACGAATTCTCGCTGTCGAGCCAGGAAGGTGTGGCGCTGATGTGCCTTGCCGAAGCGCTGCTGCGCATTCCCGATCGCGCCACGCGCGACGCGCTGATCCGCGACAAGATCAGCAAGGGTGACTGGAAATCGCACGTTGGCCAGGCGCCGTCGCTGTTCGTCAACGCCGCGACATGGGGCTTGATGATTACCGGCAAACTGGTGGGAACCAATAGCGAAGCGAGCCTTTCCTCGGCGCTCACGCGCCTGATCGGCAAGGGCGGCGAGCCGTTGATCCGTAAGGGCGTCGATATGGCGATGCGGCTGATGGGCGAGCAGTTCGTCACCGGCGAGAACATCTCCGAGGCGCTCGCCAACAGCCGCAAGTACGAAGCACGCGGCTTCCGCTATTCGTACGACATGCTCGGCGAAGCGGCCACCACCGAAGCCGACGCGCAACGCTACTACGCATCGTACGAACAGGCGATCCACGCGATCGGCAAGGCGGCCGGCGGCCGTGGCATTTACGAAGGTCCGGGCATCTCGATCAAGCTGTCGGCACTGCACGCACGCTATTCGCGTTCGCAGCAGGAACGCACGATGAGCGAGCTGCTGCCGCGTGTGCGCTCGCTGGCGATCCTCGCGCGCCGCTACGACATCGGCCTGAACATCGACGCCGAAGAAGCCGACCGCCTCGAAATCTCGCTCGATCTGCTCGAAGCGCTGTGCTTCGATCCGGAACTGGCCGGCTGGAACGGCATTGGTTTCGTGGTGCAGGCCTATCAGAAGCGCTGCCCGTTCGTGATCGAATACATCATCGATCTGGCGCGCCGCAGCCGTCACCGCATCATGGTCCGCCTCGTCAAAGGCGCGTACTGGGATACCGAAATCAAGCGCGCACAAGTGGACGGCCTCGAAGGCTATCCGGTCTACACGCGCAAGATCTACACGGATGTGTCGTACATTGCCTGCGCAAAGAAACTGCTCAGCGCGCCGGATGCGGTCTATCCGCAGTTCGCCACGCACAACGCGCACACGCTGTCGGCGATCTATCACCTCGCGGGCAATAACTACTACCCTGGCCAATACGAGTTCCAGTGCCTGCACGGCATGGGTGAACCGCTGTATGAGGAAGTCACCGGCCGCGACAAGTTGAACCGTCCGTGCCGCGTGTATGCGCCGGTCGGCACGCATGAAACGCTGCTCGCGTACCTCGTGCGCCGCCTGCTCGAAAACGGCGCGAACACCTCGTTCGTGAACCGCATCGCCGACGAAAACGTCGCCATCAAGGACCTGATCGCCGACCCGGTCGACGAAGCCTCGAAGATCGTCCCGCTCGGCGCGCCGCACGCGAAAATTCCGCTGCCGCGCAATCTGTTTGGCAACGAGCGTCTCAATTCGATGGGCCTCGATCTGTCGAACGAACATCGTCTGGCGTCGCTGTCGTCGGCATTGCTGGCGAGTGCGCATCATCCGTGGCGCGCCGCGCCGATGCTCGAAGACAATGAGATCGCCGTCGGCGTTGCACGCGACGTGCGGAACCCGGCCGACCATCGTGACCTCGTCGGCACCGTTGTGGAAGCGACCTCGGAACACGTGAGCGCGGCATTGGCCCACGCGGTCGCCGCCGCGCCGATCTGGCAAGCCACGCCGGTCGATGCCCGCGCCGATTGCCTCGCACGTGCCGCCGACCTGCTCGAAGCGCAGATGCACACGCTGATGGGGCTCGTGGTGCGTGAAGCGGGCAAGTCGCTGGCGAACGCGGTCGCGGAAATCCGCGAAGCGATCGACTTCCTGCGCTACTACTCGACGCAGATCCGCAACGAATTCTCCAACGACACGCACCGCCCGCTCGGTCCAGTGGTCTGTATCAGCCCGTGGAATTTCCCGCTGGCGATTTTCATGGGCCAGGTGGCCGCGGCGTTGGCGGCAGGTAACACCGTGCTCGCGAAGCCGGCCGAACAGACGCCGCTGATCGCCGCGCAAGCCGTGCGTATCCTGCGCGAAGCCGGCGTGCCGGCGGGCGCGGTGCAACTGCTGCCGGGCGACGGCGAAACGGTCGGCGCTGCGCTGGTGGCCGATCCGCGCACCCGTGCGGTGATGTTCACCGGTTCGACCGAAGTCGCGCGTCTGATCAACAAGACGCTGTCGAACCGTCTCGATCCGG
Organism: Paraburkholderia caffeinilytica; assembly: GCF_046030355.1. Taxonomy (GTDB): domain Bacteria; phylum Pseudomonadota; class Gammaproteobacteria; order Burkholderiales; family Burkholderiaceae; genus Paraburkholderia; species Paraburkholderia caffeinilytica_B. The sequence goes on from NZ_JAQQCQ010000001.1 coordinate 290,555, forward strand.
AAGGCAAGCCGATTCCGCTGATCGCCGAAACCGGCGGCCAGAACGCGATGATCGTCGATTCGTCGGCGCTCGCTGAGCAGGTGGTCGCGGACGTGCTGCAGTCGTCCTTCGATTCCGCCGGTCAACGGTGTTCCGCGTTGCGCGTTCTTTGTCTGCAAGAGGACGTGGCGGATCGCACGCTCGAAATGCTGACGGGCGCGATGCGCGAATTGTCGGTGGGCAATCCGGACCGCCTGTCGATCGACGTCGGCCCGGTGATCGACCTCGACGCGAAGCGCGGCATCGACGCGCACGTCGCGGCGATGCGCGAGAAAGGCCGCAAGGTCGAGCAACTGCCGATGCCGGAAGGCGGTTCACAAGGCACGTTTGTCCCGCCGACGCTGATCGAACTCGACAGCATCGACGAACTGAAGCGTGAAGTGTTCGGGCCGGTGCTGCATGTGGTGCGTTACCGCCGCAGCCAGCTGGACAAATTGCTCGAACAGATTCGCACGACCGGCTACGGCCTGACGCTCGGCATTCACACGCGGATCGACGAAACGATCGCTCACGTGATCAGCCGCGCGCATGTCGGCAATATTTATGTGAACCGCAACGTGATCGGCGCGGTGGTGGGAGTTCAGCCGTTCGGCGGCGAAGGTTTGTCGGGCACGGGTCCGAAAGCGGGCGGCGCGCTGTATCTGCAACGTCTGCTGGCTACGCGTCCGGCGGGTTTGCCGAAGTCGCTGGCGCAGTCGTTGATCGCGGATGTGCCGCAAGCAGGTCCCAACGGGGATAATCGCGGCGACAATCCGTCCGCTGCCCTGACGGCGCTGCGCGACTGGCTGATCAGCGAACAGCAGCCGGTGCTGGCCGCACGCTGCGACGGTTATCTGTCGCATGTGCCGGCGGGCGCAACTGCGGTATTGTCTGGGCCGACCGGCGAGCGCAACACGTACACGCTGGGCGCGCGCGGCACGGTGCTGTGTATCGCCTCGACGGCGAGCGGTGCGCGCGTGCAGTTCGCCGCGGCGCTGGCTACGGGAAATCGCGCCTTGTTCGAAGGCGCGGCTGGTGAACAATTGGTGGCGCAGCTGCCCGCCGCATTGAAGTCTTACGCGAGCGTGAAGAAGAGCGCCGATACGCCTTTCGACGCGGTGCTGTTCGAAGGCGATAGCGACGAACTGCTGGCGCTGGTGAAGGAAGTCGCGAAACGTGCGGGACCGATCGTCTCGGTGCAGGGCGTCGCGGCTCGCGCGCTGGAAAGCGGCGATGAGGACTACGCGCTCGAGCGTCTGTTGACGGAACGCTCGGTCAGTGTGAATACGGCAGCAGCAGGCGGTAATGCGAATTTGATGACGATCGGTTGAGCGAACCTTATCGATCTTTTCAAAAAAACGGAAGCGGTACGGCGACCCCGAAAAACCGCTCCATCCACACCTGGTACCAAGGAGAAGCTATGCAACACAAAATGAAACAGCTGGCAGGCGCAGCGCTGGTTGCAGCAATGTCGCTGGCGGGGACGGCCAACGCTCAATCGACCGAAGACGTGAAGATCGGCTTTGCCGGTCCGATGACGGGCGCACAGGCGCACTACGGTAAGGACTTCCAGAACGGCATCACGCTGGCTGTGGAAGACATGAACGCAACCAAGCCGGTGATCGGCGGCAAGCCGGTTCGCTTCGTGCTGGATTCGGCCGACGACCAGGCTGACCCGCGCACCGGCACGACCGTTGCACAAAAGCTGGTGGATGACGGCATCAAGGGCATGCTCGGCCACTTCAACTCGGGCACGACGATTCCGGCTTCGCGCATCTACGCGAACGCGGGCATCCCCGAAATCGCCATGGCGACGGCGCCTGAGTACACGCAACAAGGCTTCAAGACCACGTTCCGCATGATGACGTCCGACACGCAGCAAGGTTCGGTCGCCGGCACGTTCGCGGTGAAGACGCTGGGCGTGAAGAAGATCGCGATCGTCGACGACCGCACGGCGTACGGCCAGGGTCTGGCTGATCAGTTCGAAAAGGCAGCGAAGGCAGCGGGCGGCTCGATCGTCGACCGTGAATACACGAACGACAAGGCTGTCGACTTCAAGTCGATCCTGACCAAGCTGAAGTCGGTCCAGCCGGACCTGATCTATTACGGCGGCGCGGATTCGCAAGCGGCACCGATGGTCAAGCAGATGAAGGCACTGGGCATCAAGGCACCGCTGATGGGCGGCGAAATGGTCCACACGCCGACGTTCATCCAGATCGCGGGTGACGCAGCGAACGGTACGGTGGCATCGCTCGCCGGCCTGCCGCTGGAAGAAATGCCGGGTGGCAAGGACTACGTCGCAAAGTACAAGAAGCGCTTCAACGAAGACGTGCAAACGTACTCGCCGTACGCTTACGACGGCGCAATGGCCATGTTCGACGCCATGAAGAAGGCTAACTCGACCGATCCGGCCAAGTACCTGCCGCTGCTCGCGAAGACCTCGATGCCGGCAGTGACGGCCGCGAACCTCGCGTACGACAGCAAGGGCGACCTGAAGAACGGCGGCATCACGCTGTACAAGGTTGTCGATGGCAAGTGGACGACGCTACAAAGCGTGGGCGGGAAGTAAGCTGATCTAGCGGCTTGCTTTAGCATCACGGAAACCCCGCTTCGGCGGGGTTTTTTTATGGCTGGTCGTATCTGGGCGCAAACCTGATTAGCCTTCTCCCGAAAAAAATTTCATCGAAAATAGGCGGTACCGTTTTATATCTTCGGGAATTGAGCCATGAAGAAACTGCCGTATAGCGAGGGTGGGAAGAGCGCAGCAATATGCACTCGCTGCAACGACGTTGTCAGTACAACGTTTGCAATGCGAGACGTGGATTTCGGCGACGGAACAAAAGACGTCAGAAACGTCCTCGCCGCAGTCTGCGATTTGTGCCTTGATGTGGTGGCGATTCCGGCGCAGTCGGCGCCCGGGTTCAACATGAGCAAGACAGACGCGAGCAAGCCGTAAAGGCTCGGACTCGCATGTGTCATCACTCCCCTCGCAGCTTCCTCCCCTGTTCCCGAATCTGCTCCAACGTCGCACCCGGCGTACTCGCCTCCTGCGGCATGCGAATCTCGATCACCGCTGCGCGCTTCGCTTCCAAAGAACGCTGCAACGCAGGCAGAAAATCTTCAGTCCGTTCCACAGTCTCCCCATGCGCGCCGAACGATCGCGCGAATGCCGCAAAATCCGGATTCGTGAGACCCGTACCATGCACGCGATTCGGATAATGCCGTTCCTGATGCATCCGGATCGTGCCGAAGTGACCGTTATTCACCACGATGAAAATCACATGCAGGTCGTACTGCATTGCCGTCGCGAGTTCCTGCGCGGACATCATGAAGCAGCCGTCGCCGGCTAATGCGACTACTGCGCGTTGCGGGTACATCGACTTCGCCGCAATCGCCGCCGGTACGCCGTAGCCCATCGCGCCACTGGTCGGCGCGAGTTGCGAGCGGAAATGCCGATACGAAAAATGCCGATGCAGCCACGTCGCGTAATTGCCCGCACCGTTGGTGAGGATCGCGTCTTCCGGTAGATGCGCGCGCAATTGCTGGATGACTTCGCCCATTTGCACGTCGCCGGGAATCGGGCGAGGTTTGCGCCAGTCGAGATACGCGCGATGAGCGTCTTCCGCGGCGCCGCTCCACGCGAGCTTGTCAGAAGACGGCTTCAACGCGGCGAGTTGTGCTGCCAGCTCCGGCATGCCGGAGACGATTGGCAGATCCGCTGCGTAGACGCGCCCGAGTTCTTCAGCGCCTTGGTGCACGTGCACCAGGGTTTGCTTCGTCTTCGGGATGTCGAGCAGCGTGTAGCCGTTGGTCGTCGCTTCGCCTAACCGTGGACCGAGCGTAAGCAGCAGGTCCGCGTCGCGGATACGTTGAGCAAGCGCGGGGTTGATACCGAGTCCGACGTCGCCCGCGTAGTTCGGATGCTCGTTGTCGAGCGTGTCCTGGAAGCGGAACGCGAGGCCGATCGGCAATTGCCAATTCTCGACGAAGCGTTGCAGGTCGGCACAGGCTGCCGGTGTCCAACCGCTGCCGCCGGCAATCACTATCGGCCGTTGCGCGCCTTCCAGCAATCGACGCAACTCGTCCATCTGAGCCGTGGAGGGCGACGCCGCGACACGCTTATAGGCGGGCGCGCCGGCAACAAGATCGCACGCGTCGCTCAACACATCTTCCGGCAACGACAACACGACCGGCCCCGGCCGCCCCGCCGTCGCCGTGTGAAACGCATGACTCAAATATTCGGGGATGCGTTTCGGGTCATCGATTTGCGCGACCCATTTCGCCATCTGCCCAAACATGCGCCGGTAGTCGATTTCCTGGAAGGCCTCGCGATCGAGATGTTCGCGCGCGCATTGACCGATCAGCAGGATCATCGGCGTGGAGTCCTGAAACGCGGTATGCACGCCGATCGACGCATGCGTCGCGCCGGGTCCGCGCGTGACGATCGCGACGCCCGGCCGACCGGTCAATTTGCCGACGGCTTCAGCCATGTTCGCGGCCGCTGCTTCGTGCCGGCAGACGATGGTCTGGATGCGGTCGGCTTCGTCATGCAGCGAATCTAAAACAGCGAGAAAGCTCTCGCCGGGCACACAGAAGACACGCTCGACACCATGCGTCAGCAAGGCGTCGACGACGAGACGCGCGCCGGTAGTTTGGGCAATCGAAGAAGATCCAGAAGCGAGCGGCATTGCGATGAAACCTCCAGGCGTTGCGATGGGCGCGACCGGATTGCGGTGTTCTCAACACTCCACAATATTCACAGCCAACCCGCCGCGCGATGTTTCCTTGTACTTCGTCTTCATATCGGCGCCGGTCTGCATCATTGTTTTGATCACAGAGTCCAGCGACACGTAATGGGTGCCGTCACCGCGCAGCGCCATTCGCGCGGCATTCACGGCTTTCACCGAGCCCATCGCATTCCGCTCGATACACGGAATCTGCACCATTCCGCCGACCGGATCGCACGTCAGCCCGAGGTTATGCTCCATGCCGATTTCTGCGGCGTTCTCGACTTGCTCAGGCGTGCCGCCCATCACTGCGGCGAGTCCACCTGCGGCCATCGAGCAGGCCACACCCACTTCACCCTGGCACCCCACTTCCGCGCCTGAAATCGATGCGTTCAGCTTGTACAGAATGCCGATGGCCGCAGCCGTCATCAGGAAATCGATCACGCCCTGCTCGTTCGAGCCCGGCATGAAGCGCGTGTAGTAATGCAGCACGGCGGGAATGATGCCGGCCGCGCCATTGGTCGGCGCCGTGACCACGCGGCCGCCCGCGGCGTTTTCTTCATTCACGGCGATGGCGTAGAGATTGATCCAGTCGACCATCGAAAGCGGATCGCGCAGCGCCAGCTCAGGATTACCCGACAACGCGCGATACAACTGCGGCGCGCGGCGTTTCACCTGGAACGGGCCGGGCAAGTGACCGTCGGCATCCGGATTGTTGATGCCGCAACCGCGCGATACGCACGACTGCATCACGTTCCAGATCTTCAGCAGGCCCGCACGCGTCTCTTCTTCCGTATGCCAGACGCGTTCGTTTTCCCACATCAGTTGCGCGATGCTCTTGCCGGTCGATTTGCACAGCGCCAGCAATTCGCCGCCGCTGCGAAACGAATGCGGCAATTGTTCGACAGCGCTTAGCACCTTCGTATTCGGCGCGCCCGCAGTCACCACGAAACCGCCACCCACCGACAGATACGTCGACTCACGCAGCGTTTCGCCTTGCGCATCGAACGCGCGCAGCTTCAGGCCGTTCGGGTGCTCGGGCAGCGCCTGGCGATAAAACGAGATGTGATCTTTCTGGATGAACGGCACGTTGTGCGTGCCAAGCAAGGCGAGCTGGCGCGAACGCTTCACCGCTTCCAGCCGTTGCGCGATGGTGTCGGGATCGACTGTGTCAGGCGCATCGCCCATCAAGCCGAGCATCACGCCGCGATCGGTGCCGTGACCCTTGCCGGTTGCGCCGAGCGATCCATACAGATCCACTTTCACCGATGCCGTCGCCCCAAGCAGCCCGTCGCGTTCGAGCCCTTGCGCGAACATCAGCGCCGCACGCATCGGCCCGACCGTATGCGAACTGGACGGACCAATGCCGATTTTGAAGAGGTCGAACACGCTGACTGCCATTTACTGCTCCTGCTGATAAAAGTAAGTTTAGCGCGCCGGCAGCGGCAAGCACACGGCGAGCCACGCGGGCGGCGTCGGTGCGAGCTGCAGCGCGATCGGCGTATAACGTCCGTCGAGACGCGCCGCCAGGTGAAACAGTTCCGTCGCGTTTTTCGGGTCCCATTGACCCGAGTAGCCAGGCAAACCCGCCTCGCGACGTTTGGCATCGAACGGAACGTTCGAATGCACGAATTCTTCATGCGTCTTGCTGCCGTCCGCGTACGGCGTGAGCCAGTTCAGCGCAGCTTGTAACGATGCGCCGTTCGTCCCCTTCTCCGGCAACCAGTTGCGGTTGTGGCGGCGCGCGGCGAGCGCGGCGGTCACGAGCGGCTGCAGATCGTAGGTGACGTAGTGCAGCGCGTCGCGCTCGGCAAAGTCCACCGTCGCGCCGTCCGGCGCAATGTTGTCGCCGATATGCTCGTCGAACAGGCGCTGCGCCGCGTTGATCATCTTGCGGTTATCCAGCGTGAATGCGGCCATCGAGATCAGCTTGATCCGGTGGCTTTGCCAGTTGTTCTTGAACGTACCCGTGAGCGGCCGCGGCTGCGCGTCGATCTGCGCGATATAGCCGCTCGCGAGCTTCGTCAGGAACGCCATCGATGCATTGCGCGTTTTCACCGGCAACGCGCTCGCGGTCATGTCGTAGGCGAGGATCAGGCCTTCGAAATGGGTCTCGTCGATTGGATTGAAACTGGGTTGATAGGTCGTGACCCACGCATACAGCAAGCGGTCGACCAGTTTCAGATAACGGTCGTCACTGGTCGCGCGCCAGGCGAGCGCGGCGTCGCGCAGCAGATCGAGATCCTTCTCGGCCTCGACGCTTTGATCGTAGATGCCCTCGTGCGGCAGCGTGCCTTCGGTATGCAGTTTTGCCAGCGCATGCGGCGGGTCGTTCAGATGTGCCAGCACATTGCTCACCAATGCCTTGACGCCTGGATCGGCATTCGTGCGTTCGCTGGTTTGCAGCGCGGGTGCCGCGCAAAAATTCATTGCGGCCTGCGCCCGCTGTAGCGGCAGCAGCACCGCTGCGCCAGCCAGCAATAGCGTGCAAGCCTGCTGCCATGTTTGGGTTCGCCTGATTCCGGTTCGGCTTTGCATCAATCGCACCTTTCGCGCCATGCGAAACTCCTCGTTAGGCTGATTCGGTGTGTGATGTTAGCCGTTTGCGGACACAAGCGACAGAACCGCGCAACGCCTGCTTACAACCTTCAGACGATGCGCGGTTGGCGGCCTCGCTTACTCGTAGTCGGCGATCGGCACGCAGGAGCAGAACAGATTGCGGTCGCCGTACACGTTGTCCGCACGGCCGACCGGTGGCCAGTACTTCTTCGCGATCAGCGTGGGCAGCGGATACGCGGCGGTTTCGCGCGCATACGCATGCTGCCAGTCGTTGGCGATGACCACCGCTGCCGTATGCGGCGCATGCTTGAGCGGATTGTCTTCGCGGTCCGAGCGGCCTTCTTCCACCGCGCGAATTTCGTCGCGGATCGCGATCATGGCTTCGATGAAGCGATCGAGTTCTTCCTTCGATTCCGATTCGGTCGGCTCGACCATCAGCGTGCCCGGCACCGGGAAGCTCATGGTCGGTGCGTGGAAGCCGTAGTCGGCGAGACGCTTGGCGACGTCGTCGACGGTAATGCCGCTGGTTTCCTTGAGCGGACGCAGATCGAGAATGCATTCGTGCGCGACCAGTCCGCCCGGGCCGGAGTACAGCACCGGATAATGCGGCGCGAGTTTGTTCGCGACGTAGTTGGCGTTGAGGATCGCGGTTTCGGTGGCAGCCGTGAGGTTCTTCGCGCCCATCATCGCGATGTACATCCACGAGATCGGCAGAATCGACGCGGAGCCGTACGGCGCGCCAGACACGGCGCCGATACCGTTCGCAGCACGCTCATAGCCCGACGAAATCTGATTCGGCAAAAATTGCGCGAGATGCGCGCCGACCGCAACCGGACCGACGCCCGGTCCGCCGCCGCCGTGCGGAATACAGAAGGTCTTGTGCAGATTCAGGTGCGAGACGTCGCCGCCGAACTGACCCGGCGCGCACAGACCGACCATTGCGTTCATGTTCGCGCCGTCCACATAGACCTGACCGCCGTGCGCATGCACGATCTCGCAGATTTCGCGGACGTTCGCTTCGAACACGCCGTGCGTGGACGGATACGTGATCATGATCGCCGCGAGCTTGTCGGCGTGTTGCCCGGCTTTCTTTTTCAGGTCTTCGATATCGACGTTGCCTTGCGCGTCGCAAGCCACCACGATCACCTGCATGCCGGCCATTTGTGCCGAAGCCGGGTTGGTGCCGTGCGCCGAAGCGGGAATCAGGCAGACGTTGCGGTGGCCTTCGCCGCGCGAAGCGTGGTAAGCGTGAATGATCAGAAGACCCGCGTATTCCCCTTGCGAACCGGCATTCGGCTGCAGCGACACGGCTGCGTAGCCGGTGGCCGCGACCAGCATCTGCTCGAGCTGATCGATCATTTCGCGGTAGCCGACCGTTTGCTCAGCCGGAGCGAACGGGTGGATCTGACCGAATTCGGGCCACGTGACCGGCAGCATTTCGGAGGTCGCGTTCAGCTTCATCGTGCAGGAGCCGAGCGGGATCATCGAGCGGTCGAGTGCCAGATCCTTGTCGGAGAGGCTGCGCAGGTAGCGCAGCATTTCCGTTTCCGAATGGTGGCGGTTGAACACGTGGTGCGTAAGGTACGCGCTGGTGCGTTCGAGCGCGGCGGGCATGGTGTTTTCCGCGGGCAGTTCTGCGTCGAGCGTATCGATTTGCGGGACTTCGTCGACGAACGCCGCTTGCGCAAATGCCGCGAGCAGATCGGCCAGATCGCTGCGCGTGGTGGTTTCGTCGATCGAGATGCCGACGCGCGTGTCGCTCACGCGGCGCAGATTGATGCGCCGCGCTGTCGCCGCGTCATGCAGTGCCTGGGTGCGCGCGCCGGTTTCGAACGTGAGCGTGTCGAAGAATGTGTCGTTGACGAGCGCGTAACCGAGCTTCTTCGCGCCGGCCGCGAGCAGCGCCGCGATACGGTTCACGCGCAGCGCAATCGTCTTCAGGCCGTGCGGGCCGTGATAGACCGCGTACATGCTGGCCATGATCGCGAGCAGCGCTTGCGCGGTACACACGTTCGAGGTCGCCTTCTCGCGGCGGATATGTTGTTCGCGCGTTTGCAGCGCGAGACGCAGCGCGGGGTTGCCTTGCGCGTCGATGGTCACGCCGACGAGGCGGCCCGGCATCTGACGCTTGAATTCATCGCGTACGGCGAGGTAAGCCGCGTGCGGGCCGCCGAAACCAACCGGCACGCCGAAACGCTGCGTGTTGCCGACGGCCACGTCCGCGCCCCATTCGCCCGGCGGCGTCAAAACGGTCAGCGCGAGCAGGTCGGCCGCGACCACCACGTGGCCGCCGGCTGCATGGATCGCATCGGCAAGTGCGCGGTAGTCGCGCACGTCGCCGTTCACGCCCGGGTATTGCAGGAGCACGCCGAACGCATTCGCGTTCGCCGCTTCCGCGGCCGGACCGACTTTCACTTCGATGCCGACCGGCGTGGCGCGCGTCTTCACCACTTCGATGGTTTGCGGCAGCACGTCGTCGGCGACGTAGAACACGTTCGACTTCGGCTTGCCGACGCGTTGCAGCAGCGTCATCGCCTCGGCGGCGGCGGTCGCTTCGTCGAGCAGCGAGGCATTCGAGATCGCCAGACCCGTCAGGTCGACGACCATCTGCTGGAAGTTCAGCAGCGCTTCCAGTCGGCCCTGCGAGATTTCCGGCTGATACGGCGTGTACGCGGTGTACCACGCCGGATTTTCGAGCACGTTACGCAGAATCACCGTCGGCGTGTGCGCGTTGTAATAGCCCTGCCCGATGTACGAGCGGAACACCTGGTTCTTGTCCGCCAGTTCACGCAGCGCGGCGAGCGCTTCCGCTTCGCTCTTCGGCTGGGCGAAGGGGCCGAGCGGCAGCGTTTCGGTGCGGCGGATCGTCTGCGGAATGACGGCGTCGATCAGCGCGGCGCGCGACGCGAAGCCGAGGGCTTCGAGCATCGCTTGCTGGTCGGCCGAATCCGGGCCGATGTGCCGTTCAGCGAAGGCATCGTGCACTTCGAGCGCGGCGAGCGAGAGAGGAGTGCGGTTCATCAGGCGATCCGGGTGTTCGAGCTTCATGAGGTGTTCCTGGCGGTGCGGGCGTCCAATCGACTATCTGGCTGTCGAATTGGACGCGTCGTACCTGTCGGGTTTAAACGTAATGGTGCAACGTGCGATGAATCAGGCGCCGATTGACTTCGAATAGGCGTCCGCGTCGATCAGGCGGTCTTGCGAAGTGTCCGCCGCCGGCTTGATCTTGAAGAGCCAGTTCTCGTACGGTGCGCTGTTGACGCCATCCGGCGTGTCGGCGACGGCCGGGTTCGCTTCGATGATTTCGCCCGAAACCGGCGCGTAGATATCGGAAGCGGCTTTCACCGACTCGATGACGGCGACGGTGTCGCCGGCGTTGACGGTCTTGCCCAGTTCCTGGACTTCGAAGAAGACGATATCGCCGAGCGCTTCCTGCGCGTGGTCGGTGATGCCGACCGTCAGCGTGCCGTCTGCTTCGGTGCGGACCCACTCGTGCGATTCGGTGTATTTCAGATCGGCCGGGATGCTCATCGGATGCTCCTATGCGGTGTGATTCGGTATGAACTTAATAAAAGGGGCCCCCACAAACCTGTCGCTTCGCGCCAGGCTCCCCGAGGGGGGCAATCCCCCAAGGGGACTTCCTGCCGGGGCGGAAAACCTGGGGCGGCCCGGCGTTTTCTTGAGGAGGTTTCGCACGCGCCGGCTGCTTAAACTGCGAGCACTTTGCCGTTGCGCACGAACGGCAGTTTTACCACGCTTGCGGGTACGTTTTTGTCACGAATCTGGACGTGAACGGTGTCGCCCGGCTGCACGCCCTTCGGCACACGCGCGAAGGCGATCGATTCCTGCATCGTGGGTGAGAACGTGCCACTGGTGATTTCGCCTTCGCCCTGCGGCGTGACGACTTTCTGGTGAGCACGCAGCACGCCTGCCGCCTTGCCGTTTTCCTTCAGCAGGATCAGACCGACGAACGCGGTCTGCGCGCCGTCGGCTTCGAGCTTGCCCTTGCCGACGAAGTCGCGTGGCGAAGTCAGATCGACAGTCCAGGCGAGGCCGGCGTCGAGCGGCGAGACGTTGTCGTCCATATCCTGGCCGTACAGGTTCATGCCGGCTTCGAGACGCAGCGTGTCGCGCGCGCCGAGACCGGCAGGGCGCACGCCTTGACGCACCAAGGCGTCCCAGAACTCGCAGACGAACGTTGCAGGCAGCACGATTTCGAAGCCGTCTTCGCCGGTGTAGCCGGTGCGGGCAATCATCAATTCGCCAAACGGCGTGTTGTCGACGATCGCGGCGTTAAACGGCTTAAGGAGTTCGGTCGAGGTGCGGGTGGACGGCGCGACTTGCCAGACCTTGTTGCGGGCGTTCGGGCCCTGCACGGCGACGATCGCCAGATCGCGGCGCGGCGTGATGGTCAGGCCGTAGTTGCCTTCGGCGTTGAGCTTGCCGAACCAGGCGACGTCTTTCTCGGCGGTGCCGGCGTTGACCACCAGGCGGAAGTGCGTTTCGCTGAAGTAATAGACGATCAGATCGTCGATCACACCGCCATCCGGGTTCAGCAGACAGGAGTAGAGCGCGCGGCCCGGCGTTTGCAGCTTGGCGACGTTATTGGCCAGCGCATATTCGAAGAAGGCGCGCACGCGTTCGCCGGTGAAATCGACGACGCACATGTGCGAGACGTCGAACATGCCGGCGTCGGTGCGCACGGCGCGATGTTCGTCGATCTGCGAGCCGTAGTTGACGGGCATGTCCCAGCCGCCGAAATCGACCATGCGAGCGTTGAGCGCACGATGAGTGGCGTTGAGCGGGGTGTGTTTGAGTTCGGTCATGGGGCCTCGGGCGTCTCGCGAAACAAAAAAGGCCACGCGGCGCTACGCCTCGCGGCCGGCTGGCTGCGAGCGATTGCGTTGCATGGCCCCTCTGTCCTCGATACCTGAGAGATTGCGCTGCCGTACGATGGTGAAGCCATGATCGCTACGGTGAAACGCGCGCCCCTTCGGTGGGCAGCTTGCCAAAGTCCGCTCGATATATAAACGATGCGGACGGCTACTGCCGCTCTCCAGAGTGCGAAAAACGAGTGCCCTGATGTTGCCTGGGCGCGGGTTCTTCGACGCAGTCGGTCCTTTTGCCTGAGAGTTTGCGGGTGTGCCCCTTCGGCGGCGCGGCCTGCGATTATCTGCGGCCAGCACGCTCTCCCGACGCGTGCGGCGAATGTACGCGAGGGCCGGGGGCTTGTCAAATAAAGGCCCGAAAGGGGTGTGGGGGTTGGCGCTGCGGGTTCGCGAAAGTCAAAAAAAGCGCGGGACGTGATGCCCGCGCTTGCCTGCTTCAGTGCCTCAATCGCCGTCAGCCGGCGCGATTATTCACCGATGGCGTGCGCTGCGTTGTCCAGTTCCTGGTTCAGCACGCGCTGTTCGTCGCCGGACAGGCCGCCGCCGTGTTGCGCCGCCATGTCGTGCGCTTCCTGACGGATCACGTCCAGACGGTGATGCAAGGCGCCGCCTTGCGGGGGCGGGTAATAGCCTTGATTGACGCGCGCGTCGATGCGGCGGCTCAGGTTGTCGATACGGCCGTTGACCTGGTTGAAGCGCTGATCCGCGATTTGCTGCGGATTCGGGCGCGGCGCCGGCGCGGGTTGCTGGGGCGCCACCACGCAGGCGGCGAGGGAGCTGAGCAATGCGCATGCTGCTAGTGCGCGGACGATACGGGGCATGGACTCTCCGGAAGTCGTTGTCGTTTTGTGGTGCTACAGGGGTAGCAACGGATTGCCGGGGATTCGCGCTGACCGTAGCGGCGCGCTTATTTGTAACGTTATGTTCCTTTCGGGGTTGTCAGGCGTTTGCTGTTGGCGGCGGCATGGTGCGCATGCTGCCGCCAAATGGCGAGAAAACGTCCCGTAGCCGGGAGAAAACTCAGCGAATACGTTCAAACGGCAGCCGGACACCTTCCTCGGAGCTCCGGGCCGCAAGCTCGATGATCGTCATGACGTCGACCGCGTCCTGAGCGCTGACGGGGAACTTCACGCCGTTCTGAATGGCATCCGCCAGGGCGATATAAAAACCGGCGTAGTCCCCGTTGCGCGTAGGCACCGTCCGCTCGACTTCCTGATCGCCTTCGAGCACACGCAGTACTCCCGCCGTGTTACCGGCGCCAAATCCCTCGTCGCCTGGCCGCAGGCCGGCTTTCAGCTGATCTTCCTGTGTATCGAGCCCGTATTTCACATAGCTTCCCCGCGTGCCGTGGATCGTAAACCTCGGCGCGACGAGCGCAGTCAACGCGCTTGCATGCAGCACCACTTCGAACTCCCCGTAACCCAATTGGATGTGCACGTAGTCCGGTGCGCTGGCCTGGTCGCGGTGGGTCCGAACCGTCGCGGACACGGTCTGCGGAGCGCCGAACAAGGCCAACGTCTGGTCGATCAGGTGCGGCCCAAGATCGAATAGCAGACCGCCGCCGCGTGAAGCCTCTTCACGCCAACGCTGCCGGACTTCCGGCCGGAACCGGTCGAAATGCGATTCATATTGCGTGATGCGCCCCAACTCTCTGCCGGCAAGCAGATCCCGCACGGTCAGAAAATCACCGTCCCAGCGGCGGTTGTGAAAGGGCACGAACCGCTTGCTGCGAGCGAGCGCAATGTTGGCGAGCGTGTGGGCGTCGGCGGCGGTGAGCGTGACCGGCTTGTCGACCACCACGTGCTTGCCCGCTTCCAGCGTGCGGCGCGCCAGGTCGAAATGCGTGTCGTTGGGCGTCGCGATGACGACGCAGTCGATTTCTTCGAGCGCCAGCAGGGCGTCGAGATCGGCCACCACCTTCGCGTGCGGATAATCGGCCAGCGCGTGGTCGGACTGACTCGTCGCGATGGCCGCGAGGCTGGCTCGCCCGCAATGCTCGATCACCGGCGCGTGAAAGGTCGCGCCGGCAAAACCGTAACCCATCAATCCAATCTTCAGCGATGCGGACATGCGTGTCTTCCTGCAAAAACGGCGCGCCGCTTTGCCACCGCGGCGACGGCGCGCAACAGCGTAATTGTGGCATGTCCTGAAGGCGGACTGTCAGCGTCATCGCAGGCGGTTGTCGGCGGTGTCTGTTTGGCGGCGCCCGGATGACAGTTGCGGCAGCAGTAGGGGCAGCCCGATCGGGCATCCGTTTTTGCAGTCGGGCGAGCTACCATCGCGGACATCATTCCTGGCCGGCCGTCAGCGCATCTGTCACGGTATCCGCTCCGGTCATCCGTGTTAACATCGCTCCTCTCGCGCGGATCGCAGCGAGCCGGAACGCCCCTCGCACCGAGGCACGCGCGCCGGCCGCCCGCCCCGTGCAGCATGCCCCCGGGCCTTCGGTCTCGCGATTCCGCACCCAAGCGCCCTCAACCGCATTACCCATCCACAGACGATGTCCGCAGGCCTGAATCCCGCTCAAAATGAAGCGGTCCGTTATCTTGACGGTCCGTGTCTCGTGCTCGCCGGCGCAGGCAGCGGCAAGACGCGCGTGATCACGCAGAAAATCGCCCACCTGATCGAGGCCAAAGGCTTCGAGCCGCGCCACATTGCCGCCGTCACGTTCACGAACAAGGCCGCGCTGGAAATGCGCGAGCGCGTCGGTAAGCTGCTCGAAGGCAGGACGCTCACCACGCCCGGCAAGGAAGGCCGCAAAGTACCCGTCAACCAGTTGACGGTCTGCACCTTCCACTCGCTCGGCGTGCAGATTCTGCGGCAGGAAGCGGAGCACGTCGGCCTGAAACCGCAGTTCTCGATCATGGATTCGGACGACTGCTTCGGCATGATCCAGGAGCAGGTCGGCTCGACGGACAAGGGTTTCATCCGCAAGATCCAGTCGATCATCTCGCTGTGGAAGAACGGCATGATCATGCCGGAAGAGGCGATCGCGATCGCCGCGAACGAGGACGAGCATCAGGCCGCGATCGTCTACCGCAACTATGTGGCGACGCTGCACGCGTATCAGGCGGTCGACTTCGACGATCTGATCCGCTTGCCCGCCGAACTCTTCGAGAAAAATGAGCAGGTGCGCGACCGCTGGCAAAACAAGCTGCGCTATCTGCTGATCGACGAGTATCAGGACACCAACGCGTGCCAGTACGAACTGGTGAAACTGCTGGCCGGCAAGCGCGCGGCGTTCACGGCGGTCGGCGACGACGATCAGGCAATCTACGGCTGGCGCGGCGCGACGCTCGAGAATCTCGGGCAGCTCAGCAAGGATTTTCCGAAGCTGCATCTGATCAAGCTCGAGCAGAACTACCGTTCGACGGTGCGCATTCTGACCGCCGCGAACAACGTGATCGCGAACAACCCAAAGCTGTTCGAAAAGAAACTCTGGTCCGAGCACGGCATGGGCGACACGATCACCGTCACACCGTGCAACGACGAAGAGCACGAGGCCGAGTCCGTCGTGTTCCGCCTGTCCGCGCACAAGTTCGAGCGGCGCACGAATTTCCGCGACTACGCGATTCTGTATCGCGGCAACTTTCAGGCCCGCATCTTCGAACAGGTGCTGCGGCGTGAGCGGATTCCGTATGTGCTGTCGGGTGGGCAGTCGTTCTTCGACAAAGCCGAAATCAAGGATATCTGCGCGTATCTTCGCCTGATCGCCAACGCGAACGACGACCCCGCGTTCATTCGCGCGATCACCACGCCGCGCCGCGGCGTCGGCAATACGACGCTCGAAGCGCTCGGCTCGTTCGCGGGTCAGGCCAAGGTGTCGCTATTCGAAGCGGTGTACATGGGCGGCATCGAGGCGCGCCTGTCGCCGCGTCAGATCGAACCGATGCGCGTGTTTTGCGATTTCATGCAGCGTCTCACCGATCGCGCCGAGAAGGATGCCGCGGGGACCTTGCTCGACGAACTGATGGATGCAATTCACTACGAAGCGTATCTGTACGACGCGTTCGACGAACGTCAGGCGCAGTCCAAGTGGCAGAACGTGCTCGAGTTCATGGAGTGGTTGAAGCGCAAAGGCACCAAGGCCGAGCCTGCGGGCTCAGAGAAGGGCTCGGAGAATAGCGAAGCAACCGGCTATGACACTGCCGATGGCTTCGGCGATACCGGTAAGAGTCTGCTCGGCCTGATCCAGACCGTCGCGCTGATGTCGATGCTGGAAGGCCGCGAAGAAGATCCGGACGCGGTGCGGCTTTCGACGGTGCACGCGTCGAAGGGGCTGGAGTATCCGCACGTGTTTCTGGTGGGCGTCGAAGAAGGCATCATGCCGCACCGCGGCGGCCCCGACGACGAGCCGATCGACGACGCGCGCATCGAGGAAGAGCGGCGTCTGATGTACGTCGCGATTACGCGCGCGCAGCGCAGCTTGCATCTGAACTGGTGCAAGAAGCGCAAGCGTGCGCGCGAAACCGTGGTGTGCGAGCCGTCGCGCTTCATCCCCGAAATGCTGCTCGACGATGCGCCGCCGCCGACGCCCGAAGAGGCGCCGATGTCGCCGAAAGACCGGCTCGCGAGTTTGAAGGCGCTGTTGCAGAAGCCTTGAATGACAAATCCCTGCCCGTGTCGCCACGGTGCAGGGATTTTTTGTTCCGCGACAAGCGCGGAAAACGGTCCCGGACGTGTCTTATTTCACCGCGCTGACCATGTAGTCGACGGCGGCCTTCACGTCCGCGTCGGAAGCAGTCGAGCCGCCTTTGGGCGGCATCGCGCCCTTGCCGTGCAGTGCGTAGTTGTAGACCGTGTCGATCGGGTCTTTCAGGCGCGGCGCCCACGCTTCCTTGTCGCCGAACTTCGGTGCATTCAGCACGCCCGCCGCGTGACACGCCTGGCAAACCTGCTGATACAGCGCCTTACCGGCTTGCGAGGCGTCGGCGCTTTGCGCCGCGCCTGCCGCCGGTGCAGCGGCTTGCGGCACGCTGGCCATGGCTGCGATCGCGGCAGCGGCCTGTGCGGCTCCAGCGTCCGAAGCACCCGCCGGCGCTGCGGCGGCCGCGCCAGACGCGGCGGCTGCCGCACCTGCTGCCGGTTGCGCCGGTTCAGGGAAGCTGGCGCCGGAATTGTTCGCCATGTAGGCCACTGCGCGGGCGATTTCGAAATCGCTGTAGTCGTCTGGGCTGGTGCCGCCGCGCGCGGGCATCGCGCCCTTGCCGGTGAGGGCCGTGTGCAACAGCGTGTCGAAGCCCTGCGCGATGCGCGGGGCCCAGTCGGCGGTATTGGTGAATTTCGGCGCGCCTGCTGCACCCGACGCGTGACACGCCGAGCAAACGGCTTTGTAGACCTCTTCGCCGGTTTTGTAGACGCGCGGCGCGTTGGCATCGCGAATGTCGACTTGCGCGAACGGCTTGATGCGCGCGCTGACCTCGGCGTCGGAAAGACTGTCGGTGCCGGCGCCGGTGCGCGTCGAATTATCGACGTAGATCACGAGCAGAACGATGATGACGATCGGTACCGCAAAACTGGCAATGATCGCGGCGATGAGCTGCCCGGGGGTTTTGATTGGGGCTCCGTGTGGTGCTTCGCTCATGCTTGTCTCGTCTCCGTGGGTATGTGAGCGGTACAGCGTGACGGCAACTTCTTGTTCTTTAATCAGGCACGGACGATTATAGACGCAACATTTCGGCGGCGGCGAGGGGCGTGGCGAGGTGTTCAGCAGGCGTTTACCCGCATCGCGGGGCGCGGCTGGGGCCGTCTGGATGGTGGGCGGGTGGCGCTCCATCCCGCCATATAGGCCGTCCGGTGGACGGTTTGGCCGAAA
This sequence comes from Paraburkholderia caffeinilytica, assembly GCF_046030355.1. Classification (GTDB taxonomy): domain Bacteria; phylum Pseudomonadota; class Gammaproteobacteria; order Burkholderiales; family Burkholderiaceae; genus Paraburkholderia; species Paraburkholderia caffeinilytica_B. The sequence continues at coordinate 308,563 of NZ_JAQQCQ010000001.1, forward strand.
CCGGGTATCCTTTCGGTCTCGCTTTGGCGTCGCTCCTGTTCAGGTTGCCGCGCTTTCGTGTTGAAGCGCCCGTAGCTCAATGGATAGAGTACTGCCCTCCGAAGGCAGGGGTTGCTGGTTCGATCCCAGCCGGGCGCACCAAGAAAATCAAGTACTTAGCGCTACCTAGCCAGTGTGGCTTTACTCTACAGATGTCGCAAACGACAGATGTAGGTAACCGTCAGTGTTACAGAAAGTCCATAGTTAGACTCCAGCGCGATTTGTTGCTCTTCTTGAACGCGGCAATGGCGCTGCGCCTCCCCTCGACGCTATTGGCACTCCGCTTATGGCGTGTGCGTTCACTTGGGCCCGCTCTGCCGCTCGAAACTCAGTGAGTGGTAGCCCCCGCGCTTTCATCCTTTCTGCAACGAGCCTGCGCGACGGGTAAAAGCCCGTCTTCAAAATTGCTAGATGCTCCTCTAGATAGGTCTGATTGACGAGATTGCGTCTCCGCTGACTGACCGCCTTTCGAAGTTCTTGTCCGTCATGGACAAACTGCGCGTGTTCAGTTGGGAAGTGCTCTCGCAGCGTTTTGTAAGATAAATTCAATCGCCTCGCCGCGTCAGCGGCGTCAGTCGCTTCGCCACTATCGAGAAGTCGTCGAACCTCTGCCCGCTTTCTCTCGCTTGGGGCCTTATACAGGTTGCGTTTTCGTTCGAGAACCTTCGTCTGATGGTCATCTGGCTGTTGACGCAACGATGACGGAGCGACCCATGTACCGGAAATCACATCCGCGATACGGCACCTGCAACTGTAGGCAATTACGGCCAGACGGGGCAGGCTAATCCGCACTCCCTTCCGCATCCAGCCGAAAATCTGCCCTTTGTCTACGCGGAAGTGCCTCCCAAGGACTGCCGCTTTTCCATTGAAAAAGTCGTCTGCCGCATGTTGAAGAAACCGGGATTGCGCCGAGGCCGAGAATCGCAGTTCTGGGCAACGAGTGGAATCGTCCAACAACTCTGCAATCAGACGAGCAATCTCAATCTCAAAATCTGATGCGGGGACGGGCTTCATTGAAGCGTTTGCTGCGCGTGCGGCAAATTCGAGGTCGTTCTCTGCCAGCTGGGCGCGGGAGTAGTACTTTGCAGGGGTGGGCAGTTCTGAAAGTTGGAGGGCGTGCAACGGACAAGCTTTAACGGCTGAGAGACGCCAAAGCAATCGGTCGTATTTGTCGCGACCGGCCATTTCGTCTTCTCGGTGACACTCAATGCAAACTCTTCTGTTTTGATTCTGTAACTTGAGCAGCGGGACAAGATTCTTCAGCGGCAGAAGCGAGCATAGCTGCAAATCCTCACGCATTGTGAGGCGGTTGAGTGTGGTGGACCAAATTTGCGCTTGCTGTCTACACCCAGCTAGGAGAATCGAGTAGTCAGAACGACCAATGTCGCGAGCCATGCGGTCATCGGTTACATGAAATAGCTCTCGTGCCCCTGGTCCCACAACGCGACTGGTGAGCGTCCCTCGTGTAATTCCGTGAGCAGCACTCAATCTCGCAACGTAGCTACCTAGGTGTTCCCGGTTTTCCCCGCAGCAGCCGTAAGGTGGGATATTGAATAGAGCCGACCGTTGGGGCATATCATCGGGCCAGCCTCCAGGAGTTGTGGCCGAAAGGACGCTCATTTTGCCGTCTCCTGCCGACTGTCTTTCCTTTTCCCCGTCGTTTTTTGTGCCGCGAGTCGTGCCAACATTTCTTTTTCGCTTGGATAGGTTCTCGCTTTCGGCGACTTCAAATACCGTTTGATGGCCATCTCTCCTGCCAGGGTCTCCATCGAAATTTTCTCGTAAGCGGCTGGGACTGGGCAGGCATTCCACAGGTAGTCGTCTTCCCATCGCTTCAGGCCGTCATATGCACACGCACGTACAACTTTGGCCAAGGTTTGCGATGCGTAACCACACAGTCCCATGTGAGCGAGGAAGAGCGGTTCAATGTATTTGCTAAGGGGTATCTCGAAAGGTAGCGGTATGAATCTCTGGAACTCCATTAGGAAGGTTGCGAACTCCCTGAAGCCCTCCTCTTTGCACCGATATCGAGGGAACTCCACCACTTCTAGGCGACGGGTCAATTGGCCACTTGCCTCCATAAGCCTTTCCGAGCCGTAGGCGCCCACGAGAATGAGATTGAGGCCGGCGCGGTTCGCCAGAGATTTCAGCAAATTGCCATACTGGAGAGGCGGTGTCGCACTATCAGTCAGGTGCACTGCCTCATCAAGTATTATGTACCGGACCTTGCGTTGACGAAGTGCATGGTCCAACATCATTCGGCTGCTCTTGATTGCAGCGTTCATACTTTCAGGCGTATTCGCCTGACTCGACAAAAAAGCAGGTGTTATCGTAACGAGGTCCTGAAGCATGTTTTGATAGAACAACTGCCAGTTAATCTGTTTGCCGTCCGCAGCATCAATTACGCTCAGAACGACCGGTATCGAACCGAGGTCTTCCTGTATTTCAACCTCGTGCCTCTTTAATAACTCTTCCATCAAAAGCTGTGCGAAGGTCGATTTTCCAACACCGGCTGGACCAGACACGATTGTTATCGAAAGCTCGCCGTGCGGCGTCGTATTCTCACGAACTCGCTTGCGCACGACCTCGAGGTTCGGGTGGGTGAATCGCAGCGAGCGCAGATAACCGAATTTGTCATTAGGACTCCCATTGATTGCTTGTGCCAAACGAGATGCTTGCTCCAAAGTAAGGCGCTGTTCCATTCTTTCCTCCGATTCAGATGGGCCCTTGTGTGTGCAGTTTGTCGAAGTCAATCTTGAAAATATCTTGTCCCGGCAGGATGGGTTCTTGGGTTGTTGGTAGCCGAGGGTTGCGGAAAACGGACGTGGCCGCCTCTTCCGTGCGTTCGGGCACAGTGAGCGCGACGGGCATTGAAATGATTTGGTCGGTAGTCAGCTGAGACTGGTCTTCGATAAGTCGTGCATTCCCATATACCTGCCGGGTTGCTTCAGTTGCTGCGGCTGCATCTGGCGGACGATAGTCTAGGAGGACAGATTGGAGCACGAACTCCATGTCTTCTTCGCTCACACCCCGGCTACGAAGGCGCACCTCGTAGATGACGTAACGCCATTCGATAGCCGTCAGCTTTCGATACTTCATAAGCAACTGCGAGGCGCAGCGGACCCAGTCGCCTTTTACCTTCGCATAGGCGATGCTTACGTCCCACATGTCGACCAGCACATCGAGCTTCTGACCGTTACGAAGTGAACTATCTGAAAACTCTTTGCACGTATACCAGATATGTCCAATCTTGATGCCCCGTTGTTTATCGAGCAATCGCGTGGAACCATGGGTCGAAGGTGGCACACAGGTTCGGATGTAGAACTGCCCTTCGAAATCGATTCTTCGAGCGAGGCGTCGGCCAGTTTTGCCCAAGCGCAAATGCATATACTCGACGGGCGCGTGGTCATGGGCGGGGTGAACGCACAGGTTATAGTCCTGGAATAAATAATGGTCTAACAGGCCATGAAGCTGTGCAAAAGTTAGAAGTTCGCCGCTCAGTGGATTGATTGACTTTGTGACCGTTCTCACGTTGGCAAGCGCTTTGGAAGTGCCGAGTAAATTGTGGATAAACTCCGTGTTGACGGTTCCGAAAAGCCGTTCGATGACGTTCCCAAACCGCGCCTGATGCGCTGGCCGGAACTGTAACGTGATATCGAGCCAATCGCATAATGCATCGAACGCATCCGAGTGAAATTCCTTGCCGTTATCGACGACGATAAAGGCGGGGACTCGCCTGTGCACCTTTACTATCGCTCTTAGGACCATCATGCAACTGACCGTGCTCGGCGCGTGCAAAGAAAGATAGAAGCCTAGGACGGCGCGCGATTCTGCGTCGATTGCGAGCGTCAGCCATGGCCGACGGCGAAAAATCCGACCACCCCTTCCTCGAATTACGATGAATATGTCCAGCTGTGTGTGGTCGATGTGCACGCGATGAAAAGGCCGTCCGCCGTGTATCTTATCGGTCAGGTACAGATACCAAACTGCGGGTTCCTCGGCATAGACCACTCTGCTGCCACGACGCGCTTTCTTGTCGACAAACTTTTTTGCGTGCAGAGTGAGTGTCTTGCGGGATACGACATCGATGCCTTCTTCAGCACTAAGCCGCACATAACGCTTGTAGTTCGCGCTCCCGCCTGGGTTGGTCGGGTTATTCCCTTCTTCTATAACCCGACGAATGAGGTCCAACTGCTTCTGTGAAATCTGGGAGCGCCCACCACTGCGGCGCTTGCGCGTGGCCGCCCAGCGTCTGGCTGTAACAGAGTCACCGGCCTCCCGTACCTTCTTCAAGATGCGTTGGATTTGACGTTTGCTTAAGTTCGTGCGGACCTGCTTGCCCTCCTCGATAGCCTTGACCATCAGGAGGCGATTCTTGCCCTCAATAATTTGTTCGTCTGTGAGTCCATCGATTCGCGATAGGGCGTCGTCGATAGAGCGCGTTGTTGCTATTAAATTGATGTCGCGCCGGTACAGCGCCTGCTCGAACATGGCGATTGGCATCAGTGTGCCGACACGCGATTGCTGGTCGAAGTAAGAGACCGTCTCGCTGTTGACCATCGAGACCTCGAAGACCTCTGGCCGGTCGCGATACATGAACGCAGTGCCGATGTCGACATTGAACAGGACTTCGTCGTTTGTCGCCCTTGGCACCGGACGGCTAAAAACGACTGCGTCCAATTGCGCGCGCGACGCGCAGACGAGTACATCATCGGGCTCGGAGAGTTCATCGAAATCGAGGTCAACGAAGAGCCGCTGCGCGGCTATGGCCTTATAAACATCGTCTACAAGGAATGCGTCTTGAGGTGTCTCGACAATGAGGTCTTCGTTCCAAGGTGTGCGGTCCGGGTAGGCATGACTCAGAAGAAGCCCCAAGGTCATGGGGCAGGTACTGCTGGTAATCTTCTCAATCGCTTGCCATGCTGACTCGGTGAGGGGCGCGGCTCTACCGTTGAGGAAGTCGCTCAGGAAATCGATGTTTGATACAAACGTCGGATTGTTCTCATCGCTGGACCGTAAGCAATAGGTGATTCCGAGGTTGCCGAAGTGAAGTTCGCGCTCCGGACATCGCCACGTTCCGTCTTCCTCTTGGAAGAAGCGCGAGGGATACTTTGACTGCAGAAGCTCAAGGTCATGGGGGGTCTTCCACTCGTCTAGATATAGCCCGTACGCGGTTATCCGAAGGATGTCGGGTGTGTACTTGTACGGCGCGGCGTAGACAGAGACGGTGCCGTTGGCCAACTTGCGCTCCATCGGAACCGTCAAGCGGATTTGGGGTGGTTGGCAGTAAATTTCGTGGGTCGCCCCGTCAAAATCATAGCGAAGGACCGCGCCAAACTCGGGGCCGCGGCTCTCAGTGGCGAGGCGCCGCCCCATCTTCCGTGAGGTATAGCGCGTGACGACGTTGCCGACCTTCGACTGCACTTTGCGCGTGGGCGAGTTGGCACGCGCGTCATATACATAGGATTGCCCCGAGAGCGGCGTGCCCCATTTGACGAAGCAGAGAATCAGTTCCTCGTCACTCAATGGACCGATAGAAGTCCCAAGGGGCGCGTCCTCTGCCCAATGTCGTTCAAGACGTTCCCATCTTGTAAGCGAGGGGACCTGTGTGGGAAGCCGTACGGCGGGGGGATTTTGATTTTCCATCTGCACCTCATCGAGTTGCCCAAATCCATCGCTCGAAGTTCTTTGATGCTCTGAAAGCCGTCGCCGATGGAGCCCTTCGCCCTTATGGATGCGCTTAACGATGCGCTTAACGCGCCCGGAGGATGGGCCTGCCCATGCGAGGCGGCGCGTGTTTCCCGCGTAGGAACACCGGCAGTTCGCCGACGGCATATCGGTAACAGATAAGCGCTTTTAGGTCCGTCGCACGTTGTTCGTCCCAAGGCTGAAGGCGCTGCCACAACAGGGAGTGGAGCCACGTGTCCAGGATGCCTTTCAACTGCTCGCGGGATAGCGCTCTGACATGACCGACTACGCGCTCAAAGCTCTCAGTCGAGCTCGCGACCTGATAGTCACTGTTGGGACGGAAGATGGCCGTCCATAGTTTGACGTCGTCTTGGGGCCGGCGGAGGATGAATTCGCTTGCTATCGAGGGCGTCGTAGCGACGACGGCCTCGAATACCGCGCCCGTCTCAATATGCTTGACGAGCAAAGGCTCGAGGGGGCGCTCTTTGATTTCCCAGCATGGCTCCCATGCGAAAGCGGTTTCCGCTGTCCGCGCATCCAACTGAGCGCGCACGACGGTACTTGTGCAAAGGTGCCGGATGCTATTTGGGATTTCAATTTGCCGACGCCGGCGCTTAATGACCTGCACGTTCGGAATACTGGCAGTCTCACGCGGCATGCCATGCCCTGACGGCTGTGGTTGATGGGGAGGCCTATGCAGTTCCCCGCGGACCTCGGTCGCGAGCCGGCTAAAACTTTGCACCCCAATCGCGAACTGCTCCAATTCCTTCACGAAATACTCGGCTGTCCGTTGCATCATGCCGCTCCTCAAATGTTGTCCCAAGGCGCGCAAGAGTCCCCGCGGACTTGCGAGAGCGCAAGCCCGCGAACCCACTTGCTCAGGTTTCGCTAAATGGCGTGCAGCGAAAACCGAAAGCGAAACTGTCGACAAGTAATCTCGTACGTAGCCTGCGGCTCGAAGGCAGTTGGCTTGGCCCAGAGCGGGCTGAGAGAGGCGGGATTTCCAGGCGCCTGAAGAGGCAGCGACGGGTGGGGAAACCTACTGGGAGAGCGGGGAGGCGGGGAGAAGAGTCCGAGGGGATGAGGCCAAAAAAATGGGGGGCAGGTGACTGACTCGGCGGAAGTTAGCCGGAAGCTTCGTTGCCGGTCAAGGTTGACCTGAAGATGACGCCCAATTGGGCGAAATTGGCTGCAATTTGGTCGCATTTGCGTAAATAGCTCCACGTTCGTTGAAGCGAGCGAAGTCCTTTGACGCCTAGCGACCACCATGAGAGAATTTGGTTGCCAAACCGTGTTTCTTCTCATGGAAACGCGCTAGGGGTCGGTGGTTCGAGCTTGCTCGGGCTTTCCGACCCCTTCTCATTTGTGCGCCGCAAAAACGAGACAGGATGGTTTGCCCTTGGGCTCGTACATCTCAGTTGTCAGTTTGCCAAACCGTGTCTCACCTCCTTTAGGTTGGGGCCGTTGGCTTGTCGGTGAGCAAATTCTCGCATGCTGTTCTCACCAAGAAAAGCATTTTTTTGAGATTTCGTGCGGCACTTTCAACGTAATTTGGGCAGTAACAACTAAATAATCGTCAAAATGCGCATTTACACACTGTTGATGTTTTGACAGCAACTGTATATATGGCGGTGCTGCGGACCGGGCCGTTTGACGCAGTCAAGACAGTTGCATGCAATGCAAATAAGACGTTATACATATAGTATGCCTAACTAATTAGGCAGTAGTGGTGTCAAGGAGATTCTGCGCGCAAGGGCCCTCCGAGCTGCTATTGACGCTAGTCCTACCGTCGGGTCTACGAGAAGCATATGAGGAATAAGGTCCCGCGAATAGCGTGAGTTGGAGTTATCCAGTACCAGGACCTGCCGCTTGTTTTTGGAGGCAATGTGTCTCTCCGCCTCTTTGGAGCGGCTTGGGAGCGAATCATATCTTGATGAGCATTCGAGCGTGGTGTCGACGACTCTGCTGGCAAGTGCCGTCGGAAGCAGCTCGAGGACCGAGTCAATACACACGAAGAACGTCCACCACGTGTTGAGAACGAGTTCTACTTCGTCGTGTTGTTCGAGTATCTCTGACAGCAAACCTGCATGCTCGAATGCGCTGTGACCCGTAGCAACAAGCGAGGGAGTGAGCCCCTCTCTATACACCACTTGGTCTGGATGCAGTACGCCGTCGAAGTTCAAATATAATGTCATTTGGAGTCCTACGTTGAGACGTTGGTCACGGTCTGTAACGTGGTTACGGAAGAAAGTAGCCTCAAAATATCGTTGCAAAAATTTCCGAAGAGGTCTGGCCGCAGATAATCTACAAGCACTGTTCTTGACGCATATTCGAAAGGAATTGCGGTCCGCGATGCGTCTACGATGGTCAAGCTTTCAGGACAACGACGATGGATGTCGGCACGAAGGAAATCGAGGCGAGTTTGCTGCCCTGGCTCTCTCCTGTGCATACGGTTGCCAGGGGTTGTGGCACCGATGGTCCTTGAGGCAATCTCATCTGGCAGCATCTGAACTAGACGGCGGTAGCCAAAATCGGCGACCCACCAGCTGTTGAGAACAATTGCCAGTTCGGGTCTGGTCATGACGATTTGAGCAATGTTCCTTGAAAGGCCAAACTCGTATGCGGCTCCCGGGTTCTCAAGTTGGTAATGTGGAATGCGTTGCGAACGTCGAGGAAATAAAACGCCTTCGACGCCTAGATATAGGATGGAGGTCATGACCGGCTTCGCTGAAATTTTGCCGCCGTGGCAGCACGCGCCCGAAGATAAGTCGGCTTGCCGCTTTAGAATGAGCGGAGGCGCGAACGATGCTCTCAACGTTGGGATTTGACTTGTCGAGAGATTGTGTGCGTTTACACACACCAAAATAGTTCATGCAAACGCAAATGCAAGGAAAACTTGTGGAAAGCGTGGATGCCACGTGGGCGCAACTCGTGTCTCGCGCGGTTCGCGTCGCGCTAACTCGACAGGACGTGAGCTATGCGCAGCTTGCAGCTGAGCTTACGCGGCTAGGTGTGCCCGAGTCCGCACGCTCGGTTGAAGGAAAGGTTCAAAGAGGCACCTTCCGCTTCGTTTTCTTCCTGCAGGCATTGACGGCGTCCGGCGCGGACTGTCCGGTTGCCTGGGCACGCGTTATGGCTAGACGGGGCACGTGGGAAGAGCGCGCGACAGCAGTCTTTCAGGACGCATTGGCCCTACAACCATGGTTAAGTTGGCGCCAGCTCGCGCACCGACTGGCGGAGATTGGTGTTGAAGTGCAGCCGGAAGTCGTCGAAGGTCATGTTGCCGACGGTACTTTTTCCGCTGCCTTTTTCTTTCAATGCGCGGCGGTCTGCCGGTTTGAAGGCATCCATCTCTTCCTCGACACCTCGTCGTTGAACAGCGCTGCGCTCGCGGGCAAGCCTGCTGGCTGAATAGAGCTAGCAAAAACTCTTGCAAATGTGCCACCGGCGACTATAGTGGATTTCGCGTGTAGAAACACACGCAAACTTGCGGGCAAAAAGCAAAATAATAACGGCCTCGCGACCATTGCCCAGGTAACGTCGCAGTCCTCTAGCCCTCTGCCAGTGTGGCTTAGAACCGGATTGTCGTCGTCGCCCCAGCCGCCCGGGTGATGTTATGCCTATATGGAAAGTCGAGCCGTTATCCGTCGCGCCAAGAATTACCCTCTTGCAATGGCGGGTGATGATGATAGTGCCAGACGGCACCGTCCACTTTGTTGGGCTAAACGCCGCCACACATCGGGGCCGCGTGAGCTCGGCGCTCGAGGAGCTCGATACTGTCACTGGTGAAGGGCGCACGCATTCCGGTCGCATCTATCGACTGGTCGGTGGCAGTGGGTTCACAGGCATCGCCGAATACGTTTGGGCCGAGTGGTGTGCAGTCAATGAGGTCGAGCGCTACATCGACATGACGGAGTACTACGAGCCGGAGGTGCCTTATGACGACGCCTAACCAGCGGACTCGCGCGGTACTGGATGCCCGCGAGCTTTTATCTACCCTAGCTGCTGGCGACGAGATTACGATTCCCGGTCTTGTCCGCAGCGTTGCCATAGCGCTCCTCCGGCACTATCCACTTGAGATTGATATTTCGGTTTCGGCCACGATGGCGCCGGAAGTTTGGGCCGAGCCAGTCCGGAGGCCGCGATGAACAAGGCGGGACGAAGGCAGCCAGAGTGGCTGTCGGGACGCCTTCGGCCCGATGCTGCGGTTTTGTACTGCGACTTTGACCATACCTTCCGCCGCCTCGAGCTAAAGTTCGGTCCGCCCGCTACCCCCGCAGCTCGGGGCGGCTCAGAGAGGCCGACATGAAGTGTAAGCGACAGAGACGTTTGCCCGGCATCGGTCCCGAGACATCGCGCGTTCTTGATTACGCGTTCAGCGGGGTCATCAGGGAATTGGCACGTCTGCTAAGGAGACATCTGACTCGGCGCCGGAAAGCTCCGACGCGGCGAGGCGAAACTGGGATATCAAAGCGCGACGTCTTTCGCCTTCTGTGCGCGGCATTCTCAAGAGCAATGCTGAATCCGCGCGGTGACGTAGCGCGGGTGGCCAAACAACGAAGTGCGCTGGCATTCGTGCTAGCCGCCGCCGATATCCCTGCCGCTCTAGCTATGCCGGGCATACCAACGGAAATACGTCGGGCTCGCAAGCGGAGCAGACGATGACAAAACCACTCGAACAGCCGCAACAATTGCTCGCTGACGAACCGACGCTCTTTCTCAACTATGGCGGCGTGTTGAGCGTGGGACACGGTTTGGTCGACCACAACGGCGTTATAACGTTGGATTCAGGTCGCCCCCTGCTTGAGTTCGCCCCCTATCTTCTGGAAGTCCTTGCACCGTGGCCACGGGTACAGCTAGTTGTTACCAGCTCTTGGCTGCATACGCTCGGCGCTGAACGGACCATCGCCGCGCTACCAGACCAGCTGCGTCTAAGAGTTGTAGGCACAACACTTGGCACACCGCCCCGCTTTGGCGAAATCAGAGACGGGACGGCGAAGACGATGACTGCCATTCGTCACGCGGCGAAGCATGGCCTGACGACGTGGCTCGTGGTTGACGACGAGGCATGGGGCGTACCTCCCGGGTTCGAACAGCATTTTTTGCATACAGACCCGGCAACGGCACTCGGCTCGCCGGAAGCACTTAAACAGCTACGAGAGTGGCTCGAAGCCGCGTTTAAGCCGTGATTAGTGACAATTCTTCGAGGAGCAATCGGTCGGCTTTCTAATCCACGACCAACTTGAGAAACGCGGCGTGGAATGGAGGGAATTGTGGAAAAAACTGACAGCAGACGGATGGCAATTAGTCGCGACTATCTGAACGACGCGCGGCGTGAGGAGTTATCGCGTTCGACACGGTTTAAATGCGCTTGGGAAGCAATTTACTTCTGCTGCTGCGAATACTTTGCTAACAAAGGTAGTTGCATCGATAGCCTCGAACATCCGGACGCCAACGTCGTGGAACAACTACTACGGGAACTCTCGCTGTCTCCAGACGAGCGGAACCTGGTTGAAGCACTTTTCCGGTGGTCGTCATACCTTCAGCCGCTGTTCCCAGAGCCTCGCTCCCCTGAAGAGGCTTGCCACCTTGCAGAACTCGTTCACGGTCAAACTGCGACACTGCTGGCCGCGATGAAAACAAGCAAGAAGTGAATAATGAAAGTGTTCGAATTATTGGAATTGCTGCGTCGCGCAGACCCTGAGGCGCGCGTGATGTTTATGCGTCGTGGCGCAGAGGAACAGGATGCCCAGGAGGTCTGAGATATCTGCGCGAGTGACATCGGGTGGACTCGCGAATCAGGTGTCGACACAGCGGCCATTCGAATTCTATAAACCTGGCGGGCATCCCAAGCACTGCCGTAGCGACTGCGAGCAAATCACTTAACAGCCAGTCTCCGTCATTTTTCTCACAGTTGGCGAACGTGACCAGCGACGGTGACATCCGCGCGCACTCCTCTAACGCGCGGTCATCTTCCTTCAACTCAAGGGGAGTGGTATGGCCAGAAGCGGTTGGGAAATAGCAATGCGCCGTATCGATAGCGAATTCGACCTTGCCCAGTTCGAAGCGTCCTCGCTAGTGCGTAAAATTGCTGGGAACGGCTTTCGTCTGCCGGCGGCCGAGCGCGCTAAGTTTCAGCGGCTACCTGACGAGGTGATTGACCGCATCCTGCATATTGTCCGAGAGGCTTACTTAGAAGCAGGCGAACAGATATCTGAAGACATCCTCCGCGAGGACCTTTGGCAGCAAGCTTTGACTTCCCGGCGCGAGATGATTGCGAACGGCGACTTGATTTCAGAAGCGGAATTTCGCAGGCGCTGCAACCTGACAGCGCGACGGCTTTCTGTGCTCCTGACGGACGACAGCGTTTTTACGATTAAAGTAGACGGCGTGGAGTATTTCCCCGCTTTGCTGGCAGCTCCGGCAAATCAGCGAAGGAGCGTATACGAAATTTGCCGAGTCATTGCGACCGCGCCCTCGGACGCAAGACTGGACTTTCTATCCTCTCGCCGGGGAAGGCTCGGCGACCGCAGTCCACTTGAAGTGCTGAAGGATGAGAATGGGTTCAAAACGGTCAGTCGAATGGCCGCGGCGTGGGCTGCGGAGTGGTCGCGCACTGCTGTCAAAATTTACGAGGGTACTCACGAGACCGAACCGGCCGATGTTGAACCGCTTTACACCGCGGCTGTGAACGTTGACCCCAGGGGGGCATTGTGGGACCGCGCGTCTGTGGCACTGCGTACGCATGGCAACCAATGGCCGCTCGGTCCATACCCAGACGCTCGTAGATTTAGCCTTCTCGTTGAACGTCAAGCGGTTGGAGATGCCATAGCGACACCTGAAGCCTGCGTGCAAATCCTCGTAGATGGCGAATACATCCGAGTCCGAATCGTCGCGGCACCAGGAACTGCGCTTCGGTCGGAAACGGTGCAGGCCCGTGAGCGCGAGACAATTATTGACGTGGCGAAGCGGGTCATCACTCACCTTTGCAAGAGTTGAGCAATAGTTGTGCGGTTGCGTTCTCACACACGCGCAATGCGCCTTGGTAACCGTTCGACATCGTGCTGACCCAAACACGTCAACGACACCGACCAACTCGGAAATGCCACACCTACATGTCGTGGATAGCCGCTCGAGTAATCGGACAGTTGCGCCAACGCGCGGGTTAAAGACGCGACAGCCGACAGGATTCGCGTGCAAGCCTCGCTAAGGTATCAAGGTCTGCAGCACGTTCTGATAGACCGCCGCTTCCTGTGCGCCTGACTCCTCCCTGCCTTCAGGGCCGGCTTCAAAAACGCGCCAGTAACCCCGGTTGCCAGCAAAAACATGTGCGCGGACCGTCATGGCGTCCTTCATACCGGAGGCCACGCCAGAGCCGCTACCTGTCCACACCTGTCGAGAGCCGTCCGTGGTCACTGCTCCATCGCGGATGAGGGCGAGCGTCGGGTTGCCTACCAGCAGCGCTTGGGCATAGTCCTCCAGCGAAGCGTCTGTCTCTTCGAAACCTATCCCAAGAACAAACTGGTTGGTAGAGTCGACGTACAGGTACGTGTTCGGCGGCAATTTGGTACTAGTGGGCAGCAACCGCCATTCCGCCGGCAGGATAACCGCGTTTTTTTGCGTAATGGGATTTTGCCAAGTGACGGGCGGCTGGTTCTGAGCCATGACCTGGCTTTGCTCCATCATCTTGCCGTAGCCCAATACTGCAATAAACGCCACGGCGAGCGTTAACGCAACAAGATAGTGGCCGAATCTCCGAGGCGCCTTCGGAACACGGCATCCATACCGTAGGTCCCAACGTGTACGTTCACCTTTCGCGACCGTGCGATAGCTGGCTATCTCGGTGAAGAGCGCCACGATGGGGATACCTAGCCCCAGCCCGAAGACCCAGACGTAAGCATTGCGGGCGGCGTACGAGCTAGCAGGTAATGGTTCGCCGGAAAGTGTTTCCACCTTGACGCCCAGCAAACCTTTGCCAATGGTGCTGCCGAATGCGGCATAGACGAGCGAGTCGAGAACCAACGCGAACGGAATCATAAGGATGCCGCTCAGCGTGTTTTGCGAGGAAGCCGGCATATTCCCAAAATCAAGCAGGGACCATCCGAACTTCAGATTCAGGAGGCCGACCACGAATCCCACGACTATCGTCCACACATATAGGTCCAGTGTCCGAGCACAGAAGCGGCGCCACGGGCCGGCAAGCGCATCTACGGCCACAGACGGTTCCCAGTCCCTTGTCGATTCAGTTGCGTCATGTGCTGGCAGGGTAGCGGGTGATGCGCTCGCGGGTATCGCGCTCACCGGAATTGAAAACGAAGGCTCAGCAGGCGCAGTAGGCATTGCGATTTTCGTTCGCTCTGCGCGTTGACTGAACACGCCTGCAAATACCCAGCCCATGCCCCATAGAACACCGAGGGGAATTAGCCCGACCACGGCGAATGTACCGCCGGACAGTCTGCCATTTTCGTAGGAAATCGAATAGGCAATAATTGCCCAGATTGCGGATAACACGATTGCCAGTCGAAGCGGCCACTTGGCGTTGCGCATGCACCCTCCAAAAGAATTACTGGGTCGGGTCGAAGAAGCTTGTGATGCCGGCGTAGGTGACAGCGTCCAGCTCTGCACACCCCAACTTCTTCAACGCAGTGAAATGACGGTCGTTCAGCCACCTGTCGGCACCGGCGTCACGCAAAATAAGCCGAAACGCCCGCACATCTTCTTTGCTCGCAAACAGCTGCGCGATGTACCGGTCACCGTCAAGCATGCCTGCTTCGGCCGCTGCAGCGAGGCTATCCATCGCCCAAGACAAGCCGGGATTGCCCGGCATTGTCAGCAGAGCCGACAGCTGGATTGGAGTCAGTGTTTTTTCGCGATGATGCCAGCCACCGAACTCGACACAGGCGGCGGCCACTTTTTGTCCCTCCTCGGTCTCGAACATCAGTTGGGACGGTTGCGGGCGGTACGCGTTGACCCACTGCCATCTGCTTCCTCGATTTTGATTGTTTGATTTCGACGAGTCGAGCGACCCGCTGATGGCAATTACGGCATCATGCGCAGCTTCTTTAAATGTTGGGACTGTGTTTGACTGTTGCCGTTGCGGACGGCCCCGGAATGAACCGCGTACAGGTCGTTCACTACCAGCCCCATCCGAGCTTGTTGGTAAAGGCATTTAGGGTGGTTAGGGAGGCTCGGCACTCATCCGCCGTCTTCCCGAATAGCCCAGCTAAAACGTAATCGGACTTTGCGCCGAACTCATCCAACGACGACGAAATGAGGGCACTGACCTTCTCCCTGCTTGCAGGTCGATGCCCATAACTTCCCGGGGGAAACCAGTCCCCGTAGCTGTTCGGCCCTCTGCTTTGATGGCAGGCCAACGCGACAATTATTTCGACCCAGTCGAAATGCATGTGGAATTCTTCTTCAGAGATAAACTCATCTCCCAGTGCGTTCCACAGCGTCTTTTGCATCCAGTCGCTCACGGGGACGTAGCGACGGTCCATGCCCTCGAGAAGTTGTCCCCAGCGCCCGTCCTCCAAGAAGCAGGCGGGAGGGAGTGCAATGGACAGGGGAACGTCTGTATTGTGCTGGCGGACCTTGCCCTCGAAGAGTTTGGACATCGCGAGCAAATTGTCCCCGAGAGACGCCCCTAGCAACGCAGCGTAGGCAACTAACGTCGCGGGGTAGTTCTGGTAGTTGAGCCACAGACTAAGTCCGCTGTTCTGACGAGCCGCATAAACGCGGTCGAGTGCACGCCCCAAAATTTTTGCCACTGACGCGTCGCCCCATCTTCCACACGTCAAGGCGACCGCAGCCAGCGTGGTCGCCATCGACTCATACGTTCGCACCTTTTGCGTGATGGATTCCCTGCTCGGACTAGTGGAAACATCGGCGAACGGCCCTGCTCGCAGTTGGGTCGACAACTCTCGGCCAAGATTTTCAATCAGGTCGGCCAGCCGAATGCGATGCTGGGTGTCACTTAGGAATCGCTTCGCGGAGGCAATCGCTATGTCTTTTGAAAGGGGGTGCGGTCTGCTGAACTCTTCAATGGACTCGATTTTCGTTTGCAGGTCGTCGAAAAAACTGTCTGCGTCGTTGATGGGCAAAGTTAGTCCTCCCCGTCGCGCAATCAGGTCCTTCGCAGCCTGACCCGGCTCCCCTCGAGAAGCCCAAAACATAGAGTATCGACGTGACGGCGCACGCTCAATGTTTGCTCTCAGAGCCGTATCCCACTCGGCTGACCATCCGCACGTGACAAGCCCAAATTCGTCGAACACTTGCGCAAGGAATGCGTTCATCCGCTCGTCATATTCGGCGAGCTCAGTGGGCGTGTTGCGAATACGTGTGTCGAGATAGTCACCGTGGACCTTCACGACACAGCATTTCATGTGCGCGAGCGGCACGGCCCCCTCGATATAGTCCGGCGCGCTCAACACAACCGGCGCGATTCCTTCATCTTCAAGCGCGCGCTCCATGAGCCTGTCGAAGTTGGTCGTGATAATGACCCGCACGTAGCCGGCAAAGGTCAGTTTGGCGATGGCGCGGTGCGCCTTCGTGGGCATCTTTACGCCCTGACCTTGCTCGTCCGCCGAGGGTTCAAAATATGCCCGCAAGAGCTGCTGCCGTTCGCTTGGCGTTTTCGCAACCATATCGAGCAACTTGCCGTAGTCGGGCTGTTCGCCAAACTTCGCGGCATACCACGCAGCCGGGTCCGGCTCACATTGTTCCTCGGAAAGCGCGGCCACCTTACGTATCAGTTCGAGAACTATCTCCCAGCCAGTAGGGATGCGCGATGAACGCGATACGCCTGAGCCGAGCAGAAGCGCGTAGGCGCCTTTGTTCGACTGCATCGAAAAGGCGAGCGAAATGAGCGGGTCGAGCATTTTTATTCCCCGGACAGCTTGGTGTATTGGTCTTCGGCTTTGCAGGAAAGATGTCCCAATGGGACTGTTGCCCTGCAAGCCGCTGTGGTTCCGTGCTGATGGTGCGCCATCGGCGGAGCCAATATCTATCGACAATATTACCTGTCTGCTCGGGCGCTGCTAAATTTTTAGATGCCGCGCCGGCTAAGGTCATTCGCTAGATATGTCTTTAACCTCTTCTTCAATCTCAAAAGTCTCTTCGACATATAAAGCCATAAAATGGACGGCGCTCTTTTTCACGGGGGCTGCAGTTGGGCAGTGGGCACTTCGTAGCAATTTCCAACAGCTGAAAGGATGGCCGACCGTGAGGATTGCTCTGCCGGTCCACATACCAGCTCGCAGCGAGTACTGCATTACCGTGCCGTGAGCAATCATCTATTCGTCATGCGTCAACTTTTCCGATATCCGTAAAGTCATCGCAGCCTACACCGGGCGGCTTTCGGGCGGTACTCACCCTCACACCTACCTCGTAGTGCCTCTACAGCGTCGGGAGAGCTCATTGGCAGCGCTCGGCAGATACCTCAAACCCAAAAGCTGTTACACGTGAGGCATGCGATATCTGGGGCAACAACTCCTTGAGTTCCCGCAGCGCGATGTGCCGCTCGGCGCATGACATGCCAGCCATGCCGGCATAAAGCTCTAGCCCCCGGTCTATGAGTAGCTGCAGGCGTGCGGCGGATGGTCCGAGGCCGCTGGCAATCTTCCGCAAGTCAGAAATCACTGCGCACCTCGCTTAATCGTGTTGAGCGCGACATATCCGGTATTATCGAAGTATCACCTGGACGAGCGTGTATGTCTAACAACACTGTTTCGGCAGTCAAC
Source organism: Paraburkholderia caffeinilytica (assembly GCF_046030355.1). GTDB lineage: Bacteria > Pseudomonadota > Gammaproteobacteria > Burkholderiales > Burkholderiaceae > Paraburkholderia > Paraburkholderia caffeinilytica_B. The sequence continues at coordinate 326,031 of NZ_JAQQCQ010000001.1, forward strand.
GAAATCGATGTCGCCGTTATTGGCGGTGGTCAGTCCGCCTTGGCGGTTGCCTATTTCCTGCGCCGCGCCTGTATCGGCTATGTCGTGTTTGATAACCAGCCAGCCCCGGGTGCGGCATGGCAGCACGCATGGGATTCATTCCACCCTTTCTCCCCAGCGCAGTGGAGTTCGCTACCGGGATGGCTCATGCCGGCGACCTCAGAGGCATACCCGTCGCGCGAGCATGTCATCCGCTATCTCACTGAATATGAAAAGCGCTACGAGATTCCGGTGCAGCGTCCAGTGCAGGTTACGTCTATCTCGCAACGTGCGAACGGGCTACTGCTATCGACGGACCACGGTGAATGGCTCGCAAAAGCAGTCGTCAGTGCGACAGGCACATGGGGCCACCCGTACATCCCTGAATACCCGGGGCAGGCGGATTTCGGTGGTGAGCAGGTGCACTCCGCGCATTACAAGAATCCGGAAGCGTTCCGTGGGAAGCGCGTACTCGTCGTCGGAGGCGGCAACTCCGGTGCGCAGATACTTGCCGAACTGTCGCAGGTTTGTCATGTGACATGGGTTACGTTGGAAGCGCCAACGTTTCTTCCAGATGACGTAGACGGTCGCGTGCTGTTTGAGCGCGCAACAGAACGTTGGAAAGCTCAGGTTGAGGGCCGCCCGGACCCCGCACCCGCGGGTGGTCTCGGTGACGTCGTCATGGTGCCGCCCGTTCGGGAGGCACGTGAACGTGGTGTGCTTAAGTCGGTTCGACCTTTCGTCCACTTCGTCAACGACGGCGTTGTCTGGGCGGACGGGACGCGCTCGCAGGCCGACGCAGTCGTCTGGTGCACCGGGTTCCGGCCGGCGCTTGAGCATTTGCGGCCCCTGAACGTCATCAACGCCGCGGGCCGAGTCGACGTGATGGAGGGCCGTTCGGTGGCGCAGCCCGGATTGTGGCTTGTTGGCTACGGTGAATGGTGCGGCTTCGCGTCAGCCACGCTCATCGGGGTGATGCGCAGCGCCCGGTCCGCTGCGGCACAGATTAAAGAATACCTATCTTCATTTGAGGAGCAAACGGCATGACTGTGACGATTTACCACAACCCTGATTGCGGAACCTCGCGCAACACCCTTGCGATGATTCGCAACGCCGGCATCGAGCCGACAGTTATTGAGTATCTGATAACGCCTCCATCGCGCGAGACGCTTGTAGACCTTATCGAGCGGTCGGGACTTAGCGTGCGTGATGTAGTGCGCCAGAAGGGCACCCCGTATGTGGACTTGGGGCTCGATGACCCACTGGTCAGCGACGACCAGCTCATTGACGCAATGCTGGAGCACCCCATTCTCATCAATCGACCGCTTGTGGTGACCGACCACGGCGTGCGGCTATGTCGTCCGTCTGAGGTGATTCTCGACATTCTGCCCGAAGCCAGCACAGTGCCATTCGTGAAAGAAGATGGTGAGGTTGTCGTCGACGAGACTGGCAAACGCGTGCGATAGGGCGCGCTTAACCGCCGAGCAATGACATTTCGGCATGGCGCTCCGTACCCGGTGCGCCAGATTCGCCGCGTAACTCGGAATAGCGGTCTGTCCTCTCGTGCCAGACGCTGCGTAATATCCCGGCGATGTCATCGCCACCGTTACGAAGCGCCGTGCGTACGTCGAGGGCTTCCGTGCCAAAAAGGCACGTGAAGAGCCTCCCATCAGCGGTGAGTCTTAGCCGGCTGCAATCGGCGCAAAACGGTTCGGTCACGCTCGAGATGAAGCCAATGCGGCCAGAGCCGTCGAGAAAATCGAACGTTCGCGAGGTCGACCGCCCGGGACGCGCGCCCGATGGCGCCAAAGGAAACACCTGGCCAATCCGCCGGACCAGCTCTGCTGAAGGAATAACTTCACGCAGTTCCCAATGATTGGTGCTTCCTACGTCCATGAACTCGATGAAGCGCGGCGTTACTCCCGTGCCTTTGAATCGTTGGACAATCGGGATAATCTGGTCCTCGTTGACGCCCCGCCTGACAACCGTGTTCACCTTGACCGGCGAGAAGCCGAGTTGTCGCGCCGTTTCGATTCCATCAAGCACCGCCTCTATCTTGCTATCACTGCCGCTCATTGCGCTGAACGTGTGCTGGTCGAGAGCGTCAAGGCTCACGGTGATTCGGGTCATCCCGGCATCGCGCAGGGCGGCTGCTTTTCTGGCGAGCAACGAGCCGTTCGTCGTCATCGTCACATCCACCGGGCCGCCATCCGGCGTACGAAGCTGCGACAGTTGGCCGACGAGCACCTCAATGCCCTTGCGCAGGAGCGGCTCGCCACCCGTAAGACGTATCTTTTCAACACCGAGTGATACCGCGGCACGTGCCAGCCGCTCGATTTCTTCGAACGACAGAATCTGCTCTCGGGCAAGGTACTGATAATCCCTGTTGAACACGTCCTTCGGCATGCAGTAAGTGCAGCGGAAATTGCACCGGTCGGTTAGCGAAATGCGTAGGTCGCGTAAAGGTCGTCCAAGCCTGTCGAGCGTCTTCCCTTCGTCCAATGCTCGCCGAACCGCGACGGGCAGTCGCGGTGTCACGTGAATGGGGATGACCCGACGTGCTTTCAGTGACATGGCGGTTGTTCCCTTATTACTGTTTCGGGGCACCGGCCAGCACCCACGTCAGGACCACCTTCAGGTCGGCGTCGCTGATGCTCGGATTGGGCGGCATCGGGACCGCACCCCACACGCCCGACCCACCGCCCTTAACCTTCTTCATGAGCGTGGCCATGGCTGCGGCATCTCCTTTGTATTTTTCCCCGACATCGTGATATGCGGGCCCGACGACCTTGTGGTCGACGGCATGACAGCTGAAGCACATATTCTTGCTGGCAATTCCCTGCGCCTTGGCCGCATCGACATCGGCGAAAGCGTGGGTGGCGGCAAACATCGTCAGGCTGGCGATGAGCAGTCGATTCATCTTCCCGTCCTATGCAAATAAAAGAGACCACGAGTCGCTGTCTCGCGGTCGATGGAAATCAGGCGAAGCGCCGGCTCTTGAAACTCACGGTTCGCTTATAGTCATCCATGCTGCCGACGCGGCGAAGGTTCGCCCAGGTGCCCTTGTAGTAAGGAATGATGTTGCGGTCGGTCCAGTCAGTGGTCACATCGCCCTGAATGCCATTGACGTAGCCAAACATCATGAAGGTCTGGTTCGGTTTGATTTCCTTGGTCGGGTAGGCCATCGCGTAGGTCGAGCCAAAATCGTTGAACACCTCTACGATGTCCCCAGCCGCGAGATTCAATTCTTTCGCGTCCTCCGGATTTACCTCGATGTATGCCATCGGGTAGCGTGCACGTATGAACTCGTTGTACTGGTCGTGATAAGCCGTTTGCCAGACCTCATTGTTCCGCCCGTTGTTAATCCAGAAACGGTACTTCTCCTTCTGCTGGGCGACAGTTTTCGGCAAGCCGTTCCACGGCGCCGGCTTAAACTGAGCCTTGCCGTCTGGGGTGTCGAACTTTGAATCGGTGTAAAGCATCTCGGTGCCGACCAGGTTCCCACCTGTATACGACTGCACAGGAAGTTGCACACCGTTGTTGCCAGCGGCCCGGAGCCGCTCATATGTGACGAGATTGCCCGTAGGACCACCCTGACTATCAATCTTCGCGACGCCAGGCTGACCAACCTGCCGGAAGCCATCATTGAAAGCGTCTTCCTCTGTCTTCCAGTCGAAGCCATTGAAGCGCGCGGCCATGGTCGCGTTACCGTCGGCTTGGTACATCGCCTTCAATGAGTTGGCGATGCGAGCAGCAATGAGTGAATCCGGCATCGCGCTCCCGGGCGCATCCATGAATTTCTGCGACAGCCGCATACGCCGCTCACCGTTCATCGAGGTCAGGTTCGCCTCGCCTGGATGAGCCGCTGGCAGCATCAGGTGGGCGGCCTCCGCGAGCTTCGTCGGATAAAGATTCACGGATGTAACGAACAGGCCGCCTTTACTGGTCGCGTCAAAAATGACATCGACCAACTGGGCGTCGGTCGCGCCCTTTGCCTTCTGCATGGCTTCCTTGACGATTTGCGACCGACGCAACACGGCTTCGCGGAGGGCCTCGGCGTTGTTGCTCGTCTGGAAGTTATTGCTGCCCCACCAGGTCATCATCCGCCCCTTTCCCTGGATGAGCTGCTGGTCGATATAGATTTTTGAGTCGCCCGGATAAGGTGGGCGCGTATAGCCCTCCTGGTGACCGCCCATGCGCACGACGCCCGTACCTCTGCGCCCTACGTTATGGGTCGCCAGTACGAGGTCGACCAGCGACGACTGAATCAGATAGTTGTCGTTGCCCCAGATGATTCCTTTCTCGTACGCATGCATCGTGCGGGGCATTTGACCGGACGCCTTAGGCTTGTAAGCCCATTCGGCCGCGGTGCGCAGTTTTTCCACAGGAATGCCCGTGGCCTTGCTAGCATCTTCCAGCGACATCCTGTTGGTCTTCACCGCGTCGTCGAAGCCGTTCGTATGCTGATTGATGAAGTCACGGTCAATCCATCCCTGTTCGACGACATGAGTGAAGAGACCATTGAACAGAGCGACGTCGGTGCCTGGCAGGATGTCGAGATGTAGAAGGTTGCTGGCACCGGCGACCTGCTCGGCGATGGCTATCGTGGGAGTGCGTCGTGGGTCTACGAAGATAATCCGTGTTGCTGGCGTGGCCTCGCCGGAAAACCGTTGTTTTTTCTTGTCGGCGGTCCCGCCCTGCAAATTGGGCACCCAGTGATTCAGGAAATAATTGGTCTGAGTTTCGTAGGCGTTGTTGCCGATAGCCATGATGACGTCGGCCAGTTCAGCGTCCTCGTAGGAGTTGTTCAACTCGCCGATACCCATCTCGCGCGTGGCGTGGCACTCAGAGTTGTACGCAGGACGGTTGTGAATGCGGACCATCGGCGTCTGCAGCGCGGTAAACATCAGCTTGCCGGTGGCCCACGTGTTTTCGAATCCGCCGCCGGCTCCGCCATGGTCAAAGGCCGAGAAGACAATACCGCTCGGACCATCTTTATCCAGTGTGCGTTTGAGCAGGCCGGCGTAGATGGCCATCGCATGGTCCCAGTCGGTATCGACCCACTGGTCGCCGGCATAGAGACGCGGATTTTTCAGCCGTTCACGCGTGAGGCCATCGGCGTTGTACATGTAAGTCGCCATCTTGCCGCCGCGCGTCGAACTGAGGCCGCTGTTCACGACGCACTGACGGTCGGGAACAATCATGATGCGGTGTCGGCTTCCGTCGCGGTCTGTCACGACGTTTGTCATTGCCGGCGTTAACGTCACCGCCAATGGCGGGAGCTGTTTGTTGTAGTCGAGCCCGAGCGCGTTCTGGGAAGGTGCACGCCCGCCTTCAACGTTCTCTGGCCACTTGAACACGTTGTATCCGCAACCGACGATGCAGAAGTGGCACGTCATGTTCGTGCGTTGTGCGTTCACCGGCGGCAACGTGATGCGGTCGCTCTGGTTGTCCATGTCGCTCCCCTAGTTAGAGTACGTTGGCCTGACGGCCATACAACATGCCATCGATGCCTGTAGCCGATATCCGCCCCGTCTTCTCGTCGTAGCTAAGCCTGATGCGCGGCAGATTCTCGGTGGCTTGTCCGGCAATCATCTGGCCAGACTTCTCCGCGTCAAACATGCTGTAGTGGCAACCGCACTTGAACGTGTTGGTCCCCGAGTCGAACGCAACGGGGCAACCCATGTGCGTGCACATCATGCTGTACGCAACGATGTCCTGATTGGGGCCAACGCCTCCCGGCGCTGCGACACCAAGCTTTACCGCGACGCACGGAGAGGCGGCGTCCGGATAGCTGAAAACTAGCGGCTGACCCTGCGTCATTTGGCTAGCGCTGGCTACCGACTTCGGTACGTACGGCAGCAACGTGTGACTCGTTTGCGGCGCAGCGGCCGGCGCCGCAGCGGCGGCGCAAGCAGGCTTGACTATCACCGCAGCTGTCGCTGCGACGCTCGTCCCGCTCACCTTAAGAAAGGTGCGCCGACTAAGTGTTTCTTTGGACATGCCTGCTCCTTGATACCCATATGGGCAACCGTTACTATTTGATGACAAGGGCAAGCTCTATGCCAAAACGACCAGAACGCCGTCTGGTGCGGCAACCGACGATTCGACGTCGCTAGAGACGTCGGAATGAGTTTCGGACCGGTAACGGCTGGAGGGGACGGGGTCATGTCAGGGTTACCGTTCAGTAACGGGAGACGCAAGGTGCTTTGCGCCGCTGGCGCAGGGCTGGTTGCGGCGTGGAGACCTGCGCGTGCTAGCGATGCTGCATCGCCGCGAAAAATCCTGTTTGGAACCACTGCGGTTTTCCTCGACAACCAGGTGCGCCTGCTCGGCAAGTGGCGCGCGCGTCTCGAAGAGCAACTGGGCATGGAGGTTCATTTCGTCCAGCGCGGTAGCTATGGTGAAATCACCGAGATGCTACTTGCGGACCAGTTGGACGTTGCGTGGGTGTGCGGATACCCGTACGTCACACACGCCGACCGGATGAAGCTGCTGGTTGTGCCGCAATACCAGGGAAAGCCTCTATACCGGTCCTATTTGCTGGTCCCCGCTTCGGATACATCTACGACGAACATTGTGTCGCTCGGAAACCGGGTTTTCGCATACAGCGACCCGCAGTCGAACTCGGGTTACCTGGTGCCTCGGACAGAACTTATCCGGGATGGGATTGACCCGCGACGCTTCTTCAGCAAGACATTCTTCACGTTCGCTCATCGCAAGGTCGTAGAGGCCGTTAGCAGCGGTCTCGCTTCCGCCGGCGAAATTGACGGCTACGTATTTGACACGCTCGCCAAACAGGTACCGGATGCGGTGACCGGAGTACGGGTAGCGTGGAAGTCACCGCTCTATGGATTTCCTCCTATCGTTGCACGGCGAAGCCTCAGCGTTGACACGTTCGCGCCGTTGCAAGCGGCACTGCTTGGCATGACAGAAGACACGGTGGGGCGCGACCTGTTAAATCGCCTGAACCTCGACCGGTTTGTTATCGGGCCAGATGCGCTTTTTGACGACATCCGCAATCTGGTCAAGCTGTCCGACACCATGCCTGTGTGAGACGACTATGCTGGAGAACGTCAGCTACCGATACAAGATTCCAGCCGCGCTGACGTTGGCCATCGTGCTCACGGAGGTCGCTGTCACAGCGGTGCTGATTTCTTTCATGCTTTCAGACGCCCGCCGCAACGTGGAGAGTGGGGCTCGCAACCTTGCCAATGTAACGGCACTCTCGGTCCGGGATTCAATCGTACGAGATGACCTGTTTCACGTATTCGAGGTCCTTCGTGCGCCTGTCGCCGCGAAGGAGCCTGCAAACCCGTTGAAAGAGCTGATTGTCTTCGACGCGAATGGACGCGTGTACGCAGCGACCGACCCCAGGTACTACGCGACGCTGACGGAAGCGACCAGATTGGGCTACGCCATCAGTCATGCAATTAGCTCCGTGAAGGCGCAGCCACGCAATTTCTATTTCAGTTTTCCGAGCTTGCTGGGAGCGGACGACATAGTTGCTGCGCAAGCTGTGACGGCCGAAGACGGAAGCCCGCTCGGCTATGTCACCATCACATACGACCCGCAGAAACTTCGCGACAGCGTGAACACGCTCGTTGAGCGCATGGTCCTGATTAACCTCGCGAGCCTTCTGATACTTTTGCCTATTGGCTGGTGGTGGGGCAATCGGATGGCGAATCCGTTGCATACGCTCAGCAATGCGATGGCACGTGTGCACAAGGAAGACCCTGAGGCGCTCAAGCAGGAGGTCTCGGCCAAGGGCAGTGACGAAATCGGCCGTTTGTCCACGAGCTTCCGTGAAATGCTGGACGACCTGGCGGAGAAACAGCAACTGGAGCGCGACATGGTTGTGTCCGAGCGGCTTGCTGCAGTTGGGCGTGTGGCTGCGGGCATCGTGCACGAAATCAATAATCCGCTTGGCGGCATGATTAACGCTGTTGACACGCTTGTCACGCACGGCAACCCCGATGGACTGACCACCCGTACGCTCGCACTGCTTAAGCGCGGGCTTGCCCAGATTCGAGCGACAGTCGGAGCGCTTCTCTTTGAGGCCAGGCTGGATTCGCCCGCGATGCGGCCGGCAGACTGGGACGACCTGAACATTCTGATACAGCCGCAATTGGCCACCAGGCAGATAGCTCTTGAGTGGTCGATGCCAACTGACGAAGTCCCGATTCCGTCCCATCTGGTTCGTCAGCTCGTACTGAACCTGCTGCTTAATGCCATCAAGGCAGCCGAATCCGGCGGGAGCGTTGGATGTCGTGCCACGATGAATGCATCCGAGTTGCGGGTGACCGTGGTGAACTCGGGCGAGCACATACCAGCCGACCTCGTGGGTCAACTATTTGAGCCTTACTGGCCGAGCCAGAAAACGCTCGGCCTACGTAGTTACGGGCTCGGACTCTGGGTGAGTTATCAGATTGCCACACAGCTCGGGGGGACAATCTCGGTCAGCAGCGTGCCCGGCGAGACGACATTCGAAGCCGTACTACCAATCAAAAGTATGGAGACCTGTCATGAGTGAATCATTGATATGCCTGGTCGAAGACGACCCTATCATGGGTGAATCCATGGTGGAGCGCTTCCGGCTCGAGGGGTTCGGAGTCGACTGGCACACCGGCGCGGCTGCGGCGTTCGAAGCGATTTTGCGTAAAAGCTATGCAGTCGTTGTGAGCGACGTGCGCCTACCGGACTTTCCCGGCGACGAGTTGTACACACGACTGAGTTCAACGATGGCGAAGGTTCCACCATTCATGCTCGTGACTGCGTACGCTTCGATTGATAAGGCCGTGTCCATGCTGAAGGCAGGTGTGGCCGACTACGTGACGAAACCCTTCGACATCGCGGAACTGATACAGAAAATTCGCGCGCTCGCGACGTCAGACATTCCCGAAGAGGCAATGCCTGCGCATAGCCCGCTCGGTGTATCCATGGCGATGCGAAAGCTCGCGGACATGGTCCCAAAAATCGCAAGACGCGCATCCTCCATCCTCATCAATGGCGAGTCCGGTTCAGGCAAGGAAGTGCTTGCAAGATATATCCACGATGTCGCCGCCTGTGGGCAGACTGAGCCATTCATTGCCGTGAATTGTGGTGCCGTGCCCGAGACGCTGATGGAGTCAGAGTTCTTCGGCTACGAACGGGGCGCGTTCACTGGCGCAGACCGACAGAAAAAGGGCTTCTTTGAACTCGCCCACGCCGGCACTCTGTTTCTCGACGAGATTGGTGAACTGCCGCTTGCAATGCAGGTAAAGCTGCTGCGCGTCGTTCAAGAAAAGCGTGTTCGCCGAGTAGGCGCCGAGCGGGACGTGGAATGCAATTTCCGCCTCGTGTGCGCGACGCACAGGGACCTGCAGTCGCTAGTTTCAGGAGGGCAGTTTCGGGAAGACCTGTTCTATCGCCTGAACGTCGTCACGCTGCGCGTGCCGCCTTTGCGTGAGCGCAACGATGATGTCTTGTGGATTGCACGCCGATTTCTGTCTTCCTATGCTGAATCGAACGACGAACCGGTGAAGTCGCTTCATCCGGCCGCTGAGGCAGCGCTCGTCGGGTTCGGCTGGCCAGGAAACGTGCGGGAGCTGCGCAACCGCCTGGAGAGGGCGTGTCTGATGTCAGCGGGCAAGCTCCTGATGCCGGCGGATGTCTTCAGCGACCACGCCGCTTACGGAGACGTCGAGTCAACGGACACGCCGAGCCTGTCTGCCTACATGGAACGGTGCGAGACGCTGTACATCAACAATGCGCTAGTTCAGCACCACGGGCGCATTGCGGAAACGGCTTCCGCGCTCGGCATCTCACGCAAGAGTTTATGGGAACGCATGCGGCGTCATCGGATTGCCGGGCAGGAATCATCGAACCCGTAAAACAAAGCGGCCGTCGTTGGAGAAAGACGGTCGCTGTGTTTTGCACAATCGAACAGTACCCGAGGCGCTCATCCGGGAGAACACGACTTGTCCTGAGCGCACCTAGGACCGCGCGCGGTGTTTTTTATCACCCCTGCAGTCGCACAGCAAGCGCAGCCAGCGTGACAACCAGGATGGGAAGCGTTAGCACGATACCCGTCCTGAAGTAGTAACCCCAGGTGACGGTTACGTTCTTGCGAGCCAGCACGTGCAACCAGAGCAAGGTTGCAAGAGACCCGATGGGCGTAATCTTCGGGCCGAGGTCGCTCCCAATCACGTTGGCGAAGACCATTGCCTCCCTGACGATTCCACTGGCGTTGCTTGCATCGATAGACAACGCGCCAACAAGCACAGTCGGCATATTGTTCATGACCGACGACAGAAACGCCGTAAGAAGTCCGGTGCCAAGCGCTGCCGCCCAGACACCGTGAGATGCCAGGTAGTTAAGAATCTGCGCGACATAGCCTGTGAGTCCCTGGTTACGCAACCCGTACACGACGAGGTACATGCCGAGCGAAAAGATGACGACTTGCCACGGGGCTTCCTTCAGTACTTTCCTTGTGGAAATAATGTGGCCTCGTCCTGCAACAATTAGCAAAACAACGGCGCCGAAAGCGGCGACCGCGCTGATGGGGACGCCAACGCGGTCGAGACCAAAAAATCCAATCAGCAGCAACGCCAGAACCCACCAGCCTGCCTTGAAAGTCGAGGCGTCGCGGATGGCCTCGCCGGGCTGCTTCAACTCCGCCACGTTATACGCTGCGGGGATGTCGCGTCGAAAGTAGAACAGCAGCATGGCGAGGGTCATCGCGACAGCGACGATGTCGACCGGAATCATGACGCTTGCATACTCGGCAAACCCAATCTTGAAGAAGTCGGCCGACACAATGTTGACGAGGTTCGAAACGACCAACGGCAAACTTGCCGTATCTGCGATGAACCCCGCAGCCATGACGAACGCGAGCGTCGCAGCTGGACTGAACCGGAGTGCGAGCAGCATCGCCATGACGATAGGCGTCAAAATAAGTGCGGCACCGTCATTTGCAAACAACGCCGCAACAGCTGCGCCAAGCAAGACAAGAAACGCGAACAGCTTGCGGCCGCTGCCATTTCCCCAGCGCGCTACATGCAGTGCGGCCCACTCGAAAAAGCCTGCTTCATCAAGGAGCAAGCTGATGATAATCACAGCGATAAACGTAAGGGTCGCGTTCCAGACGATGTGCCAGACCACGGGAATGTCTGATACGTGAATCACTCCGGCCAGCAGCGCTATGACGGCGCCAGCGGCAGCGCTCCAACCGATGCCGAGACCCTTTGGTTGCCAGATGACAAACACGATGGTGGCGATAAATATCAGTACAGCGATGAGCATTAACAGCTTCCTTTTTTTAGTCGCGGCCGCCCGGCCAGTCAGCGGGCTAAATCGACGCGTGCGTGTATCGCCGAAGCGACATCAAAGGCACGACGAAGTCCATGCCGAGGGCTTTTCGTGCGGTTGATGCCGCACCCTATCGCTGTTCCTGTTCGCGCAACGACGTGCCGATGTTCTGCGTTTCCCGCTGTACCGCAACCCGGTCAAGCTTTTCGAACGGCAGGTTAGTGAAAAGCTCAATGCGCTTCTTCATTTGCACATACGCCTGCAGAAAAGCCTTGCGCTTTTCTTCGTCCGAGCCTTCGGCCGTCGACGGGTCAGGCACGCCCCAGTGTGCTTTTGCGGGGTGCCCCGGCCATATTGGACAAACTTCCCCGGCAGCGTTGTCGCAGACGGTGAAAATGAAATCAATTTGCGGCGCACCTTCTTCGGCGAATTCGTCCCAGCTCTTGCTGCGCAGACCGTCGGTCGAAATGCCTTGCGAGCGCAGGAGGTCTAGTGCGAAAGGGTTCGGTGCTGTTCCCGGGTGACTGCCAGCGCTGTAGCCGATGAAACGGTCGCCCGCGAGCTCATTAAGCGCCGCTTCCGCGAGAATTGAGCGCGCAGAATTGTGCGTGCAAAGGAATAACACGTTGTATTTTCGGTGTTCAGTCATGGGCTTCTCCTGACGACGTTTCGACGCGATTGAATTTATAGCTCTATATCTCCAATATAATGGAAATGTTGTGGAGCGGCAAGCGAGGGGTGCCGTGGCTCGTCCGCCCCGTACAGCCGCGATATCAGGTAGCCGGGGTTCTACCCGCCATTGGTGACGTCGCGTTAGAATTGGTCAATAACTTGGAAGACAGACGGGTATGAAGGAAAAAGACGCCATAAAAGCTTTGGCCGCGCTCGCACAGCCGACGCGCCTGGCTATTTTTCGCCTGCTCGTTACGGCTGGGCCGGATGGCCTGAACGTCGGCGTCATTCAGGAGCATCTGGAACTAGCCAGCGCGACGCTCTCCTTCCATCTTAAGGAACTGACGCATGCAGGCTTGGTGACGTCACGCCAGGAAGGTCGCTTCGTTTATTACGGGCCCGAAATTGACCACATGAACGAGCTGGTCGCGTTTCTGACCGAGAACTGCTGTCAGGGAGTGGACTCCGCTGCGTGTAAGCCCGCCAAGAAGGTGAAGTGCAAGCCTGTGGCCGCATGAACATGCGCTAGAGCGCATAACTCCAGGTCCGGGAACCGCTAACTGTATCAGCATCAAACGGAACGGCCGCCTATGGGCGGCCGCCGTGTTGGACACCACGCATTCAGCAGCAGCCGACTTTTTTCTCAATCACAGCCGGAATCGAGGTCGCGGGTGCACAGCAGGCCCCGCCCGCTTCGAGCGCAGCCTCTCCTCGGCTGTCCGCTCCGAACATCGGGATGCCGCCGAGCGTGTGATAGGTTTCCCACGGCACGCCGGCCGGGTCCTGCGTCCAGTATTTGTTCGAACTTGCGTAGCAGCACTGCGCACCGGGTTGGTCCTGTACTGAGACGCTGCCGGCGACGACCTGCTCGCGAAGAGCTGTCAGCTCCTCGTCGCTATCGACCTGAAAGCCTAAGTGGTTTACACCTGCCTCACCGCCACGCGCCGAAATGGCGAAGTTCATGCGCGGGTCTTCCAGCATCCATTTCGCGTAATCGTCTTTGAGGACCGAAGGTTCCGCTCCGAACATGCTGCTATAGAAACGCACGCTTTCGTCAAGCTTTGGGACAACAACGTGCACGTGAAATCGCTTCATTTACGCCTCCGTTTCGTTGGGCGCGCAGTTGCATTGTTCTGCTTGCTCCGCTGCGCAGCAGTTTTCCATCAGGAAATCCATAAGCGTCCTCATGTGGTCATAGCTGGCGCAGTAGATGATGAACCGGCCCTGACTCTTGCCTTCGATGAGCTCTGCGTGTGCAAGCTCTTTCAGGTGGAATGACAGCGTGGGCGCCGGGAGCCCCAGCTTTTCAGCGATGGCGCCAGGACTCATACCCGAGCGTCCGGCTGTCACCAGAAGGCGGAACACCGCAAGACGCGTCTCGTGCGCGAGCGCTGCGAGCGCCTTGACCGCTAACTTCGAATCCAGGGTTGCCATCACTGTCCTTTATTGGTTACTCGCCTGCGCTTCCTTGCGGGAATGGTCGGCGATTGCCTGGGAGGCCAGGTCTGCGGCGGGGTCTAACGGCCGTTCTTCCTTCACGCGCTCGCTGTAGCGGTCGACGAGATAGTCGGCACGACCGCGAAGTAGCAGCGTGAATTTGACGAGTTCCTCCATCACGTCGACCAGCCGGTCGTAGTACGAGGACGATTTCATCCGGCCGTCGTCTTCGAATTCTTCAAAGGCCTTGGCAACAGACGACTGGTTGGGGATGGTGAACATACGCATCCATCGTCCGAGCTGACGAAGCTGATTGACGGAGTTGAACGACTGCGAACCGCCACTGACTTGCATGACGGCCAGCGTGCGTCCCTGCGTCGGCCGGATGCCGCCGCTGACCAGCGGCAGGTGGTCAATCTGCGTCTTTATCAGACCGGTGATGGTGCCGTGCCGCTCCGGGCTGCACCAGACGTGTCCCTCGGACCACAGCGACAGCTCAAGCAGTTCCTTCACTTTCGGGTGGTTCTTCACGTCGACGTCGTCTGCGTGCGGCAGACCGCGCGGGTCGAAAATCCGCGTTTCCGCGCCGAACGTCTGCAACAGGCGAGCGGCTTCTTCGACAAGCAACCGCGAATACGACCGCTCACGCAGCGAGCCGTAGAGCAGCAGAAACCTGACCGGCGGCTGCCCCTCCATGCCAAGGCGCGCTGCAATATCCGTGTCGAAAAAATCTGTCCTGGCGGCCGGGAAGCCTTGGTCGCCATTGATTGCATGAACGGTCATCTCATTACCCTGCCATTTGACATTTCCAATTATATGGAGGCGTTCAGTCGATTCAAGGCGCTTTGCTGCGCCTGCGGAACACGACCTTCATCACTTCGTTACTTGCATTCTACGACATTTCCGGTATTCTGGAAATGTGAAATCTTTGGAGGCGGCTATGGACCGCGAAAACCTCGTATCGACTGGACTACCCCTGCCCATGTCGGGAGGGTGGAATTGCGGCTCCATGCAGGGATTCATCGTGCTGAAGGCAGGCCGGCGAACCGCCAACGTGGCGATACGTTGTGCCGACGGTCGCGCGACGACGGGGTCATGGTGGGAGTCGCTTCCAACAGTCGTAGCAGGGGCGTTTGAGTCGCGAACCGGATACGAGACCTCGGCGATGGCACTGACAGCGGCGGTCGACGAGAAGCTCGAGCTTGCGCGATTCCTCGCTGCAGGCGGCTCGTCGGCTGCTGTGCTGGTAATGGATGCGAAAGTCCTGAGCCGTTTCTGGCCGCGGTGTGACTGGAAGACTCCGTTGCTGCGCGCCCGCAATCGCCTCGCCGACGAAGGGGCGAAGTTTTTTGTCGCCTTGAGCACGCAGCATGGGAGAAGTGGTGTCATTGGGGCGTCCGCACGCCTGAAAGAACGACTCGTCGCGCTACGCGTTCGGCGGTATTGCGAACGGGAGGGAATCGGCTTTCTCGGCGCTGTACAAACAGCCCCGCCGATGGCGAAGACGCGCAATAGTTGCTTCCTCCATGAGCGGGTCGGCACCGTCATCGCCCACAGACTAGCTTCGACCACATTCTTTTGCTGCGATGCCTTTCGCACCGGCGCAGCCGCCGCTAACACACTCAGCCAGATGAGAGGCTGAAGAAATTGAGCACAATGTCGAATCGGGACGAGAGCGCGAGTGGTGAGACCGCACCAACGGACAGTCAGGACAGGCTTGTGACTTGGGCCTTGGCGCTGGCACAACTGGTGTCCTGGGGCTCCGTCTATTATTCCTTTTCCCTGCTGGTCGTTCCCATGGAGCAAACCATGGGCTGGAGTCGGACGGCGATGAACGCCGCGCTCTCCGCAGGGTTACTGGTTTCAGGGTTCGCGGCCTATCCCATCGGGCGCTGGATTGACCATGGACTGGGGCGCCGCATCATGGCCGTCGGGTCGGTCATCGCCGCGGCCATGCTGCTGCTCTGGGCAGGCGCGCATTCGCTGACGGTCCTCTTCGTTGTATGGATAGGCCTCGGGATTTCGATGGCAGCCACCTTCTACGACCCTGTCTTCGCCGTTGTGACGCACCGGTATCCACGAAGCTTCCGAAGCAAAATCACGCTCATCACGCTGGTGGCCGGGTTCGCCAGCACGGTCTTCATTCCGTTGACCCAGTTCCTCGTCGGCTCAGTCGGGTGGCGCACGTCGCTTGTTGTTCTGGCTGCACTGAACCTCCTCGTCTGCCTTCCTATCCACGTGCTTGCAATCCGTTCGTCGAAGGCTGACGCGGGAGTACGGCCGACAAGTGGCGAGGTCAAATTGGCGAACGATGCCGCTACCCGACACGCGCTTCGTTCGCCAATTTTCTGGGCGCTCGCTGTCTGCTTCACTGCCTACTACGCGACGTTCGCGGCACTCACATTTCATCTGGTGCCGCTCATGGTCGAGCGCGGCGTGTCGAACGCCGTGCTGGTAACGACCATGGCGCTCATCGGACCCGCGCAGGTAGCCGCACGGGCCGTCTGGTTCACCTTCGGTCGCACGGTTCATGTTAGTACCGTGGGCATCATCATCGTGACGCTATTCCCGCTCTCGACCGTTATTCTGATAGGCGCAGGTCATTCGGCTGCAATGCTTTGGCTATTCGCGCTTTGCTACGGGGCTGCGAATGGCATGATGACCATCCTCCGCGGCACCATCGTGCAGGACCTGATGTGGACCGAAGGCTACGGTGCAGTCAGCGGCATGCTTTCGTTCCCTTCGAATATCGCCAAGGGAATAGCACCGATTGCCGCGGCCAGCATCTGGAGCGTCACGCACGGTTACGCAGCTGTTGAATGGACCGTGTTTCTCGTCTCGATTCTGTCAGCAATCGCGTTCTTTGCGGCGGTTCGGGTTAGCCGTCATACGGCACCTACGGCCGCCTGACATAGCTTCCGAAATCGTCAGAGAGAAAACCTCCTATGAACATACGTGCCGCACGAAGCGAAGACCTTGATGCCATCAAAGCATTGCTCGCAGAAAATGAACTGCCGGTTGCCGATATCAATTTAGCTTTGCTCGTGGACTTCCTGGTCGCGGAAGACGTGGACGGTAAGATTGTTGGCAGTGTGGGTCTTGAGCGTTTTGGTCGCAGCGCGTTGCTGCGGTCACTGGTTAGCGCCGGGACGGTCCGAAAGAACGGGCTCGGCAAGAGACTGCTGGCCCATGTCGAGCTAATGGCGCGAGCATCCGACGTTTTCGATTTGTGGCTGCTTACAACGACGGCGGCCGGGTTCTTCAGACGCGCGGGATACGCGGACGCTGAACGAGGTGCGGCGTCCGCAGAAGTGCAGGCCAGTACGCAGTTTGCGGAGCTATGTCCAGCAAGCGCCGTTTGCATGACAAAGGGGCTATAGCTGCTGCGGTCGAGTGCTCGGAGGCGAGTCTGTATTCAGTGCTTTGACTTTCGACTCGCGCTCGCTCAATGCCGCTGTCGCGGGCTATCAGCTGTAGTACTTGACCAGTTGCACGAAGCCATTCGGGAGTCGACGAACGCCAAGGTCGTGGCCGGCTGCCTGGCTCATGGCGAATCCGCCGAACTGAACGCCGCCACCGAAGACGACGCCAGGAGTCATCTTGACGCCGTTGATGTCCACAGGCACCTTGGGCGAGAGGTTACCGTCAGCGGTCACCGCAAATACATCGTCAAAATGTACACGCGTCAGGCCATCTGGGTCCGGCGTGGGGCTCTGCGCGGCTACCGACTGTTGCTGGTTCGCCTGCTCGGCTTGAGCAGGAGCGTAAGGGGCAGGCGACGCAGCCTGAGTCTCCGGCGTGCTGGTCAGCGCGGCAGCTTGTGTAGCGGGCATGGACGCCGCGTTGTCGCTTGCTGTGTCCTGTTTGTCGCTGCAAGCAGCGGTCATTGCGGCCGCGACAAGCGCGGATGCCAGCATTAGTTGTCTCGCATTCATTTTCGGTAGGTGCTCCCCACGATAAAGGGCATAACGGCCATTTGTTGAAAACCTTTAGTTTTTCGCAATCGCAGCGCACTCACTCGCGCCGTCCGCGGTTGGCGAAGCGGGTGGTAGCATCAAAATTATTTGCGGACCAGCCGCACTGTACTTCGAGTGCTGTATGATAATTTGGCACAAAATATAAGAGACTTCCGGGGAACAAGATGTTCGACGCACCTCGTGCGAATGAATTTACGCAGGGAACAGTGTTTTCTTGCGCCTACGCGGAAAATTACCAGGATGAATCGGTCTACGGCCTGATTATTACGGCGCGCTGCGACGCCGCGCAGGCGAAAGTATCGGCGTTCACATACGTACCTGTGATTCCGTTAAGTTCCTGGATTTATGTTGACGGCGCTTCTACGGTTCTTGACCGCGCCGAAGCCGACTACATGAACACAATCTCTGACCGACTAGAGAAGGATGGTCTATCAGAATCGCTGCTCTCGACCCACTCGCTAGCCGCAATCTACGATGCACACTACAAAAAAATTGAGAACGAGAAGGCCAGAAAGGCTCAGTGCGAAAAGCTTAGAAATGTCATCGCTCAAGTTGCAGAAACGCGGGCACTTCAGACAGACAAAACTAGTCGAGAGCGACTAAGGGCGCATTTGACAGTTTGCAAGTCACATGTCGACTCGGTGGTAAAAGAATTGGCAGGACATAGGCTCTCAGGCTATTACCTTCTCAGAGGGTTGGAAGCGCTCGACTCTGGTGAGGCGCAGGACTTTGTAGCGTTGCTGCGCGAGGTCCATCACATTCCAAGTAGCGTCGCTAAAAGCATCACTAATGGCATCTCGAAGGACCAGTGGGACGTAGCGCAGAATAAGAACGTCGTTTGTCCAAGATTCACCGGAACTGATGACTATGCTCTCCCAGTGGCGAAATTAACTTCCCCTTGGATAGAGCATCTGATGCAAAACTTCGCTTTGCTGTTCTCACGCATCGGCGTGCGCGACAACGATGTGGCGGATGTCAGGAAGTCATTGCAGACCATCGGGATTGGAGCTTAGTGCGTGAAATACTTATACATTTGCCAAGATGCCGCTCAGGAGCTTGTCGCGGAGCGGATGCTCCAATCTGCTGAGTTCGAGACGGGTAAAATCTTCGCCAGCTTTATCCGCTCGCAGGTGAAGTCGATGGCGCTCAGCACGAAAATAGCCGCGGTGACCGCTGGAGAGGGCGCATACATCCTTGCGCCGCAATCAAAGTGCCTCAACTATATCGTCTTTGACCTCGAGGAAGCACCTAGGCTTCTCAGCCTTGACGACAACGGCTTGCTCCTTGTCGTCCAGAAGACATTGCGTTTTGGCATCAAGCTCTGGAATGACTTAAAACCAAGCTCACACGAGCGCGTTCTGCAAAACGGAAAGGCCGTGGTCTTTCCATATCCGATTGGAATGCAGACTGACTTGCGAGCCGTAATAGAAAGGCAACCCGATGAAAAAAGGCGAAGCAGGCGTGAAGCAGGTTCGGCACTATTAGTTTATAAATTCTCAAGTGAAGAAGGGGAGGGGGTTGCCGAGGTTCCTCGTGTCACGAACTTCCGCAAGGCAGTTGAGGGAAAGGCGGACGCCATCGCTGTTGCCGGCGAAGTGATTACGCGTTTGAACCCCCAAGCGCGCCCGGGTAATCAAGTGCTCGCGGTGACACAGTTGGATGCGTCCAATCACGAACGACCTGCATTTCAGGCTGGATTGGACGGGTGGCGCACGATATTGACCACCGGGCAGTTGGAATTTGTGAACAGGCACCTCGACGTTCCCCACCGAATCGAAGGGCCTGCTGGGACTGGCAAGACCCTTTGTCTCGTTCTGAAATGCCTGAAAACACTAAACGACTCGAAACTTGAGCAAACGGACCATCGAGCGTTATTCATTGCACATAGCGAGGCGACAAAGCGGGCCATTGAAAGTCTGTTCGCAATCAACGACCTCGACGGGTTCTACACGTCCGAAAAACCTGCTCTAGGCGCAGCGCAGACGCTCCGGGTCACCACGCTCCAAGCCCTTTGCGCGGACTTATTGCATCGGGAAATTTCCGAATCCGAGCTGGTCGACCGCGACGCTTACGAGTCCAAGCAGGTGCAAATGTTGTATGCGCGGGAGGCCGTGGATAGTGTGCTTGCCGAAGAACTTGAGTCTCACCGTCCCTTCATGACGACGGAGTTCATTGAATTCCTTCTGCAGACAGACCGATGGGTTCTTGCGGACATGCTGCGACATGAAATCAGCGTCCAGATAAAGGGCCGCGCTGACCAAGACCTCGACAAGTATAAGAAGCTCCAGCGTTTGAAGGTGGGGATGCCTGTTGCATCGGAGGGTGACAGGTCCTTCACATTTCTCATGTACGACAGGTATCAACGTGAACTTGTCTCGTCCGCGCAGTTCGATACTGACGACGTCGTTTTGAGCGCAATTTCGCAGCTCAATACGCCCATTTGGCGGCGCAGACGTAGTCGCGAGGGATACGACAGCATCTTCATCGATGAAACGCACCTCTTCAACCTGAATGAATTGTCGGTGTTCCATCGATTGACGCGCGACGACGCGGCACAGCCAATCGCTTACTCAGTCGACCGCTCCCAGGCACTTGGCGACCGGGGTTGGACCGATGACGCTTTTGACCTTGTTTTCGACCCGGCGGCAAATGCCGAAAACTCGGCTCGAACGCCGGTAAAGTCGATATTTAGGTGTTCGCCGGATATCGTGAATCTGGCGTTTTCCGTCACGTCCTCAGGTGCTACGCTTTTTACCAACTTTCATGACCCATTGACTGCGGCCGTGAGTGCTTTCACTTCCGAGGAGGAGCGTAAAACCGAGCCCCCTCTGATGTTGCAATATCCGTCGAGCGAAGCAATGCTGAACGGCGCGTTCACACGTGCGGACTTGCTCGCAAGGGAGATGGACGGCTCGAAGGCGGACGTCGTAATCATTGCCTTTGGTGACGACATCTTTAGAGAACTTCAACTGCGCGCGCAGGCTTCGAAAAAGCCGGTCGAGGTGATTAAGAGCCGCGGAGACCTTGATGCTGTCAATCGGGCACGGCAATCTGGACGCTTTCTCCTAACCGCGCCGGAGTTTGTGGGAGGACTGGAATTTTCCGCGGCGATTCTCGTGGGCGTAGACGGCGGCCGAGTGCCACCGAAGGGCGGGAGTTCTTACGAAGACAGCCAAAACTATTTGAGTTACTCCTCCCATCAACGCGTTTACGTAGCTCTGACGAGGGCGCGCTTTCGTGTCGAGCTTCTTGGAGAAAAGGCTCGTGGGATAAGCTCCATTCTTACCAACGCAGTCCAGGCAGAGTTGCTGACTGTCCGCGACGCCTGAGAGGGCGGAGGCCGAGCGGACGTTAGTTCATACAAACGACTACAGAACCTACTCAGGGGCAGACTGCGGTGGCAAAGAACAAACCTGGTGTTGGCAATGCTGCTCCTAAAAGGCGGAAAGCTTCGACCGACACCAGGGCGGTAAGCTATGTGATTCAAGCTGGAGCCCACGCTCCAGTCGCCCAGCTAAGATTGATGGACTCCACATCGTGGGAGATTTTCGTCGAGGAATGTTGCCTGCCGCTGGTGGGCAACACGTATCAAACCGTGAAGCGGCTGGGGATGCCTGGTGACAAGGGGCGAGACGTGGAGGCAATTGTTACGCTTCCGCGAAAGCAACACGGCTGGGACCTTTATCAGTGCAAGTACTACAAGGGCCCGGTGGCGCCGTCCGACTTCTTTCCTGAGATGGCCGGCTTCTTCAGCCACCTCGCGCGCAAGAGCTATCCCGAGCCCAGCACATACTTTATATGCGCTCCGCATGACTGCGGCGTCGACCTTTATGACCTGCTGGTTTCCGAACCCGAGGACTTCAAAGCTGTTTTCTTGCAGGCATGGGTTGACGGCAATCGAGGATTGAAAAAGAATCTGACGCCCGAAATCAAGGCTGTGGTTGAATCCTTCGATTTTTCACGCTTTAAGGAAATGTCTGCGCGGACTTTGGTTGAGACGCACGCGAAGAACCAGTCTGCGCATTTCAGGCGATTCGGAATCAGACCGAAGCGTCTCGATGACCCAGCGGTCCCGAAGTCGCCTACAAAGCGTGAGCAGAAGTACGTCGAGGCTCTTCTCGCCGTGTACAGCGAGCATGCTGCACATTCTGTCGACAGCAACGGACTGACTGGCAGTGACTATGAAGAGCATTTTTCGGCGTGCCGCTCAGAGTTCTACAGTGCCGAAGGTCTGAAGCGATTCAGCCGGGATATCTTCCCCGGCGAATTCGATGTGTTCCTCGCGACAATGCTAACTACGGTCAAGAGCGCTGTAGGCCTGCCCATCCATAAAACCGGGCTTGAGCGACTTTGTGCGGCCACGGAGCGTTCTTACCAGTTGAAAATGGCTGACAGTCCGCTCAGCGAGAGTTTGCGTTCTCCCGATATGCCTGGGGCATGCCATCACCTGGCTAATGCTGGCAAACTTAAGTGGGTCAAATAACATGAACCCGTCTCCGTTCAATTCAGCATTTGAACTCGGAATCAGGATGGCGTTTATCCTGCACGCGCTGCGGCCGCGCGTCGCCGACCTCCAGAAGCTCGTCCTTCTAGACTATGCGCTCGTCTATTCTGCCGACCTGAAGGGTCCGCCGAGTCTCCATACGCCAGTGCCGCAGCGGAGCAGCGAGGTTTACACCCGGAGAGACCGCATTGAAGAGGGGCTTTATCTAATGAGCGCGAAGGGCGTTGTGACTGCCGATTTCAACGATGACGGAATCGTCTATCTGGCAGGCCCGCGCTGCCGACAGCTTGTCAACGCGTTCACCTCCCGGTACGCGCGCGAGCTAGAACTGCGCGCCAGTTGGGTCGCAGGCACATTCGGCGACGTGTCGTCGGATGCGCTGTCTCAACGATTCGACACTGAAGGGCGGCGTTGGGGCGCAGAAATTGGCGACCTGCTGAACTGACCATGGCTTTCAAATTACTACGCCTAGTGGTTACCGGACCTGAGAAGGAATCAGCTACCTTCGACCTGTCGCGGCCCTCCACAACAATCTATGGACCCAGCGAGACCGGAAAATCCTACGTTTTTCAGTGCATCGCTTACTGCCTCGGCGGCGACACCGCGCCGGAGGAGATTCCAGAGGCGAAGGGCTACCAATCCATTTATCTCGAGATTCAAACTGGGCGTGGCTCCGAGAACTTTCTCGATGAAACGGAACATCAAGCGGCCTTGGACCTGGGGGACTTGCCGCCGAAGCCACAGGACGGCGACATATTCACCATCGTACGCGGCATACAGGGAGGCGCCGAAGCAGTTTACCGGGCGCATATCGAGGGCACCGCAACCGCTCGTAAGCTCAAGGTTGACTGCAACGAGCTTTTGAAACGCCTGATTGGCGTCAGCGAGAGTGTTGTATTCAAAAAGGCAGGAAAGAAAGGTGTGATTTCCGCGGGACCCTTGCGACATTGGTCAATGCTCTCGCAGACATCTATCGTCGCCAAGGAGAGCGTCCTCGGAGACTCCAATGCTCGTATGGAGAGAAGCGCGGCCCTCGCCCTGATGCTTGGCGGTGTCGACGATACAGCTATTGAGATTGGAATCAGCACCGATGCCCGGCGTGCAGCAGGAGGTGGAGCAGACGCGATGCGTGGAATGATTGAATCGCTGCGCGCAGACTTGCCGCCCGATACCCCGAAAAAGGACGTTGAGGAAGCGTTGGCGCGTGTCGACGAAACGCTACAAGCCTTGTCCCAGCAGCAAAAATCTCGGGCTCAGGCTCTCGAAGCGGTCCGCAGCGAGTTGGCGCAAACGAGCGCGGAACTGCGTAGTTGCGAGACTGGTCTTGCACAGAGCGCCGGCCTTGTTAACCGTTTCAAGCTCCTTCAGCGGAAATACGATAGCGACTTTGAACGGCTGGTATCACTCGACGAAGGTTCCGCCGTCTATTTCCTCCTCGATGACGTGCCATGCCCACTGTGCGGCACAACGCTACCGAACCAGACGAAAGCGTCGCTGGCATCCCCCGACGTTGCGGACAAGCAGCGACGCGCCATCGCTGCCGAAGCAGCCAAAATCGATAAGCAGCGAACCGGGCTCGCCGCCGCATTGAGCTACGAGATAGAGCAACTCCGTTCTTTTGTGGCAAAACGCGAAGAACTACAAGCGGCCTTGCAATCACAGAGCGCTCGCGAGCGGCGCATGATTGACTCTGGCATTGACGAATTTAAGGTGTCGGCAACCGAACTCGCCAGACGACGGACTGAACTTTATACACAGGCACGTGCTTTCGAGGAAATTGCTCGTCTGACGGTCGAGGCCGCAAAACTTGAGGCGGTCAGCGTCGGGAAGAACTCGCGCATCGAGCGACAGTTGACGCAAGATGGATTAGAGCTATCGGACCTCGTGCTACAGCTCATTCATGCTTGGGGCTTCGAGTCGATTAGGCAGGTTACGTTTGATGCCGCGGCATTTGACATAAAGGTCGACGGCAGGAGACGTGCGTCGTTTGGACAGGGAGTACGGGCCTTGTTCCTGGCCGCCTACTATGTCGCGCTGCTGCAGTATGCCGAAAAGGTTGGACGTCCCCATCCCGGCTTTGTGGTTATCGACTCGCCCTTGAAACCTTTCTCAGACAGGAAGCAGGGAGACCCGGACGTACCTATGACCACTGTAAACATGCGGTTCTACAGCTGGCTCGCAGACTGGGTCGGCCCCGGACAGATTGTCGTTCTCGAAAACGAAGAACCATCGGTCGAACTCAAGCCAGTCCTGCTGCCACTGGAGTTCACAAAAATGCCAGGCGTCGGGCGCCGCGGCTTTTTCCCCTGACGGTCGTCAGCCGCAAGATTTACGCTGGCTGGGAGAGAAATAAACGATATCGCTGTCTTAGCGATGAAAACATCCAACGCTGCCAACTTGAGTCCGACCGAATGTTTGAGTTCACTCACATCACGAAACGTCCCGCCGCCGTGCCTGGCTGCGTCCTGACTGACGCGGCCAACGATATTGAAGTGGCCACAAGGGACCTGCAGATTTCTGACGACAGTTTTGTGCGGTAGCGCCGGACGATGGACCGGGTGACTTGCGCGCAATAGCTGGTGGAATCAATGAGGGCGGGGAGCGTGGGGGCGAGCGACGAAGGGACTGTGATGCGGATGCGGGACGCGGTGGACTTGCTGGCAAGGGGGCGGCCGGAAGGTTATCCGGCCGGGGAGGTCGAGTGGTTGATAGCAGGAAGGGTTCAAGTCGATTAGATTGCAAGTTCACGTCGAACGACAATCACAGTTGTCCCCGGCGCGCGAGCTCTCTTAAATACAAATCGGCGGCGCTCGGTGCCGAATAGTCTGGACCGGTGCCCTTTCCCTTAAGCACCTGATGGACCTCCAGAAGGTGCTCGCGCGGCACAAGCGTCCATTCCGCGTCCAATCCGGCGGCAAGTGCGTGCAAGGTGGAGCTTCTGGGCTCGCGCTTCCCGGCCAGCGTTGCACGCAAACTCGCGCGTGCGATACCGAGTAAGGCGCTGAGGTCTTCTACCGAAACAGCGCGTTTTACGAGGAGCGAGTTGATTTGGGTCAAGAATGACATGTCATACGCCATCACGAAAAACTTATGCTACTTCATTGCACAGAAACGCCGAGTCTGCGGGCAATGGCCAACATCTTAAGCCTCCGCTCACGACTGAAATCCATGCCCGCCAGACGGTCACGTTGCTCGAAGGCCTCGACGGAGTTGACGCTTGATTGAAGGCGGGGTACTGTATTTATATACAGTAAATGTCGGTTTTGCTAGCCTGAAAGGCCGATTGGCCGAAGACGACGAGGTATAAAGCGCGTCGCTTCATGTATGCAGGCGCGCCTGAAGTGCGCGACGGCTTGGCTAGGGCTGCAGTTTCAGCGTTTTGACGCAAGGAAGTCGGCTGACCACCTCTGCACAGCCTTGCCTGACGGGGCTTTGAGAGAAATGCCACGTGCGACACCTGTGGAGTGCATTGAGGTCGATGTGCGACATCGATAGGGTGCACACCTCTTTAAAACGGCCTTCTGACGCGGCCGTCTCCCCTGAAATTTGGTTGAAAAACTCCGTAAACGACACGAGTAGGGTGTACTTCGCGACATCAGTAGCGTAAATCCACAGCCAGTATAAAATCACCACCGCGAGGCACCCACGAGACAACTCAGTGCCTCGGATTTGCCTCGTGATCCCGCCAGTACTAGTGTTCCCTGCCCTTCATTGTCTCAACCGCATCCACCAGACGCCGCCCGCTGTCTAGGTTATCCGTGACGACTTGGGCCAGCAGCGTACCCGCGCTGTTACGGAATTGGACGATCACGTTGTTCCGCTTGGTGTAAACCTTCTCTGTGGCAACTGACCGGAAGTACAGCCGGGTTACGTTTCGGTGTGCTGTGGTCTTGTCCGTGAATTCGTTGAACTTGGTTGTAGCGCCCCGACCGTACTCCACATACTCGCGGGTAGTCCGAACGTAATCGGGTCGGCGATCCTCATCCTGTTCCATCAGCACCTGCTCTATTACTGCCTCGGGATTCCTCGCGTCTCCTCGCGGCGTGTACGCAACCTCTTGCGATACACAACCAGTCAGAGCCAGTGCGACAAGTAATGCTGTTAATCTCATTACGATCTCCTGTCGAAAGCATGGAGTGTAATGGCGCTGGACGTAATTTGAATCGGATCTAATTTTGATCTAGCTATTTGCAGGCACTCCTGCGCCGTGCACGCGCCCACATGCTCCCGTACGCCGATTCGCGATAACGCGCGTGGCGCACGATACGCGTAACGCACGCTGGTAATGGGCTGCGCGAGCGCGCGTCGCAGGCGATTGCTCCTCTGCCACGAGGCAGCGGACTGCCGCATAAGGGCAGTCGCCATACGTTTGTTTGTGCGTCAAATGTGCCGTAGGACGCGTGAGGGACTTGGCCGACTTGCGGGTACTAATCCTGATAGAAACTAACCCTAGCGTTTCCAGTTCTTCTCACGTGCGCATGCCATGAATCCGTCCTTCAGCTAAAAAACTGTCAAGAAAGTTTGCACAAAATAATTCTGTTTCATCGCACTCTATTTCAGAGTAAAACGACCCACGAATTCGTCAATCGGAGCTATCATCATGGCTGGACTTCCACCGCTGAATTTAGCCATGAACCCGAAAGACGAGCAGTTTTTCAAGGCGTTGGGCGCGCGTATCGCCGGTGCTCGCAAGATCCACGAGCTCACTCAGCAGCAACTCGCCGAGCAGCTTGGCGTTGCCCAACAGACCCTCGCTCACTACGAAGGCGGCCGTCTGCGACTACCGGTCTCATTGCTACCGGAGTTAACCAGAACGCTTGGGCTTTCATCCGATGAACTGCTGGGGCAGAACGTCACCCGACGCCGTAAACGCAGTCCGTCCTCCAGGTTGCAAAAGCAACTCGAGGCGATCAGCCAGCTACCGAAGGCGCGCCAACGTTTCGTATCCGAGATGCTTGATACGGTGCTGGCAAAGACCCAGCAATAGGGAAGGAGATTTGACGCAGTAGAAGAAGCGCGGACCGCATGGGCGGCAACCCATACGGCCCGCTAACCGCAACCAACTCACCGAAGGAGTTGACCATGGCTGACGCCAATCTTAAACCACGTCGCGCACGCGACGAACACGTCAAGCGTATATCCGTGGCGCTTGAAGCAGACCGCCCGCACGAACAAGGCAGACGTACGGCCTTTCCCTGGATGCAGGTGACCGACGCCATGCTCGAACACGCCGGCTTCCTGCCCGGACACCAGGTCCTGTTTAGCATCGACTATCGACTCGGACAGATCACCATTACGCCGGACTATGACTACAGGATCGCCGGTAGGTACATGGCCGCGGCAGAGACCGAAGCCATGCTGCAAAGACGCAGCAAACGGAAATGAACAATCCATAAAGAGCAAACCCGGCCTCGGCCGGGTTTGACTCGCCGTCACCCCTTCACACCCGCACCAACAACTTCCCCAGATTCTTCCCTTCGAACAGACTATTCAGCGCATCCGGCAACGCGTCAAACCCATCGACGTACGTCTCCTGGTAAACGATCTCCCCGTTCTTCACCCACGGTGCGACGGTCTGCAGCATCTCATCCATCCGATACACGAAGTCGCGCGCCAGAATCCCCTGGATTGTCGCGCGCTGAAACAGCATGTGCTGCAGAAAGCGCGGCGCGAGGTCCGGCGTGTCCAGCCCGCCGTCATATTGAGCGATCGCGCCGCAGATCACGATCCGCGCGCGGCGCTTGATGAGCGGAATCACCGCATCGGTGACCATGCCGCCCACATTGTCGAAATAGACGTCGACGCCTCCGGTGGCCGCTTGAAGCGCCGCCTGCAAGCCCTCGAGCGTGGGATGCGCCCGATAGTCGACCGCGCCGTCGAGCTTGAGCGTGTCAGTCAGAAACGCGCACTTGTCCGGACCGCCCGCGATCCCGATCACGCGGCATCCGGCGCGCTTGCCGAACTGCGCAACCAGCGAGCCGACCGCGCCCGCCGCACCGGACACCACCAGCGTGTCGCCCGGACGCGGCTTGCCCGCTTCCATCAAACCGAACCACGCGGTGCGTCCTGGCATGCCGAGCACGCCGAGCGCCGTCGAAACCGGCGCCGCGTCGGGGTTCAGCTTGGTCAACTCGCTGTGATGGCACTTGGCGTACAACTGCCAGCCGCTATACGCCGACACCCAGTCGCCCTGCTTGAAAAGCGGGCTCGCCGACGCCACCACTTCACCCACCACGCCCGCCCGCTGGACGATCCCGAGCGGATGCGGCACGTCGTAAGTATTGCGTTCGTGCTGCTGGATGCGAATGTATGGGTCGACGCTAATAATGCGCGCCCGAATGAGCACTTCATTAGAGGACAAATTGTCGTCAAGCTCGCTTTCGCGCAACTCGTAATGCTCATCGCTAACGCGTCCTTCCGGACGCCTGACGTAAAACCACTGGCGATTCTGATAATTCATGTGAGGACTCACTGCTGTCGTAGACGGTGAGTGATCTTACCAGCGGGGCCGTCGGGCGCTCGCGGGCCTGAGCCTGCTTCACCAGGTTCGTGAAGTAAAGCCGACAGGCGCCGGATCCATGCATCAGATTCCAAGCTTGTTGAAAGCCGCTCATCCCGTTAGAATCCCCCGGTCACTGGGGAGTAGCCTTCCTTCATCCATTGAAGGAGAGCGCGTCAACATACTTGGCCTGCGGGTCATGGCGCGTTCGACCGGGTCGGTTTGGCGAGACCATTGGCGCACTGCTTCGTTCTGGTCGGACGGGTCGCGGTGCGTCATGGGTTCGTTACTTACGTTCGACCGCGGAGTTGCCCTGTGAAACATCGTTGTGCCCTGCCAGTCTCCCCGCTTGGCCGTCCCTCGTGCCGCTTTTCCTGTGGATTTGCCGGGAGCCGCGCATGACCGGTCTTCTGTTCGAACTTGCCATCATGCTGGTCGTCATTCTGGTGGCGGCCGAACTCTTCACCAACGCGCTCGAACATCTCGGCGAGCGCCTGAAAATCTCCGAGGGCGTGACGGGTTCGCTGTTCGCGGCGGTTGGGACCGCGTTGCCCGAAACCCTCGTTCCGCTGCTCGCCATTGCCGGCGGCACGACCGATAGCGCGGTCAATCAGGAGATCGGCGTCGGTGCGATTCTCGGCGCGCCGCTCATGCTCTCCACCCTTTCCACCTTTCTGATGACGCTCGCGATTCTCGGCTCGCGCGGCGCCGGCGGCTGGGTCACGCCGGAACGCACGGGTTTCACGCGCGATCTGAACTACTTCCTGTGCGCCTTCGTGCTGGCGGCCGCGGCGATGTACGTGCCGCATGAACAGATGGCCGTGCGGGCGCTGTTCAGCGCAGCGCTGGTCGGCGTGTACATCACCTATGTGGTGATGACATTCCGCGCATCGAACAAACTGGTCGACGCCGGTCACGGCACTGAAGCGCCGGGCAAGATGCTGCTGTCGCGTCTGGGCTTGCCTACCAACCTTGCGACCATCGCGGTGCAACTGGTGCTGGCGGTTGCGTTGCTGGTGTGGGGCGCGGAAGGCTTCATCCACGGTGTGCGAGGCGTGTCGCAGGCGCTCGGCGTTTCACCGCTACTGCTCTCGCTGCTCATCATTCCGATCGCCACCGAACTGCCGGAGAAGGTCAACAGCATTCTGTGGATTCGCCGTGGCAAGGACACGCTGGCGTTCGGCAACATCACCGGCGCGATGGTGTTTCAAGGCACCTTGTTGCCCGCAATCGGCATTCTGCTGACGCCGTGGACGCCGCGTATCGAAGTGGTGACCGGCATTGTGATTACGCTCGCCGCCGCCGCATGGCTGCGGATCAACGTGCGTGAGCGTGGCGTGCCGGTGTGGGCGCTGCTGGTGTGCGGCGTGCTGTACGCCAGCTATCTGGTGATTACGCTGACCCGCTGACGAGTGGTGAGAGATGAAGGCCGGGACGGCCGCGTAACAAACGCAGCGAAGACTGCGACTAACGTGGCCTTCCCGGCAAGCCCCTCTTAATTCGACGACGCCCCACCCGTTGCCGCACTATCCGGCTTGAACACCGTCTTCCAGTCATCCTTCATATCCACAACGACCCAGCCTTTCGCACCGGCTTCATCCAGACCCTTGTCGAGCTTGCCGCTTTTCGCCGTGCGGTCGTACGCATATTCCCGTTCACCGTCGGTGTGATGCAGTAGCGCGGCGAAGCGCGGGCCGTCGCCGGCCGAGGTCCATTCGAGCATCGGCACGTCGCCGTCCGCGTTGCCGAACGCGATCACCGGACGTCTGCCGATCACGCGGTCGATGGCGAGCGGTTTGGCCGCTCCGTCGACGAGCGTGTCGACCTGCCCAAGCCGGGTCAACGCGATGACGCCGCTCGTCTGGCTGTACTTGTATTTAACGGTGCTGCCGATCACCTGCTCGGGCGGAATGCCGTACACGCGCTGCGCCATATCGCGGACGAACTCGACGTCGCTGCCCGTCACCAAATAGGTTTTGAAGCCGTTGGCGCGCAGATAGGCGAGCAACTCGAGCATTGGCTGATAAGCGAGGTCGGCATACGGGCGGTTAAAGCGCGGATCACTCGCGGAGTCGAACCATTCGTGCACGAGCGCGGCGAATTGTTCGCTAGTCATGCCGGCATGCGCCGCCGCCAGCAGTCTCATCGAGCCAATGTCGCCGCTCGTCGCGACACTCTTCAAATTGCCTGTCAGAATTGAGCGGAACGGTTCCTGCCGCTTCCATTCCGGATGCCGCCCGGCCACCGTCTTCACCCGTTGCAGCGCGAACACCAGTTGTACAGAGGCGGGTTGCTCCGGCCACAACGTGCCGTCGTTGTCGAACACGGCGATCCGGTCAGCACGTGCGACGAAATCTTTCGACTCGGGCGTGGTGACCAGCGTGACGAAATCGACAATCGAGCGTTTGGTCGCGGTGTCGTTCCAGGACGCGAGGGCTGCAGCGGTCGACCCGCTGGCTGATGACTCGGTGGCGTCATGGCGCGGCGTCACGGTACAAGCTGAAAGAACCACAACGGCCAAAGCAATGCAGTACCGATGCATCGTGCGAATCATGAAAGCCTCATCAAAAGCGGTGGGTCAAACTTTGAACGAGCGCCAGTCTAATGGGGCGCGGTGATTGTTGCAGCCGTTCTGTTGCTTTTTTGAGTGGCGGCATCAATGCCGGTAATTTGCAATGGCATAGGCAGTTCCCCGATTTCTTGTGAATCGAGTGAACAAATGCCCAGGAATCTGACAAAAATATGCAATAGGAATGGCGATAAAGATCTAATTCGTGCGGAAATTTCCGAGCTTTCGTCCGCGTTACAAATTTATCTCTGTAATTTGCAGGAACGTTTGCTAGTATTCCGCAACGACATTCTAGGTTGTGCACTTTCTACCCCCGCATGCCTCGTTTGGTGCGGCGTCTCTTTATTTTGAAGGAGCGTCCATGCAAGCCCCGTATCCGGCCGTACCGTCTTTCCAGCTTATTCGAGAGCGTTAGCGCGATTTAATCGCGCGCCTTTATGTCTTGCATATTTCCCTGGCCGCAGCGTGGCTGCCGGGTGAGTGAGCACGTGTCTGCGATTAGTTCGATTTAATTAGAAATTGCGAATGCTATTTATTTGGCTTTATTTGCGATTGGAAAAGGAGTGCGTTCGCCTATAAGAAACGCCCATAGACGAGGTGCGGGAATGGGTTGTAAATGCGCGGTTGGATCGGCGGCGTTATACGCCGCTTCGGTGTTGTTGTCGCCGGCGTTCGCCCAGGCATCTGCTGACGAAGCCAACAAGAGTAATAACCCGCTTAATCTGGCTGCCTCGTTCAACATTCAGAACTACTACACCCCGAGCGTGTTCGGTGCGAGTGCGCATACCAACGATCTGCTCTTGCGTCCCACCGTGCCGATCGGCCCAAACAGTCTGATCGGTGTGCCGGAAATTTTCCGCGCCACGGTGCCGGTCAGCACGCGGCCCGGTCTAGGCGGCGGTTACAACACCGGCCTTGGCGACCTGAATCTGTTCGACATCTTCCTGCTCTCCCAAGGCGACGTGCAGGTCGGCGTGGGTCCGCTCGTGACCATGCCGACGGCCACCGACCCGAGCCTCGGCACAGGCAAGTGGCAGGCGGGTCTTGCCGCAGTCGCCGTCAGTGCGACCAAGGCGCGGCTCCTCGGCGGGTTGGTGCAGTGGCAACACTCGTTCGCGGGGCAAAGCAGCCGGCCGACCACGCAGTCGCTCACGGCGCAGCCATTCGGCATCTTTAACCTGCCGGGCGGCTGGTATATCCGCTCGACGGGCATCTGGACGTTCGATCTGCAACACGGAAGCTACTACATTCCGGTCGGCCTCGGCGCGGGTAAGGCGTGGAAGGGCGGCTCGACGATCTTTAACGCGTTCATTGAACCGCAGTACTCCGTCGCCCATTCCGGCGCGGGCGTGCCGAAGTTCACGATCTTCGCCGGCCTGAACATGACGTTCGGCAAGTAGACAACGACCTGGAGAGTAAACATGACGTTTATGAAACGCCTGCAGATCGGCGCAGTCGTCGCGGGTCTGTTGCTGACGATGTTGCCGGCCACGCAAGCTGGTGCCCAAGCCGCCGCTTCATCCGCGGCCGTTATGGCCTCACCGGACGAAGCGCGCGCGATCGCAAAGGATGCGTTCCTCTACGCGTATCCCATGCTGTTCAACTACAAGACGCTGTACCAGCAGGCGCTCGACGCCAGTTCGAAGTCTTACGTGGGCGGCTTTGGCAAGTTCCGCAATTACTCGCAGCCGTATGGTCCCGAGAACAAGGAAATCGTCACGCCGAATAACGACACGCCGTACTCGTGGGCATGGCTTGATCTGCGTCGCGAACCGTGGGTGCTAACGGTGCCTGCGGTGCCGAAAGAGCGCTACTACGTGTTCCAGTGGATCGACCTGTTCACGTACAACTTCGCGTACGTCGGTTCGCGCACCACGGGCAACGAAGCGGGCCACTACCTGTTCGCCGGACCCAACTGGCACGGTGATACGCCAAAGGGCATCGACAAGGTCTTCCGCTCCGAAACGGACCTGATCCTGACGCTCGGCCGCACAGCGCTCAACGGCGCGAGCGACGTAAAAAACGTTCAGGCGATCCAGAAGCAATACAAGCTCACGCCGTTGTCCGCCTTCGAGCATACGGCGGCACCCCCAGCCGTCGCGAAGCTCGATTTTCCGAAGTGGGATGAAGCGAAGGCGACGTCGGTCGATTTCATCGCCTATCTGAACTTCCTGCTGCAGTTCACGCAACCGCCCGCGCCGTCCGAGCAGGAATTGATGGCGCGTTTCGCGAAGATCGGCATTGCACCGGGCGCACCGTTCGATCCGGCCACGTTGCCACCGGAAACCCGCGCGGCGCTCGAAGCGGGCGTCGCCGACGGCAAAGCCGCGTTGGCCGATGCGGAAAAACACACCACCAGCTCATTCAACCTGTTCGGCAGCCGCGCGGATCTGAAAGACGACTACACCACGCGCGCCGTCGCTGCGGCGATGGGGATTTACGGCAATACAAAGGAAGAAGCGGTGTATGTCGGCACGCGAGTGAACGGCGAACACGCGCAGTTGGTCGGCTCGCAGCCGTATGTCCTGCACTTCGACAAAACGGAGCTGCCGCCCGCGAAATTCTTCTGGTCTATGACGCTATACGACCTGCCCGCGCGCCACCTGGTCGCGAATCCGATCAACCGTTACTCGATCGGCGACCGCACCAAGGGTTTGAAATACGGCGCGGATGGCTCGCTGGATATCTACGTGCAGAACACGTCGCCGGGCACAGATAAGGCATCGAACTGGCTACCGGCACCCGCGGGTGCATACGACCTCATCATGCGGATCTACGGCCCTGACCAGACCGTGCTCGACGGCACCTGGAAATTTCCCGAGCCGCAAAAGCGCTAGGCCGCGCATGGACAAACCCGAGGACAATATGAACAGGAAAACCGCGACATGGGTCACGGCTGCCGTGCTGGCCTCGGTCGCCGCGCCCATTCTGGCAAAGCAGCAGCCGGACCAGCCGGGCCATACAACGGCCACCGCCCCGTCCGTGCCGGGCCCCGTGGCCGGCTACGCGATCTCTGAAGAATATGCACGACTGGTGGCGCGCCAGACCTACTTCTGGGCGTGGCCAATGGTGAACGTCTACGGCCGCCTGCTGGCGATGAGGCAGGTACCGCAGCCGGGCCTGAATGGCGGCATCGTGCCGGTCGCACCGCCCAATCACCTGTCTATGTTGCGCGACTATATCCAGCCGCAGGAGCGCTTTGTCGCATGTCCGAATCAGGACGTGGTCTACGGTTCCGCGATCCTCGATTTGAACCGGACGCCGGTGGTCGTGCAGGTGCCTGATTTCGGCAAACGCTTCTGGGTTTATCAGGCCGTCGATTTGCGTACCGACGGGTTTGCGAGTCTCGGCAAGATGTACGGCACGCGTCCAGGCTTCTATCTGTTAGCGGGTCCTGACTGGCATGGCCAGGTGCCGAAGGGCATCCGCCAGGTGTTCCGTTCGTCGACCGGCGTCGGCAGCTTCATTCCGCGCGTGTTTATGGACGACACACCTGAAGATCGCGTGGCCGTGCAGTCGGTAATCGCGAAGGTTGGCCTGTACCCGCTCGCCGAATACGACGGCAAGATCAAGGAAACCGACTGGTCGAAGCTGCCGAGCTTCGGTCCAACCGATGATGCGGCGGGTGGCAACGCCGAAGAGATCAAGTGGGTCGATCCAAACCGGTTCTGGGACGAACTGCCGACGGTGCTCGACGAGACGCCGCCGCAACGCGGCGAAGAAGCCCTTTATGCGCAGGCGCGCGCGCTGATCGCAGCGGCGCAGAAAGATCCGGCGATCAAGGCGGCAATTGTCGACGAAGGGGCCAAGGCTGAGGCAGATCTGGTCACGCCTCTGTTCAACTTCAACACCTTCGGAAAACGGCTGCCCGCCAACTGGAACACCATCAGTAACGGCGCCGCATTCGGCACGGACTATTTCACGCGCACGGCGGTGGCGAAATCGAACATCTTCGTCAACAAACCGAACGAGACCAAGTATTTTTACGCCGATGCCGACGCATCCGGTCAGCGCCTGGACGGCAATGCGCACTACACGGTGACATTTGCCAAAGATAGTTTGCCGCCGGTCAAAGGATTCTGGTCGCTGACCCTGTACAACGCTCATCACTTCTTTTCGCCTAATGCGCAGAACCGCTACTCGCTCGGCACCAAGAACAAGGACTTGAAGTTCAATGCCGACGGCTCGCTGACACTCTACGTGCAGAACACGAGTCCCGGCGACGACAAACTTTCCAACTGGCTGCCGGCGCCTGCCAACGAAGCGTTTTCGCTATACATACGCGCCTATTGGCCGCAGCAGCCGGCGCTCGACGGCAGCTGGACACCGCCGCCGATTGTGCGCCAACTGTGAGAAACACCCCGTTGGGAATGTGTGCGGCTTGCTGCCGCAGTGCGTCAATACCTTGTTCCGCAGAGTGAGAATGCGAAAGATCAATTTCATGAGGATGACTATGAGTCGCCCAAACCGTTTGTCCGCAAGCAGGTCACTCGCCAGGTTGTGCACGGGTGCGCTTCTTACCACTGCTGGCGTGGGTCTCTCGCAGCAAGGGTGGGCCACGGAAGGTGGCATCGGCAGGCCGATTACCGGCCAGCAGATCACGCCCTATGCGGGTGTCGTACCGCCCACGGACGACTGGATCGTGTCGGCCACCACGATCTATTACGAAGGCTCGCTCGGTGCGAGCAAAACGATTCCGATCGCTGGGCAACTCACGGCGGGCGTCGACGTCACGGCGGTGTACGCCATCGTCAACGCGGTCAAGACGTGGGGCATTACGCTGGGTGGCTGGAACTTCGCGTCTTCATTCGGGGTGCCGTTCCAGTACACCGACATTTCGTCGTTTCACGGCCGTTTGCCGAATGATCACAACACGCAGTTTGCCGATCTTTTCTTCACGCCGGTGGTGGCTGGCTATCACCTGACCAAGACCGATCACATCGCGTTCAGCGTGCAGATTTACGCGCCGACGGGGGCTTACAGTTCGAGCCGGCTCGCCAATGCTGGACAGAATACGTGGACCTTCACGCCGACGGTTTCCTACACGAAGCTGTTCCCGAAAGAAGAGATCGAGCTCTCACTGAACTACGGCGTCGGCTTCTACACGCCGAACAACGACACGCATTATCACAACGCACCGGTCAGCGTGCTCGACCTGCTGGCGCTCAAACGCTTCGGCGGTGGCTGGGGCGTGGGCGTGGTGGGCGGTTATATCCAGCAACTCGGTCATGACAGCGGCGGACTGGCCGATGTCACCGGCGGCAATCAAGGGCATTCGGTGGGTATCGGACCGATGGTCACGTGGTCGGGCAAGGTCCAGAAAACGCCGGTGTCGGCATCGCTGCGTTGGGTCAATGAGTTCAACGTCAGCAACCGGCCAAAGGGGAATGCAGTGGAGCTGTCGATCAGCGCCACCTTCCAGTAACGGGGCGTGCATCTGGCGATCCGTCGTTCGTTGCGCGTGCCGCTTCCCGTCGACACACCTGCGCCCATCAAAGTCGACGGGCGCAGTCATTCCTTTTTTGCGCAGCCGTATGTGTGGCTGCGCGGTATGTCCGATACGAAGTTCCAGGACAACAACCAGCCTACCGCGAAGCTGAAATCTGCTGGAACGTCACACCGCGCTGCTGCGGTTCAAAGTTGTTTAGTTCGACATGTTGTTGCCGATGTTTTGTTGATTCGAGGAAATGACGATGGAAAAACAAAAACGCTGTCAGCGGTTCACCGCTGTCACACTTGCTGTCGCTACGCTTTGCATCTCACACGCAGCCCTCTCGCAAACCGCTGCACCTAACAAGGACGCAACGGCCATCACAAAGCAGGAAAACGCCGAGATCTACAAGCAACTGCCGTTCGACGACAAACAGGATTTCGAAGACGCGCAACGCGGTTTCATCGCGACGATTCCGAACGGCGTCATCAAGACCGACGACGGCGGCATCAGTTGGAGTCTGAACAAGTACAAGTTCCTCGAAGGCCCGGCACCGGATACCGTGAATCCGAGCTTATGGCGCAATGCGCAGCTCAACATGTTCAATGGCCTCTTCAAGGTCACCGACCACGTCTATCAGGTGCGCGGCCTCGATCTGGCGAACATGACGATCGTAGAAGGCGACAACGGCATCATCATCATCGACGTGCTGGTCACTAAAGAGGCTGCGCGCGCCGCGCTCGACCTGTACTACCAGCATCGTCCGAAAAAACCGGTGCTGGCCGTGATCTATACCCACAGCCACGCCGACCACTACGGCGGCGTGAGGGGCGTGGTCGACGAAGCGGACGTGAAGAGCGGCAAGGTGAAGATCATCGCACCGGAAGGCTTCCTCGCCGAAGCCGTCAGCGAAAACGTGTTCGCCGGCAATGCCATGGGCCGCCGCACGCTCTATCAATATGGTGCGTTCCTGCCGGCCAGCCCGCGCGGCCAGGTCGATGCGGGCCTCGGCAAGACCACCTCGTTCGGT
This sequence comes from Paraburkholderia caffeinilytica, assembly GCF_046030355.1. GTDB lineage: Bacteria > Pseudomonadota > Gammaproteobacteria > Burkholderiales > Burkholderiaceae > Paraburkholderia > Paraburkholderia caffeinilytica_B. The sequence continues at coordinate 363,457 of NZ_JAQQCQ010000001.1, forward strand.
ACGCTCGGTCTGATTGCGCCGACCGACACGATCAGCAAGACGGGTGAGACGCGTACCGTCGGTGGCGTGCAGTTCGAATTCCAGATGGCGCCGGGCACGGAAGCACCGTCTGAAATGCTGATCTACATGCCGCAATTCAAGCTGCTCGATACCGCCGAAGACACCACGCACACGCTGCACAATCTGTACACGCTGCGCGGCGCGCAAGTGCGCGACGCGGTCAACTGGTGGAAGGTGCTGAACGAAGCGATCGTGCGTTACGGCGACAAGACCGACGTCGTGATTTCCCAGCACCAGTGGCCGACGTGGGGGCGGGAACGGGCAGTCAGCTATATCGCCGGTACGCGCGACATGTTCAAGTACATCCACGATCAATCGCTGCGCCTCGCGGATGAGGGCTATACGATGACCGAGATCGGCGAGCAGATTCAGGTGCCGGACTCCATCGGCAAGAAGTGGTACAACCGCGGCTACTACGGCTCGGTGAATCACGATTCGAAGGCCGTGTACCAGCGGTATCTCGGCTGGTACGACTCGAATCCGGCGAACCTGCATCCGTTGCCGCCGGAAGAAGAATCGAAGGAATTCGTGCGCTACATGGGCGGAGCGGATGCCGTAATGGCGAAGGCGAAGCAGGACTTCGACAAGGGCAACTATCGCTGGGTCGCGACCGCGATGAACAAGGTGGTGTTTGCCGATCCGCAGAACAAGGCGGCGCGCAATCTCGAAGCGGACGCGCTGGAGCAGCTCGGCTACCAGACCGAAAACCCGACGTGGCGCAACGAATACCTGATGGGCGCGTACGAATTGCGCAATGGCGTGCCGAAGGTGGCCGGCGTGAACACTGTGACGCCGGATGCGGTGGCGGCGATGAATCCGTCGTTGCTGCTGGACTACATGGGTATCCGCCTGAACGGTCCGAAAGCAAATGGCAAGCAAGCCACGATCAACTGGGATCTCGGCAATGGCGAGAAGTACGCCATCGAGTTGCGCAATTCGGTGCTGATCTACACGCCGGACGCGACGCTGCCGAATGCCGACGCCACGTTGACCATGAGCAAGGATGAGTTCGCATCGTTGCTGATGGGCGGCCAGACGCTCGACAAGCAGACGCAGTCGGGTAAGGCCAAGGTGACCGGCGATTCGCAGAAGGTGACTGAACTGTTCAGCATGCTGGACAGCTTTAACCCGATGTTCAACATTGTGACGCCGTAACAGGCGTGTGCGCGAGGGGGCGGTCAGCAGGCGACCGAAACCTCTCGCGCGGGAACGATCCGTGAATCGTGCTTATGCATCGAAGTGGCCGGGAAATGCGGCGCTGCACGCCTCGTTCGATTCCGTTTCTCCGAGCGTATCCGTGAGAAACTTCTTGAACTCGAATGGTGGGACATGTCGATGGACTGGCTGCAAAAGAATAACGACCGTTTCCTTGTTGACCTGACGGCAGACGAGGGGCGGTCAATAGAAATCCTGACCGAGTTGTTGCGCGCAAAAAACGGGGCCGGCGAAGCGATGGCCGTAGCGAAGACTTGATGCGTTAGCACGGAGCCCGCTGCGTCCGTTGACCGGTCTATCCGCCGTCAATGCTCATGGAGCGATGCATGATGAAAACTACGATGAAGCGGTCTTTGTTGTTGCTTGCCGGCGTCTGCACGTCGCTTGCGGTGACACTTGCCACGCCCGGGCAGGCGCTCGCCGCGGCCCCCGCGCAGCCGCTGCCGCCGGTCTGGCCGCGCGACTTCGATAGTGCACAGCAGCGTATCGAACTCTATCAGCCGCAGGTAGAAGTGTGGCAGGGCACCCGGATCGAGGGGCGCGCCGCTTTCGCGGTCGGTGCGAAGGGTGCAACGCCGAACTACGGCGTCGCGCATTTCACGGCACGCGCTGAAGTCGACAAGACCAACTCGACGGTGCAACTGAGCGATATCGTGTTCGACCAGGTCGACATGCCGGCTACGCCGTCCGCAGCCGCCGGCGTCAAGACAGCCCTGCAGGCGCGCATCCCGAAAGACGGCCTGACGACCTCGCTCGAACAACTGCAGGCCAGTTACGCCAGCACCCACGAGGGCGGCGAACCCGGCCTCGCGGTGCAGAACAACGTACCTAACATCCTCTTCGCCGAACGTCCCACGTTGCTCGTGCTGGTCGACGGCGATGCGAATTGGCGTGCGCTCGGCGATACGCACTACCAACGCCTGATCAACACACGGGCGATGCTGCTCAAGGACGCGAACGGTACGCTGCATCTGAACGCCGCGGGCTATTGGTATAGCGCGACAGCGCTCGGCGGTCCATGGCATCTGAACCCTACGCCGCCGCATGAGCTGGTCGCCGCGGCGAAGAACGCGCAAACGAATCTGAAGTCCGATCCGATGCTGCCGGCCGACGGCAAGAAGCCGGCGCAAGCGCCGGACGTGGTAGTCGCGGCGCAACCGGCCGAGCTCGTGGTGACGAACGGTAAGCCGGCGCTGCAACCGGTGAAAGGCGTGAATCTGCTCTCCGTCTCCAACGCCGACCACGCGCTCTTCGTCGAGCCGCGCGACAACCATTACTATTTGCTGCTGTCGGGCCGCTGGTTCAGCGCGGCGAGCCTCTCCGGCCCCTGGACTTTCGTCGACGGCAAGAGCCTGCCTGCCGACTTCTCGAAGATCGCCGCCGACGACCCGCATGCGAACGCGCTCGTCTCTGTGCCGGGCACGCCACAAGCGAAAGAGGCCGCGATCGCCGCCACCATCCCGCAGACGGCGACGGTGTCGCGCAAGACCACCACGTTGACGGTTGCCTATGACGGCGCACCGAAGTTTGTCGGTATTGCCGGCACGTCGTTGTCGTACGCGGTGAACACGGCGACGCCGGTGATCCAGACCGCGCCTTCGCAATTCTTCGCGGTCGCTAACGGCATCTGGTTCACGGCGAGCGCGGCGAGCGGACCGTGGCATGTCGCCGATACCGTGCCGGCCGCGATCTATACGATTCCCACAGCCTCACCAGTGCATTACGTGACCTACGTCCACGTCTATTCAGCGACGCCGGATACGGTGGTGGTCGGCTACACGCCGGGCTACATGGGCGTGGTTGTCAATGCGGACGGCACCGTCGTGTACGGCACGGGCTATGTGTACGCGCCGTATGTCGGCGAGGTTTACTACGGCTATCCGGCCACCTATGGGTACGGCGCAGGCTTCGCGCTCGGCACGACGGTGGGCTTCGCCTTTGGCTTTGCGATCGGCGCCACGTGGGGCGCGCCATCACCGTACTGGGGACCGTATTGGGGCGGCGGCCCGTGGAGCTGGCAATATGCGAACGTCAACCAGGCCAATATCTACGGCCGCTGGGGCCAGGGCACCGTGACCCACGCGAGCGGCTGGAACGGCTGGACCGGCAATAGCTGGGCCGGGTCGGCGGCATCCGGTTTCAATCCGTACACCGGCGGTCATTTCCAGGCGAGCCGTGGTGCGGTCGAGAACGCGTACAACGGCAACTTCGCTGCCGGGCGGCAAGGCTCATTCAGCAATCCGTCGACGGGGCGCAGCGGGGCGGCGCGCGGCGGCGTGGTGGGCAACGAAGCTACCGGCGACTATGCGGCGGGCCGGCAGCGCGCCGGTTACAACGCGCAGACGGGACGCTACGGCGCGGCCGAAGCCGGCGTGACCGGTAACGCGTATTCAGGCGATCACCAGGCGGGCACGAAAGGCATTGTGGGCGACAAGGACACGGGGCGCGCGGTCGCGTGGAATAACGGCAATGTCTATGCAGGCAGCGATGGCAACGTCTACCGGCATGATCAGGGCGGTGGCTGGGAGCAGCACAGCGCCGACGGCTGGCAGCCGGTTCAGCCGAACGCCAGCCAGACCCAGCGGCTCGACTCGCTCAGGCAGGGGCATGATTTGGGGAATGCGCGCGCGAGTGGGCAGTTTCAGCCGCAGCGGCACTTTGGCGGTGGGGGCGGGCGGTTCAGGCGGTGAAAACGGTCGGGCGTGGGAACCATCCATTCCCACTTCATCGGCTCAAGGTGCGGCGGCGTCCGTCGAGTCGGCCTCAGGCGATCCGGTGGCGTCCAGCGCGGGCAGACGATTCGCTCGCGAACCGATTAGTTGTCGGCACCGCGCTCGCAGATCGCGTATACGCTGGAGCACAAGTCGGGGTAGATGCGCCCCAGCTCAAAACAACCATCCAGATACGCTCTCGATATGATGCCGGCCTGTAACGCCGCGTCGATCTGGAAGTTGGCAAGACCCTTGAAAAAGACTCCGCCCTCTGTGACCGGGCGGAGCTTCGCCGCGCGCAGATCGGCCCGAAGCGTGTCGATCGAGTAGGTTACCCTGTGGCCGTGCGCCGCTTCCGCCGCGGTGACGGCCGCGTGATGATCGATCAAGCCCATGTTGACCGCGATCTGCCGCGACCCGGCACGCGCGTTCGGCGCAGCTACGAACAGCCGGCCACCCTCGGACAGCCAGCTACCGATCCGGCTCAGAACCTCGACAGGATGATCGAGGTGTTCGAGCGTATGGATCAGAAAAATATTGTCGTAGCGCCGCGTCGGTTCGAACGTCTCGAATGTCGAGTGATGAAATTTGACCGAGTCTTCCACCTTTTCCGATGCAACCGCGATGCAGTCTGCCGACGCCTCGACGACTTCCAGCGCGTCGAAGCGCTGGGCGAGCAAGCGCGTGTAATTGCCTTCGAAGCAACCCAGTTCGAGCGCATTGCCATTGGCAAGGAACGGCGCAAATGTCCGAAGCATGTATTCATGCATCAGATAGTCGAAGTCGTAGGCGTAGCGATGGTCGGGATGATCTTTCGCTTCCGCGTTGTAGTCTCTGCTCATCTAGTCAATCCTGTCCACGTTGATAGAAACGCTGCTCGACGGGAACGTAAAACTCATCGAGCGACTCCGGGACTCGGGCGTTGAAACCAAGTACCTGACGCATCCATGCGTTGCACCGGTCGAGATTGCGATAGCCGAACAGCCGCGCGTAGTCGAGCTGCGGCTTGAAAAATGGGCTGGTGAACGTCAATGTCAAAGCGCGGCGCGGCGCGCTGGTGGCATTCTGTCCTGTCGCGTGCCACATACGTGAGTCGAACAGCAGGACCGAGCCGCGCTCGCCCGTCGCCCGTGCCGCTTGCGCGTAGAACGTTTCGTCGGCGGGTTGTTGCTGGACGTTTTGCGAGTGTGAAAGGACATGCGTCGCGCCATTGTCCAGCGTGAAATCGTCGAGCATGACCAGAGCGTTCAGCATGAAGCGCCGCGTGTCCGAGCCGAACCGGATATCACGATGTACGTTCTGTACGTAGGAGCGCGAGTCGCGCTCGTTGATGACGCCGCCGTACGAATTGAGGACAAAGTTGCCGTCGAAGTACCGTTTGAAAACGGGCTCCAGGACGGCGAACTCCGCCAGCAGTTCGACATAACACTCGCTATCCATTAACAGGTGGTGCAAGGTACCAGCGCTGTTGTCCTGCACGCCGTTGCGTTGCCGGATCTCGTTGCGCAACGCGAGGGAAGGAGCCAGCGCGTCGACCAGCGCGTCGAGCAAATCGGGGTGAATAATTTGAGGGATGACAGTCCAGCCTGCCGTTGCAAGCGCAGTGTCGTGTCGAGCGTCGATCGTATTCATGATGGAGCGAGGCAACGGGAAAAGGTGAATGGCTCAGGACCGATCGGCGGCCAGCATGGCCATCGGAATAACGTCGAGATAGCGGCCGCCTTTGAAAGCCGCCTGCCGCATCAGGCCTTCGGCGCGGAAACCCACTTTCTCATAAAGCGCAATGGCGCGAGCATTGGACGCGAGTACGGTTAATGAAACACGGTGCAGATTGAGGTCGCTGAATGCATGCTCAAGCGTCAAGCGCGTGGCGGCCTCGCCGATTCCCCGGCCGCGCGCCGACTCTGCGCCGATCTGGATTGAGAACTCCGCGCAGCGGTTCACCCAGTCGATCCCCAGCAAATACGTCACGCCGACCAGTTCCTGGGTAGAGGCGAGGCAAACCGCCAGACGAACGTTATTCGCGCGGGAACTGAGGTAACTATCGAACCATTTGCTGTCGATTTCGGGACCCACATGGCGGAAGGCGCCCCCGAGCAGACCAACCAGCGCCTGATCGGCCCGCCATGCGTTGATGGTCGCAAGGTCGCCGCGCGCGATTTCGCGCAGGAGTATCGCGTTGCTGATCATGCGAGTCGGTCCAGTATGCGTTGTACGATCGGCGCCAGATCATCACGCGTGAGCCGCTGATCGCACGGCAGGAAAAGCGTCGAGTCAGGAAGATCGCGTTCGAAATCCGGTACCCCGTCGGCGGCCGCGACGTCCGGCCAATAGCCGGGCGTGTAGACGCGTTGGATCCGAAGCGCTTCGCGAAGTCCCGAGGGGGCGCCGAGATAGGGGTAGCACAGCGGCACTGCCTCTTCGCAATGGTGAAACGTGAAGCGGTTGTAGCGCTTCAGCTTCTCGTGCAGATAAGCAAAATTCGCGACCCGCCTCGCACGCACGGCATCGTAGTCGACACCCGCGAGCATGCGCCGCGTCAGCTGCGACATCTGCAGCGGCTCCTGATTTTTCAGGCTTTCTTCGGCTGCCGCGTAGTCTGCATAACCTGCCTCGGCATCTTGCGCGAGCCGGTTCAGAAGATGCCCGCAACGTTGCACTGAGGCATGGTCGATTGCATTTGGCATGTCGATCGGCTGCTGTGTGACGAGATACCCGCCATCGGGCACGCCGAGGAATTTGCGTGGAGAGTACAGCGTGGCGAGGCAATCGCGAGGCTGCGCGAACAGGGCCTGGGCATTGTCGATCACGACGCGTTCGCGTGGAAATCGGCTGAGCACGGCGTCGACCTGATGCTCGCACAGACCAAAGTAATTCACGTAGACAAGCCACTCCCCCTGTGCGAGGTCGACGGATTGCACTCGCAAATCCGGGTCGAGCCGATAGCGTTTGACGGCTGTGCCGGCCATGCGCAGCGGCTCGACCATGGCATCGCAAATGTACCAGGGCATCCAGACGGCGGTGGGGCGCAGCGAGCGAAGCAGCGCCAGAAACGCCGCTCGCGAAGACTGAAAACAAAGTGCGCCATCATGAAGCAGCGACCGGGCCGGCGGCAACTCCAGTTCGAAATATCCGCCAATAGCGCGTGGCTGATCTGCGGTCATGCATGCACCTGCACGGAAAGCATGTCTTGGACGCGATCTTTGCTGTTGAACATCAGTACGTCGAGAATCGATAGAGCCGGATGGAAGGCATCGTCGAACTGCGGATAAGGGCACAGATTCGGTTCGATGAAAGCGAGTTCCACGCCGCGAGTGGAAAACGTCTCGCTGTCGTAAAGTGCCCGGCCGCCCGGCAGATTCACATAGATGAGCGCGTGCTCTTTTGCGCAGATATCGATTACCCGGTGAGCTCCTTTTAGCTGCGCATTGCCGTACCTGGTCGACGAGGCGACGAACTCGGTGTCGATCTCCAGATACCGGCAGATTTCCGTTATGGTGTGCGACGCGAGCAGCGAGATATGTGCGAACGGCGCCGACAGGATCTGCTCGATTAATTTGCTGATGTGCGGGTACTGGGGCGCTTTCGCATAGGCGTGACGAATCGATTCAAGCAGCTTGCGCAGCCAGCGCTCACGCGGCTGGATCAGGACGTCGTTGATCTTGAGTGTCGGGCTTGCACCCGCAAGCGGGACGGTCAGGTAGCGAACCTCGTTGCCCAGCAGCATCCGGTTGCGGTTAATCCAGCCGTTCTTGATAAAGCTCACGTCGTCGTAAAAGACGAACTTGTCGACTGCGGCAGCCAGCTGGAAATATCCGATGTACGGAAACAGGTAGGGCTGCATGATCGCGAGCTTCATGACGTTCAGCAATCCGCAACGAGTCCGACGATGCGATCGAGCATGTTGTCCGTCAGTGCCGGGAAAATCGGCAAGCACAGTACCTGTTGCGCGGCGGCATGCGCGACCGGCAGGTTTTCGCGGCGCGCGGACGGCAGCCCGCGATAAATCGGGAAGTCGGAAATCAGCGGGTAGAAATAGCGGCGCGCATAGATATCGTGATCACGAAACTTCTGATACAGCGCGTCACGACTGATCGGATAGTCCGGGCCGACGAGAATCGGGAAGTACGAATGGTTCGCCACTTTTTCGCCCGCCTTCGGCAGACAGCGGATGCCCGGTACATCGCGCAACCGTTCGCGATAGATCGCGTCGATTTGCGCGCGCCGTGCCAGCGCTTCGTCAATATGCTGAAGCTGAAGCAGTCCGAACGCGGCGTTGATTTCGCTCATCTTGCCGTTGATGCCGGATGCGACGACCGTCGTTTCATCGACAAAACCGAAGTTCTTCAGATGATCGATGCGCTGCTTTGTCTTCGCGTCCTGGCAGATGATCGCCCCACCTTCGAACGTGTTGAAGACCTTGGTCGCGTGAAAGCTCAGCACGGCGAGATCACCGTGTTCGAGAACGCTGCCGGCTTCGGTCTGCACGCCGAAAGCATGCGCCGCGTCGTAGATCACCTTCAGGTTGTAGTTGTCCGCGATCTTCTGGATGGCTTCGACGTCGCACGGCTTACCGTAGCAATGCACGGGCATGATCGCGGTGGTTTGCGGCGTAATCGCGGCCTCTATCTTGGCCGGATCGAGGTTCAAAGTGACTGGGTCGACATCGACGAATACCGGTTTGATACCGTTCCAGACCAGCGAGTGTGCGGTTGCGACAAACGAGTAAGGCGTCGTGATAACCTCGCCGGTCACGCGCAGCGCCTGTAGCGCGGTGAGCAGTGCCAGCGTGCCGTTGGTGAACAGCGCCAGATGGCGCACGCCGAGGTATTTGCACAGCGCCGCTTCGAATTGCTGGTGAAACGGACCGCCATTGGTCAACACCTTGCTGTCCCAGATCTGCTGAAGATAGGGAATGAATTCTTCGAGCGGCGCGAGATGCGGCTGGGTGACGTAGATGCGTTCGTTGATCTGCGGCTCGACGGCGCCGAGCGGTAAGGCTGCGTTCACTTGTCTTCCCCTGTTTCGGACAGTACGACCGCATCGGCTGCGGCACCGGTAGCATCGTCTGCCGAGACGCCAAAGGCAGCGGCCGGTTGGCCGTCGCACCAGCGTTGCCACATGATCCGCAATGCCCGCGACAGACCTGCGGCCACCACCTCGGGCCGGAATGCCGCCGACGCCATGCAACGCTCGCGCAGACCGGTCCGCAGAGCCGCGAGCGCGGGAATGTCGGAAGACAGCGCGACGCCTTTTGCGACGAAGTCCGCCTTATCCGTTGCAAGAAATTCCTGCAGCCCAACGTGCGACATCCAGGTCGCGCCAGCACGGCTCGGGAGTGTATCGCCGGCGATCGTCAGGGTCGGCACGCCCATCCACAGCGAGTTCAAAACCGTGGTCGAACCCGTGTACGGGAACGTATCGAGGCAGATGTCGACGTGGAAATGCTGTTGCAGGTAGACCGGGATACTTGAACGTCGGCGGAACATGAGGCGTTCTCGCGCGATACCTGCGTTGGCGAACCAGGTGATCAGCAACTGTTCGTCTTCGTCGGAACCGATTGCGCCGAGCAGCATTCGCGATGACGGCTGCGCATTCAGTAATTCAGCCCACAGGGCGATCACGTCGGGGCGCAGTTTGTTCAGCCGGTTGAAACTGCCGAAGGTCACATAGCCGTTGTGCATGGCCGGCAGGATGTTGACTGGCGGCGCGCTCTTTTCCGGCAGAAACGGCGCGTTCGCCGGCAAGTGGACGATCTTTTCCGAGAACATGCGTTCCGGGTTGCCGAACGGCACGCCGAATCGGTCCACCAGGTAATAGTCCATCGCGCTTAGGCCGGTGGTAGCCGGATAGCCTAGCCAGCTCACCTGGATCGGCGCAGGTTTGCGCACGAAGGTGAGAAGACGATTGCGGCCCGTGTGTCCCGAAAGATCGAACAGAATGTCGATTCGCTCGTCGCGGATCTTGTTGGCCAGGTGCGCGTCGGGCATACCGGTAATCTGATGCCATTCATCGGCGCAACCACGCAGCAATTGCGTGTAGTCGTCTTCGACAATGTGGTTGGTGTAGATATGCAGGGAGAGGCTGGGGTCTTTCGCCAGGTGCTCCACGATCGGAAGCAGGTAGGACGACACGGCGTGACGGAACAGGTCGCCGGAAACAAGGCCGATTTTCAGTTTGCGATCAGGCGCGCGCTTATTGACGTGGCGCGGCCACTGCGAGCGCACGGGCGCCTCATGAATCTCGGCGAATTTAATGTGCTCGGCAAACAGCGTGTCCTGATCGATCTCAGGATTGTGAGCCAACGTAAATAAGAAGTTGTCGGCGGCGATCGCATCTTTCGGGTTTTTCTCCACCGCCGTGCGGAAGCTACGCTCTGCCTCAGTCACCAGCCCCAGCTCGAGTTGCAACACGCCCAGTGCACTATGCGTGCCGGAATTGTCCGGCGCCAGTTCGACTGCGCGCCGTGCCGCGGCCAGACCCTCCGCCACGCGGCCCTGATGTACCAGAACCATACCGAAGATCCGCTGTGCTTCGGCATACTCGGGGTTGATCGCGATGATAGCTCGGCAGACTTCTTCCGCGTCCTTTGACATGCCTTTCAGTCGCAGCGTATCTGCGAGCACGGTGCGGCTTTCCAATTCTTCTGGCAGCAGTTCGGCTGCACGGCGCAAGGGGGCAAGCGCATCGTCGTATCGGCCCAGGCGGTGCAGCGAGATCCCAAGCCAGCGCCACGTGTTACCGTCGGCGGGAAAGCGCTCGGTAAGCGAGCGGCTGAGTTTGACTGCTTCAGTGATCTGGCCTTTGTTGTATAGCGAAGTGAAGCGTGTCGTTTCCTGCTGGCTGACTCGCCTGCCTGATGCGATGGTGGACTTGCCCGCGACGGTGGGCGTTTGCGTCGCCGGGGCGCTGGTTTCAGTGACAGTCCCGTTTTCCGTCGTCGGTTTTTCAGCCGGCACCTGGAACGTCGGGATGACCTTGTCCGGATTCGACATTCGCGTGATCAAACCGTCCACCGCCGGTCCCTTTAAACCTTGCTTTTGGCCCATTTCCAATGCCAGCCATGCGGCGGCTACCTGGTTGGCATCGATCAACGCGTTGATGTAGCCCACCCAATACTGGCCGTTATGCGGCTGGAGCCCCAGGCTTTGCTCGAAATGGGGCAATGCATCTGCCGGACGGCCGGTCTGGACGAACAGTACGGCAAAGTTGTAAAGCACGTCGGCGTGGTTCGGTCGTGCGTCGAGAATCGCCCGGTACAGCGCCTCGGCGTCGTCGAACTCACCCTTGTGATGGTGTTCCAGCGCCGTTTGCAAAACGAGCGCGATGTCATGCTCGAGCTGTTGTTCGGGCGTCAAGGGCTCAGCGGTCGGCTGCTCGTACAGGAGAGTCATGGTCTCAGCGCAGAATGGTCTATGACGGAAATTGTGCGACGGGGCGGGTGTTTCCGATGCGCGGAGATGACGGTGAAAAAGCCGCCTGTTTAGCGTATGGAGAGGGGGGGGCGGGAGGCCGGACGCCAAGAAAAAAGCCCGCACGAGGCGGGCTGAGGGAACGAGCGCGCCCTTGCTTCAGCGCGTAGTTCTTATTGTCTGGGACTGCAGTTCAGTGCTGCGGCGCGGTTCGGCCGTTTTGTCGTTCGATCTTGCGGCTCGGCCTGTTCGGCTCGGCTGCCGGACCGTTTAGCCTGCTTACAGCCGGGCGATCCGTTGATACTCACCAGCGGCCTTGGTGCGCCCGATCGCCGCTTCAAACTCGATGTGCAGTTCGTTCTGGGTGGTTTCCGCATCGGCGAGCAGTGCGTCGTCGATGGCCTGGATCCGGCGGATCATGTCCAGCGCCGCCGGTTCCTGATCCGCCGACAGCGACATCAGCAGCGGCGAGCGCGCTTCGGTCAGGCGGGCCGCTTCCGGCCAATCGGCCAGCGAGGCGGCCTGTTCGATTTCCCGGGTCATCGACAGCAGCCGTTCGATCAGTTCGGTCTGGTTCATTTCGATCGGATCCATGGACTTAGGTGTTATTGGCGGAGGCCAGCGCACCTGCGCTGTTGGCGCCGCCGAACAGGGCGGTCAGGTATTGCGAATTGTTGTTCATCGTCGCCATCAGCGTGTCGAGCGCGGTGAACTGCGCCTGATACTGGCTCGTCAGTTGAGCAGTGTAGTCAGCGAGCGCGCTTTGCTGCGTGGTGATGCTTTTCAGATCGGTGTTCAGCGCGGTATTGCGCGTATCGATCAGCCCACCGGTCTGCGTGAAGTTGGTGATGCTGGTGTTCAACTGCTCGGCGATGCCGTTGGTCGAGTTGAAGAGCGAGGCGACGGTTGCCGGGCTGCTCGTCAGCGCGGTGCTCAGCGCCGTGTTGTCGACCACCATTGTGCCGTCCGCCGGGTCGTCCTTCAGCGTAATGCCGATCGCAGCCAGCGTGGTGCCCGTGGCGCCCGAGCCGACCGCGCCGCCGACGATGTTGGCCAGCGTGTTCTGGATCGTCTGTATCGTCGAGTCGCCCAACAGCGGGCCTTGCGAAGTGGACGAGGCGTTGTATGACGTCAGCGTCGACATCGTCGTGACGACGGTGTTGTAGAGGCTGACGAAATTGTTGATCGCGGTGCTTTCCGCTGTGGTGTCCGCAGCGATGTTCAGCGTTTGCGTGGTGCCCACAGACGCCGCGGCCAGATTCAGCGTGACGCCGGCAATGGCGCTCGTTACCGAGTTACTTGAACTGCTGGCTGCGATTCCGCCGACCGTGAACTCCGCGTCCTGGGCATAGCCGCTTTGCGTCCAGGCGTTGCTCGAATTCGCCGATACGATTGACGATTGGCCGCCCGTGGTGCTCGCGGTCGAGGTCACACCGAGGCTCGACAGGCCGGTATCGGTGGTGATGTTGCTAGTCGAGACGTTGATGACGTTGGCTGCGCCGGAATTCGCCGCGCGCAGCACAAGGTGGGCGCCATCCGAGCCCGTTACGATGGTCGCCGTGACGCCGGGATTGCCGCTACCGGAATTGATCGCAGCGGCAATGCCGGAGAGCGTGTTATTGGTGCTGTCGACGTTGATATTCATCGACTGGCTGCCGAGCGAAACCGTCAGCGTGCCGGTGCCCAACTGGGTCGTGGCGCCGAAGGCTGCCGACGACAAGGCCTGCGAGCTGGCGATTTGCGTCACCGCGACCGAGTAGCTGCCGGCCACGGCGCCCGCACCTGCCGTCGCCGTCAGACCGGTGCCGGTGGTGGTTGCCGCGAACGTCGACAGCGTGGTGCCGTTGGCGAGGTTCGCGACACTCGCCTGCAGCGCGCTCAACGCGGAACTCAGGGCGCCGTACGCGGACAACGTGGTGCTATCCGTGGTTTGTTGCGCCGACAGCGCCGCGGCTTGTCCTGCGGTCTTCGCGTTCACGAGAGCCGTAACGAGCGTCCCCACGTCCATCGACGTATTGCCGGTCGAGCCGCTGATGATCGATTGCGCGGCCGACTGCAGCGCAGCATTGGCCGCGGCGGTTGACGCAGCAGAAGACGTGTTTGAGATCGAGGACATGCGGAAGCTCCAGGCGTCTAGGAATCTGTATTGGGTGGTGCGCGATGCTACATCACTTCATGATGGGAATGCACAGCGGGAGGCATGCCTCCCGTTGTTTGAAACCCGGTGATGCGCCGCACTCGCGCGCGGCGCATCACCTTACTGCGTCAGCTCTTATTGCAGGAGCTTCAGAACTTGCTGCGGGTTCGAGTTAGCTTGCGCCAACACCGAGATACCCGCTTGTTGCAGCACTTGCGCCTTGCTCAGGTTCGCCGTTTCTTGTGCGAAGTTGGCGTCCGTGATTTGCGATTGTGCCGACGACAGGTCGGTCGATTCAGCTTGCTGCGACGTCGAGATTGCCGTAAAGCGGTTTTGTGCGGCACCCAGCGCTGCTTGCAGGTTGTTGACGGTCTGCAGTGCGTTGTCGATGGAGACCATTGCTTCGTTCGCGCCGGTGACCGTGCTGATGTTCAGGTTCGAAACGTTCGGCGGGTTGTTGATCGCGTTGATCTGGTTGATCGATGCGGTTGCAACGCCGGAAGCGGTCGCACCCATCGCCGTAGCCAGGGTGGCGTTCAGCGTCAGGTTGGTGATTGCCGTGCCCGAACCTGCTGCCGTACCAGCCGAGAAGATGTTGGCAACTGCGCCCGACGAAATAGCCTGGTTGTTCTGGTCGGTGAAGGTGTAGCCGCCCTTACCGTCCGACAGCACGTTGACCGACGTGATCGTCGCGCCCGTGCTGGTGTACGTGCCGGCCGCATTCGTGCTGACAGTGACCGTGCCGACCGTTTGACCCGTTTGCACCAGGCCGCCACCGATCTTCGCTGCCGACATCGATTGGCTCAGGTCCAGGCTGATGGTCTGGCCAACGTTCGCGCCGACCTGGAACGTCACGCTGCCTGCCGAGCCGTCCAGAATGTTCGTGCCGTTGTACGTCGTTTGCGACGCGATACGGTTCACTTCCGAGATCTGTGCCGAAACTTCCTGTTGCAGTGCTGCCTGGTCGCTTGCCGACAGCGTGCCGGTCGATGCTTGCACGGCCAGTTGGCGGATACGTTGCAGGCTCGACGTCAGCGACGACAGTGCGCTCGATGCGGTTTGAATCATCGACACGCCGTCATTCGCATTCGACACGCCTTGGTTCAGGCCGTTGATCTGCGTTTGCATACGCGTCGAGATTGCCAGACCTGCTGCATCGTCAGCTGCGCTGTTGATGCGCTTGCCCGACGACAGACGGGTGATGGCTTGCGAAAGGGCGCTTTGCGAGCCATTGAGGTTTTGCTGTGCAACCAGCGAGTTGATGTTGCTATTGATTCCGAGCATGAAAATCTCCTAAATAAGCCTTGAGCCCAATACGCCACGTTGGCATCGGCGGAAGCACTCGTTCATTGCTGGCCGCCTCAGTGAAGGTTGACGGCGCGTCTTAAAAAAACTTGAGGAACTTTGTGCAATAGCGACCCAATTGTTTTTGCGGCCGGTTGGGCGGCCACCCGTCTGTAAGCCGCTTGCAGCCTTATTCGGGGGATCCACTGCAGCTATTGAAAAGACGGCGTATTCTCGGTTTTTTCTTGTGGCAAACCTTGGAGAAATCATGCAAAAGCGCCGGATTGGACGTTCTGAATTAGAGGTCGCGCCGCTTATGTTCGGCGGCAATGTATTTGGCTGGACTGCCGATGAAGCAACCTCGTTTTCGATCCTGGATGCATTTGTCGATGCCGGACTCGACTTCATCGATACCGCCGATGTCTATTCCGTGTGGGTGCCGGGTAACCAAGGCGGCGAATCGGAAACCATCATCGGTAAATGGTTCAGGCAGAGCGGCAAGCGGGACAGGATCGTGCTCGCCACCAAGGTTTCCAAGCACCCGCAGCGCAAAGGCTTGTCGGCGGCGAACATTCAGGCGGCGGTCGAGGATTCGCTGCGGCGCTTGCAGACCGATTACATCGACGTCTATTTTTCTCACGACGACGACACCGAAACGCCTTTGGCCGAAACCCTCGGCGCCTATCAGAAGCTGATCGAGGCGGGCAAGGTGCGGGTGATCGGCGCATCGAACTACAGCGGCGCGCGCGTCGAAGAGGCGCTCGCTGTGTCCCGCCAGAATGGATTGCCCGAGTATCAACTGTTGCAGCCTGAGTACAACCTGTACGACCGCGCGGAGTACGAGCGTGACATCGAGCCAGTGGCGCTCGCCAATCAGCTCGGCGTGGTGGTGTATTACAGTCTTGCAAGTGGCTTTCTGTCCGGCAAGTACCGTTCGAAGGCGGATCTGGCCAACAAGGCGCGCGGTAGCCGGGTCGAAAAGTATCTGAACGAGCGCGGGTTGCGGATTCTGAAGGCACTCGACCGGGTCGCCGACCAGCACGGCAGTACGCCGGCCACGGTCGCACTGGCATGGCTGATTGCCCGCCCGAGTGTAACGGCCCCAATTGCCAGCGCGACCTCGGTCGAGCAGCTCAAAAGCCTCGCCGCCGCTGTTCATCTAATGTTGACCGGCGCCGATATCCGGGAACTGGACGAGGCGAGCGCCTGATTGCGCACGGGACCTGGCGCAATCGCTAAACCCCTGGTAGGATGGGGAGTTTCCTGATATCATCGGGAGTGAATTGAGATCTTTGCCTGTTTCGTCAATGTTTTTCATTGATGAAAGGTTGGCGAAACGGCAACAGGCGCGGCGTATGCGTTACGTCTGTCCGCGTTCCGCGGTGAACTCCCCACCTCTCTTTTCCGGCCTCCGTGGCCGTTATGCCTCTCGTTTCATTCGTGGTTTGGCCGGGATTTTTCCCGCGTTTGCCTGTTACTGGCCATGAATCGGAACGACCGGAGGGCCGGCGCGTGAGCGGTATCCGCCACGCAATTTACCCCTATCAAGTGATTGAGTTAGGAATTACATGACGACGATTCTTCTGAAAGAAAACGAGCCGTTCGAAGTGGCGATTCGCCGCTTTCGTCGCGCAATCGAAAAGAATGGCCTGATCGCTGAACTGCGTGAGCGCCAATCGTACGAAAAGCCGACTACGGCACGTAAGCGCAAGAAGGCTGCTGCTGTGAAGCGCCTGCACAAGCGCCTGCGCAGCCAGATGCTGCCGAAAAAGCTGCACTAAGCACGTTTTTTCGCGCTGCATTTCGCGCACTGCACGCCGAACGGCGGTGTGAGCTTCGAAAGAAGCCACATCGCCGTTTTGCTTTTGGGGTGTTCGTTTTGCGTCGCGCATTTAGCGCGGCCGTGAAGCTCATTACGGCTGCGGTTGTTTGCCCGCGTGAAAAGCGTAGAAGGGCTTTACCGGCGCGCCGATGATTGCGCTGCGACGCGAGCGGCGCCTCCACCGCGCCAGGCGCTAGCGACTACTGCCGCCTCAGCCGGCTTTGCGATTGCGCCCTTTCTTGCCAAGCGCCGCACATCGCGCGCGGCACATGCAGCTTGCCTCATGGTCATTCACCATGCCGACCGCCTGCATGAACGCGTAGCAGATCGTCGAGCCCACGAACTTGCAGCCGTAGCGTTTCAGCCCCTTGCTGAGCGCGTCCGAAATCTCGGTCGATGCAGGCGCCTGCTTATACGACGCCCAATCGTTCTGGATCGGCGTCTGATCGACGAACGACCATACGAAGTTGGCGAGCGAGCCGTGCTCGGCCTGAATCTGCTGGACGGCACGCGCATTGGTAATGGCTGACTCGATCTTGCCGCGATGGCGCACGATACTTTCGTCCAGCACCAGCGCATCGACATGTTTCTGCGTAAAGCGCGCGACCTTGTCGATGTCAAAGTCGGCGAAGGCGCGGCGATAGCCGGTGCGTTTGTTGAGAATCGTCGACCATGACAAACCCGCCTGCGCGCCTTCAAGAACCAGCAGTTCGAACAAGTGCTGATCGTCGCGCGAAGGCACACCCCATTCGGTGTCGTGGTAGTGTGCGAGCGCTTCGCTCGATACCCAGTTGCATCGCTGTGTCACCTTCGCGCTCCCGCGTTGTCGTGTCGTCCGTCAGCATAGCGGAAGCCGCGCGTGCTGCAAGCTGGCCATTCGGCCGATTGCGGGATTGAAACTGACCTGCCACGCTATGCGTTATTCACCACTTGAACTCACTCGATTCGATGAATAAAGACCTCTTTCTGATCGGCATTGACGGCGGCGGCAGTGGCACGCGGATCGTACTCGGCGACGCGCAGGGCCGTGAACTGGCGCAGGCGGCGAGCGGGCCCTCGGGTCTGGGCCTTGGCGTGGAGCGCGCATGGCAGGCCATAGCGGCTGGCTGCGCCGACGCATTCGCACGTGCCGGTGTGCCGCTGAACTGGGCGCGCTGCGTACTCGGTTGCGGATTGGCAGGGGTCAACAATCGCGACTGGCTGGCCGCGTTTCGCGCGCAGGCGCCCGCGGTAGCCGGGCTTGCGGTGGAAAGCGATGTGTACACCACCTTGCTTGGCGCGCACGGCGGCGAGCATGGCGTGGTCGTCGCGCTTGGCACCGGCAGTCAGGCGGCCGTGCTTGACGCCAATGGCGAATGCCGGGTCGCCGGCGGCTTCGGTTATCCGTCGGGCGACGAAGCAAGCGGTGCCTGGCTCGGGCTGCGGGCCGTCGTGCACGCGCAGCAGGCGCTCGACGGGCGTGTGCCCGACGACGATCTGGCGCAGGCGCTCCTCGCCCATACCGGCGCGTGTGACCGCGACAGTCTGGTGGTCTGGCTGTGCGAAGCCAATCAGACGGCTTATGCAAGGCTCGCTCCGATCGTCATTGCGCATCGCACGCATCCGTTCGCGGCGCATTTGCTCGGCGAGGCCGGCGTGGAAGTGGGCAAGATGATTGCCGCGCTCGACCCTTCGGCGACCTTGCCGGTCGCGCTGTGCGGCGGTCTCGGCGCACCTTTGCGCGAGTATGTGCCGCAGCTCTATCAAGGCCGCCTGCGCGAGCCGTTGGCGGACTCGGCACATGGGGGATTACAGTTGGCGCAGCGCGAAGCGGTTCGCCTCGCCGGTTGAGAATCGACCGGGCGCGCCGGATGCAATCTCGCGGAGGCGGCGCGCAACGGTAAAATGCATCCTTTGACGCTGCCCGGCTGCTCACACTATGTATAAAGTCATTGCCACGGATCTCGACGGCACGCTGCTCAACGCCGACCACCAGGTGGACCCGTTCACGATCGCCACCGTGCGTAAGCTGGAAAGCGACGGACTGCACTTCGTGATCGCCACGGGGCGCCACTACTGCGACGTGGCGGGCATTCGCGACCTGCTGGGCATCAATCCCTATCTGATCACGTCGAACGGTGCCCGCATTCATGCGCCAGACAACACGGTGATTCACGCCGATGATCTGCCTCCGGCCATCGTGCAGCGGCTGGTGCAGCCCGAAATCGCCGGCGCGCATGGCCGCGTGATCGTCAACCTGTTCGCCGACCAGGCGTGGCTAATCGACCGGGATGCGCCCGACCTGCTGAAATTCCATCAGGATTCCGGCTTCACCTACGAGGTGAGCGATCTGCCGAAGCATGACGGCGTCGATATCGCCAAGGTTCTTTACATCGGGGATCCCGCCG
Source organism: Paraburkholderia caffeinilytica (assembly GCF_046030355.1). GTDB lineage: Bacteria > Pseudomonadota > Gammaproteobacteria > Burkholderiales > Burkholderiaceae > Paraburkholderia > Paraburkholderia caffeinilytica_B. Next base: position 382,485 of record NZ_JAQQCQ010000001.1, read on the forward strand.
ATCTCGCACAGATCTCGGCCAACCTGGCGCGCGAATTCGGCGACGCGCTGTACGTTACCTATTCGCTGCCGGATTGCCTGGAAGTGATGACGTCGAACGTATCGAAAGGGCGTGCCTTGCAGATCGTGCTCGAGCGCCTCGGTGTCGACGCCTCGCAATGCGTGGCGTTCGGCGACAACATGAACGATATCGACCTGCTGGAGACCGCCGGGCATCCGTTCATGATGAACAATGCCAACCCCGACCTCATCACGCGTTTGCCGAACGTGCCGCGTATCGGCAACAACTTCGAAGCGGGCGTCGCGCATCATCTGCACAAGCTTTTCTCGCTCGACGGCGAACTGACGTCCTGAAAACAGACCGGCCCGTATCCTTTTTAGTGGATGCGGGCCGGTTGTTCGCGTGTCGGCGCGCCCTACGACCTACCGGGCGCCAGGATTAGTCGCGCCATCCGCCGCGGCGATCGCCACGGTCATCGTGACCCCAGCGGCGGCCGTTATGACCCCAACCGCGGTTATCCCGATGACCGTCGCGATAATAGCCGCCGCGGTCGTAGCGATGGTCCCAGCCGCCGTAATACACCGGCTGGGGTGCTACGTAGACGGGTGCAGGCTGCGCATAAACCGGTGCCCCGAGCGAAAGGCCAATATTCAGATCCGTATGCGCTTGCGCGACACCGCATGCGCCCGCTGCGAGTCCAGCAGCAACCAGCAAGTGAGTGACGATGCGTTTCATGTTGTTCTCCTGTGAGGCGACGTATGTTTGTCGCACAGGAGCAATCTACGCATTCCGGTGGCGGGCTGCTGCGACGAGATGTTACGGACTGCAAGCGTCGTGCAGGATTTGAAAGGCTATAGAAGGAACCTTCGAACCCGGCACGCAGGACGCGCTTTCGGCTCGAAGCCCTGCCATATAAGGCTTTACGGCCTCTTGGGAGAAATTGCCGTCCCGTTGCCGCCGCCCCATGCCGAAATCGGACAGCCGTGGCCGTAATGACGGCTTACATCTGTATTACTCAATTAATCAGCCGAGCTTGCCGAAGCGCCCGCCGCAGCCGCAGAAGGCGCACCCGGCAGTGCCGCGCATGGACAATCCGCAGCGCGGCCGTTCAGCCCCTGGTGGTCAAGTTTGAATGTGGCGCGGGCCGTACCGTTTTGCCAGTCGAGGTGAACGATATAAATACTGTCGAAGTCGTCGCTGTGCCAGTTGGGGACATCGGCGGCATTGCCACCATGCGTGCTCATCATCTGACGCAACAACTTCACGATCAGCTTGTGCTCCCACGCAACGACAATCAGCTTATTGCGATTGGCCGGATTGACGAGCGTTGTGCCGAGCTGGTCGATCTGGGCGAAGCCGTACGGCGTTTGCACGGGCATCTGGAACTGGATGGCGGTCGGTTCGATGGTCGCAAGCGGCCGAACATAGTAATAGGGATGGCCACTGTCATCCTTTTGCTGGCCGGGATCGGGCGCGTAGATCGCATCCGGTTTGCCGAACTTGGCGGCGATCACTGCCGGCAACGCCAACGCGCGATTGAGGCCCTGACAGTTGAGCTGGCCGTAACCCTTGGCGGGTTTCTCGCCGTGACGCACGAATACGAGTGTTTCGGTATTGCTGTCCGCCGCATGGGCCGCGGGTAATGCCAGTAGACCAGCACACAAACTGCCGATGGAGAGTGCGACGCCATGCAGGAATCCGCGGAAACGGGTCATCGGTAGCACCTGTGCGAGCTTGGGAAGTCGCACGATTCTAGCAGCGGGCCATTCGCGGCCACTGGGTCACCCGCGCATCGTGCGCACAAAAACGAAACGGGCGCCGTAGCGCCCGCTTTGACTGCCTGGGATATGCACACACCCGGCACACCCGGCGCACTCGCTGATTAGTCGAGTGCCAGTTCCTGCGAATTGCCGCGGCGGCTTTCGGCGACGAGCGGGTACAGCACGCCTGCGATCACTGCGCCGATAATCGGTGCGACCCAGAACATCCACAGTTGATCCACCGCCGCACCGCCCACGAACAGAGCCGGACCGGTCGAGCGAGCCGGGTTGACCGACGTATTGGTGACCGGAATCGAGATCAGGTGAATCAGCGTCAGGCACAGCCCAATGGCGATGGGCGCGAAACCGGCCGGCGCGCGCTTGTCGGTCGCGCCGAGGATGACGAACAGGAAGAAGCCGGTCATCACCACTTCGCAAATGAACGCGGCCGCGAGCGAGTAGTGGCCCGGCGAGCGTTCACCATAACCGTTGCTTGCGAAACCACTGGCGACGAGGTCGAACCCCGGCTTGCCCGATGCGATCAACGACAGCACCAGCGCGCCCAGCACCGCGCCGATCACTTGCGCGACGATATACGGCAGCAGGTCGCGGGCCGGGAAGCGGCCGGCGACGGTCAGGCCGACGCTTACCGCCGGATTCAGGTGGCAGCCGGAGACGTGGCCGATCGCATACGCCATGGTCAGGACGGTCAGCCCGAATGCGAACGCGACGCCCACGAAACCGATGCCCAGACCGTGGACCGGGCCGGCGAAGTTAGCGGCGAGGACGGCGCTGCCGCAGCCCCCGAGCACGAGCCAGAAGGTGCCGAACAGCTCGGCAGCAAGGCGCTTTGACAACTGCATGATTGGTAATCCTAAAATGTTCGACGCGGGAAGCGGCATGAATGCTAAGCGCGGGTTCAAGCCATTGAGCGCGTAATTCTAGGGAAAGACAGCCAGATTAGGTGTCAAGAATTGTCAATGTGGAGTCGCCTTTACCTATTATTTCCGGATAAAAATTGCGTTTTACAATTCATCGAAGCTTAATAATTATCAGAGGATTTCTTCCTAAATCGGTATTATTGTCCATTGCGAATTTTTATAATTGCAGCTAGTCTGCGAGCGAATGAGTTCTAAAAAGGGGAGAACCGATATGTCTCAATATGCAGACCTCAAGGCGCAGATTGCCAAATTGCAGGCACAAGCAGATGAAGCCCGGCGTACTGAAATCGACAATGTTGTCGCCGACATCCGCCAAAAGATCGCTGAATACGGTCTGACCGCGCAAGACCTTGGCTTTGCGGTGGCCGCCAAGCGTGGCCGCCCGCCGAAGAAGGCGCCACTGCCGGCCAAGTACCAGGATCCGAAATCGGGTAATACCTGGAGCGGGCGCGGCAAACCGCCAAAGTGGATTGTCGGCAAGAATCGCGAACGCTTTCTGATTGGCGCGGCCTGAATGCCAGCGGTTCGGGCGAAAGCCAACTGAAGGTTGATCGGTGGCGGGTTGTTTATTCGCATTGCGCTAATCCGGGATGGGAGCGCATCCACGGCTGCATTAAAAAAAGCCGCCCTTGAGAGGCGGCTTTTCCGTAGTCGAAGCGGGTTAACTCTAGCTAACCGCTCGCGCAAACGATTCACCAGGCAAATTTACTCATGATTGGCGTGCGAATCGGAAAACGGCGTAAGCGGCAGAAGCACCGCTTAAGCGGCTGAGCGCATAAAAAACGTCAGCCGCTTAAGCATGGTGCTCAAGTCACCGTTCAACCCACCGCGACCTGGCGCAACATCGGGCGGCGCGTCGCTTCGATCAGTGCCGAATAGCCGTCCACATAATTCTGAGCCATCGTTTTCGAGCTGAAGCGGCGTTCGAACTGCGCGCGAATCTCAGTGCGTGACAGTTCGTCCAGACGCTGTAGCGCGGCTACTGCACCTTGAACGTCCTCGACGATGTAGCCGGTCACGCCATGGTCGATCACCTCCGGTACCGAACCGCGATTGAAGGCGATCACCGGCGTGCCGCACGCCATCGATTCGATCATCACGAGGCCGAACGGCTCCGACCAGTCGATCGGGAATAGCAGCGCCTTGGCGCCCGACAGGAACTCAGGCTTCTGCGCCTCGTTGATTTCGCCGACGAACTCCACGTGCGCCATGGAGAGCAACGGTTCGATTTCCTTCTTGAAGTATTCCTGGTCGACCTTGTCCACCTTGGCGGCGATCTTCAGCGGCAAACCGCTTTGTGCAGCGATCTTGATAGCTGTATCGACGCGCTTCTCAGGACAGATACGGCCGAGGAACGCCAGGTATTCCGGCTTCTTGTGCGTTTGCGGCGTGAGCAATTGCTCCGGCAGGCCGTGGTAAATCGTGTTCAGCCAGTTCGCCTGGGGCAGCGGCGCGCGCTGCGAATCCGAGATCGACACCACCGGCACATTCGAGAACGCATCGAACACCGGTTGCAGTTCCGGCAAGTCCAGACGGCCGTGAAGCGTCGTCACGAACGGCGTGTCCATGGTGGTGAAGAGCGGAAACGGCATGTAGTCGAGGTGAAAGTGCAGCACGTCGAACTCATGCGCGACCTTGCGCACCTTTTCCATCATCAGGACGTGCGGAGCCAGCGCATCGCGGATCGTCGGATCGAGGCGCAACGCACGAGGCCAGCAGGCTTCCAGGTTCGCGGAAGTGACCGAGTCGCCGCTCGCAAACAGCGTGACGTCGTGACCGAGGTCGACCAGCGCTTCAGTCAGATACGAGACGACGCGTTCGGTGCCTCCGTAGAGTTTCGGCGGGACAGCTTCATACAGCGGCGCAATTTGTGCGATTCGCATGCGTTTCTCCTGTTCAAAACGGCTTCGCACAGCGGCGCTCGGGTCGAGCGAGGAGCGAATGCCTGACGGACGGTTGGGCGCGGTAAGCCGCCGCCCGGGGGTGATCCGAACCTGCATCGGGTAATCCCTTAGCTTCATTATCAGGATCGGCCGCGCCAATTCGAGTTATTTTTCAAACGCTTAATGTTGTTACAGCGCGAAACATGATGCGTTACAGGTCGGCAGGAGGCGCTGCGCATAGCCGACGAGCCCAACGGGGATAGGTATTCAAACGCCTAAGAAACGGTAGCAAGGAGCGGTCCCGGAACTGAAATACGGCCCTACGCCACGCGTGTTGCGCAGAAGTGAAAACGTCTTATAATTCTTTCTCACCGCTCCAAGGTGCGGATCGTGAGTCGCTCAAGACTCACCATTTGGCTCACCGTTCTGCTGAAGAATTAGCCAAGACGCATCGCCAGTCCCAAGCTGCGCGCCCCTTCGCCAAGTCCCACCTCGTTTTTGCTCCCGCCATGTAGGAAAAATTCCTACACAAATGACGGATTTATCCGTCAGACAGGCAGGGTGTCTGTCCGATTTTCGTCCGTCCCCCCTTTCGACACAATGCTCGCAAGACCAGAAGCGAGCCGATTCGTGCGGTTTAAGTGCGCGCGTTCGAGCAAACGTTTTCGTAACGGCCTGACCAGCCAGATACACCCGGGGGAATCATGAGCGCGACAAGCGAAATGCTCAATGAGATCAGAGAAGTCAACCTGTCTTATCTCCTGCTCGCCCAGCGTCTGCTGCGCGAAGACAAGCCGATGGGCATGTTTCGCATGGGGATTTCGGACCAGTTGGCCGACGTGCTCGCCAATCTGTCGTTGGCGCAGACCGTGAAGCTGGCGGCGTCCAATCAGGTGTTGTGCCGTTTCCGTTTCGATGACCATGCCGTGCTGTCCGCCCTTGCGGACAAAGGCAAATCCAGCGCCGTGGCCCAGGCGCATTCCGCGATCCTGATGGCAAGCCAGCCAGTCGAGCAACTCGGCTGATGGTCGCTTTTTGTTCCAATAAGGCGATCAGGACGGGGGAAATGCAAGCGGATGGCATATAAAAGCGTGGTGCAGGAAGTCAGGGAAATTACCCTGGCCATCGAGCTGATCGAACTCGGCGCGCGTTTGCAATTGCTGGAAGCGGAAACCAGTCTGTCGCGCGACCGGCTTATCAAGCTGTACAAGGAGTTGAAAGGGGTGTCGCCGCCCAAGGGCATGCTGCCGTTTTCGACCGACTGGTTCATGACCTGGCAGCCGAACTTTCACTCATCGCTGTTCTACAACATCTACCGTTTCATGGCCGGCCACGGCGGCTGTCTGACGATCCAGTCGATCGTGAAGAGCTACCGGCTCTATCTGGAACATGTCCAGTTGCACGACGACGAACCGGTGCTCAGCCTCACGCGCGCCTGGACGCTGGTGCGTTTCTTCGACTCCGGAATGCTGCAAATGACGACCTGCTGCCGGTGCGGCGGACATTTTGTCGCGCATGCCCACGATCCGCAGCATGCGTTCGTCTGCGGGCTGTGCCAGCCGCCGTCGCGCGCGGGTAAGACAAAGAAATTTGCCGACGCCCGGGCCCGCGAAAGCCTCGCCGCGCTCGAAATTTGAGCCGCAGGGGGCGCCGGCCCACGGCGAGCAAAGCCGCGCTGCGCCGTGCCTACGCCGTTATGCGCGTCGATAACCCCACGCGGCAGGCCTTCCAGCCCGATCACCCGGCACCGGGCCTTGCCCGGCCGGTTTAACCCGCCTCTGGTTTACACCGGAGCGACGCGCCGCTTTTCCGTCAAAGTTTTCTGCTCCGTTGCCGTAAACCAGATTAACGACGGTCACCGTCGCTTCTTTGTGAGGGCTCGGCAGTGCTGATTTTCGTGGGAACACTCGTGACGCTTTTGTCCGTTTTCGGCGGTTACGCGCTGGAAGGCGGCCATCTTGGCGCGCTGCTGCAGCCCGTCGAAGTGCTGATGATCGTCGGCGCCGGCGTCGGCGCGTTCATTCTCGGCAACGGAATGAAGACCATCAAGGCGACGCTGCGCGTCATTCCAACCCTGTTCAAGGGCGCGAAGTACAACAAGGACGTCTATATGGAGCTGATGGCGCTCCTCTACGTCCTGCTGGCCAAGGCGCGCAAGGAAGGCACGCTGACGCTGGAAGCCGACATCGACGATCCGTCGAAGAGTCCGATCTTCACGCAGTATCCGAAGATCCTGGCCGACAAGCACATCATCGAATTCCTGACCGACTACCTGCGTCTGATGGTGGGCGGCAACATGAACGCGTTCGAGATCGAAAGTCTGATGGACGAGGAGATCGAAACGCATCATCAGGAAGGCGAGGCGCCCGCGCACGCCCTGAACAAGGTCGGCGACGCCATGCCGGCGTTCGGGATCGTGGCCGCGGTGATGGGCGTGGTGCACACCATGGCCTCCGCCGACAAGCCGCCTGCGGTGCTCGGCGAGATGATCGCCCAGGCGCTGGTCGGCACCTTCCTCGGGATTCTGCTTTCGTACGGGCTGATCGGGCCACTCGCGAGCGTTGCCGAACAGCGCGTGACCGAGTCGACCAAGATGTTCCAGTGCATCAAGGTGACGATTCTTGCCAGCCTGAATGGCTATGCGCCGGCGATTGCCGTCGAATTCGGCCGCAAGGTGCTCTTCTCGACTGAACGCCCGTCGTTCGCCGAGCTGGAAGAGCACGTGCGCCGCGTCAAAGCCAAGTAACGGGCGCCGGGAACCGATTCGATGAGCAAGGACAAAGACCGCGCCATTGTCGTCAAGCGCTCCGCGCCGGCGAAGAAAGGCCATCACGGCGGCGCGTGGAAGCTCGCCTATGCGGACTTCATGACCGCGATGATGGCGTTCTTTCTGCTGATGTGGTTGCTGAGTTCGGCTTCCACCGTGCAGTTGAAGGGCATCGCCGATTACTTCAACCAGCCGTTGAAGATCACGTTGTGGGGCGGCGATCGCAGTGCCGAGGACTCAAGCATTCTGAAGGGCGGCGGCCGCGACATTTCGACCGACGCGCAGGGCGTGACGCGCTCGACCGACGGGACGAACAATCGCGCCGAGCGTACGGTCTCCCATAGCAACGACGATTCGGACAAGCAGTCGCAGGGCGAGCTGGAACGCCGCGAGCAGGTCCGTCTGCACGACCTGCAGGTCAAGCTGATGGCCGCGATCGAAGCGAACCCGGTGCTGCGCCAGTTCAAGCAGCAGATCCGCATCGACTCGACGCTGACCGGCCTGCGCATCGAAATCGTCGACTCGCAGAAGCGGCCGATGTTCGCGACCGCGAAAGACGTGGTTGAACCGTACATGCGCGACATCCTGCGCGAAATCGGCCACACGCTGAACGACGTGCCGAACCGCATCATCGTGCAAGGGCACACCGACGCGGCGCAGTACGCCGGCGGCGAGAAGGGCTACAGCAACTGGGAATTGTCCGCGGACCGCGCCAATGCGTCGCGCCGCGAGCTGATCGCGGGCGGCATGGACGAAGCGAAGGTGATGCGCGTGCTCGGCCTCGCGTCGACCCAGAACCTGAACAAGGCGGACCCGATGGACCCGGAAAACCGCCGCATCAGCATCATCGTGCTGAACAAGAAGTCGGAGGAGGCGCTTGACCATGACGACTCCACCACGACCACCTTGTCGGACGACGCAGCCGGCTCCAAGCCGCTGCTGCAAAGGCTTGCGCAACCGGTGACGGTTGCACCGAAGGTGCCGGCGGTAGCGCCGGCGGCCCAGTAACAGACAGCGATCGGCTGGCCGGTCCGTGCGCCCAGGTGGCGCGGACGGCGGGCCGATCCATAGCGTAAGTGCAGCGAGGTTTTCATGATCAGGCACATCCTGGCAATCGACGATTCGGCATCGATGCGGCAAATCCTCGCCGCGACGCTGACGACGGCCGGCTATGAAGTGACACTCGCGGCGGACGGCAATGAAGGGCTCGAAAATGCGCTCGCCATGTCGTTCGATCTCGTGCTGACGGACCAGCACATGCCGGGCAAAACCGGTCTCGATCTGATCACGGCACTGCGCGGCAATCCGGCTTACCAGGCGACACCCATCCTCGTCCTCACGACGGAATCGGGCGAGCCGTTCAAGGCGGCGGCGCGGGCTGCGGGGGCAACCGGCTGGATCGAAAAGCCGCTCGACCCCGACATGTTGACCGAACTGGTCGCGGCATTAGCCGAACCGGACAACGCATGAGCGCCCCATCAGCGCCCCCTTTACACAAGTTATAGAAGCTTTCGACGCGGCGGCACGACAGCCCAAGCCTAGACAGGAACTCTCGCGGTGACCCAGGCATGACACTCGACATCACTCAGTTCTATCAGACCTTCTTCGACGAAGCGGACGAACTGCTCGCGCAGATGGAGCAGTTGCTGCTCAATCTGGATATCGCGCACCCGGACCCCGAAGACCTCGCGGCAATTTTCCGCGCGGCGCATTCGATCAAGGGCGGTGCGGCGACGTTCGGTTTTACCGCGCTGACGGAAACAACCCACATTCTGGAATCGCTGCTCGACCGCGCACGCAATAACGAAATCGTGCTGCGCAAGGACATGATCGATACGTTCCTCGAAACCAAGGACGTGTTGTCGGGCCAGCTCGCCGACTACCGTGCGAGCGCCGAGCCGGATACGGCTGTGGCCAAGGCGATCTGCGCGAAGCTCGAACAGTTGCATGCGGAAAGCCGCCTCGGCGGTGAACCGGCCGCGGCGCCGGCATCGAGCGCGCCGGTTGCGGCGGCACGAGTAGAAGCACAAACAGCAGGTCAAGGCGGGACCCCGCCCGAGCACGTCGTCGAACAGGCGGTGCAGGCGGCGGGTGAATGGACTGACGGCGAACCGGCACAGACCGGGCAAGCCGCGGGTGCCGGTGATGCAGCCGGCCCCCATCTGAAAATTACGCTACGGGGCGTAGGTGAGAAGGACCAGGAACTGCTGTCCGAAGAGCTCGGCAACCTGGGCAACATCGTCGGGCAGGTCAAGAGCGGCGGCGATCTGACGCTGTGGCTCCAGACCGATGTGACCTCCGACGACATCATCGCCGTGTGCTGTTTCGTGATCGACGAAAGTCAGATCTCAATCGGCCGCGGCACCGCACCGGCGGACGAGACGCAGCAAGGCGAACCTGGAACGCCGGACGCTGCCGATTCGACCCCGGCGCAAGCAGTACAGACGGCACACGCAGTTGAGGCGGAGCAGGCAGCATCGTCGGCACCGGCGGCCCACACCGCTGCGCCCGCTCAAGCCGCTACGCACGGACTGTTCGACACCTCGGCGGCTTCGGCCTCCAGCGCGGCGAATACGCCGGCGCCCGCCGCGGCTGCAGCCGCGAGCAGCGCAGCAGCGGCAACCACGGCAACCGCCGAACAGGATCGCAAGGCGGCACGGCCGGCCGCAGCAGCAGGCGGCGCGGAAGGCAGTTCGATTCGCGTCGGCGTCGAGAAGGTCGATCAGTTGATCAACCTGGTCGGCGAACTGGTGATTACGCAGGCGATGTTGGCCGAAACCACCAGCACGTTCGATCCGGCGCTGCACGACCGGCTTTTCAACGGCATGGCGCAACTCGAGCGCAACGCACGCGATCTGCAGGAAGCGGTGATGTCGATCCGCATGATGCCGATGGACTACGTGTTCAGCCGCTTCCCGCGGCTGGTGCGCGATCTGGCGGCGAAACTCGGCAAGGAAGTGGAGCTCGTCACCTTCGGTCAGGCGACCGAACTCGACAAGAGCCTCATTGAACGGATCATCGATCCGTTGACTCACCTTGTACGTAACAGTCTCGACCACGGCATCGAAACCGTGGAAGCGCGGCGTGCGGCGGGTAAGGATGCAACCGGCCAGCTCGTGCTGTCGGCCGCGCATCACGGCGGCAACATCGTCATCGAAGTGAGCGACGACGGCGCCGGTTTGCGTCGCGACAAGATTCTCGCCAAGGCTGCGAAGCAGGGCATGCAGGTCAGCGAGACGATGAGCGACGAAGAAGTCTGGAACCTGATTTTCCTGCCGGGCTTTTCGACGGCGGAACAGGTCACGGACGTCTCGGGCCGCGGCGTCGGCATGGACGTGGTGAAACGGAACATCCAGTCGATGGGTGGTCACGTGGAAATCACGTCGCATGCGGGCAAGGGCAGCACCACGCGCATTGTCCTGCCGCTCACGCTGGCGATTCTCGACGGTATGTCGGTGAAGGTCGGCAACGAGATCTTCATTTTGCCGCTGAACTTCGTGATGGAGTCGCTGCAGCCGCAAGCCGAGGACATCTACACGGTGGCCAACGGCGAACGCGTGGTGCGCGTGCGCGGTGAATATCTGCCGCTCGTCGCGTTGCACGAAGTGTTCAACGTCGACGACGCCAAGCAGGAACCGACGCAGGGCATCGTCACCATCATGCAAACCGAAGGGCGCCGCTTTGCGATGCTGATCGACGAACTGGTGGGGCAGCAGCAGGTGGTCGTGAAGAATCTGGAAACGAATTACCGCAAGGTGCATGGCATTTCCGCCGCAACCATTCTCGGCGACGGCAGTGTCGCGCTGATCGTGGACGTGGCGGCGCTGAATCGCGAAACGCGCCATGCGCACGGTGCGATGAGCCTCGCATGAGATCCGTAACGGCATCCGTCAGGCACGCAGTTTTCGCAACACTCACTCAACTTATTTCATCCCAACCGTTTGGGGGCTAACGTGGCAGAAGTCCAATCCATCAATTCGAGCGTCGCGAACGCGACGAATGGTCGCCGCGACGCGCAGCAGGCAGACGCCGGCGGTCAGGAATTCCTCGTCTTCACGCTCGGCGCCGAAGAGTACGGCATCGACATTCTCAAGGTGCAGGAAATCCGCGGCTACGACAACGTGACGCGGATCGCCAATGCGCCTGAGTTCATCAAAGGCGTGATCAATCTGCGCGGCATCATCGTGCCGATCGTGGACATGCGCATCAAGTTTCATCTGGGCCGCGTCGAGTACGACCATCAGACGGTGGTGATCATCCTGAACGTCGCGCATCGCGTGGTCGGGATGGTGGTGGACGGCGTGTCGGACGTGCTGACGCTCGCCACCGACCAGATCATGCCGGCGCCGGAATTCGGCGCGACGCTGACGACCGAATACCTGACGGGCCTGGGTACCGTCGACGGCCGCATGCTGATCCTGATGGACATCGAAAAGCTGATGACCAGCCGCGAAATGGCGCTGATCGAAACGCTGAGCGCGTAAGCATCGTTACGCGCCAGTACGAAAGACAGATCGAACAGGGAGCATCGAGATGCTGAGCAGGTGGTCGATTCGCACATCGCTAACGATGGTGGGGGTCATTCTGGTTGCGCTGACCGTCGTGGTCGGCGCGCTTGGTCTAACCGCGCTGAACGGCGCGAGCCAGTCGCTCGACCGGATCGCGCGCGGCGATCTGGTCGCCATTCACGCGCTCGACGATGCTTCTTCGTATCTGCTGCGTTCGCGCGTGTCATTGGACCGCTTCAATGCGCTGAGCGCTTCCGGCGACACCGAGCAGGCGAAGAAGGTCCTCGATCGCGCGCAGGAGCTGTACGGCAAGGGCAACCAGAGCTGGCAGACCTATCTCGACACGCCGAAGACCGGTGTCGACCAGGCGCAACTGGACGAACTGGTGGCCCGTCGCACGAGCCTGATGCGCGACGGCATGGAACCTGAATTCGCCGCACTGCGGGCGAACGATCTGGCCGCCTATCACGCCATCGCCGATACGAAAATCAGCCCGTGGTTCGTTTCCTACGACAACGCCGCGTCCGCCGTCGTCAAGTCACTGCAGCAGCTTGCAGCGGACCAGCAGGCAAGCGCGCAATCGAACATCTCGCTGATGACCACGCTGATTATCGGCGTCACCGTCATCGCGCTGCTGCTGGTGGTGGGCATTCGCTTCGCGCTGCGCGGCCTGATCGTGCAGCCGCTGCACGATGCGACGGCGTGCTTCGAGCGGATCGCTTCGGGTGATCTGTCCGAACAGATCAACGTGTTCAGCCGTAACGAAATCGGCCGCCTGTTCGCCGGCATCAAGCGCATGCAGGAAAGCATGGCGACGATGGTGACGGCGGTTCACAGCAGCACCGAATCGATCGACACCGGCGCGCGCGAAATCGCCATGGGCAACACCGATCTTTCGCAACGCACCGAACAGCAGGCCGCTTCGTTGCAGGAAACCGCCTCGAGCATGGAGCAGCTGACCGGCACCGTGCGGCAGAACGCCGAGAACGCGCGTCAGGCGAGCCAGCTGGCCGTCAATGCGTCGGATATCGCGACGCGCGGCGGCGACGTGGTGAGCCAGGTCGTGACGACGATGCAGGACATCGCGACCAGTTCGAACAAGGTCGTCGACATCATCGGCGTGATCGAAGGCATTGCGTTTCAGACCAACATTCTCGCGCTGAACGCGGCGGTCGAAGCTGCGCGTGCAGGCGAACAGGGCCGCGGTTTCGCGGTGGTCGCGGGCGAAGTGCGCAGCCTCGCGCAGCGCAGCGCCAGCGCCGCGAAGGAAATCAAGGAACTGATCGGCGACTCGGTCGACAAGGTGCAAAGCGGCTCGACGCTGGTTGGCCGGGCGGGCACTACGATGGACGAGATCGTGCAGGCGGTGCGCCGCGTGACCGACATCATGGGCGAGATTAGCGCCGCTTCCGAAGAGCAGTCGGGCGGCATCGAACAGGTGAATCGCGCCGTCGTGCAGATGGACGAAGTCACGCAGCAGAACGCCGCGCTGGTCGAACAGGCAGCGGCTGCCGCAGCGTCGCTCGAAGAGCAGACGCGCCAGTTGCAAGCGGTGGTGAATGTCTGGAAAGTAGCCGGCGGCCAGGCGCGCGGTACGGCGGCTGCAGCGCGTCCCTCGCAAGCGGCAGCACGCGCGAACGGCAGGAAGAGCGGCAGCCAGCAGGCGCAGCCAGCGAAGGCCGCGCCGCAAACATCCGCACACATCACGGCGCACCCGGCAGCAAACAAGGCAGCAAGCACGGCAACGCATGCAACACCAGCTTCGGCGACCCACGGGGCCGACACCGCGCGTGTCGAACCGGCTCTCAAACCGAAGACGGCCCGCGCCGTATCCGAAACCGCTGTACGTCCCGCCGCAACAGGCGCCGCGGCGGCAGGATCGGACGCGGACTGGGAAACGTTCTAGGAAAGTGGCACAGAGACATGCAGTCATTCGGCATCTCGCTCCATGAGGGGCGAATCATCGAAACACGCTTACCAGGCGTGTCGCGGGCCGACTGCGTGTTGGCAGAACTCGCGGGCGGGCGCGACCCCGCGAACACAATCCCTTTCGCCAGAAGCAATCCTTCCGGCGAAAAGCGGGATGGCTCGTATTGCAAGCAGGAACTCACATGATGGCAACGCGCGCACAGCAACGTCCGCAAGCGGCATCTCCGCAAGCGGCACCTCCGCAAGCGGCACGTCCCGACCGGGCCGAGCCGGCTAGAGCCGGCGAGCAAGGACGGGATTTCGAATTCACGTCGGCGGATTTCGCTCGCATTCGCGATCTGATTCATCGCAGCGCCGGCATTTCGCTGTCGGATCACAAGCGCGATATGGCGTACAGCCGTCTGGCGCGCCGCTTGCGCGCCCGTGGTCTGGAGACCTTCAAACAGTATCTCGATCTGCTCGAAGCGGAAAACGATCCGGCCGAGTGGGAAGCGTTCACCAATGCGCTGACCACCAACCTGACCGCGTTTTTCCGCGAAGCGCATCACTTTCCGATCCTTGCCGAGTTCGTGCCGCGCCGCGCGCAGCCGGTTTCGGTGTGGTGCTCGGCGGCCTCGACCGGTGAAGAACCGTATTCGATCGCGATGACGCTGATCGAAGCGCTCGGCGACAGCGGTGCGCGTCAGGCCACCGTGCTCGCCACCGACATCGACACGCAGGTGCTGGCGAAAGCCGAAGCCGGCATGTATCAGTTCGACCAGGTGAAGCACCTGTCGCCCGAGCGGCTCAAACGCTTCTTCCTGAAGGGCACCGGCGCGCACACCGGCATGGTGAAGGTGCGTCCGGAAGTCCGCGCAATGGTGCGCTTCGAACAACTGAATCTGACTGACCGCGATTACCAGTTGCGCTCGCAGTTCGACGCGATCTTCTGCCGCAACGTGATGATCTATTTCGACAAGCCGACGCAAGCGCAGGTGCTCGCGCGCTTCGAGCCGCTGATGAAATCCGGTGGCTTGCTGTTTGCCGGCCACTCGGAAAACTTCACCTATGTGACGCAGGCGTTCAAGCTGCGCGGCCAGACCGTCTATGAGCTGACGCGTGATGCGGGCGCCGTCGCACGTACGCCGGCGCGCACCGCGAGCCACGCCGGCAGCGCAACGGCGAGCGGGGTGAGCGCATGAGCAGCAGCCTGCCGATCGCCACCAATCTGTACTTCGACAATCACTTTCAGCGCCCCGGCGTGAAGCTGTTGCCGAACGAGTTCTACACGACCCAGGAAGACATGGTGCTCGTCACCGTGCTCGGTTCGTGTGTTGCGGCCTGCATCCAGGATCGCACGGCGGGCATTGGCGGCATGAACCATTTCATGCTGCCCGACGACGGCGCGGACGCCGGCCAGCCCGCGTCGGATTCGATGCGCTACGGCGCCTATGCAATGGAAGTGCTGATCAACGAACTGATCAAGGCCGGCGGCCGGCGCGAGCGCTTCGAAGCCAAGGTGTTCGGCGGCGGCGCTGTGCTGGCCGGCATGACGACGATGAACATCGGCGATCGCAATTCGGAATTCGTGCGCCGCTATCTGGCGCTCGAAAAGATCCGCATCGTCGCAGAAGATTTGCAGGGTAACTATCCGCGCAAGGTCGCTTTCATGCCGCGCACCGGCCAGGTGATGGTGAAGAAATTACGTCTGCAGCAGGAAGCGGGCGTGGCCGAGCGCGAACAGGCGCTCGTGCGGCAAAGCACCGAAGCGCGTGCCGAGCGGCTCGCGGCGGCACGCAAACGGGTTGAGTTGTTCTCGACGCCGGCCGCTACGCGCCCCAAGCTTGAATTGTTCGGCACCGCGGGCGGCAGTGCGGGCGCAGGCGCAGCGAAGCCGCGCATCGAACTGTTCGGCGCCAGCCCGCGCCCGATTAATTCAAACAACGCCAGAACTACAGAGGAGGCGTGAGCGCTGTGCAAAAGATCAAAGTACTGTGCGTCGACGATTCGGCGCTGATCCGCAGCCTGATGACGGAAATCATCAACGGCCAGCCGGACATGACCGTCGTGGCGACCGCACCCGACCCGCTGGTCGCGCGCGATCTCATCAAGCAGCACAATCCGGACGTGCTGACGCTCGACGTCGAAATGCCGCGCATGGACGGTCTCGACTTCCTCGAGAAGCTGATGCGTTTGCGACCCATGCCGGTTGTGATGGTGTCGTCGCTGACCGAGCGCGGCAATGAAATCACCTTGCGCGCGCTGGAACTGGGCGCGGTCGATTTCGTCACCAAGCCGAAGGTCGGCATTCGTGACGGCATGCTCGACTACGCGGAAAAGCTCGCCGACAAGGTTCGCGCCGCGGCCCGCGCACGCGTGCGCCAGGCCGCGCCGGTGCAGCACGCGGCCACGCAGGCGGCGCATGCACCCGTTGCCGCCGCGCCGCTCTTCAACAATCCGCTGCTCAGTACCGAGAAGCTGATCATTGTCGGGGCGTCGACGGGCGGCACCGAAGCGATCCGCGAAGTGCTGGTGCCGCTGCCGCCGGATGCCCCCGCCGTGCTGATCGCACAGCATATGCCGCCGGGTTTTACAAAATCTTTTGCGCAACGCCTTAATGGTTTGTGCCGGATTACCGTTAAAGAGGCAGAGCACGGCGAACGCGTGCTGCCGGGACATGCGTATATCGCGCCCGGCCACGCTCACCTGTTGCTGGCCCGCAGCGGCGCGAACTATATTGCGCATCTGTCGGACGAACCGCCGGTGAACCGGCATCGTCCGTCGGTGGACGTGCTGTTCCGTTCGGCTGCGCAGCATGCGGGCAAGAATGCGGTGGGCGTAATTCTGACCGGAATGGGGCGCGATGGCGCCGCCGGACTACTGGACATGAAAAAAGCCGGGGCGTATACCCTTGCACAGGACGAAGCGAGCTGTATCGTGTTCGGCATGCCGCGCGAAGCCATTGCGCTCGGCGCCGCGGACGAAATTGCGTCGCTGGCGGAAATGAGCCGTCGCGTGATGGCGCGTCTGTCGTCGATGGGTGATCGCGTACAGCGGGTATGATGCGCGGGCTCGACGCCGAGCGCCAGGCATGGGACCGGAGTAGGGGCTAAAGCGCCAGCTCCGGTCGACAGCCCTGCATGGGACCGGAGTAAGCGCTAAAGCGCTAACTCCGGTCGACAGCCTTGCATGGGACCGGAGTAAGCGCTAAAGCGCTAACTCCGGTCGACACGGATCTGACAGAACTGGCGGTCATGCGCCGCACATGGATCAAGCAAAGGGAATGAAATGGATAAGGGAATGAAGATTCTGGTGGTTGACGACTTTCCGACGATGCGCCGGATCGTTCGCAACCTGCTCAAAGAGCTCGGCTACTCGAACGTCGACGAAGCGGAAGACGGTCAGGCCGGCCTCGCGCGTTTGCGCAGCGGTACGTACGACTTCGTGATCTCCGACTGGAACATGCCGAACCTCGACGGTCTGGCCATGCTCAAGGAAATCCGCGCCGACGCCCATCTGACGCATCTGCCGGTGTTGATGGTGACGGCCGAGTCGAAGAAGGAAAACATCATCGCG
Source organism: Paraburkholderia caffeinilytica (assembly GCF_046030355.1). Lineage (GTDB taxonomy): Bacteria > Pseudomonadota > Gammaproteobacteria > Burkholderiales > Burkholderiaceae > Paraburkholderia > Paraburkholderia caffeinilytica_B. Next base: position 399,828 of record NZ_JAQQCQ010000001.1, read on the forward strand.
GCGGCTCAGGCCGGCGCGAGCGGTTACGTCGTCAAGCCGTTTACGGCCGCGACGCTCGACGAGAAGCTCAACAAGATTCTCGAGAAGATGGCGAAAGCCGGGAGCTGATGTGACTCTGCCGACCAACGCGCAAGGCGCCGAAGCGGTGAACGAGAGCGGCGACCTCGCGTCAGACCGCATCCTCGCCCGTATCGGACAACTGACGCGCACGCTGCGTGACTCGATGCGTGAGCTCGGGATCGACAAGCATGTCGAGCGCGCGGCGGAAGCCGTGCCCGATGCTCGCGACCGTCTCAAGTACATCGCGAACATGACCGAGCAGGCCGCCGAGCGCGTGCTGTCATCGATCGACGTCGCCAAGCCGATTCAGGAGCAGCTGCAGAAAGACGCCGGCGAACTCGATGCGCGCTGGGAGCAGTGGTACGCGGCGCCGATCGAGCGCGAGGAAGTGCGCGCCCTGATGAACGACACGCGCACCTTCCTGCGCGGCGTGCCCGAGGCGACGACCGCGACCAATGCGCAGCTGATGGAGATCATGCTGGCGCAGGACTTCCAGGATCTGACCGGCCAGGTCATCAAGAAGATCACGGATGTCGTGTACCTGATCGAGCAGCAGCTGCTCGGCGTGCTGGTCGAGAACATCGCGCTCGAGCGGCGCGAGCAGTTCGCGGCGAACGCGGCGGCGCTGGCGGCCGAGCCGTCGTCTACCGGCAGCCCCGAACATCTGTTGAACGGTCCGCAGATCAATCCGGAAGGCAAGACGGATGTGGTGCAGGACCAGTCGCAGGTCGACGATCTGCTGGCAAGCCTCGGCTTCTGACCGGCAGGCCGTCCGCCTGCAAGGGTGCGAGGCTGGGCCGCGGACCCGCCGACCCGGTATGAGTGGCAAGTCACGCTCCGGCGTGTGCTTGCTGTCTGCCGACACAAACCACAGGCATACTACGAACTCAAGCAACGGCACGGCTTTCCGGTGAGAAACAGTCGCTGGTCGGCGGCACGGTGAGGCAATCCTCCGGCGTGCTACCGCAACGGTGCCGTATGATCTGCATACATGCAGCCGGCTCGCACGAGGTGCGAGCCGAGTAGCAGCAGCTCGGGAGGAGCCTCGTCATGTGGAGTCGCGTACGCCGCGCCGGGTTCGTTATGGCGCTTGCATTACCTTGTTCGATGTCAGCCGTGCAGTCCGCTTATGCGGGATTGGGCGGCGCTCCGATGACACCCCCTACGGATGCGTCGGTTTCTTCCCGCACTGTGCAGCCCGCCACCAGTTCGGCAACGGCGGCTCAAAGCGTGATGCGCTCTGCATCCAGCGCTGCTTCTTCCCCTTCGGCTTCGGCGTCCTACACCGTGCGTGAGACTACGCTCGGCAACGGTACGGTGGTGCGCGAATACCTTGCCGCGGACGGTTCGGTCTTCGGCATCGCATGGCGCGGCCCGCAAATGCCGGATCTGAACGATCTGCTCGGCAGCTATTTCTCGCAGTACGTCGCCGGCGCGAAAGCCGCACGCGCGGCGCGCGGCGGCGGCCGTGGCCCCGTTGCGGTCGATCAGAGCAGTCTCGTGGTCCGTTCCGGCGGACACATGGGCGCGTTCAGCGGTCAGGCCTGGTTGCCGCCGGCATTGCCGGCCGGCGTCAGCGGTTCCGACATCCAGTAAGGGCGAGGACGAACGATGCGAACCATGCAAAGTCATATTGCTGGGAAGTTCAGGGGCTGGATGCAGGCCGTCGTAGCCGTGGCGCTGGTGTCGGTGGTGACCGCCTGCGGTGGTGGGGGCGGCGGCGACAGTTCCAGTTCCAGCAACAATTCGTCGACCACGCTGAATGGCGGCTCGCTGCCGGCCAGCCCGACCCAGCAGCCGGTCGCTGCGACGGCGGCAAACACCGTGCCCATTGCGGTTGGGCAGGGTGTGAATGGCGTCATCAATATTCCGACGGTTAGCGTGACCTTATGCCCGCCGGGTACGACATCCAACTGTCAGACCATCAACAATATCCAGGTGGATACGGGTTCGTTCGGGCTGCGTGTGGTCAGCTCGGTGCTGAATAGTTCGCTGCTCAATGGTGGCTTGCCGATCAGTACCCTGGCCAGCGGCGCACAACTCGCCGAGTGCGCGACCTTCGCCGACGGCTACACCTGGGGCACGGTGCGCACCGCGACTGTCCAGATCGGCGGTGAAACGACGGCTGGGGCCATCCCGATACAGGTCATCGGCGACAAGGCGTCGAGCACGGTGCCGTCGCCCGGTTGCGGCAGTGGGTCGGCAGAAAACACGGTCAGCGATCTCGGCGCCAACGGCATTCTCGGCATCGGCACGTCGCCCACCGATTGCGGCGCAACGTGCGCGAATGCGGCAACCGCAGCTAACTACAGCAATTATTTCGCGTGTCCGGGCGGCGCCTCTTGCGCCCGCACCGCGGTGCCGCTCAACCAGCAGGTCGCCAATCCGGTCGCCAACTTCGCAGCCGACAACAACGGCGTGATCGTGCAGATGCCACCGGTATCGAACACCGGTGCGTCGTCGGCCACCGGCACGCTGGTGTTCGGGATCGGCACGCAGTCGAACAATGCGCTGGCGGCCACGCAGACCTTCGCCACCGATGCCTACGGCAACATGAACAACAGCGTTTTTAACGGCACGACCGTGCAGGCGTTCTTCGATTCGGGGTCGAACGCGTACTTCTTCGGCGACAACTCGCTCGCGCTGTGCGGCAGTAATTTCGCCGGGTTCTATTGCCCGTCGTCCGCGCAAACAAGGTCGATCACGCTGGGCGGCCTGAGCAGTACGAGAGCGAGCGTCAGCATCGGCATCCTGAGCGCGTCGACGCTGTTCGGCAACAGCAGCAACTATGCGTTCAACGATCTGGCCGGGCAGATTGGCGGCAGCAGCAGCTTCGATCTGGGTTTGCCGTTCTTTTATGGCCGTCATGTTTACTACGGCATCGATCAGACGTTGACCGGCGGTCAGGCGCCTTACGTCGGATTCTGAGGCAAGGACCGGAACTGGCAGAACACCCCGCGCGAAACCGCGCGGGGTGTTCACCGGCCCTAAGCGGAGCTGCTTGCCACGGCTAGCCGGTCAGCCCCTGAGAGCCGCGCTGGTTTGTTACGAGACGCCTCAATTTTTGGCTCGCGTGCCATCGCTTGGGCGGAGCCCGCCCGGCCCAACCAGCAAGCCCCGCCGCGCTGCTTGCCGGCTGCTCCATCTCTCGAAATACCCCCCTTTCCCCGCCCTTATCCGCCGATCATCGCTTGCGTCGAGCGGGAATAATCGCTCTCACTGGAAAGAGGCGCCGTGCCTCGGCTGACTGGAGAGCGTTTGTGGCAGAGGATAGCGACCTCGAAAAAACCGAATCAGCCACCCCCCGGCGCCTGCAAAAGGCGCGCGAGGAAGGGCAGATCGTGCGTTCGCGGGAGCTGTCGACGTTTGCGCTGCTGGCAGCGGGGTTCTTTGGCGTATGGGGCATGTCCGACAGCATCGGCGAGCATTTGCAGGGCATGCTGCGGGCGTCCTTCACGTTCGACCACGCTACCGTGTTCGAAACCCGCCGCATGCTGATCGGCGCGGGCGCCGCGAGCCGCGAAGGTCTGTACGCGCTGCTGCCGGTTCTGGCCTTCACCGGCGCTGCCGCCCTGCTCGCGCCGATGGCGCTGGGCGGCTGGCAGTTGTCGTCGAAAGGACTCGAGCCCAAGTTCAACCGGCTCAATCCGATCGAAGGGCTCGGCAAAATATTCTCGATCAACGGCCCGGTTCAACTCGGCCTGTCGCTTGTGAAGACGCTCGTGGTGGGCTGCATTGGCGGCATGGCGACCTGGAATCGCCGCGAGGACATTCTCGCGCTGGCGACCCAGCCGTTGCAATTGGCGCTCGCCAACACCGTGCATCTGATCGCGGTGTGCTGCGGCATGACGGTGGCGGGCATGTTCGTAGTGGCCGCGTTGGATGTGCCGTATCAGCTCTGGCAGTTCCACAAGAAACTGCGCATGACGAAGGAAGAAGTGAAGCGCGAACATCGCGAAAGCGAAGGCGATCCGCACGTCAAAGGCCGGATTCGCCAGCAACAGCGCGCCATTGCCCGCCGCCGCATGATGACCCAGGTGCCGAAGGCCGATGTGGTGGTGACCAACCCGACGCACTTCGCGGTCGCGCTGCAGTACACCGATGGTGAGATGCGCGCGCCGAAGGTGGTCGCCAAGGGCGTGAACCTGGTGGCCGCGCGGATTCGCGAAATCGCCGCCGAAAACAACGTGCCGCTGCTGGAAGCGCCGCCGCTCGCGCGTGCGCTGTATCACAACGTCGAACTGAACCGTGAGATTCCCGGTCCGCTCTATGGCGCGGTCGCCGAGGTGCTTGCGTGGGTGTACCAGTTGCGGCGTTTCAACACCGAAGGCGGCGTCGCGCCGGTCGCCCCGACCGAGTTCGACGTGCCGGCGGATCTCGACAAGGGCGGCGTGCCGGACGATGAAGCCGAGCAGGAAGCCGCCGACGTGCTCGATTCCACCAATAAGCCAAATAACGACAACGCTTCAGGAGCCTCCGCATGAACGCTCGCGCCGGATTCCTGTCCCGACGGCCGGATGCCTTGAGCGGCACCAATTTGCGCGCCCTCGCCGGGCCGGTGCTGATCTGCATGATCCTCGGCATGATGATTCTGCCGTTGCCGCCGTTTCTGCTGGATCTGCTGTTCACCTTCAATATCGCGCTTTCCGTGATGGTGCTGCTCGTCAGCATGTACACGATGAAGCCGCTCGACTTCGCCGCTTTCCCAAGCGTGCTGCTGTTCTCGACCTTGCTGCGTCTGTCGCTGAACGTGGCGTCCACCCGCGTCGTGCTGCTCGAAGGCCATACCGGCCCGGATGCGGCGGGCCAGGTGATCGAGTCGTTTGGCCACTTCCTCGTGGGCGGCAACTTCGCGGTCGGTATCGTCGTCTTTGTCATTTTGATGGTGATCAACTTCATGGTGATCACCAAGGGTGCGGGGCGGATCGCGGAAGTGTCCGCGCGCTTCACGCTCGATGCGATGCCCGGCAAGCAGATGGCGATCGACGCCGATCTGAACGCCGGCCTCATCAACGAAGATCAAGCCCGTAAGCGCCGGCTGGAAGTCTCCCAGGAAGCTGAGTTCTACGGGTCGATGGACGGCGCCAGCAAGTTCGTGCGCGGCGATGCGATTGCCGGCCTGCTGATCATGGTGATCAACATCGTCGGCGGGCTGATCGTCGGGATGGTGCAGCACGGCATGGACTTCGCGTCGGCCGGCAAGACCTACACGCTGCTGACGATCGGTGACGGCCTCGTCGCGCAGATCCCGTCGCTGGTGATTTCGACGGCGGCCGGTGTGATCGTCTCGCGCGTCGCGACGAATGAAGATATCGGTACGCAACTGACCGGCCAGCTCTTCACAAACCCGCGCGTGCTCGTGATCACGGGCTGCATTCTGGTGTTGATGGGCCTGATTCCGGGCATGCCGCACTTCGCGTTTCTCATTCTCGGCGGTGGTCTGATCCAACTCGGCCGCACGATGAAAAAGCGCAGCGAAGCGCGCAAGAACAGCGCAACCCTGGTCGACGTCGCACCAGCCACGCTCGCGCCGGTCGAGAATACCGAAGCCAGCTGGGACGACGTGACGATGATCGACACGCTCGGTCTCGAAGTCGGCTACCGGCTGATTCCGCTCGTCGATAAGAACTCGGACGGCGAACTGCTCAAGCGGATCAAGAGCATCCGCAAGAAGTTCGCGCAGGAAATCGGTTTCCTGCCGCCGGTGATCCATATCCGCGACAACCTCGAATTGCGGCCGAACGGCTACCGGATTGCGCTGAAGGGCGTCGAGGTAGGCGTCGGCGAAGCGTACCCGGGGCAATGGCTGGCGATCAACCCGGGGCAGGTATCCGCCGCGCTGCCGGGCACGCCGACGCAAGATCCGGCGTTCGGTTTGCCGGCCATCTGGATCGATACGAATCTGCGCGAGCAGGCGCAGGTGTACGGCTACACGGTGGTCGATTCGAGCACGGTGGTGGCCACGCACCTGAATCACCTGGTGGTCACGCACGCGTCCGAATTGCTCGGCCGCCGCGAGGTGCAGGCGCTGCTGGAGCGGATGCAGAAGGACACGCCGTCGCTCGTCGACGATCTGGTGCCGAAGTCGCTGCCGCTCACCACGCTGCAAAAGGTGCTGCAAAACCTGCTGGAAGAAGGTGTGCCGATCCGCGACATGCGCACGATTCTCGAAGCCCTGTCCGAACACGCGCCGAAGGTCACCGACGCGCACGAACTCACCGCCGCCGTGCGCCTCGCGCTGGGTCGTGCGATTACGCAGCAGTGGTTCCCGGGCGTGGGCGACATGCAGGTGATGGGCCTCGATTCGAATCTGGAGCGGGTGTTGTCGCAGGCGCTTTCCACCGGCGCCAATCCGGGCCTCGAACCGGGCCTCGCGCATACGCTGCTGAACGAAACGCAGAAGGCGATGACGCGTCAGCAGAACCTGGGGCTCGCACCGGTGTTGCTGGTGCAGCATGCGTTACGACCCATGCTCGCGCGCTTCCTGCGCCGCAGCCTGCCGCAGCTGAAGGTGCTGTCTTATGCGGAAGTGCCGGATACGCGCAATATCAAGGTGGTGAATCTGATTGGCGCGCATGGCTGAACCCCGCGTTAGACCTCGCAGATAGCCGCAATCCAGTCGTTCCAGACCGATGGTTTCCGCCGGCGCTCCTCGAGCGCCGGTTTTCATTTCGGCGCCTAACTTTTCATGCCGCAAGCGGGGGGCGGAGGTCATGCAGCTTCTGCGGAAGCGCCACCGGGCGAGCGCGGCGAGCCCGTTTAAAACCGCCCTGCGCGTGACTTGCGGCGCGTTTCCATCGCCCGAATTGCCTGCCTTTAACGGTCTTTATCCATCGATCGTCACTCGACGGGTTTCGCAATAATGGTCTCAATGGGAAGCGGTATGTTGCCGGTCCGTTAGTCCGTAAGTCCGAATACCTCATCGGGGGTCCAGCTTGAACATTCGTAAATTTGTCGGTGCTACCAGTCGCGATGCTCTGCGTCTCGTGCGCGAAGCCTTGGGCCCGGATGCCGTCGTTTTGTCCAATCGCACGATGGACGACGGCAGCGTCGAGATCGTCGCCCTCGCCGACAGCGACCTCGCCGCCATCACGCCGAAAGCGCCGCGCGGCAGCGCAGGCGCAGCGCTGGCCTCGCCGACGAATGCATCAGCCGGACAACAACCCACGCTCACCGCTCCGCGCGCCAATCCGATGATGCAGGCGAATCCGTATGCGAGCGGCATGCCCGATGTGTTCTCGTCGGTGTTCGGCGCAAGCCCGGAAGCGGGCGCCGAGAACATGACGGCGAATAGCGCTCACACCGCCAATGCGGCTTCCGGCTCAGCCGCACAGTCCGCGGCCGTCCCTGCCGCGCCGAACGCCCCGAAAGCGGCGTTGGCCGCACCCGCTGCAGCGCCGCTGCCGCAACCGGTCAGCACCGAGCAACCCAGCGCCCGCGCGGCGGCAACGCGTCTCACCGAAGATATCCGTGCCGATCTGCTCAAAGCCGCCGGCGTGCCGTCCGCGCCCACCGCTGAAGCCAAGACGCCGCGCACGATGGCCGAATCGAATCCCTGGCTGATCGACCACGCTCGCCGCATCGCCGCCGAACAGCAACAGCAGGGCGCATACAGCGCGCGCCCCGCAGCGATGACACCCGCTGCCGCCATGGCCAAGGGTCTCGGCGCCGCAGTGGAACCCGCTGCCGCCCAGGCGGCCTCCGCGTCACAACAACCGGCCGCGCAGCAAGTCACCGATACGCCCGAATGGGCTCGTGAAGCCGCGCAACTCGCCGCGCGCCGCGCTGCTCAGAAAGTGGCGCCGTCGCTGTCTGCCGGCGACGACGTCCGCACGCCCGCGTCGGTCGCCGAAGCGATCAAGGCGCGCATGGAGCAGGTCGTCAACGACACCGTGATGCACGAGCTGTCGTCGATGCGCGGGATGATGGAAGAACACTTCGCCGGCCTCTTGTGGGGCGATCGCCAGCGCCGCAATCCGGCGCGCGCCGCGCTCACCAAGCACCTGTTCGCCGCCGGCTTCTCCGCGCAGCTCGTGCAGATGATGGTCGACAACCTGCCCGACGACGTCGACAGCATGGAAGGCGGCATGGAGTGGGTGCGTTCGGTGCTCGAATCGAACCTGCCGGTGATGGAAGACGAAGACGCGCTGATGGAACGCGGCGGCGTGTTCGCGCTGATGGGCCCGACGGGCGTCGGCAAGACCACGACCACCGCGAAGCTCGCCGCACGCTGCGTGATGCGCTTCGGCGCGAGCAAGGTGGCGCTCCTCACTACCGACAGCTACCGGATCGGCGGTCACGAACAACTGCGCATCTTCGGCAAGATTCTCGGCGTGTCGGTTCACGCGGTGAAAGACGGCGGCGATCTGCAACTCGCGCTCTCCGAATTGCGCAACAAGCACATCGTGCTGATCGACACGATCGGCATGAGCCAGCGCGATCGCCTGGTCTCCGACCAGATCGCGATGCTGTGCCGCGCCGGTCAACCGGTGCAGCGTCTGCTGCTGCTCAATGCGACGAGTCACGGCGATACGCTGAACGAAGTCGTGCAGGCCTATCAGCGCGCGCCGGATCAACAGCCGCTCGCCGGCTGCATTCTGACCAAGCTCGACGAAGCCACCAATCTGGGCGGCGTGCTCGATACGGTGATCCGCTACAAGTTGCCGGTGCACTACGTGTCGACCGGTCAGAAGGTGCCGGAAAACCTGTATGTCGCAACGAAGAAATTCCTGATCAAGAGCACGTTCTGCATTCCGCGCGACAACTCCCCGTTCGTGCCGCACGAAGACGACATTCCGGCGTTGCTGTCCGCGCTGTCGGCGCGTTCGACGGCCGAGCTGCACGAGGTCCGCTTTGGATAAGCTCATCTCCGATCAGGCAGAAGGACTGCGGCGGCTGTTGGCCCGTAGCGGCTCGCGCGTGATTGCGGTGACAGGCGGCTCGGCCAGCGTCGGCTGTACGACGACGGTGGTGAACCTCGCCGCGGCGCTCGCGCAGCAGGGTAAAGACGTGCTGGTGATCGACGAGTGCCTCGGCGAGAAATCGGTGAGCGCGATGCTGGGCGGCGTGCGCGGCGCCGGTAATTTTGCGGCGGTGATGCGCGGCGAGATGACACTCGACGATGCCGCCGCGCGCCACGCGCTGGGTTTCTCCGTGCTGGCCGCTTCGCGCAACAACCGCGAAGGCCGCACGGCCGCGCAATTCGACGTGCTGCTGCGCGGTTCCGCCGACATCGTGCTGATCGATGCGCAACTCGACCAACACGGCCACCTGTCGCCCCTCGCGATGCAGGCGCACGACCTGATGATCGTGACAAGGGTAGCCGCGCAAGCGATCACCGAGGCGTACGCGTGCATGAAGCGTCTGCACTACGCGCACGCCACCGCGCAGTTTCGCGTGCTGGTGAACCACGTGCAGAGCGTGGAAGACGCGCATACCGCCTTTGTCAACCTGGCCGGCGTGGCAGGGCGCTACCTGACGGTGGCGCTGGAAGACGCCGGTTGCATTGCCGCCGATGCGCGGATGGCGCGAGCCCTGGAGTTGTCGCGGTGTGTCGTCGATGCGTTCCCATCGACACCGGCTGCGCGCGACTTCCGGCACCTTGCCGCCGAATTGCAGTACTGGCCGATGCGGCCAGCGATGTCGTCGCAAACGCCCTGGATGGCGCCTGCGACAGTTACAGCGGCGCAACACGCCGACCAACCGTCCGCGCAGCACGCCTGAGAGGCGGCACAAGGACAAGGGGAGCACGATGTATAACGCTCAGGGAAAGATTTCCCAAGCCGAAGTTCTGACGAAGTACGCGCCGCTGGTGCGTCGCCTCGGCTTGCAGCTCGTTGCCAAGATGCCGGCAAGCGTCGATCTCGACGACCTCATCCAGGCCGGCATGATCGGACTGCTGGACGCGGCGAGCCGCTACAAGGAAGACCAGGGCGCGCAGTTCGAGACTTATGCCAGCCAACGGATTCGTGGCGCGATGCTCGACGAGTTACGCAGCAACGACTGGTTGCCGCGCAGCTTGCGGCGCACGTCGCGCGAAGTCGAATCTGCCGTGCACAAGGTCGAACAGAATCTGGGCCGCTCGGCGAGCGAAACGGAAATCGCCGAGCATCTGCAAATGCCGCTCGACGAGTATCAATCGATGCTCCAGGATCTGCACGGCAGCCAGCTGATCTATTACGAAGACTTCGACCGTTCCGCGGACGACGAACCGTTTCTCGACCGTTACTGCGTCGATCATTCGGACCCGCTGTCGGCGCTGCTGGACGACAGCCTGCGCTCGGCGCTGGTCGAGGCGATCGACCGCCTGCCGGAACGCGAGAAGCTGCTGATGTCGCTGTACTACGAACGCGGCATGAATCTGCGCGAAATCGGCGCGGTGATGGAAGTCAGTGAATCGCGGGTGTGCCAACTGCACAGCCAAGCCGTGGCGCGCTTGCGCACGCGCCTGCGCGAAATGGCCTGGGCGAACGCCGAGGCGACTTGAGCCGGGACGGCTGACCGGCGGTGCGCGGAAACGTCCGCCTGGTGTTCTCTCCTTCTCCTGTTACGCGTCCGCCATCTCATGTTCCGCGGCCAGCGCCAGAAACGCCGAACGCGACATGCCGCGCGCCTGGGCGTAGGTGTCGATATCCTGAACCAACGCTTCGGGCAGTGAGATATTGATGCGCACCGCCTTCTTCAACGCCGGAATATTCCGCGTTGTTACGAAACCCCACGTGAAACCCGCGTAGTCCGGATTGCGCCGATGCTCATCCAGCGTCAGCCGTTCGGGAATCGGCAAACCTTCGTCGAGCAGCGTATCCAGATGCGCCTCGATCGCTTCCTTCGCGTTCGCATAGGCTTCTTCCAGCGAATCCCCCGCCGAATGGCAACCCGGAATGTCGGGAACGACCACACCGAACGCTTGATGCGTGTCACCCGGCTCGATCGCGATCGGGAAAATCAGGTTCTTCATTTCAGGCCTGCCTGTTTCAAGATGCTGTTCAGTGTGCCGGGCGGAAGATCTTTCTTTGGATGCGGGATGGTCACGAGACCGGCTTTTACCGCGTGCCGGAAATGGTGGTGGCTGCCCGATATGCGGATCAGCCGCCAACCATCGGCTTGAATCACTTTGACGACTTCGGCACTGTTCATACTGCACTCCTCGAATCATACACACGATTACACAACCTCGCTAGTGGGTAACGCTCCGCCTGGTTCGTCGCAGGCAGCCTCGAAAGCTGCGGGTGACGGCGGATAAGCCCAGTGGGGGGAGCCGTGATTTCAACGTGGCGGAGGATTTTCGCGCTACCTGGCCGGATGGCTAACGCGTGTGGGAGGCGGGCTTGGGTGCCCTGTGCGGAGACGTGAAAACAAGAAGGGCTCGTCAAAGACGAGCCCTTCTGTTCAAAGCAATCTACTCAATTGCGTCGGCGCGTGACACGCGCCGTTCCAGCGAAATCTTCAGGCCGCGGGACGCGCGGGAATCCGGCCATCCGGTCCGTAGAAACCGGCGTTCTGCGGCACGGCCACCTGCAGCGCTGTCAGCGCGCGCTGGTTGTAGTCCATGCGGACACGGATCAGTTCACCGTTACTCGTATTGAAGCGCCGCGCCCGCTCGGCGGCTTTTTGCAGTAGTGCCCATTGCTCGGCGAGTCGCGCATCCGCACTGGCCGCGAGCTCCATGCCTGGCCAGCCGGCCGGCAGACCCATTTCAGCGAGCAGCGCGTCGCGCGTGGCTTCGAGCTTGGCGAGCAGGCCGATCAACTCGGTTTTCTTCTCGACGATCGGCGGCAGCAGTTCCAGCGGCGACAAGGCGGTCAGCGCCTTGGTCTCGAGCGTCAGAATCGAGGCGAATGCCTCGACGGCCGAATATTCTTCGATGAGGGTGGCAAGCAGGGCGTCTTTCATCTCAACAACTCGCTGAACACGACGGCTCGCGCATGAGTCGCGAGCCGGGTTTGTCGAATGCCGCCCGGCAACTCACCGTACTTCGATGCGTCGATTAGTTGCCGGTCGACGAGGTTTTGCTTTGCAACAGTTCGCGCGCGGTATTCAGCACGCCGTCGGCGATCTTGCTGGAATCGATCTTCAGCGAGCCGTCCTTGATGGCTGCCTTGATCGACTCGACGTGCGCCGTGTCGATATCGGCCGAACCGGAGGCCGCGAGGCTGCGCAAATGCTGCGACAGACCCGAGAGGCTGACGCTGGCGTCGCCCGACCCGCTGCCGGTAGTGGTTTGCGAGGTCGTGCCCGCACTCTGCGCGTTGCTGTTCGCGGTCGCCGCGTCGCCTTGCTGCGAGCGGGACAGGGCGTCTTTCAACGTCGGCAGATTCGAATTGGTTGTGGAATCGACTTTCACGATTGGCTTCCTGAACGATTTGATCCTGATAACGGCAACTGCTGATCAAAACTTTAGCGCAATCGCTCCAGGTTTTACCTTGCGTTTCAATACGATCCGGCCCCGCCCCGCCCCGCCCCGCGACGCGTTCGACACCCGCTGCGCCGGCTGTATCGGCCGCCGGGGCTAAGTCCACGCCGGCGGATGGGCTGCCGGGCTTGTCGCCGGGACGCTTCACAACTGGATCTCCACCGTCGAGCCATCCTTGACGATGCCGGAGATGATCTGGCCATTCGCCGTCTTCACCCGCACCTGCTGGCCTGGCGACGCATTGTTCATCGCGCTGCCTTCGGCCGAAATCGCAAAACCTTCGCCCGCCGCGACGACCCGCACCGTTTGTCCGATCGACACCGACGATGCGCTTTTCAGCATGTCGCGGCGCAGCGGCATGCCACCGGCAACGCGCACGAGCGATACCGAGCCGACCACCTGTGACGGGTCCGTGACGATCGCCTGGGGCAAACCGGTCAGGTCGCCGTCGCGTGCGACGAGGTCGGCGGCGGTGAACACTTCGCCCGGCGCCATTGCGCGGGCGGCCAGATAGTAGGTGGCGCGCAGCGAAATGCGTGCTTGCAGATAGATGGTCCACGGCCGTTCGCCGGCGCAGCGCACGCCGACAGTCATGCGGCCCCACAGGCGCGCGCCGCTAGGCATGAAGGGCTCCAGCATCGTGCAGGCCGCGAGCCCGCGCGGAAACGCCGGCGCGACGGTGATTTCGACCTTGCCGGGCAAGCCCGCCGATTGCTGTTGCAGAAAGGCGAGCGCCGCAGTGCGGATCGCCTCGGCGTCTTGCTGACCGGCCAGCGTGACAGGTTGCGCGACCGCTGTGGGTCGCAGATTCTGTTGCGCGACAGCCGGCGCCACCTGGCGCATCGCCGGCGTGCGGGCGATGGTGGCAGGCGGTGTGGGCATGGGCACGGGGGTCGGCGCGGCCACCGCGGTGGTCACGACGGGTTTGCCGTTCGCGCCCAGTTGCGGCGGCTCGCCGCGCGAGGAAAGACTGTCGAAGCCGCCGGCGGTGGGCGCGCTGGCGGCCACGCCGTTAGGCGCATTGGCGATGACGGACTGCACGCCGGTGGCTTGTCGGCCGGCATTAAGCGCAGGCGCCGGCGTCACCACGACCGGCACGACCTGACGTGCACCCGGCGCCACATTGACGCGCGCAATCCCGGACGCCGGATTGGTTGCAGCCGCAGCAACATTGGTGCTTCCCGGCGCGGGAATCGTCACGACCCCGTTCGCGTCGGGCTTGAAACTGGTACGGATCATCTGCGGCGCGGCAGGCGGTTCGTCCGTGCCTGGAATGACGATCGAGCCGCTTGCATTGGCAGCGCGCGTGAATGGATCGGCGTCGCGCGCGACCGGCCCCGGCGTCAGCGACTGCGCGGTAGCGGCGGCGAGCGTCGCAGCGAACCCCGTGCGTTTCGCGGGCGTTGCCTGCATCTGCGCAGCCAGATCGTTGAGCGCGGCCGGATTCTTTTCGCCCGGGCCGGGAATCACGATCGGGCCACCGGCGTCCTGAGCCTGCTGGGTCTGTTGAGCCTGTGTAGTGGCCGGCAGCAGCACAATGCCGCCGGCGACCCATACCGCCAGGTTCACGATGAGACGAGTCAGGAGATGGGATGCACCACGCGACGCACGTCGCGCCGCGCCCGCCCCCACGCGATGCGCCGCCGCGTAGCTTGCGCGGTGCGTCGGGTCGAAGGTGGGCTGGTCCATCGTGTTTCTCCATCGAATGCATCGGTACGCCTTGCATTCTAGTGAGCGCCCCCATTGCGCAAACGTTGAATAGAAGCCCCCTTTCCCGGTTATTCGTCCGATTGCCGCTTGCGTTCGGCCCATAAGATGCACTTCATGCAAAAAGGTCTTCCCGGCCGACGCAGGCCTCTCGCGAGGCACCGCGCGGCACGAACGGGAAGCCTCGGGAACGTTCTCCGGAGATTTCTATGCTGGACAAACTCGATGCCGAATTCGCCTTTGGCCGCCAGGCGCTCGATGTGCGCGCTTACCGGCAGGAACTGCTGTCGTCGAATATCGCCAACGCCGATACCCCCGGGTACAAGGCGCGCGACGTCGACTTCGCCTCGTCGCTGGCCGGCGCGCTGAAGAAGACCGGCGGCGGTGCGGGCACGGGCGCCTCGAACAACTCGACGCTCGCCATGACGCAGCCCGCAGGCGTGTCGAGCGGCATGTCGATGGTGTCGACCGCGCCGGGCCACATGGCCGGCAAGACGACGCTGACGCCGACCGGCGGCGCGCCTGACGATTACGGCAATCTGCAGTACCGCATTCCGACGCAGCCCGCGCTCGACGGCAACACGGTCGACATCGATACGGAGCGCGTGCAGTTCGCGGACAACACGTTGCACTTCGAATCGGGCATGACCGTGCTGTCGAGCCAGATCAAGACGATGCTCGCGGCGATCACGTCGGGGTCGTAAATAGCCGGCATGACGACCGGCGCAGCACCAGATACGCAGTACGCAGGAACAATCGCTACGGGATTAACGTGAAGCCGGAGCTAGCGCTGAAACGCTAGCTTCAGTCGACAGCGTTGCATGGGACTGGAGTAAGCGCTAAAGCGCCAACTCCGGTCGACAGCGTTGCATGGGACCGGAGTAAGCGCTGAAGCGCTAACACCGGTCGACAGGAGAGGTCAGGAAACATGCCATCTTTAATGAACATTTTCGGTGTTGCAGGCTCCGCGATGTCAGCGCAGTCGCAGCGGCTCAACGTGACGGCGTCGAATCTCGCCAACGCGGACAGCACGACCGGCCCGGACGGCCAGCCGTACAAGGCCAAGCAGGTCGTGTTCGCGGTCAGCCCGATCGGCGGCGCGCGCACGGGCTCCGGCCAGCAGATCGGCGGCGTGCAGGTCACCGGCGTGGTCGACGACCCGACGCCGATGAAGACCGCCTACGACCCTGGCAACCCGGCGGCCAATCCGGACGGCTATGTCACGCTGCCCAACGTCGACCCGGTGCAGGAAATGGTCAACATGATCTCGGCCTCGCGCTCGTACCAGGCCAACGTCGAGACGCTGAACACCGCCAAAACATTGATGCTGAAAACGCTCACGATCGGAACCTGAGGAGAATTCCTTGACCACAAACACCACCATCGGCAGCAACGGCACGACCGTGTCGCCAACGCTGCTCGATACGATGAACGGCACGAACAGTGCCTCGAGCGCGAGCAGCTCCACCAGCTCGACCGGCAGTACGTCGGGCACCTCGGCGACCGATCTGCAGAACACTTTTCTTCAACTGCTCGTCGCGCAGTTGAAGAATCAGGATCCGACCAATCCAATGGACAGCTCGCAGATGACCTCGCAGCTGGCGCAGATCAACACGGTGTCGGGCATCAGCCAGTTGAACACGACGCTCACTTCGCTCGCCACGCAGATGTCGGCAGGCCAGCAGTCGCAAGCCGCGCTGCTGATCGGCTCGACCGTGCTCGCGCCGGGCAGTTCGGTGGCCGTGGCAAGCGGCAAGGCCGGCGCGTTCGGGGTGCAGCTCGCCAACTCGGTGAGCGATCTGCAGGTGGTCGTGAAGAACTCGGCGGGCCAGATCGTCAGCACGCTCGATCTCGGCAAGCAGTCGGCGGGCACGATTCCGGTGGGCTGGACGCCGACCGATTCGGCCGGCAACGCGCTGCCCGACGGCAACTACACGATCACCGCGGTCGGCACGATCAACGGCCAGCAGGCCACGGCCACGACGCTCACGGGCGCGACGGTGCAAAGCGTCGTCATGCAGAGCACCGGTACGCCGGGCCTCGTGCTGTCGAACGGCACGACCGTGGGGCTGACCAGCGTCGCCGCCATCCTCTGATTCAGATTCTGTCAGTTACGACTTTCCAGATACGGAGACCGTCATGGGTTATCAACAAGGTTTGAGTGGTTTGTCCGCGTCGTCGAGCGACCTCGATGTGATTGGCAACAATATCGCCAACGCGAACACGGTTGGTTTCAAGAGCGGCGCGGCGCAATTCGCCGACATGTACGCCAATTCGGTGGCGACCGCGGTGGGCAACCAGGTCGGCATCGGCACCAAGCTCTCCGAAGTGCAGCAGCAGTTCTCGCAAGGCACGATCACCAGCACCAACCAGGCGCTCGACGTCGCGATCAACGGCAACGGCTTCTTCCAGCTGTCGAACAACGGCTCGCTGGTGTACTCGCGCAACGGCGTGTTCCAGCTCGACAAGAACGGCAACATCACCAACGCACAAGGCCTGCAGTTGATGGGCTACGCCGCGAACGCCGCGGGCATCATCAACACCGCGCAGACCGTGCCGCTCAGCGTGCCGACCGCGAACATCGCGCCGCAAGCAACCACCAAGATCGTCGCCGGTTTGAACCTGAATGCGCAGGACCCGCTGATGCTCGGCACGCCGACGGTGACCTCCGCACTCACGACCAGCGGGCTCACGACGCCCGGCGCGACCATCACGAACACCGCTTCGGGCACGAACAACGATACGTACACGGTCGCCTTCGACACCACGACCACCCCGCCGACCTACAAGGTGACGGACAGCACGCTCGGCACGACCTCCGCCGCCACGCCTTATACGGCGGGCACGGCGATCTCGCTCGGTAACGGCCAGACGATCACCTTCAACGGCACGCCGCTCGCCGGCGACAGCTACACGATCGCGCCGACTCCGGTTGCGTTCAACCAGAACAGCTCGTCGACGTACAACTACTCGACCAGCACGACGGTCTACGATTCGCTCGGCGGCTCGCAGACGGTCAACATGTACTTTGCCAAGACGTCAGCCGGTACGTGGAACGTGTACGCCGGTACGTCTACCGGCACGGCGAACCTGGTCGGCCAGGCTAACTTCAATTCGTCGGGCACGCTGCTCGGCACGACCCAGCCTGCCGTCCCGGCCACCACGCCCCCGACGTTTGTCGCCACCACCACCCCGTTCGTCTTCAACTTCGGCATTCCGACCACCGACGGTTCGTCGACGCCGCAGAACCTGACGCTGAACATCGGCGGGACGACGCAGTACGGCGGCAAGGACGGCGTGAACTCGCTGCAGCCCGACGGCTACGCAGCCGGCACGCTGACGAGCTTCACGATCGGCGCCGACGGCACGCTGACCGGCAACTACTCGAACCAGCAAACCGCGGCGCTCGGCCAGATCGTGCTCGCGAACTTCTCGAACCAGAACGGTCTCGTGAACCTGGGCAACAACGAATTCCAGCAGACCTCGCAATCGGGCGTCGCGCAGATTTCGGCGCCGGGCGCGACCAACCACGGCGTGCTGCAGGGTGGCGCGGTGGAAAACTCCAACGTCGATCTGACGAGCGAACTGGTGAACCTGATCACCGCGCAACGCAACTATCAGGCGAACGCGCAGACGATCAAGACGCAGCAGACCGTCGACCAGACCCTGATCAACCTGTAAGCGACCGGGACTTCCCATCATGGATCGGCTGATCTACACCGCGATGTCGGGCAGCACGCAAGCGCTCGAACAGCAGGCTATCGTTGCCAACAATCTGGCGAACGCCTCGACCACCGGCTTTCGCGCGCAGCTTGCGACTTTCCGCGCCGTGCCGATGGCGTTCGGCGACGGCAGCTCGATCAACGACAACACCACGCGCACCTTTGTGCTGTCGTCGACGCCGGGCGCCGATTACACGCCAGGGCCGATCCAGCAGACCGGCAACCCGCTCGACGTGGCGATTCAGGGTCCGGGCTGGCTGGCGGTGCAAACCGCCGACGGCAACGAGGCCTACACGCGCGCCGGCAATCTGCACGTCGACGAGAACGGCCAACTGGTGAACGCCATGAACCAGACGGTGCTTGGCAACGGCGGCCCGGTATCGGTGCCGCCGGGTGCGGAAATCACCATCGGCAAGGACGGCACGGTGTCCGCGCTGACGCCGGGCGATCCGCCGACTGCGGTGGTGACCGTCGATCAGTTGAAGCTGGTGAATCCGGATCCGCAAACCATGACGCGCGGCGACGACGGCCTGTTTCGCACCGCCGACGGCAATGCCGCCGACGCCGATCCGACCGTCACGCTGGCGCCGGCTTCGCTTGAAGGCAGCAACGTGAATCCGGTCAGCGCAATGGTCGCGATGATCACCAACGCCCGCCAGTTCCAGATGCAAACCAAGCTGCTGGAAAACGCGGATAAGAACGACCAGTCCGCCAACCAGTTGCTCAGCTTTAGCTAATGGGATCGGACTGGAGTAGGCGCTGAAGCGCTAACTCCGGTCGACCGCTTTGCATGGGATGAGAGTAAGCGCTGAAGCGCTAACTCCAGTCGACCGCTTTGCATGGGACCGGAGTAAGCGCTAAAGCGCTAACTCCGGTCGACACAGGAGAAGAATTGTGAATCGCTCGCTTTACATCGCCGCTACCGGCATGAACGCGCAACAGGCGCAGATGGACGTGATTTCGAATAACCTCGCGAACGTCAGCACCAACGGCTTCAAGGGCTCGCGCGCGGTGTTCGAGGATCTGCTGTATCAGACCATCCGCCAGCCGGGTGCGAACTCGACGCAAAACACCGAACTGCCGTCCGGCATCCAGTTGGGTACCGGTGTGCAACAGGTCGCGACCGAACGCCTCTACACGCAGGGCAACCTGCAGCAGACCGGCAACTCGAAAGACATCGCCATCAATGGTCAGGGCTTTTTCCAGGTGCAGATGCCCGACGGCACGACCGCCTATACGCGCGACGGTTCGTTCCAGACCAACGCGCAAGGCCAGCTCGTCACGTCGAGCGGCTATCAGGTGATTCCGGCGATCACGATCCCGAACAACGCAACCTCGTTGACCATCGGCAGCGACGGCGTGGTATCGATCACCGTTGCCGGTTCGACCAATAGCCAGCAGCTCGGCTCGATGCAGGTCGCCACCTTCATCAACCCGGCCGGTCTGGATGCGAAGGGTGAAAACCTGTTCGCGGAAACGGCTTCGTCGGGCGCGCCGAACGTCGCGCAACCGGGCCTGAACGGCGCCGGCACGCTGAATCAGGGCTATGTGGAAGCATCGAACGTGAACGTGGTGCAGGAACTGGTGAACATGATCCAGACGCAGCGCGCTTACGAAATCAACAGCAAGGCCGTGACGACTTCCGACCAGATGCTGCAGACCCTCAGCCAGATGCAGGTTTAAGGCTTAAGGGACTGGGGAATTAAGATCAGGCGGTAATCAAGATGTCGCACTTCACTCGTAATCCGGTTCATTCGCGCACCGCTCAGGCGCTCGTGCAGCTCACGCTGCTCGCGGCGCTGGGCGGCTGCGGCCTCGTGCCGAAGCAGCCGATCACCCAGCAGCCGATGACGGCACAGCCGCCGATGCCGCCGCAAGCGCAGTCGCCGGGCTCGATCTTCAACCCGGGTTACGCGGGCCGGCCGCTGTTCGAAGATCAGCGGCCGCGCAATGTGGGCGACATCCTGACGATCGTGATTCAGGAAAACGTCAACGCGACGAAGTCGTCGGGCGCCAACGCGAATCGCTCGGGCAACACCAACTTCAGCGTGCCGACCGCAGGCTTCCTCGGCGGCCTGTTCGGCAAGACCAATCTGGCCGCGACCGGCGGCAATGCCTTCCAGGGCACCGGCGGCGCGAACGCGTCGAATACCTTCAACGGCACGATCACCGTGACGGTAACGGGCGTGCTGCCGAACGGCAACCTGATGGTGAGCGGCGAAAAGCAGATGCTGATCAACCAGGGCGATGAATTCGTGCGCTTCTCCGGCGTGGTGAATCCGAACACGATCTCCAACCTGAACGCCGTCTACTCGACCCAGGTGGCCGACGCGAAGATCGAATACTCCGCGAAGGGCTATCTCAACGAAGCCGAGAACATGGGCTGGTTGCAGCGGTTTTTCCTCAACGTGTCGCCGTGGTGATCATGCGTACCGTCTTCTTTCGCTCCGGCCACCTCAGCCGCTTCACGCGACTCGTTCAGCTCGGCCGTGCTGTGGCGCTGTTCGCACTCGCCTGCGCGGCCTTGCCGGTGGCGACGCCCGCGCATGCCGAACGCCTGAAGGACCTCGTGCAGATCCAGGGCGTGCGCGACAACCCGCTGATCGGCTACGGCCTCGTGGTCGGTCTCGACGGCACGGGCGACCAGACCACGCAGACGCCGTTCACCACGCAGACCCTCGCCAACATGCTGGCGAACCTCGGCATCTCGATCAACAACCAGGCAGCGGGTTCGACCAACCAGCAGTCGTCGCTATCGAACATCCAGTTGAAGAACGTGGCCGCCGTGATGGTGACGGCGGTGTTGCCGCCATTCGCGCGTCCCGGCGAAGCGATCGACGTGACGGTGTCCTCGCTCGGTAACGCGAAGAGCCTGCGCGGCGGCACGCTGCTGCTCACGCCGCTCAAGGGCGCTGACGGGCAGGTGTATGCGCTCGGCCAGGGCAACCTCGCGGTCGGCGGCGCCGGCGCGAGCGCGAACGGCAGCAAGGTGCAGGTGAATACGCTGGCCGCGGGCCGCATCGCCGGTGGCGCGATCGTCGAACGCGCGGTGCCGACCTCGGTATCGCAAGCGGGCACGATGCAGCTCGATCTGAACGAGATGGACTACGACACCACGCAGCGCGTCGTGGCCGCGGTGAACAACGCGTTCGGCAGCGGCACCGCCACGGCGCTCGACGGCCGCACGATTCAACTGCGCGCGCCGTCCGATCCGGAGCAGCAGGTCGCCTTCATGGCGCAATTGCAGAACCTCGACGTCAAGCCGGCGCAAGCCGCTGCGAAGGTGATCCTGAACGCGCGCACCGGCTCGATCGTGATGAACCAGATGGTCACCCTGCAGAACTGCGCGGTGGCGCACGGCAATCTCTCGGTGGTGATCAATACGCAACCCGTGGTGAGTCAGCCAGGTGCGTTCTCGAACGGCCAGACCGTGGTGGCCAAGCAGTCGCAGATTCAGATGAAGCAGGACAACGGCGCACTAAAACTGGTGACCGCCGGCGCCAACCTCGCCGAAGTGGTGAAGGCGCTCAACGCACTCGGTGCCACGCCCGCGGATCTGATGTCGATCCTGCAGGCCATGAAAGCGGCGGGCGCGTTGCGCGCCGACCTGGAAATCATCTAAGGAAGACACAGGATGAATTCGGATACGACCAACGCCGCCAATGCGGCGAACGACCTGACCCAGCGCTTCGCACTCGACGTGCAGGGCTTCGGCAAGCTGAGCGCACAGGCCAAGGCATCGCCGCAAGCCGGCATGAAGATGGCCGCGCAGCAGTTCGACGCGGTGTTCACGCAGATGATGCTGAAGAGCATGCGCGACGCGACGCCACAGGACGGTCCGTTCGATTCGCACGACAGCGCCACCTTCACGTCGATGATGGATCAGCAGTTGTCGCAACAGCTGTCGCAGAAGGGCATTGGTGTCGCTGACGCGATGCTCAAGCAGATGATGCGCAATCAGGGCATGCAGGTGGGCGGCGCGAATGGCGCAGGCGGCGGTCTCGCCGGCATGGCCAACGCACTGGGTGGCGGCAGCGGCGGCGACGAAGGCCAGACTGCGGCGCTGAACGCGCTCGCGAAGGCTTACGGCAACGCGCAGGCGAACGGTCAGCTGGCGATGGGCAAAGGCTACTCGGCCAATAGCGCGCTGACTCCGCCGATTAAAGGCGACGGCAGCTCGCCGAAGGTCGACGCTTTCGTCGACAAGCTCGCTGAGCCGGCGCAAGCCGCCAGCGCGGCAACCGGCATTCCGGCGCGCTTCATTATCGGCCAGGCCGCGCTCGAATCGGGCTGGGGCAAGAGCGAGATCAGGAAGTCGGACGGTTCGACCAGCCACAACGTGTTCGGCATCAAGGCGACCAAGGACTGGACCGGCAAGACCGTCTCGACGGTAACGACCGAATATGTGAACGGCAAGCCGCAGCGCACCGTCGAAAAATTCCGTGCGTACGACTCATACCAGGAAGCGATGACCGACTACGCGAGCCTGCTCAAGGGCAACCCGCGTTATGCCCAGGTGATCAATTCCGCGCATGACGTGAATGGATTTGCCAACGGCATGCAGCGCGCGGGTTATGCGACCGACCCGCATTACGCTAAAAAGCTGATGTCAATCATGCAGAAAATGGGCTGACCTGCCGTTAATGCAAGTGGGTGGCCGCACCCGGCTACGCGGTAGATCGGTTTATGCAGTCTGATTTTCTCGAATAAAGTATGCACGCGACGGGGCCAGGTGCATAACAAGACGGACGAGGCCGGCTGCCTATGGGCGGCCGGTCTACCCGCATAACCGGCGTGATTGCCGCCGGTATTCAAGGCACGCAGATTTCACGGGTGGCATACCGGCATTTAACGTTTGCGGCAAATATTTCATTACACGCCCCTAAATTTTGGCTGAATGCTGCCGCTAATCAGTTAGATAGACCCGATACCGGAAATCGTTGTAATGTCCGGTTGAATGCGCGTGCTGCGGCTTCGATGAAGACCGCGCAAAAGCCCCGGCAGGAGCCCTGGCACGCGCCCGCAAGAACATGCATACCGGCAAGCCCATGGATACTACCCAGTCGCACGGCCAGACCGACGCACCCGGCCAGTCGCACGCCACGCTAGACGAAAGCGCACCCGATTTCGGCCGTCGCAATCCGCTGGAGATTGGCGTTCAGTTACGCAACCTCGTCAATCGAGGCGATTTCCTCACCGTTGAATATGCGGGCGGTCAGCTCGTGACGCGCCTGCTCGACGTCGACGTGCGCGGGCGCACCTTCACGTTCGACTGGGGCGCGCTCTCCGAACAGAACAAAGGCTTGCTGGGCGCGTCGCGTTGCCAGTTCCACGCCTCGCCTGACGGCGTGCGTGTCGAGTTCGCCACCGGCACCCCGCGCGAAACCCGCTACGAGGGACTGCCCGCATTCGAGTCGGACTTCCCCGACGTGCTGTTCTACGTGCAGCGCCGCGAGTATTTCCGCGTCGATGCGCCGATTCTCGACCCGTATATGTGCACCGGCCGTTTGCCCGAAGGCGATACGTTCCGCTTCGAAGTGCACGATCTGTCGCTCGGCGGCGTCGGCATGCGCACGGCGGACGAACGCGTGGCCGAATTGCCGATGGGCACGCAGCTGCAGGATTGCGAACTGTCGCTCGGCTCGCTCGGCCGGCTTTCGCTGGATCTGCAACTGGTGTCGCACCGCTCCACCGCGTTGCCGAACGGCACACAGCGTTATCAGCTTGGCTTCCGTTTTCTGACGTTGCCGGGCAGTGCCGAAAACACGCTGCAACGTCTGATTACGCAACTTGAAATGAAGCGCCGCTCACTGGTGCGCTGAACGGCGAAAGAGCCTTGCTGCACGCGCCTCGCAAACGTTGAAACAAACTTCGGACAAGCATCGGAATGGCCCTCAATTTTTCCGCGTGAGGGCCGTTAAACAAGATGTTCAAGCAACGTGGCGGCAAGTGGTCGGTGTCGCCCTTCAGGATGACGCATGTCGAGCAACCTCATCAATCTCGGACTCAGTGGACTGAACGCAGCCCAGTGGGGACTCACGACGACCGGTCAGAACATCAGCAACGCGTCGACGCCGGGCTATACGATCGAAACACCGGTCTACGCCGAAGCCGGCGGCCAGTACACGGGTTCCGGCTATCTGCCGCAGGGCGTCTCGACCGTTACCGTGACGCGCCAGTACAGCCAGTATCTGACCACTGAGCTGAACAATGCGCAGTCGTCGAGCAGTTCGCTGTCGGCATACAACACGATGATCTCGCAGCTGAACAATCTGATCGGCAGCCCTACCGCCGGCATTGCGAGCGCGATCACCAGCTATTTCACCGGCTTGCAGAACGTCTCGAACAACGCTTCCAGTCTGGCCACCCGCCAGACCGCGATGAGCGGCGCGCAGACGCTCGTGAACCAGATCAATGCCGCGGGTCAGCAATACGACGCGCTGCGCCAGAGCGTCAACACGCAGCTCAGCAGCACCGTTTCGCAGATCAACAGCTACACGCAGCAGATCGCCCAGCTGAACGGGCAGATCTCCGCGGCCAGCTCGCAAGGCCAGCCGCCGAACCAGCTGATGGATCAACGCGATCAGGCCGTGTCGAACCTGTCGCAACTGATCGGCGTGAACGTCGTGAACAGCAACGGCAGCTACAGCGTGTTCATGAGCAACGGCCAGCCGCTCGTGTCGTCGACCAATAGCTATAACCTGGGCACGGCGCCGTCGACGGGCGACACCAGCGAACTCTCGGTGCAGTATCTCGGCCAGGCCGGCGCGAACCCGGCCGCTGCGCCGCAAAACCTGCCGGACAGCAAAATCACGGGCGGCGCGCTCGGTGGCCTGCTCGCGTTCCGCAGCCAGACGCTCGATCCGGCCGAAGCGCAGCTCGGCGCGATTGCGGTGAGCTTCTCCGCGCAGGTCAACGCACAGAACGGCCTCGGCATCACGCTCGCCGGCGCTCAGGGCGGCGCGCTGTTTTCGGTGGGCGGCCCGACCGTCTACGCGAATACGCAGAACACCGGCAACGCGTCGCTGAACGTTTCATTCGCGAATCCCGCGCAGCCGACCACCGGCGATTACACGCTGGCCTTTAACGGCACCACCTACACGCTGACCGACAATTCGAGCGGCGCCGTAGTGGGCTCGGCGACCAATCTGAGCCAGCCGATCAACGGCCTGAATTTCTCGACCACCGGCACGATGAACGCCGGCGACTCGTTCACGGTCGAACCGACCCGCGGCGCGCTGAACAGCTTCAATACCGCGACCACGGATCCTTCTGCGATCGCGGCTGCCGCACCGGTGCTCG
Organism: Paraburkholderia caffeinilytica; assembly: GCF_046030355.1. Taxonomy (GTDB): domain Bacteria; phylum Pseudomonadota; class Gammaproteobacteria; order Burkholderiales; family Burkholderiaceae; genus Paraburkholderia; species Paraburkholderia caffeinilytica_B. The sequence goes on from NZ_JAQQCQ010000001.1 coordinate 425,031, forward strand.
GCGCCGCGACGGCGAGCAATACCGGCACGGGCACGATCACGCAGGGCACGGTGACAGCCGGCTACACCATGCCGAATGCGACCACCACGCTGTCGTACAACGGCACCGGCCTGACGGGCTTCCCGGCGAACTCGACGGTGACGGTCACGGCCGGCACGCCGCCGACCACGACTACGTACGACACCGCCACGACGCCCGTCATCCCGTATTCGGCGGCCTCCGGCGCGACGCTGACGATCAACAACACGACAGCCGGCAGCATGAACGGCGTGACGGTGACGATCAGCGGCGCACCGGCTAACGGCGACACCTTCACCATCGGACCGAACACGGGCGCGAACAACGACGGCCGCAATGCGCTGGCGTTGTCGAACCTGTCCACGGCGAAGGCATTGGGCGGCGGCACGGTCACGTTGACGGGTGCGTATGCGAACTACGTCAACCAGGTCGGCAACCAGACCAACCAGATTCAGACCTCGAGCACGGCACAGACCTCGCTGGTGACCCAGATCACCACCGCGCAGCAGTCGGTTTCGGGCGTGAACATCAACGAAGAAGCAGCCAACCTGCTTCAGTATCAGCAGCTCTATCAGGCGAACAGCAAGGTCATCCAGACCGCGCAGACCCTGTTCCAGACGATACTCGGCATCTTCCAGTGAGGCGTTGAACATGCGCATCTCCAGTACGCAGTACTTCAACATGAACGTGGCGACGATGAGCGATCAGCAAGCTCAATTGTCGCAGTTGTATCAAGAGATCGCGAGCGGCGTAAGCCTCTCCACGCCGTCGGACAATCCGCTCGGCGCGGCGCAGGCGGTGCTGTTGAGCTCGACGGCGACGAGTCTGTCGCAGTACACGACCAACCAGGGTGCTGCGCTCTCTTCGCTGCAACAGGAAGATTCGACGCTCGGCAGCGTCAACACCGTGTTGCAGAGCATTCACACGCTGGTGCTGCGCGCCGGCGACGGTTCGCTGAACGACGGCGACCGCGGTTCGCTCGCGACGCAATTGGAAAGCCTGCGCAGCCAGTTGCTGACGCTCGCCAATGCAACCGACCCGCAGGGCAATGCGTTGTTCGGCGGCTATCAAAGCACCGCGCAGCCGTACACCACCAACTCGGCTGGTGTAGTGACCTATTCGGGTGATGCCGGCACACCCAGCATGCAGATCACCTCCTCGCACACCATCCAGACCGGTGACAACGGCGTCGCGATCTTCGGCAGCGTGGCGGCGATCGGCACCAGCTCGGTGCCGGCGGCGACGGCCGGCAACACCGGCACGGGCGTGATCAGCACGGTCAGCCTGACGAACCCGACCGATCCGACCAATGCGGATACGTACAAGATCAACTTCACGTCGGCGACCACCTATACGGTGACGCAGACCCCGCCGGGCGGCACGCCGACCACGAGTGGGCCGCAACCGTTCACGGCCGGCTCCGCGATTACGGTCGGCGGTCAGACGGTGAACGTCACCGGCGCGCCGAATGCGGGCGACAGTTTCACGGTGACGCCGGCCACGCAAGGCAGCACGGATGTGTTCGCCAACCTGAGCCAGTTGATCACCACGTTGCAGACGCCGGTGTCGGGCGGCGCTTCGACGGCCAGCTTCCAGAGCGCGCTGACCACCAGCATGACCCAGCTCGAAAACACGATGAACAACGTCGTGACCGCGCAGGCGGCAGTGGGTGGCCGCGAGCAGGAAGTGCAGGCGTTGCAGACGGTCACGCAAACCAACACGTTGCAGACGGCTAGCAACCTCGCGGATCTGACGCAGACCGACATGGCCAAGACGATCGGCCAGTACACGATGACGCAAAATGCGCTGCAGGCGGCGCAGCAGGCGTTTGTGAAGATTCAGAGCGTGTCGCTGTTCCAGTACCTGAACTGAGCGGGCGCGTAGTCTGACATGCAGAAGGGCGGAAGCCGGTGTGAACCGGCTCCGCCCTTTTTGATTGGGGTGGCATTTGGGTGACGGATGCGTGGCCAAAGTGGCTGCGCGATGCACGCGCGAGGCGTGGCTCACGCGAAGGCAGGCGGCGGCCCGGAGGCGGCGTTACTTGAATCCCGCCGCCACGCGTCCCATCTGATCGAGGCCGACGTCGAACAGGCGCATGAAGAACGGAATCATGTTCGGGATCATCAGTTGCAGGAGCAGCATGCCGATCAGCATCGTCAGCGGAAAGCCGATCTGGAATACGCCGATTTGTGGCGCTGCGCGGTTCAGAATACCGAGCGAGATATTGGTGATCAGCAGCGCGACGACCACCGGCAGCGACAGCAGCAGGCCCGCCGAAAACACCGTGCTGCCGAAATTCGCCAGCGTGCGCCAGCCGGGTGCGCCCAGAATGTTCGCCGACACCGGCACGGACTGGAACGTCGTCAGCAGGGCGCTGATCATTTGCAGATGGCCGTCGATCACCAGAAACACCAGCATCGCGATGGTGTTCATATAGCTCGACAGCACCTGGCTCGAACTGCTCGCCTGCGCGTCGAAAAATGTCGCGAAACCGAGGCCCATGCCCAGGCCGACAAAATCGCCGGTGGCGCCAATCGCCTGAAACACGATCTGCATCGTCATGCCGAGCGCGATGCCGATCAGGAACTGGTTGACGATGATCCACACGCCTTCAGCGGAAAACACCGTGACTTGCGGCAGTGCGCCCAACGTGGGTGCGACGATGATCGTGATGAAGGCCGCGAGGCCGATTTTCACGCGCGTGGGCAGCGAGCGGTGGCCGAGCACCGGCGCGGTCGCCACCAGCGCGAGAATTCGCACGAACGGCCACAGGAACGCCGTGAGCCAGGCGTTCAGTTGGGCGTAGGTGACGGAAAACATGACGGTGGGGAAGGGCGGACGCGCCAGGCGGAGGCCGGGGCCGCGCTCAGTTGACGAGCGACGGGATGTTGGTGAGCGTCTGACGCAGGTAGTCGAGCATGGTCGTCAACATCCACGGACCGGCGATCACCATCGTGATGGCGATCGCGAGCAGCTTCGGAATGAACGACAGCGTGGTCTCGTTGATCTGCGTGGCGGCCTGGAACAGGCTCACCACCAGACCGACCACCAGCGCGACCAGCAGCAACGGCGCGGCAAGCAGCAGGCCGACATACATGGCCTGGTGCGCGAGCGTCATGACGGATTCCTGATTCATGGCGGAGTACCGGAAGCGTGAGGGGTTGAGTGACGCAACTGAGTGAGGCGGTTAAACGTGCCGAATAAATGCGCCGGTTAAACAAAACTCTGTGCGAGCGAGCCGAGCAGCAATTGCCAACCGTCTACCAGCACGAACAGCATCAGCTTGAACGGCAGCGAGATGGTGGCGGGCGACACCATCATCATCCCCATCGACATCAGCACGCTCGCCACCACCATGTCGATGATGAGGAACGGAATGAAAATCGTGAAGCCGATCTGGAAACCCGTTTTCAGTTCGCTCGTCACGAACGCCGGCACCAGTAACGACAGCGGCACGTCTTCCGGACCTTGCATGGGCGCGGCGTGCGAGATGCGGGCGAACAGCGCGAGATCGCTTTCGCGGGTCTGGCGCAACATGAAAGTCTTGAACGGCGCGAGGCCGCGGCTGACGGCCGTCTCCATCGGCATCGAGCCTTCGGAGAACGGTTTGTAGCCGTCGTTATAGGCCTTGTCGAGCACCGGCGACATCACGAACAGCGTGAGGAACAGCGCGAGACCGACCAGCACCTGGTTCGGCGGCGTGGTGGTGGTGCCGAGCGCCTGACGCAGCAGCGACAACACGATGATGATGCGCGTGAAGCTTGTCATCATCAGTACCATTGCCGGCAGGAACGACAGCATCGTGAGCAGCAGCATCGTCTGCACGCTCAGCGAGTAGGTCGTGCCGCCGTTCGGGCCCGGACTCGTATTGAATGCCGGCAAGCCGGCGGCTTGTGCGAACGACAGCGTCGGCAGCGCGAGCATCAGCGCCGGCAACACGACCGGTGCAACCCGGCGCAGGACGGGAATGACTTTCGAGGCGGCCCAGGACAGGCGAGTGGTGCGCGCCTGATGGTCGGATTGCACGGGCCGCGCTGATAGAAGACTGAACTGCATTACCGATCCCCGCTGCCTTGCGCATTGAAACGTTTGCCCACTTCGCCTTTCAGAGCATCGCGAAAGCGTTGACCGAAGGTGCCGGGCAACGCTGCGGCTGAACCCGATGAAACCGATGAGCCTGGTGTGGCCGGTTGCGTGCCGGCGACCGGATCGACCGCGGCCGAACCTGCTGGCATCGTATGCAGCAGACGCACATTACCCGGCGCCGTGCCGAGTACGAGCCACGTATCGCCGATCTCCACCACCGCGACCCGCTCCTTGCCACCGAGCGAAGCGCCGCCGATCGTCTTCACGAGGCCGCCGCGATTGGCGGGTTGCAAGCCGAAACGGCGCGCGAGCCATGCGCAGGCGAACACCAGACCGATCACGACCAGCAGACCAACGATGGTTTGCAGCACCGCGCCGACGCCGAGCGCCGGAACGGCCGTGCCCGCACCCACACCCGACGCGATCTTCGCGGCGTTATTGACCGCGTTCATGTCGGCCGCGTGCGCGGTGGAGGGGGCGAATGCCGCCACGGAGGTCAGCGCGAACATCAGCGTTGAAGTCGCCACCGTCGTTGCTATGGTCGCAGCGAGTCCGGCGTGATGGAGAGCGCGGCGTGACACACGTGACGCATGCGATGACCTGCGCAACGCGGCGCGTCCGGCAACGCATTTCATCGATTCAGTTTCCGGATACGTTCGGACGGTGTGATGATGTCCGTCAGACGGATACCGAACTTGTCGTTCACGACCACCACTTCGCCTTGGGCGATCAGGCAGCCGTTGACCAGCACGTCCATCGGCTCACCCGCCATGCCGTCCAGTTCCACGACCGAGCCCTGCGCGAGTTGCAGCAGGTTGCGGATCGCGATCTTGGTGCGGCCGAGTTCGACGGTCATCTGGACGGGGATGTCCAGGATCATGTCGATGTCGTTGCGCGTCGAGGTCGGTTCGACCTTCGAGAGCGGCTGGAACACGCCTGCCGTGGCCGCGCTGACTTCCGTGTTGTCGTTCTGCTCGGCCAGCGCGCTGGCCCAGTCGGCCATCGCCGCGTCGTCTTCGGCGCTGGTTGCGTCGGCGGCCAGTTGCGGCTCGCCAGCGGCCAGTTCGGCCTCAGTCTTTGCGTTCAGGTCACTCATATCCACCATCCTTCATCGTGTCGGCTGCGCTGATCATTTTCTGGACCCGCAACGCGTACTGACCATTGAAAATTCCGTAGCCGCACTCCATCACCGGCACGCCATCGACTTTCGCCGTGATGTGTTCGGGGATGTTGATCGGCAGAACATCGCCTTTGCGCATGTTCAGGATCTGTTCGAACGTGACCGGTACCTGGGCTAAGTCGGCGGTCAGTTCCACTTCGGCTGCCTGCACCTGTTGCGACAGCACGCGGACCCAGCGGCGGTCGACTTCGAGCGCCTCGCCCTGGATCGGCGACGAGAGAATGTCGCGGATCGGCTCGATCATCGAATACGGCATGCAGATGTGCAGCGTGCCGCCCGTCGTGCCGAACTCGATCGAGAACTGTGTGACGATGACGATTTCGTTCGGCGTCGCCACGTTGGCGAACTGCGTGTGCATTTCCGAGCGCACGTATTCGAACTGCAGCGGACGCACACTTTTCCACGACGCCGCGTAGTGCTCGAACGTCAGATTGAGCAGCTTCATGATGATGCGCTGCTCGGTTGCCGTGAAATCGCGGCCTTCGACGCGGGTATGGAAACGCCCGTCGCCGCCGAACAGGTTGTCGACCACGAAGAACACCAGGTTCGGGTCGAACACGAACAGCGACGTGCCGCGCAACGGCTTCACATGGACCAGGTTCAGGTTGGTCGGGATCGGCAGATTGCGGGTGAACTCGCTGTACTTCAGCACCTTCACCGGACCGACGGAGATTTCCGCCGAGCGCCGCATGAAGTTGAAGATACCGACGCGCAACAGACGCGCGAAGCGGTCGTTGATGATTTCCAGACCGGGCATCCGGCCGCGGACGATGCGTTCCTGCGTCGCGATGTTGTACGGCCGTACGCCTGAGCGGTCAGTCTGCTCGGCTTCCGAATCGGACTCACCGGTGACGCCCTTGAGGAGGGCATCGACCTCCTCCTGGGACATGAACTCTTCGTGGCCCATTCCTTATTCCTCGTGCGTCCCGTGGCGGTTGATGATGGCAGCGCTGATTAACGTCACTGAGAACGTCACTGCACGACGAATTCGGTGAACAGCACGTCCTGGACGTGGATTGGCGCGGCGCCCTTATCGGTTGGCTGTTCGATCAGCGTCTGGAGTTCGGTGGCCAGCGCGCGTTTGCCTTCGAGCGGCGCGAGTTCTTCCGGGTGTTTGTTCGACAGTGCGAGGAGGATGCGGCTGCGCACTTCCGGCATATGGTCGGAGAGTTCCTGCTGGGTTTTCGGGTCGTTGAGCTTGAGCGTCAGGCCGATCCGCAGGAAGTGTTGCTGACCGTCGTCCGATTGCAGGTTGACCGTCATCGATTCGAGCGGGAAGAAGAGCGGCGCGGCGAGTGGCGCCGGTGCGCTGGCGGTTTCCGCTGCGGCGGGGACTGGTCCGCGTTTGGACATGTAGAACCACACACCCGCGCCGGCAGCGCCTGCGGCGATGATCGCGATGAGGACGATCAGGATGATGCGCTTCAAGGGGCCCGGGGAAGCGGGCACGGCTTGCTGGTTTGCGGTCGTGGTTGCCATGAGGTTTGCTTTGCTTGCCTTTAGTGCTGGTGATGGTGATTGTTGTTGATTTGCCTGCGGCGCGATGGGTCGAAAAGAAGGGTTATTGAGGGTTATCTCTGGTTTTTGCCTTTCAGGCGGGGGGTGGTTTTTGGTGTGGTTTTTGGTTTTTTGGGGGGTGGTGGTTGGTGGGTGGGTTTTGTTTGTTTGTGTGGTTGCCTGGTTGCCTACGGCGTTCGGGTTTTTTTGCCTGGCTCTTTGGCCTTTGCTTGATTTGCTAATGGTCTATTAGTGTTGCCCCTGTGCGGGGCGGCACTTACTTTCTTTGCCGCCGCAAAGAAAGATAAGCAAAGAAAGCGGCTCACACCGCCAGCTCATAAGCGGGTCCCTCGCACAGCCGCGGTAGTGGCCCATCTGGAATCCGTGTCCTCGCACATTCAACGTTAGTGACAAAGGACTCATTCTTCCAGCGACGCTGCGCGCGCCGAAACGCATTTCATAAAACCACCCGCTACGTCTCATCATTCGCATCTCACCACCCGTTCGTGGCTCATCATCGCCACTGCCACTGCCACTGCCACTGCCACTGCCACTGCCACTGCCACTGCCACCATTGCAATCGCGATCGCCTCTGCCACCGTCTGTGCTGTGCTGTGCTGTGCTCCTGCTCCTGCTACTGTGATTGGAGCCGTAATCGTGACTGCAGGGCACTGACATACCATTTAAAGCGGGGGGCACGGATGAGTGCGGGGGTGCGTCGCCGAGGCGAAGCCGATGGCCCCACGGAGATCAATCGAAGCCCTTGGTTTCCTATGCAGACCCATCCGCGACGCACGTAGTGCGGAGTGGGAGCTGACGACACCTTTGTCACTAACGACTGGGGGTGCGAGGGAGCGGATTCCAGATGCACCACTATCGTGACTGTGCGAGGGACCCGCTTATGAGCTGGCGGTGTGAGCCGCTTTCTTTGCTTATCTTTCTTTGCGGCGGCAAAGAAAGTAAGTGCCGCCCCGCACAGGGGCAACGCTAATAGACCATTAGCAAATCAAGCAAAGGCCAAAGCCCCAAGCAAAAAAACAAGCAATCGCCGACGAGGCAACCCACCAAAGGCAAAACCCCCAGCCCGACCGGGCAACCACCAACACCATCAAGCAAACGTATCCACCAACCCCACAGTCCGCCGCACGGCACCACTACCAGAAACAGAATCAGACTCCCCCCCAGCGCCGCCGGCAAACCCACCAGCACCACTCCCCCGCGCCCCAGACCGCCCCGAATCAGCACTCTGCTGCTGCCCGCCCTGCCGGGCAAACCCATCGCTAACACTAGCGCTCCCCAGCCCAATCCCATTGGACTCCATCGCTTCGCGAAGCTTCGGCAACGCCGCCTCGACAGCCTCCCGAACCTGCTGGTGCTGCGAAACGAACAACGCATGTGCATGGTTATCGGCAACCTGCAACACAACCTGTAGCGGCCCAAGATCCTTCGGATTCAAAGTCAGCTCGGCGCTCTGCGAATGCGCATTCGACAAGAACACTACCTTCTGACTCAACGCGTCTTCCCAGTCCGTCGTGCCCACCTGCGGCGACAACGTATTCGCCACTTCCGCAGCACCGGCGTTACCCGTCGTCTGCACGGCTGCCGTCGTACTCGCGGCGCTCGCCGCGGCCTGGCCGGCTGCCAGCGCTGCCGTCGCGGCATCGGCCGCACTCTTGAACGACGCCAGATCGTCACCCTGCGCACCACCGGCCGCCGTCGCGCTCAGCGCGTCAGCCGCTGCCTTCGCTGCCGCGGAGGGATCCGCCACCGTAGTCGTCGCCGTCAACGCGGTCTTGCCCGCGCTCGATCCCTTGCCGTCGCCGAACAAACCGGCCGCCGACGTCTTGCCGTCCGCCGATCCGTTGAGTCCATTGTTCACGCCAGCACCCAGACCGCTTGCCGCCGTCGCCGCATTTGCCGCGCCGCTCGCCAGGGCCTGCGCCGGCACCACGCCCTGGCCGCTCGCCAGCGCGGCCAGCGCCGCTTGCAAGGCATCCTGCACCGACTTCGGATCGGTTGTGCTCGTCTTCTTGCCCGTGGTGCCGCCCGTCGTGGTGTCCGTGCCCGTGCCGGGCAGCGTGGTCGCGGCGTCAGTCAGCGCCGTGGCGGGATCCGCGGTTGCGGGGTCGGTGGCGCTATTCGCGTCGGCTTGAGCTTGTGCTTGCGCCTGAGCGGCGGCCGCCGCCGCTGCCGTGCCCGCGTCAGTCTGCGTGGCCGTGTTGCCGGACTTCGCAGGCGTCGTGGTGGTCTTGTCGGCCGAAGCCTGCTGCGTATTGGCAGACGAAGTGGACGACGAAGCCGACGACGAACCGGATGAAGACGCGTTCGTCGAATTGCTATTGTTCGTGTTGCTGCTCGTGGCGTCCGGGCTCTTCGTCGAAGGATCGGGCGCCGGCGGCGCGTCATGCACGCTCGACGAAGCTGCCGAGGACGACGCAGCGGACGCTGACGAGGACGACGGCGAAACCACCGGCTTACTCGCACTCTGCGCAGCCGAGTTGTTTTGCAGGTCGATACTCTGCTGCAAGGTTTGCGAGAACGGCTTGGCGTTCGCCGCAGCGGCCATCGCCGCGTTGGTGGATGCGCTGCTGGCCGAGCCGAGCAGTGAGCCGATCTGTGAAAGAAGCGACATAGGGAATCCTGTCAATCCGTCAAACGGGGTATTCAGTCAATCGAGGCGGCGCTCGAGCGTGTCAGACGCCCTCTGCGCGCATCCTCAGAATGCGCGCGGCGTGTTCGTCGGCGTCGCGCTGGTCGCGCCGCGCCATGGTTTTCGCTTCGGCGGCGTTGCCCCGCGCCTGCAGCACTTCATATGAACCGAGCTTCTGTTTCTGACGTTGCCAGTCGGGCTTGGCAGCCTCGACGCGCGCATTGGCCGTCACCAGCAGGTTGCGTTGCTGTTCGATGGCGGCGTCGAGCGTGTCGATGAATGCCTGGAAATTGCGCATGTTGCCCGCAGGCATGCCAGTCTGAGCGGTCGCTGTGAAACGCGCGTGATATTCGTCGCGATACTGCACCAGCGAATCGAGCTGCGCCTGTACGTCGTTGCGCTCGCGCTGCGCGCGGCCCAGGCGTTGTGCGGCGGCGTCCACATCGTCCTGGGCCAGGCCGATGAGCGTCTTGATCGGAAAGTGTTTCGCCATCGTCAGCCTCCTTGGGCAAACAGAGCGTCCAGCATCTCGAGACTCGGTTCAAAGTTCGCGCACTCGCGAAAACCTTGTTGCAAAAACGCTTCCATCCGTGGATACAGCGCAATCGCACGGTCGAGCAACGCGTCGCGCCCGCTCGAATAGGCGCCGACGTTGATCAGATCGCGGTTGCGCTGATAGCGCGACAGCATCTGCTTGAACATACGCGTCTTCTCGAGATGGTTATCGTCGATCAGCGCGGTCATTGCCCGGCTAATCGACGCTTCGATGTCGATTGCCGGATAGTGGCCGGCCTCGGCGAGCGAGCGCGACAGCACGATGTGGCCGTCGAGAATCGCGCGCGCGGAGTCGGCGATCGGGTCTTGCTGGTCGTCGCCTTCGGTCAGCACGGTGTAGAACGCGGTGATCGAACCGCCGCCTGCCGGGCCGTTGCCGGTTCGCTCGACGAGCGCCGGCAGTTTGGCGAACACCGAAGGCGGATAACCCTTCGTGGCGGGCGGTTCGCCCACGGCGAGCGCGATTTCGCGCTGCGCCATCGCGTAGCGGGTCAGCGAATCCATCAGCAGCAGCACGTGCTTGCCCTGGTCGCGGAAATATTCGGCGAGCGAGGTCGAGTACGACGCGGCCTGCATCCGCAACAGCGGCGAGACGTCGGCGGGCGCGGCGATCACCACCGAGCGCGCGAGGCCTTCCTCGCCGAGAATCTGTTCGATGAATTCCTTCACTTCGCGACCGCGTTCGCCGATCAGGCCGATCACGATCACCTCGGCGCTGGTGTAGCGCGCCATTGTGCCGAGCAGCACCGATTTACCGACGCCCGAACCGGCGAACAAGCCCATGCGCTGGCCGCGGCCTACGGTCAGGAGCGCGTTGATCGCGCGCACGCCGACGTCGAGCACCTTGTGAATCGGCTCGCGGTTCAGCGGATTGATGACCGGCGAGGACAGCGGCGCATCGGCATGCGCGCCGAGCGGACCGAGGCCGTCGAGCGGGCGGCCGGACGCGTCCAGCACGCGGCCGAGCAATTCCCAGCCGACCGGCAGGCGTTTCGCGCCCGCCATCGGATCGGCGATCGGCGCGCTTTCGAGCGGGTACACGCGAGCGCCAGGCAGCAGGCCGATCACTTCGGTGGTCGGCATCAGAAACAGTTTGTCGCCGGAGAAGCCGACGACTTCGGCTTCGGCCATCGCGAGAGAACTGCCGAACGGCAGTTCGATCATCACTTCGGCGCCCACCGACAGGCGCAGACCGACGGCTTCGAGCACCAGACCGGCGGCGCGCGTCAAACGTCCGCAGGCGCGCATCGGCTTGGCAATTGCGTTGCGCGCGCGCAGCGCGTCGAGCCGGCCGCGCCAGGCTTGCATGTGCGGATTGCTGTCGAGCGCGGGATCGTACGAGGCGGGGAGGGGGGCGGGAGGGAGTGAAGCGTGACTCGAAGAAACGGCAGACTCATGGCTCGCCGTAGCGGATTCGCGGCTCGCCGCCACGCCCTTCGCCGGACGCCCGGCGCCAGAGTGCCCCGTGTCCGGCAGCCCGTGAGCGGGATCGCGCAACGCGGCGTCGATGGCCGCGACCGCGGCAGCGGCGGGCGTCACTGTGGCTGGTTCATCCGCCAGCGCCTCGGCGCCGAACGATGCCAGCGCCAGTTCGCGTTCGAGCGGCGTCAGATCGCTGGCGCGGATCTCTTCGAGCGTCGGCTTCACCATGTGCTCACCTTGCCGAGTGCGGCGGCGACGCGCTCCCAGCGCGTATCGATGCCGGCGTCGACTTCACCGGTGCCGGCTTGCGCACGGCAGCCGCCGCGTTCGATCGCCGGATCGGTGCGCACGGTCCAGCCGCGCGTTTGCAGTTCTTCCATCAGATAGGCTTCGACGACCGGCAGGTCGGCGGGGCTGACGATCAGCGCGGGTGCACCGACCAGCGCCGGTTCCGTGGCCAGCACCTCGCGGGCGGCGGCAATCAGCGCGGTCGGATCGTGCTGCACGTGCTGGCGCACCACCTGTTGGGCGATGTCCAGCGCGAGTGCGACCAGCGTTTCGGAGATCGCGCCTTGCGTGCCGTCGAGTGCCGCCTTGAAGGTTTCGGCCAATGCGGCAAGACGCGCCGCTTCTTCACGCGCTTCGGCCTGGCCCTGCTCGAAACCCTGCGCGTGGCCTTGTTCGTAACCGGCCTGATAACCGAGCGCCTGCCCGGCCACGTGGCCCGTCGCGATGCCCTGCGCGTGCGCGGCGTCGCGCAGGCGTTCGAGTTCGGCTTCGAACGCGCCGTCGTCGACTTCGGGTTCGGGCGGCGGCGGGGGCACCGGGTCGAACGAGGCCATCTCCCAGCGCTGGTAGGCCGAGAGGCTTTCCTTCGCCGAGGAGTTCTGATCAGACATATGCATCTTCCGCCTTGCCGCCTAGCACGATCTGGCCGCTTTCCGCCAGATTGCGCACGATCTGCAGGATGCGGCGCTGCTGCGTCTCGACTTCGGAGACGCGGACCGGGCCGCGCGCATCGAGGTCTTCGGCGAGCAGTTCGGCAGCACGCTGCGACATGTTCGACAGGAACTTCTGGCGCAGCGCGGGCGGCGCGCCCTTCAGCGAGATGATCAACGCCTCGGACTCGACTTCCTTCAGCAACAGCTGGATCGCGCGGTCTTCCAGATCGAGCAGGTTCTCGAACACGAACATCTGATCGATGATCTTCTGTGCGAGTTCCGCGTCGTATTGGCGAACGTTCTCGATGACGCCTTCTTCATGGTTGCTCGACATGAAGTTGAGAATTTCGGCCGCCGTGCGGATGCCGCCCATCGGGCTGCGCTTCAAGTTGTCGCTGCCGGACAGGAGGCCCGTCAGCACATCGTCGAGTTCGCGCAGCGCGGCCGGCTGGATGCCGTCGAGCGTGGCGATCCGCAACAGCACGTCGTTACGCAGACGCTCGGTGAAGCAGGCGACGATTTCCGAAGCCTGATCGCGGTCCAGGTGAACGAGGATGGTCGCAATGATCTGCGGGTGTTCGTTCTTGATGAGCTCGGCCACCGCCGCGGAGTCCATCCACTTGAGGCCTTCGATACCGCTGGTATCGCTGCCCTGCAGAATCCGGTCGATGATCGCGCCGGCCTTGTCGTCGCCGAGCGCCTTGGTCAGCACCGAGCGGATGTAGTCGCTCGAATCCAGCGAAAGCGCCGTGTGCTGTTCGGCTTCACGCACGAACTCCTGCAAGACCTCGTCGACCTGCTCGCGCGTGATGTTCTTCAGCGCGGCCATCGCCACGCCGATCTTCTGCACCTCGCGCGGCCCGAGGAATTTGAACACCTGCGCGGCTTCTTCCTCGCCGATCGACATCAGCAGGAGCGCGCTCTTCATTACGCCTTCAGCGCTCATCGGACACCCAGTTTTTCACGACGGTTGCAACGATCTTCGGATCCTGGCGCGCGATGTTGCGCGCGAATTCCAGATTCCGTTCGTATTTGTGTTTCGAGCTTTCCAGCGCGAGCAATTCGCTGTCGCCTTCCAGTTCGGCGACGGCGGCCGCACCGGCGCGCTCGGCGGCAGGGATGCCGTCGAGCAGGACCGGCTCGTCCGGCGACGGCAGCGCTGCGGCCGCGACCGGCTCCGGCGGCGGGAAAGCGCGGCGCAGCGCCGGCTTCACCATCACGAAGTAGAGGAACAGGGCGACGGCGCCGATGCCGAGGTAGGTCGCGATCTGCTTGGCGAGCGCGATCATGTCCGGCGTGCGCCACCACGGCAGGTCGGCGTCCGGGTCGATGTCGGCCGTGAACGGACTGTTGACCACGTTGACCGAGTCGCCGCGCGCGGCGTCGAAGCCCATCGCGTCCTTCACCAGCTGATTGACCTGCGCGAGCTTGTCGGCGGTGACCGGTTGCATCGTCGCGTGGCCCTTGGCGTCGACCACCCGCAGATAGTTGACCACCACCGCGACCGACAGACGCTTGATGCCGCCCATCGGCTGCTCCAGATGCTGCACGGTCTTGTTGAGCTCGTAATTGGTGGTCGAATCCTTGCGGTCGCTGACGGGCGTCGTGGTCACGCCTGGCGTGCCGTTACCCGCCGTGATCGGCGCGGAAGCGGGCTGCGGCGGCTGATTCGACAGCGCGCCCGGCACGCCCGAGGCGCCGGCTTGCGACATTTCGGTAGCAGTGCTCGATTGCTGGCTGCGGATCGCCGCCTGCTGCGGGCTGCCGTTCGGGCCGTAGTTTTCCGAGGTCTGCTCGCTGCGCGAGAAGTCGATATCGGCGCTGACCTGCGAGTGCGCGTTGCCGGAGCCGAACAGCGGTGACAGGATCGCGTCGATGCGTTGCTGGGTGTTGCGCTCGATCTGCTGACGGTACTTGAGTTGCGAGGCGTCCAGGCCACTGCCGGTGGACGGCTGTGTCAGCAGGTTGCCGTCCTGATCGAGGATGGTCACGCCCTTCACCGGCATATCCGGTACCGCCGACGACACCATATGGGTGATCGCCAGCACCTGGCCTTCGTCGAGCGCGCGGCCCGGGTAGAGATTGACCAGCACGGAAGCAGACGGCGCTTCCTTGTCGCGCACGAACACGGAAGGCTTCGGAATGGCCAGATGCACGCGCGCCGACTTCACCGAGGAAATCGACTCGATCGTGCGCTCCAGCTCACCTTCGAGCGCACGCTGGTAATTGATCTGCTCGGCGAACTGGCTGATGCCGAACTTCTGGTTGTCCATCAGCTCGAAGCCGACCGAGCCGCTCTTGGGCAGCCCTTGCGAAGCCAGACGCAGACGCATTTCATGCACCTGCTCGGCCGGCACGAGGATCGCGCCACCGGCGTCGGAGAACTTGTAGGGGATATTGGCCGCTTGCAGCGCGGTGATGATGGCGCCGCCGTCGCGGTCGGACAGATTGCTGTAGAGCACCTTGTAGTCCGGTGCGCGCGACCACAGGAACAAACCCGCGATGATCGCGACCAGCAACGCAACCGCGAAAATCAGCGGGGCGCGCGGGTTGCCGCGCATTTGCGCGAGACCCGACAGGCGCTGGCCGAAGTTGCCGCCCAGGCTGCTCCCCAGGCCGCCGAGATCCGCGGCACCGCCGGCCTGGCCGGTGCCGGCAGCACCGGCGCCCGGCTGCGCGCCGGCGAGGCCCATGCGGGCGTCGGGGTTGATCAAAGAGTTGGCTGACGAATCCATGCGTCGGGTATCTCCGGGATGCCGTTGCGTTCTGCCGCTTGCGCGCGCCGAGGGTCGGCGGGCGTACGGACAGAGACTTTCACCCTTGAAATTATCCGCAGCGCGGCTCAACCCGATTGCTTGAATAGAGCCGGGTTTCCCCCCTAGTTTCGGGGCTTTCCCGGATGACCCGCTGCTATGCTTTCGTCCAGATCGGTGCGGTTTCCGGCATGCCGGTCGTCATTCCCTGGAGAGAACATGACATTGCCCGTGAACGCGCTCTCGTCGGCGCTGCAACAGATGCAGTCGATGGCGGCGCAAGCGGCCGGCAGCAATACAGCGGTGGCCGACCAGTCCGGCGCGGCGACGGCCGGCGGTTTTGCCTCGGCGCTGAAGGCCTCGCTGGACAAGATCAGCGGCGATCAGACCAAGGCAATCGGCGAATCGCAGGCGTTCGAACTCGGCGCGTCCAACGTTTCGCTGAACGACGTGATGGTCGATATGCAGAAGGCCAACGTCGGCTTCCAGTTCGGCCTGCAGGTGCGCAACAAACTGGTGTCGGCCTATAACGACATCATGCAGATGTCGGTGTAAGTGCGATTCGGGCGGCAGGGCGGTTCCGCCCGTCCGAACGCATGCACCCAGCTGCAACGCCGCATGGCTTCGCGGCAGGAGAGTCCACCCGGCGCGCCCTCGAGGCGCGTCGCGGCAGGCGGGCTTGCTGCGCCCAGCGCGATATCGCTATCGGTCCCTTAATCCTCCTTACAGCGGCCTAAAGCTTTCCCGCTGCCTATCCGATAACCAGGTATAGGCGGAAATCGGGGTGCGGCAACGTGTCCGGATGGAGTGCCACGACCAACCGCAGTGCAAGAGAGGAGGAGCGCCGATGTTTTCCCCAGGACACTCTGGAGCCAATGCGTACGCGCGCGTGGGCGTCGAGACAGGGGTGATGGGCGCGAGTCCGCATCGTCTGATCGTGATGTTGTATCAGGGCGCCCGGCAAGCGATTGCGCAAGCACGCATGCATGTGCAGCAAGGCAATGTGCCGGCGCGTGGTGAGGCGATCGGCAAGGCGATTCAGATCGTCGAAAGCGGGCTGCAAATGTCGCTGAACGTTGAGGTAGGCGGCGAGATTGCAGAGCGGTTGGACGCGCTATATAGCTATATGTCGCGCCGCTTGCTCGAAGCCAACATAAAACAGAGCGAGGCGATGCTGGTCGAGGTCGACGGCCTGCTGGCGACGCTCGAAGAGGCATGGATCGGGATTGCCCCGGAGATCGCGCGGATGGCAGCCCAGCCGGCCGCGGAAAGCATGAGATGACATCGAACGCAGAATATTTCGCCCGCTACGAGGCGATTGCAGCGATTTCCCGCCGCATGCTGACGGCTGCCCGGCGCGCCCTGTGGAACGATCTGGTCCACTTGCAGGAGGACTATCGGAATCTGGTGGACGCGTTGAAAGACGCGGAAACCGGCGTCAGACTGGACGATGCGGAGCGCCTGCGCAAATACGCGCTGATCCGTCAGATCCTGGCGGACGACGCTGCGATCCGCGATCTGGCGAATCCGCGCATGGCCAATCTGTCGGCGCTGTTCGCCGGGCGGCCGACCCGCGTGCTCAAGGAACTGTACGGGGCGCGCTGAGTTTGCCTGAGTTTGCCCGTGAGCAAGACGCTGCGTGAGTCGATCGGACGGAATTGAGCGCGTGGCTGCCAATGTGACCAAGGAATCGGTATGAACGGAATCGACGCGGTCGTCACTTCGCTGCTCGCGAACCGGGTCGACAGTCTGCTCAATCTCGCGCCGGGTAGCGCGACGGCTTCGCAGACCGGCGCGGCGGGCGTCGATACCGAGATCCTCAACACCACTCCCGTCGCGCCTCCCGCGACACCGCCGGCTTCCGCGCAAACCGCGCTGTCCGCCGTCGCGCTGACGCTCAATGCAATCGTGAACTCAGGCGGCGAGGCAACTCCCGCGATACTTGGCCAGGCGCCGATCTGGCCAGCCGCGCCGGCTCTCGACGTCGACGCCGGCGACTTGCCGCTCTTCGATACGGCTGCCACGCCTGCTGCTGCTTCATCCGCGAATCCGAATACCGCCGCTGCCGCAGGGACCGCGGCCACCGCCAATGTGGCGGCGGCTCAGGTGCCGGTCGCGGCGCTCGCGGCCGCGCTCGAACAGACGGTTGGAGAAAGCGGCCTGTTCTACGAATCCCATCTCGCCCAATGGCTGGCCGGCCAACGGCCGCCCGCCGCCTTGGCCGGCGAGGC
The DNA here is from genome assembly GCF_046030355.1 of Paraburkholderia caffeinilytica. Lineage (GTDB taxonomy): Bacteria > Pseudomonadota > Gammaproteobacteria > Burkholderiales > Burkholderiaceae > Paraburkholderia > Paraburkholderia caffeinilytica_B. The sequence continues at coordinate 442,364 of NZ_JAQQCQ010000001.1, forward strand.
GCAAAACAAGCTGGTGGCCGCCGCCGCGCAATTGCCGCTCGACTGGGCGAGCGATGCCGATCAGGCCTCTTCCGCGAATGGGACAAACCGGCAGGGCATGGGCGCAGCGCCTAACGGTCCGGCTAACGGCGCGCCGGATGGCAATGCAGCCGCCCGCGCGATGCCGTCGATCCAGACCGCGCAGGCCGCGCGTTTCGTAGCCGGCGAGGTGCTGGCGAGTTCTCTGTCCGACCTGAACGGCCAGCCGGCGCACGCGAGCGCGCATAGCGCCGCGGCGCAACTGGCCGACGACGGGTCGTCGCAAAACGCCCAATCGATGGCAGCCGCCGTTCATCCCGCGACCGTTCCGTTGGTGCGTCAGCAACTCGATCTGCTCGCCACCGGGCAGTTCCGCTGGACCGGTGAAGCATGGCCGGGCGCCAAGCTCGACTGGACCATCGAACAGGAAGGCGACGAATGGGACCGCAGCGGCGGTGGCACGGCGAGCGAGGACGATCAGCCGTGGCGTACGCGGTTGACGCTGTCGCTGCCCACGCTTGGCACCGTCGATGCGGACCTGACGCTGACCGGCACGCGGCTGGTCGCGCGGGTGCAGGCGAGCCCGGCCGGCGCCGCGCGGCTCGCGGCGCAGGGTGAGAGTTTTCGCCAGCGGCTGGCGGCAGCGGGCATCGAACTGAACGGACTGACGATTCGCGAGATCGGCGGGGGCATGCCGGCTAGCGCGGTGGGCGCTGCGGCGGCTGCGGCGGCCGGGCAGGCGGCGGCATCGGCTTATGCGCGTTCGGCGTCGGCTGCTTCCGCGGCTGATAAGACGCCGGCGGGGCGTCGCACGGCGCGTGTCGGCCGCCCGGGCGCTACGCCGGTCGAAGATTTCGATTGGGATATGTGATGAGCCGCAAACATCGCCGCAGCGCGGCCGCGCTCGTCTACGACGCACAAGGCAGCGATCCCGCGCCACGCGTGATCGCCAAAGGCTACGGCATGCTGGCCGAGATGATCGTGCAGCGCGCCAAGGAAGCCGGCCTGTATGTGCACGAGGCGCCGGAAATGGTCTCGTTGCTGATGCAGGTCGACCTCGATACGCGGATTCCGCCGCAGCTCTATCAGGCGGTGGCGGAGTTGCTCGCGTGGCTGCATCGGCTGGAAAGCGGCGCCGAGCCCGAGCCGGAAGGCGGTGCGGGCGCCGCGCTGGACGTTACCGATGTGGTCGCTACGGATGTTGCGGACGTTTCTGGTGAGGCGCCCAGGCGCTGAATATCGAGCGCGGCCGCTTGCTCCGCGGCCGTTGTCGCAATACGCCGTTCTGCCTCAGTTGCCGACTATCTGATCCGTTGTCAGTCGCCCATCAAAACCGCATCATCAGCTTCAGCAGCGCATTCACCCGCTTGCCGTACGGCGGCGAGATCCACCCGCGCGCGTTCAGGCGTGCCTGCGTCAGCACCGGCTTCATCTTCGAGAAGGTCACGAAGCCTTCGTAACCGTGATACGCGCCCATCCCGCTCGCACCGACGCCGCCGAACGGCAGGCTTTCGCACGCCAGATGCATCAGCGTTTCGTTGATCGCCATGCCGCCTGCGATGGTGTCGCGCGTAACGCGTTCGATGGTCGCGCTGTCGTCGGCGTAGAGATACAGCGCGAGTGGGCGCGGGCGCGTGTTGATCCATGCGATCGCATCGTCGAGCGTGTCATAGGGGACGATCGGCAGCAGCGGGCCGAAGATTTCCTCCTGCATCAACGCGCTTTCATCCGGCGCATCCGTGACGGCGATCAGCGGGAAGCGGCGGCTTGCCTCGTCAGGCGTGCTGTCGGTGAGCGTGTGCAGTTGTGCGCCGGCGGCCTGCGCTTCGTCCGCGAGACGCTGCAGCCGCGCGAAGTGCCGCTCCGAGATGATCGACGTGTAGTCGAGGTTGTGCGCAAAGTCGGGATACATCTTCGCCATCCTTGCGCGCGCCCGTTCGATGAACGCCTGCTCCTTGCCGCGCGGCACCAGCACGTAGTCCGGCGCGACGCAGGTTTGGCCCGCGTTGAGCGTCTTGCCGGCGACGAGGTTATCCACCGCGTTGTCGAAGCGCCCATGCTGACCGATGATGGCCGGCGATTTGCCGCCCAGTTCGAGCGTGACCGGCGTCAGATGTTCGGCGGCGGCGCGCATTACTTCATGGCCGACCTTGGTCGAGCCGGTGAACAGTAAGTGGTCGAATGGCTGGGCGCTGAACGCGGCGGCCAATGCGGCATCGCCGTTCACGACGGCGACGTGGTCGCGCGCGAAGGTCTGGCCGATCAACTGCTCGAATAGCGCCGAGGTGCGCGGCGTCAGCTCCGACATCTTGATGATGGCGCGGTTGCCAGCCGTCAGCGCGCTGATCAGCGGGCCGGCGGCGAGCAGCACCGGATAATTCCACGGCACGATGATGCCGACCACGCCGAGCGGTTGCGGCACGACTTTCGCCCGCGCCGGCATCAGCCATTTACTGGTGCTGCGGCGTTGCGCTCTCATCCAGCGTTTGCCGTGCCTGAGCGCGGCATCGATCTCTTCCTTGATGAGCAGGAATTCGGCGAGCAGCACCTCCTGTTTCGCGCGATTGCCGAAGTCGGCGTTCATCGCTTCGGCAAGTGCGTCGCGGTTGTCGAGCATGACTTTGCGCAGCGCTTTCAGATGGCCGGCACGCGCATCCCACGACGGATACGGCGCGCGCAAATACGCATGGCGTTGATCGCGCAGCAGCGCTTCGAGCGCGGCGACTTCGGGCAAATCGTTCTTCATGTGTGTCCACTCCCAGATGGATAACGTGCGCGTTGAGTCGCGCTTATTGGTGTGTTGTGCTGTTGAATGCCCGCTCGATGATCGCGGCATGGTCGAATGTCGCCGGCAGCGTGCCGTACACGCGGCCGCTCTCGCCGCAGCCGTCGGCGAGACGCGTCGCGATGAAGGCCTCGGCGACGTCCGGCGGCGCATGTTTCACCAGCAAGGCGGCTTGCGCGATCAGCACGATTTGCTGCGCGATCCGTCGCGCGGAGGCTTCGCGATGTTCGGCGGGTCCGTTGAGCGTGGCGGCGAGCTTGCCGAGCGCCGTGCTCAACGCCGGGTGCCCCTGCGCATCCGCTTGCCATGCCGCGAACAGGGCCTGCGCCGCTTCGGGTTCGCGCTCCATGGCGCGCAGCACGTCGAGGCACATCACGTTGCCCGAGCCTTCCCAGATCGAATTGACGGGCGCTTCACGATAGAAGCGCGCCATCGGACCGGTTTCGACATAACCGTTGCCGCCCCAGACCTCCATGGCCTCACCGGTGAATTCGAGTGCGCGCTTGCAAACCCAGAACTTCGCCGCCGGGGTGACGATCCGGCGCCATGCGCGTTCGGCGGGCGCGGCCGATGAGGCATCGGCGGACGCCTCGAACGCGCGCGCGAGTCGCATGAACAGCACGGTCGCGGCTTCCGATTCCAGCGCCAGGTCGGCGAGCACATTGCGCATGAGCGGCTGGTCGGCCAGATGACGGCCGAAGGCGCTGCGGTGCCGGGCATGGTGAATCGCCTGCACCAGCGCCGCCCGCATCAAGGCCGCGCTGCCGATCACGCAATCGAGCCGCGTGTAGTTCGCCATTTCGATGATGGTCGGCACGCCGCGGCCTTCCTCGCCGATCATGATGCCGAACGCGTCGAAGAATTCGACTTCGCTGCTGGCGTTCGAGCGGTTGCCGAGCTTGTCTTTCAGACGCTGGATCTGCACGGCGTTCTTACTGCCGTCCGGCGCGAAGCGCGGCACGAAGAAGCATGAGAGGCCTTCGTGATCGTCGGTGCGGGCGAGCACCAGATGCGCGTCGCATTGCGGCGCGGAGAAAAACCACTTGTGCCCGACGAGCCGGTATTCCGCGCCACGGCCGCTGCCGCGCGTGGCATACGCACGGGTCTGGTTGCTGCGCACGTCGGAGCCGCCTTGCTTCTCAGTCATGCCCATGCCGATCATCGCCGACGTTTTCTGCGTGAGCGGCACGTCGCGTGAATCGTGTTCACGGGCGTAAAGCTTGTCGCGCAGCGTGTCGAACAGTGCGGGTTCGCGTTGCAGCACCGGGATGCTCGCGAAGGTCATCGTCAGCGGACAAAGGGAGCCGGATTCGAGTTGCGCGTGCAGGAAGTAGCCGGCGCAACGCGCGACCATCGCGCCGCGCTGCGGGTCCGAAAACGGCAATGCGTGCAGACCTTCGCGGCGCAACAGCCCCAGCAGCGTGTGCCACGAAGGGTGAAACTCGAGCGCGTCGATGCGTTCGCCGCGCGGGTTGTGCGTGAAAAGTTCGGGCGTATGGCGGTTCGCCAGTTCGGCGAGCGCGAGTGTCTCCGGCGTGGTGAGCGCCGCGCCGTGCCGCTGCAGCGCCTCGCGATGCCACGCGGCCCCGTCGCGTTCGAGGGCGGCGGACAATGCCACATCGCTCGAAAACAGGTTGTAGTCCGCGAGCGGAGGCGCCTGATTTGTCACGTCGTGAGTGTGGCCGAAACTGTGCGGTTCCATCTGCTGTCTCCGTTGACCGGATGCGCGCCGTCGCTGATCGACGGTGCGCTGTTTTATCGTGGTGTGTCGTGCCGCATGCTCAGAGGACGGCGCACCGGGCGCCGTGTTTGAATGCCGCGCGCGGCGGCCTGGCGGGCACATGCGCGTCTTTCATCATAGGGTCGCGGGCGGGCTTTCGTTTAGAGGGATCGCTCTGACATGAACTCGCTTTCGCGCCCGAACGCTCCCTACAATGCCGAGGAAACACACGTAGACAAGTGTGTACCCATCATTTGCATGGGGTCGGAGGACGAGCTTGGCATGGGATCGGGCAACGCGTTAAAACGCGAACGCCGATTGACCACTCAAGCGCTAACTCCGGCCGACAGAGACAGGGTCCGCGAGCAACGCGGCCCAATTGGAGGAGCGGATGCAATACGACTACATCATCGTCGGTGCAGGCTCAGGCGGCTGCTCGCTCGCGAGCCGTCTGGCGGATAGCTGCCCCGACGCGACGATCGCCCTGATCGAAGCCGGCCCGCATACGGACCGTAATCTGTTCGTGAACATGCCGGTGGGCGTGGCGGCCGTCGTGCCGCACAAACTCAAGACCAACTACGGTTATCTGACGACGCCCCAGCCGGGGCTCGGCGGGCGTCAGGGCTATCAGCCACGCGGACGCGGCTTCGGCGGATCGAGCGCGATCAACGCAATGATCTACACGCGCGGCCATCCGCTCGATTACGACGAATGGGCGCAGCTCGGCTGCGAAGGTTGGTCATGGGCCGAGGTGCTGCCGTATTTCCGCCGCGCCGAAGGCAACGAGCGCGGCGCCGATGCATGGCACGGCGCGGACGGCCCGCTGACGGTGTCCGACCTGCGCTATCGCAATCCGTTTTCGAAGCGCTTCGTGCAGGCCGCGACCGAAGCCGGTTACAAATCGAACAGTGACTTCAACGGCGCGGATCAGGAAGGCATCGGCTTCTATCAGGTGACGCAGCGCGACGGACGGCGCTGCAGCGTCGCGCGCGCCTACATTTACGACCGCGCCCGCCCCAATCTGCATACGATCGCCGATGCGACGGTGCTGCGCGTGACCTTCGACGGCAAGCGCGCGAGCGGCGTCGAAATCGTGCGCAATGGCCGTACCGAAACGCTGGAAGCGCGCGCCGAAGTGGTGCTGGCAGCCGGCGCGTTCAATTCGCCACAACTGCTGATGTGCTCGGGCATCGGGCCGGCGGCGCATTTGCAGTCGCTCGGCATTCCGGTGCTGCACGATGCGCCCGAGGTTGGCCAGAACCTGATCGATCACGTCGACTTCACGATCAACAAACGGGTGTCGTCAATCGAGCCGACCGGCTTTTCGATTCGCGGCATTGCGCGGATGCTGCCGCAGTTCGTGACCTTCATGCGGCATGGGAAGGGCATGCTGTCGAGCAATGTCGCCGAAGCGGGCGGCTTTCTGAAGAGCCGCCCGACGCTCGAGCGCCCGGACCTGCAACTGCATTTCTGTGCCGCGATCGTCGACGACCATAACCGCCATATGCACTGGGGCCATGGTTATTCGCTGCACGTGTGCGTGCTGCGGCCGCACAGCCGCGGCACGGTGACGCTGGCGAGCGCCGATGCTCGCACCGCGCCCGTGATCGATCCGCGTTTTTTCAGCGACTCGCGCGATCTCGACCTGCTGGTGGAAGGCGCGCAGATGGCGCGGCGCATTCTCGATGCGCCTTCGCTGGCGCTGCATGGCGGCAAGGAGTTGTACACGCATGTCGGCCAGAGCGAGGCGGAATTGCGCCAGACCATCGCCGAGCATGCCGACACGATCTATCACCCGGTGGCGACGTGCCGGATGGGCGGCGATGCGCAATCGGTGGTCGATCCGCAGTTGCGGGTGCGCGGCGTGACTGGGTTGCGGATCGTCGATGCCTCCGTGATGCCGACGCTGATTGGCGGCAACACCAATTCGCCGACGGTGATGATCGGTGAGCGCGCGGCCGAACTGATCGCGGCTAGCCGCCGGGAGGGGCAAACGGTACCGGCGATGACGCGGGCAGGCGTCGCCGGCGTTACCGCGAATGCGGCCTGAGGCGGGCGCGGCAAGTCTTCTTGATCGGCACGTGCCACTGACCATGGCGCGTCGCCATCGATTGGCTGCTATTCGCCTCCTCCGTCCGGATGGCAGCACTTCAATCTTCCTAATTTAGCTCGTAAATATAAGAATATTTAGGCCAACGTCGGCTAATTCGTCATAAATTGTGCCGCTTCGTTTATGAGATTTCCCCAAACCTATAATCGCGCCGCGAAAAGGAGCGCGTCAGGTGGCGCGTTCGGGAACTCAAGGAAGCGAAGCGATGAGTATCAATGTGATTCAGCTGATTCAGTCCGCATTGACGGACGGCGTCGTGCGACAGTTGGCGGCCCGCTTCGGGCTGCCGCCGGACGCGACCCAGAAGGTGCTTGCAACAACCGGCCCGGCTCTGGTCGCCGGCCTGATGCAGAAGGGCGCGACGCTCGACGGCGCGCGTTCGCTATTCGCAACGGTCCTCTCGCCTGAGGTGAACGGTCACATCGCCGAGCAGTTGCCGCAACTGCTCGGCAGCACGACCGGGGTGAGCCAGCTGGAAGGCACGGGGCGTCAGTTGCTCGAGCGTGCGCTCGATCGCCGCGTCGACACGCTCAGCGACGAAGTCGCGGCCCAAACCGGCGTGCCGGCGCACGCGACGCACGCCATGACGGGTATCGTCGGCGCCACGGTACTGGGTCTGCTGAAGCGGCATTTTCTCGAAGGCCAAGGGAACGTCGGTCAGCTGCCGACGCTGCTGGGCCACCAGCTGCCGGCCATTGCGCCGTATCTGAACGACCGCCTTATGGCCGGCCTCGGCCTGAGCGGACTCGGCGCGTTCACCGGCAATATTCTGTCGCAGCTGAAAGCGGTCTCGGCGCACATCGACCATCCGACGCCGGCGGCCAAGCCGGTGGCCGAAGCCGTGTCGAGCATCCGCGTGCCCGCCGACGCAGTGGTGCGCGAAGAGCGCCGTTCGCGCAAGTGGCTGTGGTGGCTGCTCGCGGCAATCGCCGCGGTGCTAGCCTTCCTGTTCCTGCGCGGTTGCCAAAGCGAGCAACGCGGTGAACAAAGCAGCGAGCGCAGCAGTGCGGAAGCCGCGGTAACTGTGCAGCCGGCCTCAGCGCCGGCTGAAGCCTCGGCCGCCGGGGTTTCAGCGCCCGCGGCCAGCGAAGTCGCGGCTTCGACGCCCGCAGCGAGCGCCGCAGCAGCAAGTGCCGCCACCGAAACGGCGCAACCCGCCGCCGCGCCCGCGCCGACCAAAGACAGCCCGCTCAGCTTCACGGTCGACACCGCCGGCAAGCCGACGCTCACCGCGACGGTCGGCAGCGAAGCCGAAAAGACCCAACTGATCGACGCACTGACAAAGCGCTTCGGTGCCGAGCATTTCGTCGCGAATGTCACGGTCGATCAGGACACCAGGCCGGCCGGCTGGCTCGCTCATCTGGACGGCTTGCTGCCGCTGATGGCATTGCCGGGCGCGGAAGTGAAAGTAGATGGCGCGCACATCGAACTCAGCGGCAGCGCCGCCAACGCGAAGCTCGGCTGGCTCGACAAACTGAAGTCGCTGTTCGGCGCGTCGTATCAGATCGGTTCGTTCAACGTCGAACAGGCGGTCGCCAATGCAACCGAGAACTTCCGTGGCGCGATCAAGGGATTGCTCACACCGGATAGTTCGTGTGCAGCAGCGGACGTGGTGAAGGTGCTGAACCTGCAGGTGATTAACTTCACCAGCGCCAGCGCTCGCGTGCCGGCCTCGGCGATGGAAGACCTGAACCAGTCGGCGCAAGTGCTGAACGCCTGTGCACGCAATGGCAAGATCGCCAAGCTCGAAGTGGCGGGCTATTCGGACAATGTCGGCGGCGCGCAAGCCAATCTGCAACTGTCGAAGAAGCGCGCCGAAGCGGTCCGCGCGTATCTCGTCAAGACGGGTGTGCCGGCAGATTCGCTGGTCGCGCAAGGTTACGGCGACGTCCATCCGGTTGCGAGCAACGACACGGCGAGCGGCCGCTTTGCCAACCGCCGTATCGAGTTTGTCACGCAGCAGTGATGATGGCGCTCAGTGAGCGTTGGAGGTGATACCCGGCCCGAGCATGAAATCGTCGCCGGCCTGGCCCGGCAGCGTTTCGCGGGCCACCTCGAGCCACGCGCGCGCCGCATGCGATAGATAGCCGTTGCGGCGCCAGCCAATTGCCATCTCCCACGGAATCTCCGGTTCCACCACGGGGCGGCAGGTGAATTGCGCCGCGTCGAGCCGTCGGCAGTACGGCGCCGGCAACAGCGCGATACCGACGCCGGCCAGCACCAGCGCCGCCATGAAATCCCAGTGCCCGCTACGCCCGACGATGGTCGGCGCAAAACCGGCGGAGCGGCATGCATTCAGCACGACGTCGTTGAGCGCGAGGCTCTCGCCGTAGAACACGAACGGCTCGTTGGCGAGTTCGGCGAGCGGCACTTCGTGCAGAGGATCCCAGCGTGACCCGGTGCGCGCGACCAGCCACAGCAATTGCCGCGTCATCGGCAGCACTTCGATATTTTCCGGATCGACTGGTTGCAGCACGCCGCCTAGCTCCAGCTCGCCGTGGATCAGCGCGGCTTCGATCGCGCGTGAACCCTGCTCGAACAGCTTAAGGTCGATTTTCGGGTAGCGCTGGCGGAAGGCGGCGATGGCCGGCGTGAATAGCGAGCCGCCCATCGGCGGAATGCCGATCGTCAACTCGCCTCGGCCGAGCGTGTCGAGATCGTTCAGTTCGGCCTGCAACTGCGCATGGGCGGCCAGCACGTCCTGGCCGCGCTGGTAGACGATCCGGCCGGCGTCCGTCAGCACCATTTGACGCCCGTCGCGCAATAGCAGCGGCGAGCCGATTTCGTCTTCCAGCGACTTGACCATCTTGCTGATAGTCGGCTGCGTGACGAACATCTGCTCGGCGGCGACGGTGAAGCTCTGTTGACGGACTACTTCAACGAAATACCGCAGCGCACGTAGTTCCACGATCCAGGACTCCAGAATTCCAATTTGGAATGATCTGAGCGATTGTAAGTCATTGCATTTATATTGCTGCCACTTGCCTATGGGTGGCGATCGGCGACATCGCTGATGCTGGTGAAGCTGCCGCACCTGCGGCCAGAATGGCAGCGCAGTCTGATCGCCCGGCGCCTTTCCAGGATGGGCCTCGCCAGAAGCGGGCTACCATCGACGGTTCTCTACCGTTCGGCCCGCAGCGCCCGTATCAATCCATGACACCCATCTCGATCATCATTCCCTGCTACAACAGCGCGACGACGCTCGCTCGTGCACTCCACAGCAGCCTGATTCAGCAGGAAGCGGCGCAGATCATCGTGGTGGACGACGGCTCGACCGATACATCCGCCGACGTGGTTGCCCACTACAGGCATCTCGACGCTCGCGTGTGCCTGCTGCGGATGCCGTGCAACGGCGGCCCGGCTCGGGCGCGCAACTGGGGCGCGATGCACGCGGCGCACGGTCTGCTTGCTTTCCTCGACGCCGACGACGAATACCTGCCCGGCGCGCTGGCCGCCGCGAGCGCGTTTCTGACGCAGAACCCGAATGAAGTGTCCGTGCGGCTCGACGTCGACTACACGGATTTTCCGGCCGAGCTCACCCGTCATAGCGACTTCGCACAGCACGCCGCAACGCTTAGCAATACGGTGCCGAGCAGTCTGATCATCCGCCGCGCGGTGTATGCCGCGCTCGGCGGCTTTCCGATGGACGACGCGTTCCGCCGCATCGGCGGCGAAGACGGCGCGTTTTCGTGGGCCTTGCGCGACATTTTTGGCAACCGGCGCCTGGACGACGCCAAACGCGTGCGCATGCACTATCACGCGGGCATTCACGCCGAACGTTACTTCCGCATCGCACTGGGCATGGAGGCGCCGGATCCCACCGATACGGCTGACGCATTTCGGTTTTCGAGGCAGTTTCTCGACATCGCGCGCGCCGGTATCGAACAATTGCGCGCGGCAAGCGTCGCTGCCTAACCCGCCACGGCTACCCTCCCGGATCACGTCCAGCTGATCCGATCCACACCCCGAAGCCATCTCGATTTGCTACAATCGCCGTTCGTCTTCGAGGAGCGTTGCGACGGGTACCGCGAATCATCATGTTCGCCGGCCGCCCGCCAGGCTCGGAGGCTTCAATCGGAGGGCCAGGATGCGCATTGCGCTCCCATCCACCGCATCGAACCGCGCTCACGTCAAATTTCTAGTCAATTTTTTAGAAAGGAGGGCGTGATGAACGCCGCAGTTCTCGATTCAAATTCCAAGCAGGATTTCCTCGTCGCCGATATGTCGCTTGCAGCCTGGGGCCGCAAGGAACTGAATATCGCTGAGACCGAAATGCCCGGCCTCATGCAGACCCGCGAGGAATACAAGAGCTCGCAGCCGCTGAAGGGCGCGCGCGTTGCGGGTTCGCTCCACATGACGATTCAAACCGGCGTGCTGATCGAAACCCTGACGGCACTCGGCGCGGACGTTCGCTGGGCATCGTGCAACATCTTCTCGACGCAGGATCATGCAGCCGCCGCGATTGCGGAAGGCGGCGTGCCGGTGTTCGCATTCAAGGGCGAATCGCTCGACGAATACTGGGAGTTCTCGCACCGCATTTTCGAATGGCCGAATGGCGAATTCGCCAACATGATCCTCGACGACGGCGGCGACGCCACGTTGCTGCTGATCCTCGGCTCGAAGGCTGAGAAAGACCGTTCGGTGATCTCGAAGCCGGAAAACGAAGAAGAAGTCGCGCTGTACAAGTCGATTGCCCGTCATCTGGATGCGGATCCGGTGTGGTACTCCACGCGTCTCGCGCATATCAAGGGCGTGACGGAAGAAACCACGACGGGCGTGCATCGTCTGTATCAGATGGAAAAGGAAGGGCGCCTGCCGTTCCCGGCTATCAACGTGAACGATTCGGTCACCAAGTCGAAATTCGACAACCTGTATGGCTGCCGTGAATCGCTGGTCGACGGTATCAAGCGCGCAACCGACGTGATGATCGCGGGCAAGATCGCGGTTGTGGCTGGTTACGGCGACGTGGGCAAGGGCTGCGCGCAATCGCTGCGCGGTCTGGGCGCCACGGTGTGGGTCACGGAAATCGATCCGATCTGCGCGCTGCAAGCAGCGATGGAAGGCTACCGCGTCGTGACGATGGAATACGCGGCAGACAAGGCCGACATCTTCGTGACGGCAACGGGCAACTTCCACGTGATCGGCCACGATCATATGGCGGCCATGCGCAACAACGCGATTGTCTGCAATATCGGTCACTTCGATTCGGAAATCGACGTTGCCTCGACCCGCCAGTACCAGTGGGAAAACATCAAGCCGCAAGTCGACCACATCATTTTCCCGGATGGCAAGCGCGTGATTCTGCTGGCTGAAGGGCGTCTGGTGAACCTGGGTTGCGCAACGGGCCACCCGTCGTTCGTGATGTCGGCATCGTTTACGAACCAGACGATCGCGCAGATCGAGTTGTTCGTGCACGGCGACAAGTACGAAAACAAGGTTTATGTTTTGCCGAAGCACCTTGATGAAAAGGTCGCGCGTCTGCATCTGGGACGTATCGGCGCAGAACTGACGGTGCTGTCGGACTACCAGGCGAGCTATATCAGTGTCGACAAGAACGGTCCGTTCAAGCCGAACCACTACCGCTACTAAGTAACCGCGTCCAGGTAGCATCAAGCGTGCGGGCGGTTTAACGCATGACAGTTTGACGACAAAGCGGCGCGCAAGGCGCCGCTTTGTTCGCCATGCCCGCCCCATTCCGCGCTTTTCCCGTTATCGGACACCCTGCCAAAGGAGCTCTACATGACCGTGCTGCTGACCTGGCTGATCAACGCGCTTGCGCTTCTGATCATCACCTATCTGGTGCCGTCGATTCATATCCGCAGTTTCGGCACCGCCTTGATCGTCGCGGTGGTGCTCGGGTTGATCAATACGATCCTGCGCCCGGTGCTGATCCTGTTGACGCTGCCCGTCACGATCGTCACGCTCGGACTCTTCATTCTGGTGGTCAATGCGCTGTGCTTCTGGCTGTGCGCGTCGCTGCTGAAGGGGTTCGAAGTATCGGGTTTCTGGTCGGCGTTCTTCGGCTCGATCCTGTACAGCATCGTTTCGTGGCTGCTGTCCGCGCTTATTTTCGGCAACCGCAGTCTCGGTTGATCTACTGAATCATGAACCCGATCGAACTTTCATTCGAATTCTTCCCGCCGAAAACGCAGGAAGGCGTCGACAAGCTGCGCGCCACCCGTGCGCAGCTTGCGTCGCTCAAGCCCAAGTTCGTGTCCGTCACGTTCGGTGCCGGCGGCTCGACGCAACAGGGCACGCTCGACACCGTCGTCGATATGGCGAAGGAAGGGCTCGAAGCGGCGCCCCACGTATCGTGCATCGGCTCCTCGAAAGAGAGCCTGCGCGCGATCCTCAACGAGTACCGCGCACATGGCATCCGTCATATCGTCGCGCTACGCGGCGATCTGCCGTCCGGCATGGGCGAAGTCGGCGAACTGCGTTATGCGTCGGAACTGGTGAGCTTTATCCGCGCCGAATTCGGCGACTGGTTCTGGATCGAGGTGGCCGGCTATCCGGAGTACCACCCGCAGTCGCGCTCGCCGCGTCACGATCTGGAAAACTTCGCCAACAAGGTGAAGGCCGGCGCCAATTCGGCGATCACGCAGTACTTCTTCAACGCCGACGCGTACTTCCGTTTTGTCGACGACGCGAAGAAGCTCGGCGTGGACGTGCCGATCGTGCCAGGCATCATGCCGATCACGAACTTCTCGCAACTGATGCGTTTCTCGGAGATGTGCGGCGCGGAAGTGCCGCGCTGGGTCGCACGCCGTCTGGAAAGCTTCGGCGACGATCGCGAGTCGATTCGCGCGTTCGGGCTGGATGTGGTGACCGACCTGTGCGGCCGTCTCATCGACGCGAAGGTGCCGGGCCTCCACTTCTACACGCTTAACGGCGCTGCGGCGACCAAGGCGATCTGCGAACGGCTGGGCGCTTAAGCGGCCAGCACCGTTGTCCAAAAACCGCGCGGCTTACCCAGCCGCGCGGTTTTTTTTCGCCGGAGGTCTACCGTTTGGGGAGCTCGGACATTCCGCGCTTCAAGCCTTTGCTGCGTTGCAGCAGACATGCGCCGCCAGGTGTTTCCCTGCGGCGTATAAGCCCGCATTGAACCCGATTTTTGTGCTGTCTATGATCGAAGCGCAGCTGACGTGGCTGCTGTGCGGAGAACGTGATGACAGTATCCCGATTGCTGTTTGCAGTTCGCCATACCTGCCTTCCCGTCTTGAGCGCCTGCGCTGTTCTGGCTGCGGGCGTCGCGCCCGCAGCAGCCGGCGCGGCCACCTTGCCCGACAAAACCCTCGTGTTCTGCTCCGAAGGCAGTCCCGCGGGCTTCGATTCTGCGCAGTACACCACCAGCGTTGAATTCACCGCCGCCTCGTACACCGTCTATAACCGGCTTGTCGAGTTCGCGCACGGCAGTACCGATATCGAGCCGGGTCTCGCTGAGAAGTGGGATGTGTCGCAGGACGGCCTGCAATACACGTTCTATCTACGGCATGGGGTGAAGTTTCAGACCACCTCGTTCTTCAAGCCGACTCGCGAATTCAATGCCGACGACGTCGTCTTCACTTACCAGCGAATGCTGGATCCCGACCAGCCGTTCCGTAAGGCGTACTCGGTGCCGTTTCCCTACTTCGTCGATCTCGGACTGGCAAAGAACATCGCCAAGGTCGAGAAGCTGGATCCGTACACGGTACGTTTCACGCTAAAGGAGGTGGATGCACCGTTCCTGCAGCAGATCGCGATGCCGTTCGCGTCGATTCTGTCGGCGGAGTACACGGATCAACTGCTGAAAGCTGGCAAGGCATCTGATATCAACCAATTTCCCGTCGGCACCGGGCCGTTCATTTTCCGCAGCTATACGAAGGACGACACGATCCGCTTCGACGGCAATCCGGATTACTGGAAGCCGGGCGTCGTGAAGGTCGGCAAGCTCATCTTCGCGATCACCACGGATCCGGCGGTGCGGCTGCAGAAGCTGAAGCGCGGAGAATGTCAGGTGATGAGCTACCCGCGTCCTGCGGATATTCCGCAGATCAAGACTGATACGTCGCTGGCGCTGCCGAGCCAGGTCGGTTTCAATCTGGGCATCCTCGGGTACAACACGACGAAAAAGCCGCTCGACAACGTGCTGGTGCGACGCGCGCTGGATATGTCGGTCAATAAGAAGGCGATCATCGAGTCGGTGTACCAGGGCGCCGGGCAGATTGCGACGAATCCCATGCCGCCAACCCAATGGGGCTACGACAAAAATCTGAAAGATGCGCCTTACGACGTCGACAAGGCCAAGGCGTTGCTGAAGGAGGCCGGCTACCCGGACGGCTTCGACCTGACCCTGTGGGCCATGCCTGTCCAGCGGCCCTACAACCCGAACGCCCGGCTGATGGCCGAAATGCTGCAGGCCGACTGGGCGAAGATCGGTGTCAAGGTGACGATTGCGACGTACGAGTGGGGTGAGTACATTCGCCGCGCCCATGCTGGCGAGCACGAGGCAATCCTGATCGGCTGGACGGGAGACTACGGCGATCCTGACAATTGGCTTGGTGTGTTGCTCGGCTGCGACGCGGTGAAGGGCAGCAATTTCTCCAAATGGTGCTACAAACCTTTCGACGATCTGATCAGGAAAGGCCGTGGCACCACCGATCTTGCCGAGCGAACCAAGGCCTATGTGGAGGCGCAGGAAATCTTCAAACAGCAGGTTCCGTTCACGCCGATCGCCCACTCGACGGTGTATCAGCCGATCAGCAAAGACGTCACGGGTTTCAAGATCGATCCGTTCGGCCCGACGCAGTTCATGAACGTCGGCCTGAAATAAGCGCGAGCGGGCCGCCTTCCTGCGGCGCCCGCCTCGCGACAGCCGCACGCTCCGGCCAGCGCCGGCGTGCGGCCGTCCTTATGCCTGATTGGTTTCCGATCGTCAACAGGAGTATTTTCCTCCGCTTGTTGCTGTGAGCCAAGCTCAAGTAAGATCGCGCTACGCCGGCGGAAGCCGGCCCCGAACCTGGAGGAAACATGAAGCAAAACAACCTGTTGCGCGCCGCGCGTGTTACGACGCTCGTCGCAGCTGCAGCGGCATCGTTGGTGGGCGCGAACAGCGCGCGCGCCGAGATCCCGAACAAGACACTCGTTTACTGCTCAGAAGGCAGCCCTGCGGGTTTCGATCCGGCCCAGTACACGACTGGCACCGATTTCACGGCTAACACGTTCACCGTCTATAACCGCCTCGTCGAATTCGAGCGCGGTGGCACCAAGGTCGAGCCGGGCCTCGCCGAAAAATGGGAAGTCTCCGCGGACGGCAAGACGTACACGTTCCACCTGCGTCATGGCGTGAAGTTCCAGACCACGTCGTTCTTCAAGCCGACGCGCGAATTCAATGCGGACGACGTCGTGTTCACGTTCCAGCGCATGCTGGACCCGAACTCGGCATTCCATAAGGCCTATCCGGTGCAGTTCCCGTACTTCACCGACATGGGTCTCGACAAGCTGATCACCAGCGTCGAAAAGGTCGATCCGTACACGGTCAAGTTCACGCTGAAGGAAGTCAACGCACCGTTCATCCAGAATCTGGCGATGGAATACGCGTCGATTCTGTCGGGCGAATACGGCGACCAGTTGCTGAAGGCCGGCAAGGCCGCCGACATCAACCAGTATCCGGTCGGCACGGGCCCGTTCATCTTCCGCAGCTATACGAAAGACGCGACGATCCGCTTCGACGGCAATCCGGATTACTGGAAGCCGAACGCAGTGAAGATCTCGAAGCTGATCTTCTCGATCACGCCGGACGCCGGCGTGCGCGTGCAGAAGATCAAGCGTGACGAATGCCAGGTGATGAGCTACCCGCGTCCGGCCGACATCGCGCCGCTGAAGGCTGAAGCGAATATCGACATGCCGTCGCAGCCGGGCTTCAACCTCGGCTATCTCGCGTACAACGTGACCCACAAGCCGGTCGACAAGGTCGAAGTGCGTCAGGCGCTCGACATGGCGATCAACAAGAAGGCGATCATCGAATCGGTGTATCAAGGCGCAGGCCAGGCCGCGACGAATCCGATGCCGCCGACCCAATGGTCGTACGACAAGAATCTGAAGGGCGCATCCTTCGATTCGGACAAGGCCAAAGCGCTGCTGGCCAAGGCCGGTTATCCGAACGGCTTCGACATCACGCTGTGGGCGATGCCGGTGCAACGCGCCTACAACCCGAACGCCCGTCTGATGGCGGAAATGATCCAAGCCGACTGGGCCAAGATCGGCGTGAAGGCGAAGATCGTCACGTACGAATGGGGTGAGTACATCAAGCGCGCTCACGCAGGGGAAGACGACACGATGCTGATCGGCTGGACCGGCGACAACGGCGATCCGGACAACTGGCTCGGCACGCTGCTCGGCTGTGAAGCGGTGAACGGCAACAACTTCTCGAAGTGGTGCTACAAGCCGTTCGACGATCTGATCCAGAAGGGTCGCGTCACGTCCGATCAGGGCGCGCGCACGACGGCTTACATGCAGGCGCAGCAGATTTTCGCGCAGCAACTGCCGTTCTCGGCGATTGCGCACTCGACTGTTTATCAGCCGGTCAGCAAGAAGGTCGTCGACATGCGTATCGAGCCGCTTGGCTACGCGCGCTTTGACGGCGTTAGCGTCAAGTAAAAGTCATACAGTAAAGCTTACGCAGTAGCTTTTCGCACGGTTAGAAAACTGGTCGAAATGGTCCGGCGACCGGGGTCACAAGCCCTCGTCGCCGGTTGCGTTTTTTCTTCATCAAGACCATAGGGACGAACCATGTTCCGCTTTGTTTTGCGCCGCATCGGCATGGTGATACCGACATTCATCGGCATCACGATCCTCGCGTTTGCGCTGATTCACCTGATTCCGGGCGACCCCATCGAAGTGATGATGGGCGAGCGCGGCGTCGATCCCGCCATGCATGCCGCCGCGATGCACCGCCTCGGGCTCGACGAATCCTTGCCGATGCAATACGTTCACTACATCGGTCGCGCCATGCACGGCGACCTCGGCACCTCGATCATCACCAATACCAGCGTGATGGGCGAATTCCTCGCACGATTTCCCGCTACCGTCGAACTGTCGATCTGCGCCATGCTGTTCGCGCTGATCGTCGGCCTGCCGGCGGGCGTGTTCGCGGCGCTCAGGCGCGGCACGGTGGTCGATCACGGCGTGATGGGTACGGCGCTGACCGGCTATTCGATGCCGATTTTCTGGTGGGGCTTGATCCTCATCATGTTTTTTTCCGTCGACCTTGGCTGGACGCCGGTGTCGGGCCGCATCGCAGTCGAATACGACATTCCGCACGTGACCGGCTTCATGCTGATCGACGCGTTGATGTCCACCGACGAAGGCGCGTTCAAATCCGCGGTCAGTCACCTGATTTTGCCGGCCATTGTGCTCGGCACGATTCCGCTGGCGGTGGTCGCGCGGATGACGCGCTCGTCGATGCTCGAAGTGCTGCGCGAAGACTACATTCGCACGGCGCGTGCGAAGGGTTTGTCGCCTGGTCGCGTGATCGTTGTGCATGCATTGCGTAATGCGCTGATTCCGGTCGTGACCGTGATCGGCTTGCAGGTCGGCACGTTGCTCGCGGGCGCCGTGCTGACGGAGACGCTGTTTTCGTGGCCGGGTATCGGCAAGTGGCTGATCGACGCGATCGGCCGGCGCGATTATCCGGTGGTGCAGGGCGGTATTCTGATGATCGCTACGCTGGTGATCGTTGTGAACCTCGTCGTCGATCTGCTGTACGGCGTGCTGAACCCGCGCATTCGCCATACGAGGTGAGAATATGAACCCCCACGCAAACTTACGTTCGCTGCCTTCCGAGGGGGCGCATGCCACCCTTGAGGCGGCGCTGCGGGAGGCATGAACGATCATGGCAGACATACAAAATACAGTCCCCCAATCGGTCACTCCACCCAGTGGCCGTGCTATAGCCGCCCGCGAATTCTGGGCGAATTTCTCGCGTAACCGTGGTGCGGTTGCTGCCGGCCTCGTTGTGCTGGTGTTGATCTTCATCGCGATCTTCGCGCCGTTGATCGCGCCGCATAGCCCGATCGAGCAGTATCGCGACTCCGTGAAGATCCCGCCCGCCTGGCTCGACGGCGGCAACTGGAAGTTTGTTCTCGGCACTGACGAAGCGGGCCGCGACATCCTCTCGCGTTTGATGTACGGTGCGCGGCTGTCGTTCTGGATCGGCTTTGTCTCGGTGGTGCTCGCGCTGATTCCGGGCATCGTGCTCGGCCTGATCGCGGCGTTCTTCGAGAAATGGGCCGATACGCCGATCATGCGCATCATGGACGTGCTGCTCGCGTTGCCCTCGCTGCTGCTGGCCGTTGCGGTGGTCGCGATCATCGGTCCGGGTCTCGTCAATACGATGCTGGCCATCGCGATCGTCGCGCTGCCGGGATATGTGCGTTTGACGCGCGCATCGGCGCAAGGCGAATTGCAGAAAGAATATGTGACGGCTTCGCGGGTTGCTGGCGCGGGCACGTTGCGCCTGATGTTTTCGCAAGTGCTGCCGAACTGCACCGCACCGTTGATCGTGCAGGCTACGCTGGGTTTTTCGTCGGCGATTCTCGATGCCGCTGCGCTCGGCTTCCTCGGTCTCGGCGTGCAACCGCCGTCGGCGGAGTGGGGCGCGATGCTGGCCTCGGCGCGTGACTATATCGACAGCGCCTGGTGGATCGTCACGATGCCGGGTCTCTCCATCCTGATCTCTGTGCTCGCGATCAATCTGCTCGGCGACGGGCTGCGCGACGCGCTCGATCCCAAACTGAAACGGATGGCATGATGGAACAACCCCCACGTTCACTTCATTCACTGCCCCCCGAGGGGGCGGGTCAGCCCACTTCGGGCGGCCGCGCGCGTACTGACAGCAATTTGTTGACCATCCGCAATCTCGCGGTAAATTTCAACGGACTGCCCGCAGTTGATCGGATCAACCTCGATGTCGCGCCGGGCGAAGTAGTCGGCGTAGTCGGCGAATCGGGTTCGGGCAAGAGCGTGACGATGATGGCGCTAATGGGCCTGATCGACGCGCCCGGCAAGGTCACCGCTGACGAAATCACCTTCAACGGCAAGAGTCTGCTGAAGGCGTCGGCCAAGGAACGCCGCAAGATCATCGGCAAAGATATCGCGATGGTGTTCCAGGACGCGCTCACCAGTCTGAATCCGAGCTACACGGTCGGCTATCAGATCAAGGAAGTGCTCAAGCTGCACGAAGGCCTGCGCGGCAGCGCGTTGGACAAACGCGCGCTGGAGTTGCTCGACCAGGTCGGCATTCCTGACGCGAAGAGCCGTATTACGTCGTTCCCGCATCAGATGTCGGGCGGCATGAACCAGCGCGTGATGATCGCGATGGCGATTGCCTGCAACCCGAAGCTGCTGATCGCCGACGAACCGACCACCGCGCTCGACGTGACGATCCAGGCGCAGATCATGGAGTTGCTGATCAAGCTGCAGAAGGAACGCGGCATGGCGCTCGTGCTGATCTCGCACGATCTGGCGGTGGTGTCCGAGGTCGCGCAGCGTGTCGCGGTCATGTACGCTGGCGAAGTGATCGAAACGAACCGCGTGCCGGACATCTTCGCCGCGCCGCATCATCCGTACACGGAAGCGTTGCTGGCGGCGATTCCGGAACACAACGTCGGCGCAGTGCGGCTCGCCGCACTGCCGGGCATGGTGCCGGGGCGTGATGATCGTCCGAAAGGCTGTCTGTTCGCACCGCGTTGCAAGTATGTGGTCGACGATTGCATGAAGGCGCGACCGGCCTTGACGCCGATGCAAGGCCACGCGGAAGTGGCGCGCGTGCGCTGCATCAAACCCCTGAACCTGAGCGGCGACGCCAACGTTCACACCCATGGAGGCGCACGATGAACGCAGTACTCGAACCGCGGCGCCAGTCGGACCATGCGGGCGATCACGTGCTGGTTGCCGACAAGCTTGCGCGTTACTACACGGTGAAGCGCAGCATGTTCAGCCAGGGCACGGTCAAGGCTTTGAACGGCGTGTCGTTTGCGCTCGAACGCGGCAAGACCCTGGCAGTGGTGGGTGAATCCGGCTGCGGAAAATCCACCCTCGCGCGCCAACTGACCATGATCGAAAAGCCCAGCGCGGGGCGCCTGCTGATCGACGGTGAAGATGTGGCGGGCGCCGATCACGCGAAGATCGCGGCGCTGCGGCGGCGCGTGCAGATGGTGTTCCAGAATCCGTTTGCCTCGCTGAATCCGCGCAAGACGGTCGAGCAGACGCTCGGCGAACCGCTCGCGATCAACACGCAACTGAGCACGACCGAACGCGCCGAACGGATCGCGCAGATGATGCGCACGGTCGGCCTGCGCCCGGAACATGCCAAGCGCTATCCGCATATGTTCTCGGGCGGCCAGCGGCAGCGCGTGGCGATTGCGCGCGCGATGATCCTCGATCCGCAGATCGTGGTGGCCGATGAACCGGTGTCCGCGCTCGACGTGTCGATCCAGGCGCAGATTCTCAATCTGTTCATGGATTTGCAGGCGCAGTTCAAGACCAGCTACGTATTCATCTCGCACAACCTCTCGGTGGTGGAGCATATCGCCGACGATGTGATGGTGATGTATTTCGGCGGCGTGGCGGAGCTCGGCGACAAGAAGCGGATTTTCTCGAATCCGCGTCATCCGTACACGCGCGCGCTGATGTCGGCCACGCCTTCGATCTTCGAAGCGGATCGCACCATCAAGATCAAGCTGCAGGGCGAAATGCCGTCGCCGCTGAATCCGCCGTCGGGCTGCACGTTCCATCAGCGCTGCCCGTATGCGATCGACCGCTGCCGCAGCGAAGAACCGAAGCTGCGTGAAGTGGATGGCCGTCAGGTGTCGTGTCACCGCGCCGAGGAGGTGGGGGACATGGATGCCTGATGCAGTGGCGGCGCGTCGTCTTGCGCGCCGCTCGCGTGATGGTGGCCGCCACGCTGCTTTCGCGCGGCGCTGGGGAGCGTTTGCACTAACCGGTGCCGCGCTCCTCGGCGTCTGTTCTGCTTTTCACCTGGGCGCGGGGCCGATCGGTCTCGCGCATGCGGCTGGCGCGGCCGCTAATGCGCCCGCTCAGGCAGGGCGGCCGGCGATGCCGGTGCCCAGTCTGCCGGCGCCGCCACGCGCCACCTTGCCGGGCTTCAATCCGCCGCCCGCTACACCTGGCACCACGGCAAGCGGTCCGGTGCGCGCGCAGCCGGCGCGCATGCCGTTTTATGTCGCGACACGCGGCACCACGACCATCTACGTGCTCGGCACGTTGCATGTCGGCGACCCCGCCGACTATCCGCCCGGGCAGCCGTTCCGCGCGCCGATCCTCGGCGCGCTGGTGGCTTCGCCGACGCTGGCGCTCGAACTCTCACCCGACGAACTGCTGGTCTCGCAAGACGACGTGTCGAAGTACGGCGTATGCCGACGCGACTGTCTGCCAGGTCTGCTGCCCGAACCTTTGTGGCGCAAGCTCGCCTTGCGGCTGCGCGGCAATCCCGCGGCGCAGGATGAAATCAAGAAGATGCGGCCGTGGCTCGCGTCCCTGGTGGTCGAAACCTACGATTCGTTGAGTGCCGGCTTGCAGACCGAGTACGGCACGGAAGCGCAATTGCAGAACGTGTATATCAGGACGCGCGGCAAGATCGTCGGTCTCGAGACCTTGCCACAGCAAATGCGAGCGTTCACCGGACTCACGCTCGCGCAGCAGCGCGAAATGCTCGCGCAGGACCTGATGCAGACGCCCGCGGAAAACGTCGACGATGTGAAGACGTTGCATCGGCTGTGGCGAGTGGGTGATGCCGACGCGATTGCGGCGTGGCAAGCCGCGAAGTCCGAAAAACTGGCGCGCGACAAGCGGATCTCCGATTCGATCGACAACCGGATCGTGTACGAGCGCAACCGGCGTTTTGTGTCACGGATGCTGCTGATCGCCGGGCCGAACAAGCCCGTGTTCGTGGCAATCGGCGCGTTGCATCTGGGTGGCCGCAAGGGCGTGCTGCAGCTTTTGCGGCAGCATGGATTCGTGGTGGAGGCGGGGTGAGATGCGTTCCGGCCTGACGCGAGATACGCGTAGTGGCCAACCGCAGTCCTAACCGGGATAGGCCGTTCGGCCAGACCATGAACCGCTATTTAAACAGCCAGTCCGACGTTGACGTGCGTCGCAAACTGCTCGCGGCTCACGCGGACATAGCACACCATGCGTGCTATGATGTATGTACAGACGTCAATACAGGTGCTGTGTGCAGTTTGAATGGGACGAAGTCAAAAATCAAATCAACATTCGTAAGCATGGCATCGACTTTAGAGATGCTATCGACGTGTTCGATCATCCTGTGCTGACAGCGATAGATCAGCGGGAAGACTACGGTGAGGATCGCTGGATCGCGCTAGGCTGGATGGCCGCCATCGTAGGTGTGGTGGTGTACGTTGAACGCTATGCGGATGTGATCCGTATCATTTCGGCCCGCAAGGCGACGAAGCACGAGGTCAAGCGCTACAAGTACAGCGTCTGGAATTGACTTGCACCGTGGCAATAGCTGGAAACGAGCAGAGGCGAAATTATGGGTAAAGCAACGGGAACCGACTGGAAACGACTTGCAAAGGCAGATGACGCGCAAATCGATACGAGCGAAGTGCCTGAACTGGGCGACGACTTTTTTGATCGCGCCGAACTGCACGTTCCGCCGAAACAGGCGGTGACGATGCGCCTGGATGCGGACGTATTGAACTGGTTCAAAGAGCAGGGGGCCGGCTATCAGACGCGCATCAACAAATTGTTGCGCGCCTACATGCTGGCGCAGCAGCGCCGTCGTCCTTAAGATACGGTGCCGTGGCGTTCTGTCTGTGCAAGAACAAGCATGCGTTAAGAAGGCGCTGCGCAGAAACATCTGAAATCTGCGCAGCGTAGGGTTTATAGACTACCGCTGCGCAGTTCTTCCGACACACGGTTGACCACCGTCGCCCAGTCGCCCAGCAGCGTTTGCCGGAATAATTTCATCTCCGGATACCACGGCGTATCGTTGCGCGCTTCCAGCCAGCGCCAGTCCGAGTTGGCGGGCAGCAGCACCCATACCGGTTTGCCTAAGGCTGCGGCCAGGTGCGCTACACCGGTGTCCACGGCGATCACCAGATCGAGATTCATGATGAGCGCGGCCGTATCGTCGAAGCTCTTCAGATCCGCGGTGAAATCGTGAGTGCGGAAAGCGTCGGGCGCACCGGCCAATTGATCGTGTGCTATGCCCTTTTGCAGCGGAAACCACGCCACGTTCTCCAGTTCGCTTAGCACGTTCAGATCGGCGAGCGTCATCGACCGGTAGCGGTCGTTGCCGAACGTCGGGCTGCCGGCCCACACCAGCCCCACCTTGCGTTTCGATTTGCCTGCAGCGTCCACTCGCTTGCGCCATGCCTTGATCTTCGTTTGCTCGGCGAATAGATAAGGCACTTCAGCGGGAATAGTCGACAGTTCTGTGCCGACGCAGGAGGGCACGCTCATCATTGGCACCCAGAAATCGTACTGACCGTCGGGCTTGCCGCTGAATGCGCGATGCACGCCCGGGATGCGCTCGACCAACGGCAGCAGCGGTTCGCGCACGCAGATATCCACCGTGGCGCCGAGTTGTTCTAGCACTCGCACATAGCGCAGAAACTGGAAGTGGTCGCCGAAACCCTGTTCACCGACCAGCAACAGACGGCGCCCCTGGAGCGGCTCGCCACGCCACTCGGCAACACCCGGTACGGCGATTGCCTCGTAGTCGCTTTTGCGCCAGCGCTTCGCAAACTCGGCCCAACCCTGCTTGTAATCGCCGCGCTTGAGCAACAGCCACGCGAGGTTCTGATGCGCATCCGCGTAGTGGGGATCGAGTTCCAGCGCATGGCGATAGAAGCCTTCCTCTTCGTCGAGGCGGCCCTGCGCGCCGAGCGATCCGCCGAGGCAAACCAGATTCGTGGGATTCGGCTTGAGCGCCACCGCCCGGCGATATTGCGATTCTGCGCCGGCGTAGTCGCCGAGCTTGCCGATCAGGCTGCCCAGGTTGATGTGTGCCTCTGCGTACTGAGGACGGAGCGCCAAAGCCTGCTCGAAACTGGCGATCGCTTCAGTGTGCCGGCCTTGCGCGTTGTACGCGTTGCCCGCGTTGAAATGCACCTCGGCCAAATGAGGATCGAGCGACGACGCGCTCCGGTAGCAGGCGAGTGCCTCGTCATAACGCCCCAGTTTGGCGAGCGCCGTGCCGAGGTTCAGGTACGCGTCGACAAAGGCGGGCTCGGCCGAAAGCGCCAGCCGATATTGTTCGATTGCGACTTCCAGGGCGCCTTGTGCCTGCAGCGCGACGCCGAAGTTGTTGCGTGCGTCGGCGAAGTCCGGTTGTAACCGTAGGGCCTGGTCGTAGCAGATCATGGCTTCTTCCTGATGGCCGAGTGCGGCGGCGGCGAGACCGCGGTTACTCCAGCAGGCAGCGTTGTTCCGGTCGATCCGGAGCGCGGCGCTGATCAACCGGGCGGCAGACTCATGGTCACCTAGCTGATGCTGCAGCACGCCGTAGTAGTGCAATGCGTCGACGTGAGTGGGATCGATAGCGAGGGCTTCGCGGTAGAACGGTCCGGCGGCCTCTAACTGGCCGGCCTGGTGAGCTTGGAATGCAGTATTGAAAAGCGAAACTAGGTGGGCGGAAGGCGATGTCTGCGAACTGTCAACGCGGGATGGATATTCCATGAGGACCTGGAAGGGAGGGCGCCGATATCGCGCTTAGCACGCGGCGGCATACGTGGATGGAAGACCATCCGCCAGCGTAAGGTTCGGCGTCGACGCTGACGATCGGACACATCCTAATTCGGCGATTTTCAGGTGCGTCAGAATGGAAACGCTGATCCCGCGCGTGGACTTCATGCCATTGCGAAATCGATCTTCCACCTTGCGCGTTTCGGAGCGGTCCTAAAGACGAGGCATCACGCGGCGCCCACAATTGACACCCCGATCGGACGCACGCCTTTCGCTTAGCCTGCGCGGGCGTCCATCACCTACCCCTGTCCGCAGCGCTGAGCGATATCAACGATCAGGGCACCCGGACGGCACCTTCCACGCACACCTGCTCGCCGATCATGCCAGTCCCTTTCTCTCTTTCACCCGACGACATCACAGCCTTGCACAAAGCGGCCGACACAGCTCGCGAAGCAGGCAACGTCGACGAGGCACAGAGACTTCTCGACCGGCTCCTCGCGCGCAATCCCAGACATGGCGGTGCGTTATTCGCCTACGCGTTGCTGGCGCTCGAATCGAAGCAGATGGACTCGGCGCAAAGCTGGGCCGAACGCGCCCTTGAGGCTCAGCCTGACGCGGCCTCCTTTCACCTGCAGTGCTTCATCCAGATCAAAACGGACGCCATCGCCGCTGCCAGGCACACTGCGCAACTCGGTCTTGAGCGTCACCCCGACGCGGCATCACTCCATTTTTTTCTCGGTCTGACGCTGCAGATGCAGGGGCACAACCAGGCCGCGGCACACGCTTATCGCAGGCTGCTCGAACTCGATCCGGACCATGTGGGTGCACATGCCAATCTGGGGACCGTCACCAAGCACCTGGGTGCGTTGGACGAAGCCGAGTGGTATTTGCGTCGAGCCATTGCGTTGAAACCGGACTATCTCAGTGCCCGCTGCAATCTCGCTACGGTTTTGCTGACTTCGGGGCAGTATGAAGAAGCATGGCCTCTGTTCGAAGACCGCTGGGTCAATATGGTCGATGGACAGGGACGCCCCACGCCGGAGCGCCCGCCGGTGCCGTTGCCGCAATGGAAAGGAGAGAATCTGAACGCCGTCAGCCGTATGGACGACGAGGGTGCTCGCCACCGCCCGCGTCTGCTGGTCTTTCATGAGCAGGGATTCGGCGACAGTCTGCAGTTCGTGCGCTATCTGCCGTTGGCCCTCGAGCATTTTTCCGAGGTCGGCTACATCTGCCCGCAACCTTTGAAGCGTCTCTACGAGCAGTCGTTCGAAGCGCGCTGGCCGGGCGTGACGGTACTCGAAAACGTCGAGCCGGACTTCGACGAGTGGGACTGGTATTGCCCACTGATGTCGTTGCCCATGGCGTTCGGCACGCGGCTGGACACCATTCCGGCCTTCACCTATCTGCATGCCGATGCCGGGCGTGCCGCCTGGTGGCATGCCCGGCTGGCTGCGTTACCGAACCCCGACTTGCCACGCGTAGGCGTGGTGTGGGCCGGAGGTCATTCAGGTTTTACCGCGGACACGGTGCGCAGCATGACCTCCGCACACATGGCGCCGCTGCTCGCCATGCCGCACATCCGCTGGATCAGTTTGCAAAAGACCGACGACCCGGCGAAGCGGGCCGACCCGGCAACGGAGACATGTCTGGCAAACTGGATGGATGAAATCGACGACTTCGCGGACACCGCCGCACTGATCGAGAACCTTGATCTGGTGATCTCGGTCGATACGTCGGTCGCGCATCTGGCCGCAGCAATGGGTAAGCCGGTCTGGCTGCTCAATCGCTTTGCGGGTTGCTGGCGCTGGCTGCACGATCGCGAGGATAGCCCGTGGTATCCGAGCGTACGAATCTTCACCCAGCCGCAACAGGGCGACTGGGACAATGTGCTCGAACAGGTTCCTGCAGCCCTGCGGCAGCACTTTGGGTCAGACAGCGCGAGAGATGACCCACGCAGTCTCGTTTAGCCGGTGAATCACACGTCTTGATCCCGCCCGCTGTTTTACTCAGCCGCACCGCATCGCATCGCACCGCTTCAACCCACACGGTCGAACACATTGTTCGTCTATATTTGCCGAAGCGGTGAATCCAAACTCCTACAGGAACATCAGGAAATTCAGCAGCAAGATGTTCACGACCAGCAAGGTCAGCGCGGTGGGTATCTGCACCTTGATCACCGCGTTCTTGTCCGGTAGCTCCAGCAGCGCGGCCGGCACCATGTTGAAATTTGCGGCCATCGGCGTCATCAGCGTGCCGCAGTATCCCGAGAACATGCCGATTGCGACCATCACCGCCGGGTTGCCGTGAAACACGCCGACCAGAATCGGTACGCCGACGCCGCCCGTCATCACCGGGAACGCGGCGAAGCCGTTGCCCATCACCATCGTGAAGAGCGCCATGCCGATGCAGTACACGGCCACCGCGATAAAGCGGTAGTCGAGGCTGATGTAAGCCGTGGTCACGTGAGCGACGGCCTTGCCGACACCGGCGTCCGAGAACACGAGGCCGAGCATGCCGAGCATCTGCGGCAGCACCGCGGCCCATGACAACGCATCGACCAGGCGGCGTGCCTCTTTCATCGACTGGCCGACGGTATCGCGCGTCAGTACACAGGCAATCGCCAGGGCGATCACGCAGCCGATGCCGAAGCCGATCAGCGTCACGTTGGCTTTCTCGATCAGCGGCATGCCGCCGAAGATCAGATGACTGGCCGACAGCGTAATGATCACGGTGACGACCGGAATCGTCAGTGCGGGCACGAACAGCTTGTTGCCCAGACGCGCGGCGCTAGCCTTGCGCGCTTCGAGCGACAGCAGCTTCGGCTTGGCCGCGGTTACGCCGCCGAAGCCCGCAGCCAACGCCATCACGATCACCAGCACGCCGACCACCGAGGGCGGCAGCTTGTCGCCGATCAGGAAGATCAGCGCGTAAAGAATCCAGAACCCGCCGGCGGTGAAACGGCGCGGGTGCTCTTTATCCGTGACGATCATGCCGCCTATAACGAGCAGCACCGCGCCAAGCAGCCAGAACAGATAGGTAATCGTGAATGTCATGCTTTGTCTCCTGCGGCGGGTTGCGTCGGCGAAACGGAGGCGGTGTTCGCTGCGGCATTGCCGCGCAGTTCGCGTTCGAGCCTGCGGTCGAGCAGATAGAGGCGGAAGCCGTGAATGATGAACGCGCAGATCGCGGTCGGAATGCCCCAGACGGCCACGTGAATCGGCTCGACGACGATGCCGGCTTCTTTCAGGAAGGTCGTCATCAGCACGATTGCGCCGAACGCGACGAAGATGTCTTCACCGAAGAACAGGCCGACGTTGTCGGTCGCCGCGGAGAAGGCGCGCAGCTTGTAGCGGACCGCGTCGCTGATTTTGCCGAAGCGCGTTTCAGTCGCGCCCTCGGCCATCGGCGCGATCAGCGGACGCACCATCTGCGGATGGCCGCCGAGACCGGTCAGCCCGACAGCGGCGGTCAGTTCGCGTACCAGCAGATAAACGATCAGCAAACGCCCCGCGGTCGCTGCCTTGATGCCGCCGATCCACGCTTGCGCGCGCTCGCGCAGGCCATGCCGTTCCAGCAGGCCGATCACGGCCAGCGGCAGCAGGATGATCAGCGGGATATTGCGCGTCTTGATGAAGCCGGTGCCGATTTCGGCGAGGATCTTTTCAGGCGGGAAGTGCGCGGCCAGACCGGTGATGATCGCGGCCACCGCCACGATCAGCATCGGATTGAACCGGAGTAAAAAGCCGACGATGATGACGGCCACGCCAATGAGCGGCCATAGACTGACTGTTGTCTGCATCTGGATCTCCAAACAGGGTTTCAACCTCGCCGCTTGTGGCGGCTAACGTGGGCCGGCGCCTGAGGATCCATGCGCCGTCTTGCTGCCACGGCTCTTGCTGGCCGCGTTGCTTCGACTACACCTGCACCTGCGGCTTGTTTGCTGCTCGTTCGCCGCTTATCTACTGCTCATTTGCCGTTCTGCTGCGGATACGGCCATACGTCCTGCACCTGGCAAACGCCCCGCATGGAGCGGGGCGTTCGGGGTGGGGTAACAGTTGAATCGTGCTGTCTGAGTCGCGTTGGCCGACGCGCGGATCAGACGCTCGCGGCACCGGCCGCGTGAACCTCAATGCCGGCGTCCTCTAACGCGCTGCGAATGCGCCGCGCGAACGCCAGCGCATGGGGACCGTCGCCGTGCAGACAGATGGTTTGAGCGTTGAGCGGCACCCAGCGTCCGTCGATGGCCTGCACGCGGCGCTCGCGCACCATCGCGAGCGTGCGCGCCAGCACCAGGTCTTCGTCTTCGAGCAGCGCGCCCGGCTCCTTGCGTGGCACTAGCGAGCCGTCGGCGCGATAGCCGCGGTCGGCGAAGACTTCTTCGACGGCGGTCAGGCCGGCTGACCGGGCGGCCGTCACGAGTCCGCTGTTGGCGAGCGCGAAGACCGCCACCGACGGGTCGAAATCGTGTACCGCCGAAACGATCGCATCGGCAATCTTCGCGTCGCGCGCGGCCTGGTTGTACAGCGCGCCGTGCGGCTTGACGTGCGCGATGCGGCCGCCCTCGGCTTGCGCGATCGCCGACAAGGCGCCCAGCTGATACAGCACGCCCGCGTAGATGTCGTTGACCGGCAAATCCATTTCCTTGCGGCCAAAATTCTCAGGATCGTTAAAGCTCGGATGCGCGCCGATCGACACGCCTTTTTGCACCGCCCAGCGTACGCAGTCGCGCATGGCATTGGCGCCGCCCGCATGCCAGCCGCACGCGATGTTGGCCGAGCTGACGAGGTCGAGCAGCGCCTCATCGGAGCCGCAGCCTTCGCCGAGGTCGGCGTTCAAATCGATTTCCATGGTGTTCCTCTACGCTTAAGAAAACGCCGGCCCGTCCCAGGTTTTTCGCTCCGCAGGAAATCCCCTAGGGGGCTCGATGCGAAGCGTCAGGTTGGGGGCGCTCACTCTCACTATTACAGCGCCGCGACCGTCGTCTGACGTGCGCAGCGTTCTTCATGCATGGCAATCGCGGCGTCGATCTGCCGCAAATACGTGCGTTCTTCCAGCAATGCCTGACGCGCCTCATAAGGCGTCGTCGGGATGAAACGGATGGCAGCGTTCAGGCGAACCTGGGCGAGCTTCCATAGATCGGCCTGGATCACGGCGCCGATCTTCGGATAGCCGCCCGTGGTTTGCGCATCGCTCATCAGCACGATCGGCTGGCCGTTCGGCGGGACCTGAATCGTGCCGGGCAACACCGCGTGCGAAAGCAGATCGCTTTTCCGGGTGCGCTTCAATTCAGCGCCGGCGAGGCGGTAGCCCATGCGGTTGCTGTTCGGCGTGACCAGCCATTCGTCGGACCAGAACGATTCGTGCGCTTCTTCGGTGAAGTTGTCGTATTCGGGGCCTTGCAGCACGCGGATCGGCACGGCCCACGGCACGCCGGACGGGTGCCGGCCACGCCGTAGCGGTTCGTGTACCAGCACGAACTTGCACCAGGCGGGCGCCTTGACGCCGAACTCCGGCGCTTCGGGGGTAAAGCCGAGGTGGCCGCGTTGCGGCGGCGCGCCGACCGGCAGACGATCGCCGTCACGCAGTGCGCGGCCCCCCAATCCGCCGAAATGGCCGGCGAGATCCGTGCTGCGCGAGCCGAGCATCGGCAACACGTCGATGCCGCCGGCTATGCAGACATAGCCGCGCATGCCGCGTTTGGCCGCTTGCAGAACCAGTTCCTGGCCGGCCTGCACCGGCAGGCTCCACCATGAATAGACGGGTTTGCCGTCGAGCGTCGCGCCGAATTCGGTGCCGGTGATGGCCACGCGTGTGGCGCGCAGAAAGCGCAGCACGGTCGGGCCGAAGGTAATTTCCAGGCCGGCCGCATCGGGCCGGTTGCCGACCAGCCGGTTGCCGACTTCAAGCGACAGACGGTCGAGCGCGCCACCCATCGCGACGCCGAGATGCCGGTAGCCGTGGCGTCCAAGATCCTGAATCGTGGTCAGGAGACCCGCGCGAATCACATCGATCATGCGTGTATCCCCGCGATGGTAAAACGCACCCGGTCGCCCGGTTGCAGCAACGTGGGCGGACGGCGAGCCGGATCGAACAGCGGCAGTTCGGTGCGGCCGATCAACTGCCAGCCGCCCGGAGAAGTTGCCGGATAAATGCCGGTCTGCTCGCCACCGATGCCGACCGACCCCGCCGGCACTTCCAGCCGGGGCGACGAACGGCGCGGCGTATGCAGCGCCTTGTCGAGACCGCCCATATAGGCGAAGCCCGGCTGAAAGCCGAGGAAAAACACCACGTACTCGCCATCCGCATGATGTTGCACGACCTCGCGCACGCTCAGGCCGGTGTGATTGGCGACCGCTTGCAGGTCGGGACCGAACTCGCCGCCGTATTGCACCGGAATGTCGACTTCACGGCCGGCCGCGGGCGCGTCGCCCACCTCGCTCCAGGCCGTTTGCAGACGGCTCGCCAGCGCTTCGCGATCGGCTTCGAGCGAATCGAAGACGAGCGTCAGATTGTTCATGCCCGGCACGACCTCCAGCACATGTGGCCAGTCTCGCGCGGCCAGGGCGGTGGCCCACACGCGACGCTGGCAGTCCAGCGTGGCCGGCGGCGGCGCCTCGCAGACGAGCGCGGAGTCGCCGAGCGGAAAGATTCTTGGTTGGCTCATCGCTTAATGGCCCAGGTCGAGTCGAAATATCGAGCATATCGGACCCTATGGATATTTATCGGCATAGGGTCCGCGATGTTTGGAGCGTACATTATCAATAAAATATCAACAATTTATCAATAAGCGTTTTCGCCAGGCTCCCGGAATGAGTGGCCTCGTCGTACACTCCCGACACCTTCCCATCCTGTCTCTCGAGAATCTTCACCATGTCGCGCCATCCCACCAAGATCGTTTCCTCGGAACATCTCGTGTCTGACACCAGCGCGGAGCTGTCCGAACTGGAGTACGCACTCATCATGGCGGGCAACGCGTTCAATCGATGGATGGTGCGCTGTATGTCCGCGGCCGGCGAAAAGGACATGACCGCGATCGAAGTCTCGCTGCTGCACCACGTTAGCCATCGCGAGCGGCGCAAGAAGCTGGCGGACATCTGCTTCGTGCTGAACATCGAAGACACGCACGTCGCCACTTACGCGCTGAAGAAGCTCGTAGCTAGAGGGTATGTAAAAAGCGAAAAGACCGGCAAGGAAGTGTTCTTCTCGGCGACCGATGCAGGCCGTGAGCTCTGTCTGAAATACCGCGAGGTGCGCGAGAGCTGCCTGATTTCGACGCTGAAGGAAAGTGGCCTGACCAATGAGCAGATTGGCGAGGCAGCGCAACTGATGCGCAATGCGTCGGGACTGTACGACACGGCTGCGCGGGCGGCGGCGTCTCTATAAAGGGGGCGGCCTTGACGGCTGTTGAAGGAGACGCCTCGCACGGCGCGCTTCAAATGCTTAACCCTCCGACTGGGGATAGAGGCCGGCTTCCGTCACGATCAGATCGAGCGGGATGTCGTGAGCTTCGTGCTGCAAGGCGTCCGTACGGCACGCTTCATAGGCGATGCCGACCGTGACCGGCTTCTTCAACCTAGGCCATGCGCTCAGCGTGCGATCGTAGTAGCCACCGCCGTAGCCGAGCCGGAAGCCATCGGCGTCGAAGCCCACGCACGGCACGAACAGCAGATCGGGCACCACCACGCGCCCCGAAGTGGGCTCGGCGATCTTGTGATGACCGATCTTCATCGCCGTGTCCGGCGCCCACGCGTGAAATTCGAGCGGCACACCGCGCGCCTTGACGATCGGTAAACTCGCCTCGCGTTGCGAGTCGGCCGCGAGCCAGACCGCAATCGCGGCGCGCGCGTCGAATTCGCCCGCCAACGGCCAATAGAACCCCACGCTGCTCACACCGTAGCGCTTCAACACATCGAGAATGCGACGGTTGAGCGCGGCGTTGTGCGCCGGCTCGGAAGCCGCTTGTAGCCTTGCTTCCAATAGCATTCGACGCAGTGCCTTTTTCGATTCCGCGACGGGGTTGCATGCTATGCTTGGGTTCAATTCGCGCTCCAGAAACAACGATGTCAAAACGCCTCTATCGAGTATATCGCGCGGCCAGCCTGGCGCTTGCCGCTGCGGCACTCGTCGCGTGCAGCACGGCCTCCGCCGTCAAGCCCATTCCCCTTTCTCAACTGACGAACGACGACCAGATTTTCGTCCAGCTTCGCGAGGCCGCCCGCAATAATGATGCGGCGCGCGCGGCGCAACTGGCGAGCATGATCCCGAGCTATCCGGCGCCTTCGTATCTGGAGTACTTCCAGCTCAAGCCGCAATTGTTCGATTCCAGCGGCCATGCGCGCGTTGACGCGCCGGATGCACCGGTGCTGTCGTTCCTGCAGAAATACGACGGCCAGGCCATCGCCGACCGCTTGCGCAACGACTACCTCACGGTGCTCGGTGCGCGTCACGACTGGCGCAACTTCGATCAGCAATACGCGCGTTTCGTGCTGAACGACGATACGCAGGTGAAGTGCTACGCGCTCGAGTCGCGTGCCGCGCGGGGTGAAAACGTCGCTGACGCGGCGCGCGCGCTGCTGGTCGATCCGAAGTGGTATGGCGACGGCTGCGTCGATCTGGTCACCGCGCTCGCGGTCAATCAGCAATTCAGTTCCGACGACGTATGGCAACAGATTCGCCTTGCGTACGAACAGAACTACACGGGCACAGGCAGTAAGCTCGTTGATGCGCTCAGTAACCAGCCGCCCGATCCGGTGCTGTTCGGCCAGGCCACGAGCACGCCGCCGTTACTGCTGGCGCGTGGTGTCGGTCCGGATACGCAGTCGCACCAACTCGCCTTACTCGCGATCACGCGCATGGCGCGCAACGACCCGGCCATGGCCGCGGCCACGTTCGCTTCGGTGGCGCCGTCGCTGAGTTCGCCCGAGCGCGCAATCGGCTGGGGCACGATTGCCTATCAGGCTGCCGTCAAGCAGATGCCGAGCGCGGTGGACTGGTACCGGCTCTCGGTGAATGCGCCGCTGTCGACGCCGGCGTACGAATGGCGCACCCGCACCGCGCTGCTCGCCGGCGACTGGACGATGGTGCGCTGGTCGATCGAACAGATGCCGGCGGCGTTGCGCAATCAGCCGTCGTGGGTGTACTGGCACGCGCGTGCGCTCAAGCAAGCTGGCGACACGACCACCGCCAACCAGGAATTCGAGTCGATCTCGCAGGGCTTCAACTTCTACGGCCAACTGGCTTCGGAAGAACTCGGCCAGAAGATCACCGTGCCGCCTAAAACCACGGTGACCGACGCCGAAGTCCAGCAGGCCGGCAATACGCCGGGCTTCGATCTGGCGCAACGTTTCTATGCGTTGAATCTGCGGCTCGAAGGCAATCGAGAATGGAACTGGCCGCTGCGCAATATGAGCGACCGGCAACTGATCGCCGTGGCCGAATACGCGCGCCGCATCGAGTTGTATGACCGTACCGTGAACACGGCGGACCGCACGAAGAGCGAGCACGATTTCTCGCTGCGTTACCTGTCGCCGTTCAAGGACATCGTCGAGCGCGATGCGCAGTCGAATGGGCTCGATGTCGAATGGGCATACGGGCTGATTCGTCAGGAGTCGCGCTTCATCATGAACGCGCGCTCGGAAGTGGGCGCGAGCGGTTTGATGCAGCTGATGCCGGGCACCGCGCAACTGGTGGCGAAGAAGATCGGTCTCGGCCCGATTTCGCGCGAGCAGATGAACGATATCAACACCAATATCCTGCTCGGCACGAACTACCTGTCCATGATCTACAATCAGTTCGACGGGTCCGCCGTGCTGGCCACCGCCGGTTATAACGCCGGTCCCGGCCGTCCGCGCAACTGGCGGCAAACGTTGCAGCATCCGGTTGAAGGCGCGATCTTCGCCGAGGCGATTCCGTTCCAGGAAACGCGCGACTACGTCAAGAATGTGTTGTCCAACACGGTCTACTACGCGGCATTGTTCGAAGGCCGTCCGCAATCGCTGAAGGCGCGTCTGGGTTATATCGCACCGTAAGCGCCGCGCCGCCGCCGCGTCATCTCTTCTGATGCGGCGGTGCGCCACGCCAGCCGTTGCCGCGGCTTCCACCAGGGAGTCGAAAAATGCGACATCAAGCCATTGCGGTCATCGGCGGTTCCGGTTTTATCGGCAGCCATCTCGTCAACGCCCTCGTCGAAATGGGCAAAGATGTGCGCATCGCCACCCGGCGGCGCTACAACGCGCGTCATCTCACCCTGCTCCCCATCGACGTGATCGAAGCCGATGTGTTCGATCCGGTGCAACTCGCGCGTTTCGTCGAAGGCGCCGATTGCGTCATCAATCTCGTTGCCACGCTGCATGGCAAACGCGGCACACCCTACGGCCCGGAGTTCGCCCGCGCGCATGTCGAGTTGCCGACCAAAATCGTTGCAGCGTGCGAAGGCAAGGGCGTGCATCGGCTGATTCATATCAGCGCGCTCGGCGCTGACCCGAACGGGCCGAGCATGTATTCGCGCTCAAAGGGCGATGGTGAAAAGGCCGTGCACGCGGCGAATCTGGCGTGGACGATTTTCCGGCCTTCCGTGGTGTTCGGTCCTGAGGACCAGTTTCTCAACAAGTTCGCGTTCCTGCAGCGAATGTTCCCGATGATTCCGCTTGCGATGCCGGACGCGAAATTTCAGCCGGTGTACGTCGGCGACGTGGCAAACGCGATCCGTAACGTGCTGGATCTCGACGCGGCCAGCGGCCATACCTACGACCTGGGCGGC
This sequence comes from Paraburkholderia caffeinilytica, assembly GCF_046030355.1. Taxonomy (GTDB): domain Bacteria; phylum Pseudomonadota; class Gammaproteobacteria; order Burkholderiales; family Burkholderiaceae; genus Paraburkholderia; species Paraburkholderia caffeinilytica_B. Next base: position 478,467 of record NZ_JAQQCQ010000001.1, read on the forward strand.
CCGACCGTCTATACACTGGAAGACCTCGTCAAGTATTGCGGCGACGTGATCGGCCGGCATGCGCGAATCATTCGCCTGCCGGAGGCGTTGGCGCGCTTGCAGGCGTTGACGTTTGAACTGGCGCCGGGCGAGCCGGTGATTTCACGCGACAATCTCGATTCCATGAAAGTCGACAACGTGTTGAGCGGACCGCTTGCGCCTGAACTCGGCATCGAACCCGCCAGCATCGAAACGATCGCGCCCGTGTATCTGACCGGCGCGTCGACGCGTTCACGCTTCGACACGTTTCGCTCCAGCGCGGGGCGTTGAACCTTTTTATCTCTTTCTTTCCTATCCGGCATGAAGCTGCTTATCGGTGACAAGAACTATTCGTCATGGTCGATGCGTCCGTGGCTGCTGTTCAAACATTTCGGCATTCCCTTCGAGGAAGTGCTGGTCCATTTGCGTGAGCCCGGCACGAAGGCTACGATCCTGTCTCACGCGCCGTCGAGTGCGGGCAAGATGCCGACGCTGGTTGCCGACGACGGCCTCGTCGTGTGGGATTCGCTCGCGATCGCCGAGACGCTGGCCGAGCGCTTCCCGCAGCATGCGCTGTGGCCGCGTCATCCCGTGGCGCGCGGGGTCGCGCGCAGCATCAGCGCCGAGATGCATTCGGGCTTCGGCGCGTTGCGTTCGAACATGTGGATGAATATTCGCGCGTCGTTTCCGGGCAAGAACGCCACACCGGAGGCACTGGCCGACATTGCGCGCATCGACGCGATCTGGCGCGCGTGTCTCGATACGTACGGCGGCCCGTTCCTGTTCGGGGAGTTCGGTATTGCCGACGCGATGTACGCACCGGTGGTGATGCGCTTCAATACGTGGCAGCCGGCGCTGTCCGAGACCGCTGCGGCTTATGCTCGTCGCGTGACTGCGTTGCCCGCGGTGAAGGCGTGGATCGACGACGCGCTGCGCGAAACGCACGCACTTCCGGATCAGGACGTATGCCCATGAACATCTACGCGGTCGGCGGGGCGATTCGCGACGAGCTATTGGGCGTGCCGGTACAGGACCGCGATTACGTAGTGGTCGGCGCGACGCCCGAGCAGATGGTGGCGCAGGGCTATCGTCCGGTGGGCAAGGATTTTCCGGTGTTCCTGCATCCGCAGACGCACGAGGAATACGCGCTTGCGCGCACCGAGCGCAAGACGGCTGCGGGCTATCACGGTTTCCAGTTCTTCTACGCGCCTGACGTCACGCTCGAAGAGGATCTCGCTCGCCGCGACCTGACGATCAACGCCATGGCGCGCGAGATGCGCCCGGACGGCGAACTGACCGGCCCGGTGATCGACCCGTTCAACGGCCAGGGTGATTTGCAGGCGCGGTTGTTCCGTCACGTCAGCAATGCCTTTCTCGAAGACCCCGTGCGGATTTTGCGGATCGCGCGGTTCGCGGCGCGCTTCGTCGATTTCACGGTGGCGCCGGAGACGATGGCGCTGATGCGCAAGATGGTGGCCGACGGTGAGGTGGATGCACTGGTTGCCGAGCGCGTGTGGCAGGAAGTGTCGCGCGGATTGATGGAGAAGAAGCCGTCCCGCATGTTCGAGGTGCTGCGGGAATGCGGCGCCCTGGCGCGGATTCTGCCGGAAGTCGATGCGTTGTTCGGCGTACCACAGCGGGCTGACTATCATCCCGAAGTGGATACGGGCGTGCACGTGATGATGGTGATCGACCATGCCGCCCAGCAGGGCTACGCGTTGCCGGTTCGGTTCGCGGCGCTCACGCATGACCTGGGCAAAGCGACGACACCGGACGACGTATTGCCCCGGCATATTGGGCATGAGGGCCGCAGCGTGGATTTGCTGAAGCCTTTATGCGAGCGGCTGCGGGTGCCGAATGAATGCCGCGATCTGGCGCTGCTGGTCGCGCGTGAGCATGGGAATATTCATCGCGTGATGGAGATGGGGGCTGCCGCGTTGGTGAGGCTGCTCGAGCGCAGCGATGCTATCCGGAAACCGGCGCGCTTTGCCGAAGCCTTGCAGGCGTGCGAGGCGGATGCGCGTGGGCGGCTCGGGTTTGAGATGCGGGAGTATCCGCAGGCTGAGCGGCTACGGATTGCGCTTGTCGCCGCGCGCGGCGTGGATGCCGGCGCAGTGGCCAAGCGGCTTGCAGACGCGCCTGCTGGGATCAAGGACGCCGTGCACCAGGAGCGAGTCCGCGCGGTTGAAGTGGCGATGGGATAGTTTTTGTTTGCCTTTGGGGCGGCAAACCAGCACAAGCGGGTGTAAACCGGCGGCAAACAGGGACGGCAAACAAGGCCGCAAGCCGGCCGCCGATGCCGCCCGCCAAGGGCAATCCCCGCTACAGAATCCTGGCGATAAGCGACAACACCATCGACAGCACAAGTGTCGACATAAACGGAAACGGATACTCGCGCCCGAAGAGGCGCAGCGTGACGTCGCCGGGCATCCGCCCAATCCCGACCTTCCTGAGCCACGGCCAGCAGGCCGACAACACCGCCACCGCAACAAACGTAGTCAACAGCCAGCGGATCATCGCGCATCCCTAAAGCAAAAAATCACAGCGTATGCGACCGGTCGCCGCTGGAAAACGCCTGCAGCGTATCATCCAGCCCGCGCGAGAACGCGATCACCTTGAACAGTTCACCCATCTCCGCCTCGGACAACAACTTCTGCACCGCATTTGCCGCAGGCAAAAACTTCGCCGTATCCGCCGGATCGAGCGCGGATAACGTCTCGGTAATCCCCGCATTCAACAGGAACCGCGCTTGTGACGTGAACCCCAGCAGATCCGCGCCGGCTTCGACACCGGCCTCGGCGATGCCGGTAAATTCCACGTGCGCGGTGATGTCCTGCAAGCCCGGATAGACGAACGGGTCACCATGCGCACGGTGCCGGTAATGGCACATCAACGTGCCCTGCGCACGTTGCTCATGGTAGTACTCGTGGCGCGGAAAACCATAATCGATGAAGAACGCCGCGCCACGCGTGAGCATCGTGCAAATGGTCCGCGTGAATGCACGGGCGGCGTCATGCGTTTCGGTGACGTAGTCGTCGCCGGCGGTGTCGACCTCGGCCAGAAGCTCAGCTAGAAGCGCAATGTCCGCGGCTGCTGCGACCGGACGGTCGTCGAACGCAAAAGCTTCATCGCGCCACACCACGCCGCGCTCGTGCCAGACGCCGCCGGTAAACGCGAAAAGCCGTACGGGCATCGCGTCCAACACCTCGTTGCCGATCACCACGCCTGCGAATTTTTCCGGCAACGCGTCCAGCCAGCGCACCTTCGCGGCCAGCGCCGGTGCGGCGGCTTCGAGGGTTTCGCGTTGGCGTTCGCGCAGCTCACCCGACAAATCCACGATCGAGTAGCTGTCGAATTCGACGCCCAGCTCGTCGAGCGCATTCAGCACGCCGGCGGCGAGTTTGCCCGTCCCGGCGCCGAACTCCATCAGCTCGCGCGTGCCGCTCGCCTGCAAGGCTTCAGCGAGCGGGCGCGCCAGCGTCGCAGCGAATAACGGCGACATTTCCGGCGCCGTGACGAAGTCGCTGCCGTCGTCGCCGCGCAGGCCGAATTTGCGGGCGCCGCCGCTGTAATAGCCGAGTCCCGGTGCATAAAGCGCGCGCTCCATGTAGCGGTCGAACGACAGCCAGCCGCCTGCCGCTTCGAGCTCCGCGCGGATCTGCGCGACCAGCGCTTCGGACTGCGCAAGCGCGCTCGGGCCGGGAGCAGGTAAACTATCGGGTTGGTGAGCTTTCGGATTCATCCCCGCATTGTAAATGACCGCCTCTCTGGATACCGCCGCCGCCCGCGCGCCTGAAACGCCGCGCATCGTGCTGATTACCGGCGCAGCCCGCCGTATCGGGCGTGCGCTCGCGCTCGGCTTTGCCGCGCGAGGCTGGGACGTGGCGGTCCATTACGGGTCGTCGCGGGAGGAGGCTGACGAAGTGGTCGCGGAAATCGTCGCCTTGGGCCGCCGGGCGGTGGCTTTGCACGCGGAATTGGGCGACGAGGCCGACGTCGAGCGCCTCATACCGGCCTGTATGGCCGTGTTGGGCCGACCGGCGTGTATTGTCAACAATGCGTCGCGCTTTGAAGAAGACACGGCCCAGAACGTCGGTTACGACCTTCTGCTGAAGCTGACCGCAATGAATCTCGGCGCACCGCTGGTGTTGGCGCGTATGCTGTTCGAGGCCACGCCGGAGACCGCGCGCACCGACGAAAGCCAGCGCGGCGTGGTGATCAATGTGCTGGACCAGAAGCTGTACAACATGAACCCGGACTATTTGTCCTACACGCTGTCGAAAGCAGCGTTGCAGACAGCCACGGTTGCGCTGGCGCAGGCGTTGGCGCCGAAAGTGCGCGTGGTTGGACTCGCCCCCGGGCTGACGATGCAATCCGCCGATCAAACGCCGGCCGGTTTTGAAGCAGCTCACCGTACTACGCCTTTGGGCCGCGCGTCGCGGCCGGAGGATATTGTCGCCGCCGCGCTGTATCTCGCCGATGCAGCGGGCGTCACCGGAACGACGCTGGTGGTCGACGGCGGGCAGCACCTTGTGCCGCTGCCGCGCGACGTTATGTTTTTGACGGGCGCCTGAACAGCGCGCGTGCTGGTTGCCGGGTCGAACCGGCGGCCGCCCGCGTGTTGAAGCGCCCCTTTGCGTGCTCCGCACGCTTTTTTCGACTGGAACGAACATGTTTGCCGCTCTTTCGCATCCCCGGCTCGCCGATTGCCGCCGGCTCTTTCTGCGCAATTACGAAGTGCACATCAACATCGGCGTGCACGACTTCGAAAAGCGCGGCGAACAGCGCGTCGTGATCAACGTCGAACTGTTCGTGCCGCTCGCGCTGTCCACGCCGGTTCAGGACAAACTGAACGAAGTCGTCGATTACGACTTTATGCGTTCGACCATCGCGCGCCGCGTCGAACAAGGTCATATTCACCTGCAGGAAACGCTCTGCGACGACCTCGTCAAGGTTCTGCTCGCCCATCCGCAGGTGCGCGCTGTGTGCGTGTCGACCGAAAAGCCGGACGTTTATCCTGACTGCGACGCCGTGGGCGTCGAAGTCTTCCGTATCAAAGAGGATTGAGCCATGAATGCTCAGGACATCCTGAACGACACCGTGGTCCCGGAGGCCGCGCAGGCCGTTCACGCTTCCGCGGTCAAAGCGCCGCTCACACGCCGTGAGCAGAAAGAGGCCTACGAGAACAACAAGCTGTTCAAGCGGCTCGCGCGCCAGGTCGGTGAAGCGATCGGCGACTTCAACATGATCGAGGAAGGCGACAAGGTGATGGTGTGCCTGTCGGGCGGCAAGGACAGTTACGCGATGCTCGAAATCCTGATGCGGCTGCGCGAACGCGCGCCGATCAACTTCGACATCGTCGCGGTGAATCTCGACCAGAAACAGCCGGGCTTTCCGGAGCACGTGTTGCCCGAGTACCTGAAGCAACTCGACATTCCGTTTCATATCGAGAACCAGGATACGTACAGCATCGTCAAGCGGCTGGTGCCGGAAGGCAAGACCACCTGCTCGCTGTGCTCGCGGCTGCGTCGCGGCATTCTGTATCGTGTGGCGGGCGAGCTCGGTGCGACCAAGATCGCGCTCGGCCATCATCGAGACGACATTCTGCAAACGCTGCTGCTGAACATGTTTTACGGCGGCAAGCTGAAGGGCATGCCGCCCAAGCTGCAATCGGACGACGGCAAGAATATCGTGATCCGCCCGCTCGCCTACGTGAAGGAAACCGATCTGGAAAAATACGCGGAATTGCGCGAATTCCCGATCATTCCGTGCAATCTGTGCGGCAGCCAGCCGAACTTGAAGCGCGCAGAAATGAAGGCGCTGATCCGCGATTGGGAAAAGCGCTTTCCGGGTCGCATCGAGAATATGTTCAATGCCTTGTCGAACATCGTGCCGTCGCACCTGATGGATCACAAGCTGTTCCCGTTCGCCGGCCTGCGTGCAAGCGGCGAGGCCGATCCGCAAGGCGACATCGCCTTCGACGAAGAGCCGTGTTCGACTGATTCCGGCGACGGCACGCTGCTCGCTGGAGCGAAGCCGATCTCGATCGTTCAGTTCGACGATCTTTGATCGAGCCGCGAAATGCCCGGGAATCAAGGGTTTTCGGGTGATTTGGCGGCGTAGTGAAGCCGCGCGGAGGACGCGTGAACGGCCTTTTCGACATAGGCTGCATGATAGAATCGTCAGCTCTAAACTTGTCTGATTGCCGACGCCATGAACATCGTGATTTTGGCGGCAGGCACCGGTAAGCGCATGCGGTCCGCGCTTCCCAAGGTGCTCCATCCCCTGGCTGGCCGGCCGCTCCTCGCTCATGTCATCGACACTGCTCGTGCGCTCAAGCCCACGCGTCTGGTCGTGGTGGTCGGTCATGGCGCCGAAGCCGTGCGTCAAGCGGTAGCGGCGCCGGATGTCCAGTTTGCCGCGCAGGAGCAGCAACTCGGCACGGGTCACGCGGTGCAGCAGGCGTTGCCGCTGCTCGATCCGGCCGAACCCACGCTGGTGCTGTACGGCGATGTGCCGCTCACGCGCGCCAGCACGCTGCAGGCGCTGACCGATCGGGCGGGCCGAGGCGGCTACGGCGTACTCACCGTCACGCTCGACAACCCTACGGGCTACGGCCGCATCGTGCGCGATCAGCACGGCAAGGTGTCGCGCATCGTCGAACAGAAAGACGCGACGCCCGAGCAACTCAAGATCGCCGAGATCAACACCGGCATCATCGTCGCACCGACCGAACGCCTCGGTGTCTGGCTCGCTGCGTTGAAAAACGACAACGCGCAAGGCGAGTTCTACCTGACCGACGCAGTCGAGATGGCGATCGAAGCCGGGCTCGAAGTCGTCACCACGCAGCCTGACGAGGAGTGGGAAACGCTCGGCGTGAATAGCAAGCAGCAGCTTGCCGAACTCGAGCGGATTCATCAGCACAATGTCGCCGAGGCGCTGCTGGTGGCCGGCGTGACGCTTGCCGATCCGGCTCGCCTCGACGTGCGCGGCACGCTCGAATGCGGCCGCGATGTTTCGATCGACGTGAACTGCGTATTCGAAGGCCGCGTCACCCTGGCCGACAACGTGACCGTCGGGCCGAACTGCGTGATCCGCAATGCCACGATCGGCGCCGGTACACGCGTCGACGCGTTCACGCATATCGAAGGCGCCGAAGTCGGCGCGAACGTCGTGCTCGGCCCTTATGCGCGGCTGCGTCCGGGCGCGTCGTTGCAGGACGAATCGCACGTCGGCAACTTCGTCGAGGTGAAGAATGCGGTGCTCGGTCATGGTTCGAAGGCGAACCATCTCACGTATATCGGCGACGCGGATATCGGGGCGCGCGTGAATATCGGTGCGGGTACCATCACCTGTAACTACGACGGCGCGAACAAATTCCGCACGATTATCGAAGACGACGTGTTCGTCGGTTCGGACACGCAACTCGTTGCGCCCGTGCGCGTGAAGCGCGGCGTGACGATCGCGGCGGGCACCACGGTCTGGAAAGATGTCGAAGCAGACATGCTGGTCCTGAACGATAAGACTCAAACAAGCAAGCCGGGCTATGTACGCCCGACCAAGAAAAAAAGTTGATGGGCGTGACGCGCGCATGAAGCGCGCTTCCTGAAACCCGGCACTGAAAAGGAATTAGCCATGTGTGGCATTGTCGGCGCGGTTGCGCAACGTAACATCGTTCCCGTCCTGATCGAAGGACTGCGTCGCCTCGAGTACCGCGGCTACGATTCATGCGGCGTGGCCGTGCTCGGCGACAGCGGGCCGCGTCGTGCGCGCAGCGTCGCACGCGTGGCTGATCTGGACGACCAGGTGCGGGAGAGCCACCTCGAAGGCGTCACGGGTATCGCGCATACGCGCTGGGCAACACACGGCGCGCCGGTGACCGACAATGCCCACCCGATCTTTTCGAAAGATGCACTCGCGTTGGTACACAACGGCATCATCGAGAACTATGAATCGCTGCGCGAAATGCTGCGGGGCAAGGGTTATGAATTTGTCTCGCAGACTGATACAGAGGTTATCGCTCATCTGATTCACAGCCTGTATCGTGGTGATCTGTTTGCCGCAGTGCGTGAAGCCGTCGGGCAATTGCACGGCGCGTATGCGATCGCGGTGCTGCATAAGGATCAGCCGCATACGGTGGTTGGCGCGCGGCAAGGTTCGCCGCTCGTGGTGGGACTCGGCAACGGTGAAAACTTCCTCGCTTCCGATGCGCTGGCGCTTGCCGGCAGCACCGAACGGTTCATTTTCCTCGAGGAAGGCGACGTCTGCGAATTGTCGCTCGAAGGCGTGCGTATCGCCGATCGTGACGGTTACGACGCGCAGCGCGACGTGCGCCAGGTCGCGGCGTATGGCGGCGCGGTGGAACTCGGCCCGTATCGTCACTTCATGCAGAAGGAAATTTTCGAGCAGCCGCGTGCGATTACGGACACGATCCCGCAAGGCGATTCGTTCGACGCGTCGCTATTCGGCGAGGGTGCCGACAAGGTGTTCGCGGATATCGACAACCTGCTGATTCTCGCGTGCGGCACGAGCTACTACTCGGGACTGACCGCGAAATACTGGCTCGAGTCGGTCGCGAAAATCCCGACTCAGGTGGAAATTGCCAGCGAGTATCGCTATCGCGAGTCGGTGCCGAATCCGAAATCGCTAGTGGTGGTGATCTCGCAGTCGGGCGAAACCGCCGACACGCTGGCGGCGCTCAAGCATGCGCAGTCGCTCGGGCATAAACATACGCTGGCGGTGTGCAATGTAGGCACGAGCGCGATGGTGCGCCAGACCGAATTGTCGTTCCTGACGCATGCGGGTCGCGAGATCGGCGTGGCATCGACCAAGGCGTTCACGACACAACTGGCTGCGCTGTTCGTGCTCGCCGCGACGCTTGGGAAGCTGCGTGGGCAGGTGACCCCGGAGCAGGAAGCCGAGTATCTGAAACAGTTGCGTCACTTGCCGGCCGCGTTGAATAGCGTGTTGGCGCTGGAGCCGCAGATCATCGCGTGGTCGGAAGAATTTTCGCGCAAGGAGCATGCGTTGTTCCTCGGGCGTGGCCTGCATTATCCGATCGCACTCGAAGGCGCGTTGAAGCTCAAGGAGATTTCCTATATCCACGCGGAAGCGTATCCGGCGGGTGAGTTGAAGCACGGGCCGCTGGCGCTCGTGACGGAAGCGATGCCGGTGGTGACGGTGGCGCCGAATGATGCGCTGCTGGAAAAGCTGAAGTCGAATATTCAGGAAGTGCGCGCGCGGGGTGGTGAGCTTTATGTGTTCGCAGACTCGGATACCAAGATCGTCAATGACGAAGGCCTGCATGTGATCCGGATGCCGGAACACTATGGCTTGCTGTCGCCGATTCTGCACGTGGTGCCGCTGCAGTTGCTGGCCTATCACACGGCTTGTGCACGAGGCACGGATGTGGATAAGCCGCGGAACCTCGCGAAGTCGGTGACTGTGGAGTGAGATGGGGAAGGCGCGGGCTATTGCATTGCAATTTAAGAATATCAAAGCCGCAGCAATTCATCTTTCATCCACTCGTGGACGGCCCGGCTGAGTTCCTGTTGTGACAGGTCCTGAGGGGAAAATGCCGGGCCGACCACCACACGAATTTGTCCACGGCCGCTGGGCCAGCCTTTCGCCGGCCAGACTTTGCCCGCGTTGAGAACCACTGGAACAGCAGGTACGCCAGTCGCGCAAGCCAATCGAACGCCTCCCGATGTCATCCGCAATGGGGCATCGTGGGGCACCCGGGTCCCCTCCGGGAAAATGACAACAACATCTCCCTTTGCCAGCCTCTCGGCGCTTTCCTGCGTCACGGCCTGATGAGCCTGTCGAGCGGAGCCACGGTTCAGGCTCACCATATCGAGGCCACGCAGCACCCATCCAAAAAATGGAATGCGAAGAAGCTCTTCCTTGAAAACAAAACTGATGCGCCGTGGAAAGAGTGCGATAAATGTGAGGGTTTCCCAGGTTGATTCATGGCGGCACAATAGTATCGCTGGCCCCTCGGGAATATGCTCAAGCCCTTCTATCGAACATGACACGCCCGGCAGCCAGCGCATCACAACCACGAGGGCACGACACCATTGTTTTGCTAGCCAGTATCGTCCAGCCCTGCCGACGAAAGGAAACAGGAGCAGTATGACCATTGAATACAGCGTGCCGCTACCGAGAAGGTAGACAATGAACAGCCATTTAGTGAAAGTCGAGCGCATCGGGGCCTGATTCAGATTGGTTTGTGGCGGAACATTTCACCGTAGGCAAGTGAGACTATGCCGTGAGCGATGCGTTCGCTCCTCAGCCCGGAGACAGCGAACTTTCGCCGGCCTCCTGGGGACACGACGGGCCGCTGGCCGACAACCCACCCGCGGCGCCAGGATGCAAGAGCGATTCATTGAAGACGCACCCGAATAGTAGCGACGAAACCTGGCGTTCAACCGAACGCCAAACCTCTCCAGCCAAGTACGCAATGAACGAACCTACCGTAATGGACGATCGATTTGATAGACGAGCGCTACTCCTTCATCTCGGAGACATGCTCGACGCTTTGAACTGTTTAGCCAGGACAAGCAGGCCGACCGCGTCGGTGGCGCACCTTGTGCAGGAAGATAATTCATTGCGGCACTTCAAGTTTCTCCGGGCGCTGACGCCAACAATGACGGTGGACGAATTCGCCCGACGTGTGGCCAGCGCATTTGTTCTGTGGCCGAAAGCGCTGCTTGAGGCAGAGCTCAACCAGGACGTGCTGGCATCAAGCGTTCAACGCAACCTCTTTGACGGCAATGCCGAAGGTTGGCAAGTGTATGTCACCCACGTCCAAAAAACAGTAGCGTGGTTCGGGACCGGGCTCCCGGAGATGAGCGCGGACGCGTTGGCCAATACGGCTCGCAATGCCGCAAAGGATGTAGCTCCGATCAAGGAGCCGGTCGTGGCCACGTTGTCAGCGAGGCCGGACGCCTCCGTCGAGAAGAAAGGGTGGCCTTGGCCCGAGCCGAGGTCGACGTCCTGACTTAAGGCGGCTCATGGCAGTCACCGGAGTCGGCAAGTTCGAGTGCGAAACCCGACAAGCTACGCCGGAGCAAATATCACGGCTCCGACGTCAGCGATATGCGTGAAGCTTCGAACAAACCGGTACGTCTGGCCGCCGATCGTTATCTGGTTTCCGCCGGCCTGCGTCAGTTCGAGTATCTCGTCGGCCACGTCCGCTGCGATGGTTCCGTGACCGGTCAACTCGTTGTCCTCGTCTGCCGGGTCGCCGAGGTAGACGGCACAAACGTCTGTACCGCGGCGCATCATGACGACGCATTCCCCCGCATCCAGCGAGAGTTCCAGATATTCGACCAGCGTCAGCAATGACGCTGGCGTTTGTCCCTGCGGGTCGTAAGGCAAACCAGAATCAGCAGTCATATTGCCGTCCTCCGTCAAATGCGTCGGTCCCGAACAGAAATCTCGCCAAAAGCGTGACGATGACTCCAATATAAACCTCGAGCAAAGATATTCAGGTCCGTCAGCGACTGGACATCGGCAAAGGTGACGACGTCTGATGGGAGATCAGGCACCGTCTCACTTCCTCACCAGCTCCACTGCGGCCGCCGAAACAAACTCCGCCCGCACACTGTCACCGACTTTCAAATCACTGAGCGGAATGTCCGCCGCCGCCTTCAACACCTGCTGATGCTTCGGCCCACGCAGCGTCACCATCCGGCTTTTGCGATCGATCTTCAGCACCGTCGCGACAACCTGCACCCTATGCGCCGACGACGCATATCCCGCTGAAGCCGGTATCGTCACCGTCGTCTCGATTCGTTCACGGACACCTTTGGCCGTCACCTTGTCGACTTGAATCAGCAGCGCTTGCTGGTACGCAACGTTCAGCTTGTCGCCGATCCGCAGTTTCCTGACGTCAGCCAACTGGGGATTGACATCGACATCCGCCAGATTGCCGCGCGGACCACGCAGGGTGACGCTGTTGGTGGCCGGGTAGATCGCTACCACGTGAACCTGGGCGTGAACGATGGTGGCTCTTCCGAGTGCTTTCTGACCGGCATCGGCGTCCGGCGTCTGAGCGAGGCCGGATTGGCAGAACACTGCCATCAGCACGGCCACACCCCCTATGACCGTAGCCAATAAGCCCGGTTTGCTTGGACGTGGCATCTGCTGCTCCCGAAGTGAGCCTCTCATCAAATGATGATCCCGAGTCACAAATCCGGGCAACCCCGCCCAAGGGACCAAAGCGTACCCGCCATGCTCCCGTGCTTACAACTCCGGACGCGCCAGGTCGCTGGCCACGATGTGCTCGCCATACACCTGCGCGGCCGCGACGGCCTCCAGCTTGGTCGCGTAAGGTCCGAGTTCCGGCGCGCCGTCGAACGGGAATAGCACGCGGCCGTCCGTGGTTCGAACCACTTTCAACACACCGAAGAAACGCCGGTAGCCGGCCAGTTTCGATGTTGCCGACACGTCGAAATCTTCTTCCGACGTCGCAGGGACGCTGGGAATGAATACGGTCTTGCTCATACCTGAAAACATCTCTTGTTCAATGGGCCGACACCTGCTGGAAAGGCCAGGGCGCGCCCGGTTGTCCCGGAACACATTCACGGGCGGCCCTCATTGTCTCAAATCCCTTTGAGCGCCGCCTCATGCTCAGCCGCCAGCGCAACATCCCGCTCGCTCACCTTCACGAAGCTCGGCCGTGAGCAAACGCGCTGGGTGTACTCAAGCACGGCCGGCGTTTCGGGCACCAACTTGAACATCATCCCCCAATGCAGCGCGATACCCCACAAAATATCCGCAGACGATAACTTTTCCCCAAGCAAATAGGGCGATGCTTGCAACTGGCTCGTTACAGTCCCGAGCATCGAATCGAAATCGCCGTAGGGCGAGGTGGCAAGCGGCGCCGGTTCGCGCTTCATCGCCTTGTCGACCAGCGCCGGTTCGTAACATGCAGCGTAGTACACCAGCCACCGCAGGTACGGCCCGCGCGACGGATCGTCGAGGGCCGGCGCGAGGCCCGCTTCAGGAAACAGGTCGGCCAGATAGATAAAGATGGCAACCTGTTCGGTGATCAGCGCGTCGCCGTGAAGAATCGCCGGCACTTTGCCGAGCGGATTGATCGCGAGATACGGCGCGTGGCGCTGCTCGCCGGCCTTCATGTTCAGCACTTTCAACTGATACGGGGCGCCGAGCTCCTCGAGCAGCGTGAGTGCGCTGACAGAGCGGCATTGCGGTGAGTGGAACAGCGTGATCGTGCGGTCGGTGGTCATGGCGGGAGCCTTCTGGGTGAGCGTCTCGGTGGAAAAGCCAGCGTCCGTCGGGCGCCGGATGTCCCCATCCTAAGCGCCCATACCTGTCAGTTTGTGTCAGGTATGGCTACACTGATCCAGATGAGAGCCAGCCGCCTCCTTTCCATCCTGATGACCCTGCAAGCGCGCGGACGTGTGACCGCACAGTCGCTCGCCGACGAATGCGCGGTGTCCCTGCGCACGATCTATCGCGACATCGACGCCTTGAGCGCGGCGGGCGTTCCCGTCCAGAGCGAACGCGGCGCGGAAGGCGGCTATCGCCTGCTCGACGGATACCGCACGCGTCTGAATGGCCTGTCGCCGCAGGAGGCGGAGGCGTTGTTCCTCGCCGGTTTGCCAGGGCCGGTGCAGGCATTGGGGCTCGGCGCAGTGATGGCCGGTGCGCAAACCAAATTGCTCGCCGCGCTGCCGGTTGAATTGCGTTCGACCGCGGAGCGCATGCGCTCACGTTTTCACCTCGACGCGCCGGCCTGGTTTTCCGACGCGGACCAGCCTGCGAACCTGCCGTTGATCGCCGGCGCGGTGTGGGAACAGCATCCGCTGCAGATTCGCTATCAGAGCTGGAAAGCCGAAAAGTTTCGGCGGATCGAACCGCTCGGCATCGTGCTGAAAAGCGGCGCCTGGTACGTGGTTGGGTGCGTCGGTCAAGATATCCGCATCTATCGCATTTCGCGCATTCTCGAATTGAGCACGCTGGACGAGACTTTCGAGCGGCCGCCAGCCTTCGATCTGGCGGCTTACTGGCAAGACAGCACGCAGCGCCTGTCCGAAGAGATGCATGCGAACGAAGCAACGTTGCGCCTGTCACCGTGGGGCATGCAGATGCTCGACGCTTTCACCTCACCGTTCGCGCGTTCAGCCGCGAAAATCGGCGAGCCGGATCCGGCCGACGGCTGGCGCACGGTCACTCTGCCGGTCGGTTCGGTCAGACAGGCGTGCGCGGAATTGCTGCGCTTCGGCGCGGAGGCCGACGTGCTGGCGCCGCCGGAGTTGCGCGCTCATTTCGCGGAGGTGGCGGCCGCCTTGCATCGCCGTTACGCGCAGTGAGGACGCCGGTTCACCGCCCCGCGTGGTGACGTTTATATGTGACGTTAGATGAGCGACATATTGCAATCATGTGGCGTCATTCACGTCGTCGTCATACATGCTCCCTAAAGTTTGCCCCGCGAATAAAACTCCAATCCCCAAGGGCAAAACATGTCACAACGCAGCTGGTTGCGTGCTTTCTTCATGGCCGTTTGCGCGGCCTTAGTGGGCATTATCGTCGCCGCGTGCGGCTCGTCTTCCTCGTCGCTCAATGCGACCGGACAGCAGCAGATCCGGCACGTCTTCGTCATCACGCTCGAAAACGAAAACTACTCGACCACCTTCGGCGCGAACAGCAAGGCGCCGTATCTGTCGCAGACGCTGGCCTCGCAAGGCGCGATGGTGCAGCAGTACTACGGCACGGGGCACGTGAGTCTCGACAACTACATCTCGATGATCAGCGGCCAGGCGCCGACGCCGGAAACGGACAACGACTGCATCACTTACCAGGACTACAAGCTGACGGGCACGACGTCCGATGGTCAGGCGATCGGCTCGGGCTGCGTATATCCGGCCAGCATCAAGACGCTGCCGGACCAGTTGAAGACCGCTGGCTACACCTGGAAGGGCTATGAAGGCGACATGGGCAACGACCCGACGCGCGAAGCCGCCACGTGCGGCCACCCGACGCTCAATACGACCGACCTGACCCAATCGGCCGAAGCACCGAGCGCGGCCGTGCCGCTGGGCGATCAGTACGCGACGCGTCACAACCCGTTCATGTACTTCCACTCGATCATCGATTCGCCGGATTGCGGCCAGAACGTGGTGAACCTGAACAAGCTCACGACCGATCTGCAATCGATTTCGACCACTGCCAACTTCAACCTGATCACGCCCAGCCTGTGCGACGACGGTCACGACGCACCGTGCGTGAACGGCCAGCCGGGCGGCCTGACGAGCGCGAACACGTTCCTGCAGAAGTGGGTGCCGATTATCACCGCCTCGCCGGCGTTCCAGAAGGACGGTCTGCTGATCATCAACTTCGACGAAAGCAGTTACGCGACGGTGACGCAGTCGGCCTCCGGCGAGGATCTGACATTCGCCGGCGCGACGTGTTGCAGCCAGCAACCGGGTCCGAATCTGCCGGCATTCCCGCAGACCTCGTCGCTGGCATACGGCGGCTTGACGATCAACCTGACCAAGCAGAGCTTCGGCGGCGACCAGACGGGCGCGGTGATGATCTCGAAGTTCATCAAGCCGGGCACGGTGTCGACGGTGCAGTACAACCACTACTCGATGCTCAAGAGCATTGAAGACATCTTCCAGCTGGATCATCTGGGCTACGCGGGGCAGGCCGGTCTGGTCGGGTTCGGCAACGATATTTTCACGAACCTGTAAGCGATCAGATGCCGTTTTTTGCAACGCGATTCACCGGGCGTACTGCCACGCGATTGGCGGCGCTCGCGGTGCTGGCCAGTGCCGTCCTGCTGCCGTTCCCGGCAGCGGCGGCATCTGGACCAACGCCTGCACCGACGCCTGCCGACACAAAGCCCGTCTACAGCGACGCCGCGGCGCTCGGCAAGCTGATGTTCTTCGATGCATCGTTGTCGGCCTCGGGCAAGATGTCGTGCGCGAGCTGTCATAGCCCGTCGCACGCATACGGGCCGCCTAACGGGCTGGCCGCGCAACTGGGTGGGCCCGACATGCGCTCGCAAGGCACGCGCGCCGTGCCGAGCCTGCGCTACGTGCTGAACCGCACGCCGATCTGGAGCCACGCGCAGGCGGCCAGCCTGTCTGAGCGCCTGAGCGAGACGGACAACGCGCCGGTGGGCGGCTTCGGCTGGGACGGGCGCTTCAACCGCCTGCACGATCAGGCAAGTTTCCCGCTGTTCAATCCGAACGAGATGGCGAACAAGGATCCGGCGGCGTTGCTGGCAAAGCTGGAGCGCGCGCCCTACGCGGCGCGCTTCAAGGAAGTGTTCGGGCAGAACGTCTTCGCCGACCCGACCAAGGCGTTCGCGCTAGCGATGAACGCCATCGAACGCTTCGAACTGGAAGATCCGAGCTTTCACCCGTACACCAGCAAGTTCGATTACTACCTCGACGGTAAATTGCAACTAACGGCACAGGAATTGAGAGGCAAAAAACTGTTCGACAATCCGACGGGCGGCAATTGCGTCTCCTGCCACATCGACCAATCGGGTGTCGACGGCTCTCATCCGCTTTTCACCGACTTCAACTTCCAGGCGCTCGGCGTGCCGCGCAATCCGGAGTTGCGTGCGAACGCGGATCCGAAGTACTTCGATATGGGTTTGTGTGGCCCGCTGCGTACCGACCAGTCGAGCGACAAAAACAACTGTGGACTCTTCAAGTCCGTATCGCTGCGTAACACGGCGACGCGGCAGGTGTTCTTCCACAACGGCCGCTTCCATACGTTGAAGGACGCGCTGCGTTTCTATGTTCAGCGCGATACGAATCCGGCAAAGTGGTATCCGAAAGACGCGCACGGCAAGGTCGATAAATTCAACGACCTGCCGGTCGCTTTGCGCGTGAACGTCGACACAACCGACGAACCGCTCACCCGCAAAGCAGGCGAGCGCCCCGTGTGGTCGGAGCGTGATATCGACGACGTCGCCGCTTTCCTCACCACGTTAAACGACGGTTACGTGCTGAATCCGAAGCAGTCGAAATAGCGCACGCCGACGCACCGGCCGGCCATCTTTCCTCAGACGAATTTTGGCCGTTTGGTGCCTCTTTTGGGGGCAGAGCTATAATGCGCGAATCCCCTTTCTATTCCGCCCTCCGTTATGAGCCGGTTACTTTGCCTGATCGTGCTTTCGCTCGGCCTGATGCAAACCGCAACGGCCGACGAAAACAATGACCGCATGTCCGCGTATCTGACGCAGAAATTCGGTCTGGCAAAGGAAAAGGCTCAAAAGATTTCCGACGCGGTGCAGTCCGCCGCTTCGAAATATTCACTGCCACCGGCACTGCTGCTGGCGATCATCTCGATCGAATCCCGCTTCAAGGAAAAGGCCAAGGGCGCCAACGGCGCGACCGGGCTGATGCAGGTGGTGCCGGGCGCCCATCGCGGGCTGCTGAGGAACGTCAAGGACCTCACGGAGCCGACTACCAACATCGAAGTGGGTTCGGCGATTCTGTACGGCTACATGCGCTCGGCCAACGGCGATATGAACGCGGCGCTCAAGAGTTACGGTGGCTCACAGGCATACGCGCAGAAGGTGAGCTTGCGCGTCGAAGATTTTGCCGGCGTCGCCGGGCCGCAAGACGTTTCGTCGCGTCCGGACGCCCAAACCAGCATGTGCGAGGCCGACCGCTGCCCAGCGCCAGGCAACTGGGCCGACGCCTTTACGATACCGGCCGATAACGCCGCTGGCGTGAATGGCGCAACGGCGCTGCCAGGCGCATCGTCTGCCATGCCGCACTGAGCGGCACGCCCAGCTTATTTTTCCTCTTTGTCGTGTTTCCGCGCTGAAGCCGCGGAGTTGACTCGTCACGTCGAATAAGCCGGCGCGGGGCATGCGCTGCGCGGTTTTTACGCACACCTGGCAACCGCTCTACAATGCATTCCCATTCGAGCTCACGCCGCGCCTCTTCCGATCGATCATGTTCACCTTGTCTTCCAAAGCCACTGCTGCCGCGCTTCTCGGCCTGCTGACCCTCGCCGCCTGCAGCAGCGCTCCGCAGCCGAAATTCCAGCAGGAATTGTTCGAAACGGGCGCGAGTCCTTACGCCCGAAATTTCAACTCGAACACGACGGATACCTGTGAAGCTGCGCGGCGCGCGCTGCTGAGTCAGGGCTATCTGACGACCATGACGCGCACCGATACCGTCGACGGAACGAAAAATTTCCAGCCGACCGGCGATACGCACATCGTCGTCGAGTTTCATGTGGTGTGTACGCCGGGGGAAGAGGCGAGCAGCACGAGCATCGTCTACGTCAATGCCGTGCAAAACGGCTTTGCGCTGAAGAAAAGCGATACGTCGGCGAGCGTTGGGTTGAGCGTGCTGGGTTCGCTGTCGCTGCCGATCCGCTCGAACAGCGACGCGATGGTCAAAATTTCAAGTGAGACCATCCCATCCGGCAAGTTCTACGATCGCTTCTTTGGCCTCGTCGATCACTACCTGCAAACGGTGGTACGCACGCAGCCGGTGGTGAACAACCCCATCGAGACGCGCATGCTGCCGGTACCGGTCGAAGTGACCACTCCGGCGCCGCTTCCTGAGATGCCTGATGCGATCGATAAGGCTGCTGCCGTGCAACCCGCAAGTGGAGCCGGCGTCACGCCTTGACGCAGTCACCGATGCGGTGAGGTTTCGGCTGAGCAAGGGGTGATCAGCCTTCGATCTCATCACGCAGCCGTACTTATCCTATGTCTTTTACTTCATACGTATATATATGTAGTAATAGTTAACAAGGGTTAACCCCTTCTGTGGATAACTCTCAAATTCCCCGCCACATCAATGTCATGCGAAATCCATAACCCTGCGGAATAGGTCTGTAGAAAAACTACCAGGCTGGGATAACTTTGACGGGGCGTGTCTGACGCGGCGTCTTATCAAGATTTCGCACACTGGCTGTCCGATGCGCTATCCCGAAGTTATTCATAGGCAATTGTGGATAACTTGCCTATCCCGCCATCTGCCGGCCGGCTGGCGGCCCGGCTTTTTCGTCGATGTCATCCGCTCGCCACCGTACAGACAACGCCTCCCTCAGACGCGCACATTGAAGCTGGAAGGTACAAAGATTGCGTCTCTGTTTTTGCAAGCGCAACTGTTGCTATTTAGTCAAAATCATTTCAGCAACGCCCATCCAGGCATAGAGTTAAAGTGTTTTCTGAAGTTATTGGTGCAGTGCGGGGGTGTGTAATGAAACGCAGAACAGCACGACAGCTAGTCCGTCTTCTCTCGGATATCAGGCATGCCAGCCACTGCACGACGCTGCGGGCGGCGGCCACTAACCGGGCCATATCTCTCGCGTCCTCCGAGCATGACGAGGACGGCGCCGATAGCGACGAAAGCAGCGACGCCGCGCGCGCGGCGAGTCACGACAAGCCGGCACGGAGCGGATCATGAGAGCCGCAAGCGAACAATCGCTGCGTTTTCTGGTCGAGAAATGGCTGGCGCCGGAGCCTTCGGTTCCGGTTCACGTGACCGAATTCAGCCGTACCCGGCTCGGCGGCAGGCGTTATGTGCGGGTGGAGACTTCTCTGGACGGCGGATCGCGCGGCCTTTTCTTCTTTCGACACGACGACGGCTGCTGGTGCGTGTTTCCGCCGACTGCCGATACACCCAAGATCTTCGCGCAGCCACGCGCGGCTTAGCCCAAGCGATCCACGGACACCGGACGGGCTAAGCCCTTACGACGCGTGAGGCAAGCGATCCGGTTTGCCTGCGCGTCGCCAGGCCGGCATTACCTGACACACGATCAAACCCGCCAGCATCAGCGCGCATCCGAATAGCGCGCGCGCCGACAGCGTTTCGCCCAGCACGAGCCACCCGGCGAACGCGGCGAATACGCCTTCCATACTGAAGATCACTGCGGCATGCGAGGGCGCCGCGTACTTTTGCGCCACCACCTGAATCGTATAGGCGACGCCCACGGACAGCGCACCGCCATACAGAATCGTCGGCGCGGCGCGTTCGATCACCGCGAGACTGACAGGCTCGATCACGAGACCGACGGCCAGACACACGAGCCCGCAAGTCACGAACTGCACGAGCGCCAACATGAGTGTGTCGTGCCGCAGCGCGAAGCGGCCCACCAGCATCATCTGCACGGAAATCACCAGGGCGCCGGCAAGTTGATACCAGTCGCCGTACAGGATCGAGAAGTGCTCGTTGACGCTCAGAAAATACATGCCGAGCGTAGCCAGCGTCGCACCAAGCCATGTGCCGAATCCCGTCCGATGACGAAACAGCACCCCCAGTAGCGGCACGAGCACCACATACAGCGAACTGATGAAGCCGGCATTGGCGATTTTCGTGTATTGCAGGCCGATCTGCTGCAACGAAATCGACGCGGACAATACGACGCCAAGCAGCACACCGGCGCCGAGCAGTTCGCGTGCGCCGCCGGGTTCGCGCCTCGACAATTCGGCCAGTGCGGAGGGCCGCACGCAAACGATCATGGTCAGCACGACTAGTGCGCCGAGCAGGAAGCGCAATCCGGTAAACAGAAATGGTCCGATCGCATCGAGGCTCAAGCGTTGTGCGACGAATGCGGAGCCCCAGATCATGGCAGCGATCAGCATCAGCAGATTGGCGCGTAGGTGTTGGCGTGTATCAGGTTTCAAAGGCGGATTTTCGAGTTCGGTTGTTCTAACAAAGCGTTCACGGCTTAAGCATGATGCACGGCGTCTTGCTGCACGGACCCCTTCACGGGCACCGGCAACGGCAACGTGGGCAAGGTGATCACAAAACGCGCGCCACCCGAGGCCGCTTCTTCGAGCCGCACGTCGCCGCCATGAACCAGCGCGACGCGCCGCACGATCGCGAGACCAAGGCCGAAGCCGCCGGTATGCCGGTCACGGCTGCAATCGAGCCGGTGAAATGGTTCGAACACGCGGTCGCGGTCGGCGAGGGGAATACCGGGGCCGTCGTCCTCGACGATCAGCACCAGTGCACCTGCCGGGCCGGCCGCTGCGCTCAATGAAATCGCCTGCTGCGCGTAACGGGTACTGTTGCGAAGCAGATTCAGCAGGGCGCGCGCGACCAGTTTGGGATCGCAGACATGATACGCGTGCGTGCGGGCTGTCGGCATAGGGGCGGCCAGCGTTCCACCTTCCGGCATTCTCGTAGCTGGCATCCCGGCCGCGGCCCGACGAGCAGCAGGTACACCGACAGCGGCATCGGCAGGCGGCACGCCAGCCGTGCTGACCGACAGCATCAGCGAGCGGTCGGCAACATCGTTGGACATGCTCGCGGCGACGCTGTCGAGCAACTCATCCACCGACACCTGCATCAACACCAGGTGCCCTTCGCCTTGTTCCAGCCGGCTCAACGTCAGCAGTTCGGTGACGAGTTCATCGAGTTCGCGCACATCTTTGCGCAGCGCGAGTTGCCGTTCACGCCGCCGGTCGGGCGACTCCGGCGACTCCAACAGCGCAAGTCCGAACTCGAGCCGCGCAAGCGGCGTTTTCAACTCGTGCGAGATGCCATGCATCATCTCGCGCTGATGCAGGATCGACGCTTCGATTTGCCGCGCCATTTCGTTGAATTGTTGCGATAACTCGAAGATGTTCGACTTCTTCGACAACTGCGCGCGAGTCGACAGCCTACCGGAGCCGAATGCACGCGCCGCGGCTTCCAGCTTGCGCAGATCGCGCCAGTGATAATGCACCCACACGATTACTGAAATCAGCGTGGCCAGCGCGAGCACCGCATAGGCAAGCGCCTGAATGTCGAGGTTCGCAGGTTCGCTACGGCGGGCGTGGACGACAGTGCCGTCCGAGAGAGGCAGGTAGTAACTCGTGGCATCGTCGTTCAGCACCAGCTTGCCCTCGAGCAGCTCGTGCCATTGGCGCTCACCCACGCGGGGTTTGACGTCGTCGATCGTCATTAACGCGAAGCCGTTGCGGCCATGCTGTTGCAGTTGCGCGAGCGCCTCGGCGCGTTGCGGGCCCGCATGTCTTTGCAGGTAGTCGTCGAGTACGAACGAGTAGGCGCTGTCGGCGAGGCGCTCGGCTTCCGTTCCGCGCTCATAAAACAGGAACGTGAACGATTGATTGATGAATACGATGGCAAGGCCACCGCCGATGACAACGATCAGATAAAGCCGGATCAGCGAGCGGAGCATTTATTCCTCCCACGCCGACGGGCTGAACAGATAGCCGCGGCCCCAGATCGTCTTGATTTTGTGCGGCTCGGGCGAGGCGTCTTCAAAGCGCCGGCGCAGCCGTGAGATTCCGGCGTCGACGGTACGGTCGAGACCGTCGAATTCGATGCCGCGCAGTTGCTTGAGAATATCGTCGCGGCTCAGCACGGTGCCGGCGGCGCGCGCGAGGATCAGCAGCAGGTTGTATTCGGCGGTCTTCAGATCGACCGGCTGGCCACGCCAACTCACGGCGCGGTCGGGCGGCGAGATCACCAGCTCACCGAAGGCCAGCGTGTCGTCCTGGGGGGACGGCCCCCCGCTTTCGGCCGGCTGCGCGCGCCGCAGCAAGGCACGCGCACGCGCGACCAGTACGCGCGGCTCGATCGGCTTGACGACGTAGTCGTCGGCACCGGTTTCCAGACCGGCGATCTGATCGAACACGTCGACGCGCGCCGTCAGGATCAGCACCGGTACGCGCGAGAAACTGCGAATGCGTCGGCAGACTTCCATGCCGTCCATATTCGGCAGCATCAGGTCGAGAATTACCAGCGCCGGTTTGTGCACGCGCACGGCAGCCACGGCTGTGTCGCCACGTCGCACGATCGTCACGCTGAATTCGTAGCTGTTCAGATATTCCCCGATCAACTGCGCGAGGCGATCGTCGTCCTCGATCAGCAGCACGCTGGTCTTGAGGGGGGCTTCATTCATATCGGTCTCCGCTATCAGGCGCCGATTCTATCCGCGCGCACGCGTGCCGGATACGCCGCGAACATTCGCGAACACTTGAACACAATTGCGCACACATTCCCCCAACTTCAGGACAGACATGGCGAGGCGGCGTCCCTAGACTGCGGCTTCCGTCTCAAATAAAAAGTCCTGATCGTGCGCAAACGCCTCTCTTATCTGTGTGTTCCGCTGTTTGGCCTGACCTGTTCGTCGATGGCCTGCGCCGAGAATTTCTATATGTTTTCGCTGGCCGGCGGCGTGGCGCCACGCTATCAGGGCAGCCGCGATTACCGTCCGTTCGTCGCGCCGCTGATCGCCGCCGAGTTCAGCAACGGCATCTTTCTGAGCCCAACGGATGGTCTCGGTTACAAGCACACCTTTGCTAACGGGCTGTTCGCGTCGGCGGCGCTGAGCTACGACTTCGGCCGCACCGATCGCAATCGCGCCGACTTGCCCGGCTCCGACTACCTGAAGGGCATGGGCCGGATTCCTGGTTCGGTGATGGCGTCCGTGCAGGTCGGGGCGCATCTGTTCGGTCCGTCGACCATCAGCATCACGCTGGACCAGCCTTTAACAAATACCGGTCGCGGCACCAGCGGGCACGTCGATCTGACCGTGCCGGTGCTGCAAACCGTCGACAACGACATCAGCATCACGGGCAGCGTGCATGCCGGTAGCGGCAGGTACACGCAGACCTTCTTCGGCGTTACCGAAGCACAGGCGGCTGCGAGCCGGTTTCAACCGTATGCGGTGAAAGGCGGATTCGACAGCGCGAAGGTGTCGGCCGGCTGGACGTACATGTTTTCGCCGCGCTGGTCGGTGCATACCGAAGGCGGCGTGACGCGGCTGCTCGGCGCCTCGGCGAATAGTCCGATCGTGCAGTCGAAGAACAACTACTTCGCGATTTCGGCGCTGACGTATCGGTATTGATGCGCTTGCCGATACGCCTGGTGCCATTGACCGGTTGTCCGGATCGACGTTTCGACAACCTGACGTTCCCGCAAGGAGCTCGCGATGTTTGCATGGCAAACCCCTTTGTCCAATGCCTGGCAGGACAGCCTGGTATCGCCGGCACGCGCGCGGGCGATGGGCGTCGACAGTGTGCTGCTGACCGGTGCGACCGGTTTTATCGGCGGCAATCTGCTGGTGACCCTGATTAACGCCGGTCTGGTTGAACGCATGGTGTGTCTGGTGCGCGGCGCCAGTACGGCCGACGCGCTCGCGCGGCTGCGTGCTTCGGCGGTGCGCTGCGGGCCGTATTCGCGCGCTCAGCGAATCACGGAAGCGAACGTGATGGTCGGCGAGCTTGGCAGCGCGTTTTCGGAGATCGATCTGGCGCGGCTCGGCAGGGCATCGCACGTGATCAACTGCGCCGGTCTCGCCTCATTCTCTACGCATCCGCAAGTGCTCGATACGAATGTGCGCGACACCTTGCGTTTTGCGTCGCGTTTTGTCGGCAGCAAAACGCTGCGGCGCTTTCTGCACGTGAGCACGGCGATGGCGTGCGGCACGCAATGCGGCGCGAACGTGCAGGAATCTCCGTTCGGCTATGGCGAGACGCGCCACCTCGTGCCCTACACACAAAGCAAACGCGAGGTCGAACGTCTATTGCGCAGCACGTATCCGCGATTGCCGCTGGTGGTGGTGCGACCGTCGAGCGTGGTCGGTCACACGGTGCTCGGTACATTGCCGTCGGCGAGTCTGTTCTGGGTGTTTCGCGTGGTGCACGGCGCGCGGCGCTTCACGGCGCGGGCGATGAACCGCATCGACGTGGTGTCCGCCGACGACTGCGCGCGTGCGCTCGCCCTGCTGGCGGTGAAGCCGTCGCTGGCTTTCGATACGTATCACGTGTCGGCGGGTTCGGAAGCGCCCACCATCGGTCAGATCATCAGCGCGATGGACGAAGCCACCGGCACCTCGGGGCGCCGCTATTCGATGTGCCGCGTGCGCGACTTCGGCAAGATCGCACGCGAGGTGGTGGGCCGCGACCGATGCGGAAGCGGCCGCCTGATCGAGCACGCGCTGCGTTTGTACGCCGGTTTCGCGGAGCTGGACTACGCGTTCGACAACCGCCGTCTGCGTGACGAGATCGGCTTCGAACCGCTGCCCTTCACGGACTACGTGAGCGAATGTGTGCGGACCTCGCGCGGGGTAGGGATCGCCGAGCAGATGCGCTGGGACTTCAAATAAAGCGGTCGGCCGGTTATGCCGCAAGCGACTCGCGCGATAATCGCGCAACGGCCAGACGACTTAAAACATCGCTGACCCACCGGACAGGCCGACATTCAGGCAGATGCAATGGACGAGAAAGACTGGATCGCGGGCGCCGCAAAGGCGCTGGCGATCATCGAAGCATTCGACGAAGAGCACGCGCGCATGACGCCGACCATGGTGGCCGGCCGCGCCGGGCTTTCGCGCACGGCGGCGCGCCGCTATCTGCTGACGCTGCGCGAACTCGGCTACGTGGATACCGACGGCAAGCTGTTCTGGCTCGCGCCGCGCGTATTGCGGCTCGGTCAGTCGTATCTGGATTCAGCGCGCTTGCCGCGCACCGTGCAGCCGTTTCTTCAGCGCATCACCGCGACCTTGCAGGAAACCGCGCTGGTCGCGATTCTCGACGAACACGACGTGGTCTACGTCGCCCGCAACGGCGTGAACCGGGCGATGGCGGTCGGATTCGTGCTCGGCTCGCGGGCGAGCGCGCCGCTGTCGTCGGCGGGATTGGTCCTGCTGGCCTTTCAGGCGCCGGAAAGCATCGACCAGTGGCTGGCGTCCTATCCGATCAAGGTATTCACGCCGTATACGTATTCGACCGTCGAGCGCTTGCGCGAAGTGCTGGGAGAAATCCGCCGCGATGGTTATGTCGTCACCGACCAGCAACTGGAGCTGGGCATGCGCGGTGTCGCGGTGCCGTTGCGTGACCGGCATGGCTCGGTTGTGGCGGCGATCAGCGTGAGTATGCCGATCGGCCAGGAATCAGCGAATGCCGCGCTGCACCGGGTGCTGCCGACCCTCCAGGAAACCGCCAGTCTGCTGCGAAATCTGGTCTGAAAGCGGGACTAGGTAATCTCCCTGATATGGTCTGCTTAACGAGTGAAAGCATGACGAAAGCAAGCTGTCTCCCGGAAAATACATATCGAGTTTTGGGCATGACAAACCGCCTACACTGCGTAATACTCTCCCGCGGGGAGCGGGAAGGCGCCTCAAGCCCTGTCTGCTTCACCGT
The DNA here is from genome assembly GCF_046030355.1 of Paraburkholderia caffeinilytica. Lineage (GTDB taxonomy): Bacteria > Pseudomonadota > Gammaproteobacteria > Burkholderiales > Burkholderiaceae > Paraburkholderia > Paraburkholderia caffeinilytica_B. Next base: position 504,595 of record NZ_JAQQCQ010000001.1, read on the forward strand.
GCAACTATTTCATTCACATTGACTCAGTCGTCCAGGTTTGGGGAACAACACATGAAAAAATTTATCGTCTCGCTCGCAGCCGCTTCGATCGCGCTGGTCTCCGTTCAAGCTTTCGCACAGGCATCGGACGCAGCAGCGCCGGCCGCTGCAGCTAGCGCGCCGAAGCACCACGTCAAGAAGCTGAAGACGCACGGTAAGCGCGCTCCGGTTTCGGCAGCAGCTTCGGCAGCCGGCACGAACGACAAGGGCGCGGCAAACTAAGCTCACGCTTGGTTGCGTCGGGCGAACCCTGCCGGTTCCCTGCTGCGTGCCGCTAGCGCGGCGCGGTTCCGGTCAAACGTCGCCAGCAAAAAGGCCAGAGTTTCTGCTCTGGCCTTTTTGCATGGCGCGGCGGTTTTTCGTGGCGTTTAGCCTGCGAGGCCGCGCTTGATGACTTCGTTCAGCAATCCGGTCATGCCTTCCGGATGGGTAGCGGCCCGTTCTTTCAGTTCCGTCACCAGATCGCCATTTAGCTTGCAGGCGAACGCGACGAGGCCCTGAGCCTGATCGAGCTTGCGCTGTTCGCGGCGATCGAGCTTCGGATCGGCGGCAGCGGCTTTGCCGAAGCGGTCGGCGGTCGACAGTTTCATTGCGTTGTTCAGCTTGAGTGCCTTGTTCTTTTCAAGGTCGGTCTTTTTCATCGCCATACGGAAGGCCTCTGCCAGATAAGTAATCCCGCATTGTACGCATCGCGCCGGGCGTCGAGCGAGCGGCGCCGATTCCGCACCTGCGCGGTGTTGGCGCCGTGCTCAGGCTTCGTGGAAACCGAATCATCGGGCGGCTTTCAAATCGGCGGTTCCGGCGCGCCGGCCACGCTGTCCATCAGTGCCCGCATGCGCTGCCAGTGCGTGCCTTCCCAGAACACGCGCCGGCATACGTCGCAGGTGACAAACTGGTTATGCCGTTCCAGCACGCCGTCGGGCGCCCGATTGCCGACTTCATCTTTGGCGATACGCCGCAGCGGCGCATTGCACATCAGACACAAACGGAACGGCTGCGCGCTGCCGGCCAGATCGAGCCTTTCAAACACTTCGCGCAATTGTTCGCGTGGCCGCAGCGTGCGTACGTAGCAGCCATGCGTGATGGTGCGGCGTTTCAATAGCTCACGATCGCGCGTGAGCACGATGCGCTGCTGTGCGGCGGCAAGCGCTTCGATATCGGCGTCGGGATAGTGGTTGTCGTAGAGCGTGTCGAAGCCGGCAAGCCGCAGCAGCGGGGCGAGGCCGCCCAGATGCGCATCGGCAATGAAGCGCACCACGCGCAGCGGATGTTCGCGCACGCGCAAGAGCGGCTGGATGTCGAGCGCTTCAAACTTCGGATAAACGGCGATGCGATCGCCGTCTGAGAGCGGATGATTGAAACCGACCGACTCGCCATTCACCAGAATCAGCTCGACTTCGGTATGCGGCACGCCGAGCACTTCGATCATGTGTTTCGTGGTCGCGCCGTGCGCGCAGGCGTAGCTGAACGCGCGCCGGCGCAGGGGCCGGGCGAGAAAATCGTTCAGCTCCTCATAGAAGCGGAATGTCGCGGTGACCATCGCAGCAGTATCGCACCGTGTTTAATTGCGCGCTGTCCTGCAGGTGTCGCATGGGTGTGCTTTACTTCCAGTTCCTTAGAAGACGGAGCAACAGATGGACATCGGTTTTATCGGTCTCGGCGAGATGGGCGCCGCGATGGTTGCAAACATTTTGAAAGCCGGGCACCAGGTGCGCGTGTGGAATCGCTCGCCAGAACGCGCTCAGCCGCTCGCCGACGCCGGTGCGCGGATCGTCGCGACGCCGGCTGAAGCGTTTGCAGGCGACGCCGTGCTCTCGATGCTCGCCGACGATGCCGCGCTGCGCGAAGTCATCACCGCGTCGCTGCTGGAACATGCCCCGCGCGGCCTGATCCACGTGAACATGGCGACGATTTCGGTGGCGCTGGCCGAGGAACTGGCGACGGCGCATGCGTCGCGCGGCATTCATTACGTCGCGGCACCGGTGCTGGGGCGGCCCGACGTCGCGGCGGCCGGCAAGCTGACGATCGTGGCGGGCGGCCCGGCCGAGTCGATCGATCGCGTGCAGCCGATTTTCGACGCGATCGGCCAGAAAACCTGGCGCATCGGTTCGCTGCCGCAGCAGGCGAATGTGATGAAACTCGCGGCTAACTTCATGTTGGGTGCAGCCGTCGAGACGCTCGGCGAGGCGGCCACGCTCGTGACCGGCCACGGCCTCGCCATGCAGGATTTCCTCGACGTCATTACGAGTGGCCTGTTCCCAGGACCGGTCTATTCGGGCTACGGCAAGATGATCGCGGAGCAGCACTACGAACCGGCGCTCTTCAAGGCGCGCCTCGGACTGAAAGACCTGCGCCTTGCGCTGGCGGCCGCAGATGCGGTCAACACGCCGCTGCCGGTTGCGAGTGTCGTGCGTGACAGCCTGATCGAAGCAGTCGCGCACGGCGACGGCGAGAAGGACTTCGCCGTGCTGGGGCAAGTGGCGGCGCGGCGGGCAGGGCGCTAAGCGGGGCTTGGAGCGCCGCGCTTAACGGCGCGCTTGGTATCTCCGTGGTGGAGGCCGAACTCGGCCATCGGATTGGCACGCTTCGCCGCAAGGCTGCGGCGCTTGCGCGCCATAATTCGCGTCGGGTCCGTGCGACGGGGCGACGCCGCGGATCCTTCCGGGCGGGCATAATAGCCGTCCGATTCCTTGTCACCTCGACATCCCAATGAGTCTGCATACTTGGTGGCTGTTTGCCGCCACTGTTTTCGTCGTTTCCGCGATTCCCGGTCCGAACATGCTGCTGGTAATGACGCACGGCGCCCAGCACGGACTGCGCCGTTCCAGCGCGACCATGGCAGGTTGCCTCTCGGCGCTTGTGCTGATGCTGGCGGTGTCGGCGGCGGGCCTCGGCGTCTTTCTCGTCGCATGGCCGACCATGTTCAACGCGCTGCGCATGATCGGCGCGGCCTATCTCGTTTATCTGGGCATCAAGGCATGGCGGGCGCCGGCTGACGAAGGCGCTGCCGGCGCGGTCGACGAACTCACCGCCAGGCCCGCGCGCTCGCGCCTCGCCTTGTTTCGCAACGGTTTCCTGGTGGCGAGCAGCAACCCCAAAGCCATCTTGTTCGCCGCCGCGCTGCTGCCGCAATTCATCGACGCCGCACAGCCCAAGCTGCCGCAGTTTGGCGTGCTCGTCGCGACTTTTGCGGTGATCGAAGTGAGCTGGTACCTGGTGTATGCCGGTTTCGGCACGCGGATCGGCGCCAGATTGAAGAGTCGCAGCGTCGCGAGGATGTTCAATCGTCTGACGGGCGGCGTGTTCGTCGGCTTCGGCGCGATGATGGCGCTGGTACGGCATTAGAGGAGCGACGGGCGAGGCCGCCGGCGCAGGCGGCAATGAATTGGCAAAGGTGTTGTGTCTATACAACGTCGAGGGTCAACCCTAATTTGCATGTTGCGGCGCACCAAACCATTTGCTATAGTCTGTCTTGTCTCCTCCATGTCTCCTCTGATATGGATTCAGCCCGCCCAATTAGGCGGGCTTTTTTTTGCCCTGAATTTCCAGCATCCTTCAGAAAAGACAAAGCCGGCTGGCCCCTTTCGCGAGGCCGCCGGCTTTGTCACATCTGCGCCGAACTCAGAACTTATAGGAGACGGCCAGGAACGAAATGATCGGATCGGCTTTCAGCTCCGCTTTCGAGACCCCCAGTTCCGTGCCGTCCGCCGCCTTGATGATGACCGACGAGGTGGTCTTCAGCGGAATGTACGTGACCGATGCCACGAGACCCCAGTGGTCGGTGATGTTGTACGAGAGGCCCGCATTGAACACCGGTTGCCAGGACGACGACGCCTTCGCCGATACCTGCGTCTGCCCGGGTTTGCCCGCGCCCGCTGCCAGCACTGAACCGAGATTGTTCTGCGTCGCGGTCACGAAGTTCTGGCTCAGCTGAACGTCGGAGAACCAGTTATACGACACGCCGATGCCGACGAACGGTCTGAACTTGGCTGTCGGCGCATTGAAGTAGTACTGGAACAGGAGCGCCGGGCTCCACTGGCGCACGCTCTTCACGATCGGATTCGCCTGCGGATCGCCCAGATTCTGCTGGCCGAGTGCCCCTGCCGGTCCCGGTGGTTTGACGGTGCCATGCCCGTAGAGCTTGAAAACCGGCGGTACGCCTGCCACCGTCGACACGGCGATGTGATCGGTGAGGTAGTGGCTGAAGACGAGGCCGACGGTATTGGAACTACTGGTCGACAACCCCGTGCCGGCAGAGGTGAACGAACTCGGCAGACGCAGCGGCGTATTGATCGGCGTCGGGGCGACGTTGGTGGTCAGCGGCGTGCTCGAATCCTGCGGCATGACGTGGAACCAGCCGAGCACGGCGACGTTGTCGCCGGCGTGTTGTGCGTACGCGTTGACTGACAGGCAGGCGGCCAGTATCGCGAAATAAATTCTTTTCATGTTGTTCCTCCCTGGGGCGCGCGTTACGTTCGTCGCGCGCGTCGAGCGACGGCGGCCTGACTGCCCGGCCGGTGCGCTGGATACTCGGTGGACGCCGGCTGCTGCGCTATTGCTGTGCGCAGCAGCCGGGACGCGAACGCCTCGTTGCTATCGGCGGCGCGTGCTGCGTCCATTACTGGACGAAGGCGCCGATCGTGAAGTACGGCGAGGCCGCATTAGTCAGATCGAGGTAGCCGAACACGCCACCTGTGAAGATCATCTTTCCGGTCGGCGTGGTGCCCGTCGAGGCGCCCACTTGCGTGGTCGTCACCACCCCCGGCACGGCCTGCGTGTAGTCCAGATTCAGGGCCGTCGCGAGCGATGCCTGCGATGCATTGAACGGATCGAGCAGCGTGGCCTCCGTGCCTTCGAGCGCGGTGGTGCGGTAGTTGAACTGGCTATCCACGCCGATGTACTCACCGTTTTGCGAGTTCACGGCGACCGAAGTTTGCGGCGACAGAATCGAGATGCCCGATTCGTCGTCCGCGTACGGACCGAGTTCGCCATTCACCGGCGTCGTCACCGATGAGTTCGCCGCGCCGGTTCGCACGAGGATCGGCACCACCTGGTTGCGCAGTTTGCCGACGATCATGTAGCCGCGTGCCTTTGGTGTGGTGGCGAGCGTCGGTTTGGCCTGACCCAGGAACTTGTCGGTTTCGAACGCGCCGCTGCCGTCCGACGACTGCACGAAGTTCGTACCAGGCTGCTGGCACGAACCCGCGTTGACACCGGAGTTGTCACATTCGGTCCACGTGCCGTCCGCATTGATCGTGATCTTCGTATCGACCGCGACCGGCGCGAAGTTCTGCGACGGAACCTGGTGATAGCCGAGCTGGTTGTAGGTGCCGACCACGTTCGCCAGGTTCTTTTCAATCGACGAGAAACCGATGAACGGGTAGTACGGGAACGTGGTGTCAGGCACCGCGCCTACGCCCAGAATCCCGCCGAACGAAATTTCCGCACCCGGGATCGTGCCGCCTGCCACGCCCTCGCCAACGAAAATACGCGCCGGACGATTCGGGTCGAGACTGGCGCCGTTCAGGCGGAAGGCGCACTGGTTGAGCTTCTGAGTTGGCAGCAGGGTTTCCTGGGTCAGCGTGCCGCTTGCGGTCTGGCCAGCGCGCGTCGGTGCGACCGTGCCGGTGGCCGCCGGGATCGGCGATTCGATGTAGTTGATCTGCCACGTCATCTTGGTGGTGTCCAGCTGCAGCTTGACCAGTTCGCCGTCACCGCCGCCGCCCGTGAACACCGTGCTGTAGTCGAGCGAAGAAGGACACAGGCGAACTTCCGTCACCGGTCCGTCGCCATTACCGCCGCCGCCGCCACTGCACGCCCCCAGAAACGGTGCTGCAAGAGCGAGCACCGAAAGGATTCTCCATTTCATACTGCCTCCAGAATTTTCTCGTTGTGTGTGGCCGACTCCCAGTCCAGCCACCATTTGCTCTATTTATGTCTCGTACTGCGAACTGCCGGTCCTTCGTTCGTTACTTGCTGATCTGTGCGCCGATGCCGAAGTAGGGGGCGCTGGACGCGGTGCTGCTGTTAAGTTGCGAAGTCGGCGCAACGCCGCCATTGACCGTGGTTTGAATCTCGATTGCATACAGTCCGCCGGAGGCAATCGCGAGGCCGGTTCCGTTTGGATGCTGGACGCCAACCAGTCCGGGGCTCGACAGACCGTAGCTCAGGGCGAAATGGTCTTCCGCTGCAGATGTCGACGGGTTGATGAAGGTGCCCGCACCGCCCTGAATCAACGCTGCGGTGGACTTGAAGTTCGAATCCGCGCCAACGTAGCCGCCGTCGAAACCACCCGATGCAAGCGGCGTGGCTGCGGCGAGCATCGCGATGCCGGATTCGTCGTCGACCTTGGCGTCGAGATGCAGCGGCGGCGTGCCGAGATTCACGGAGCCAGTGCGGATGACGAGCGGGACTGTTGCGCCATTGATCTGGCCGAGAATCATGTGTGCTTGCGCCGAAATGCCGCTTGGCTGGTTCAAAGGCGGCAGCTTCAGTTGCGCGCCAATCTGCGGCGCGTTCTGGCTGTCGAAATAACCCGCGCTGTTGACCGTCCATGCCGTGCCGGTCGAGAGACAGCCGCTTGGGCTTGGCGTGAAGGCAGCGTTGGGCGTATTCGAGCCGGTGCAATTGCCGCTCGCATCGAAGGTTTCAACGGTGTTGGTCGCCGTTGCCGCATACGAGCCCGATGGGACGAGGTGATACAACAGGCCGTTGTAAGTGCCCGCGAGCTTGGAGAGGTCCGTCGTCGTGCTCGCAAAACCAAGGAACGGATAAAAATCGAAATGCCGGGCGGGCACTGCGCCGACGTTCTCGATAACGCCCGGAATGATCGTCAGCCCGTCATATTCGACGTCCGCGCCGGGGATGCCACCACCGGCCACGCCTTGGCCAACGAGGATGGTCGGCGGGTTCGGATTGTTGACGAAATCAGGCGTTGTATACGTCGTGCCATTCGCTGCCGCAGTGCCGGTCCCTTTGCCAAGAATGAACGCGCAACGGATCTGCTCTGCGGTGGGTAGCGCGCCGGTCGGCGGATGGATGACCGCGCCGGTGATCGTCGTGCCCTCGCGTGTGATTGTGACGTCGGCGTTAGTCAACGGAATCGGTGACTTGATCCACTTCAGCGTGTACGTCATCGCCGTCGCATCAATGTTCACCTGCACCACTTCGCCACTACCCGCGCCACCCAGGAACGTGCTCTTGACGATGTCGGCCGTGGCCGGACATAGCGCGGTGGTTCCGGCGTTCGAAGTCGGCGGACCTTGCACGCCGCAGCTCGCGCCCGAGCATTGCGGTGCGTTGATCGTGCCGGGATTGTCGGACTTGCCGCCACCGCAAGCGATCAGAAGTGGGGCCGTGGCAATGGCCATCGCCAGGCCTCGAGTAATGGCGTGCGACATACTGCTGTCTCCCTTCCTGTAATTGTGCGAACTAATTTCGCTGCGCAGTTAATGCCTGTCAATTGAATGAGCCGTCTAAAAAGATCGATTCAAACAGCGAAAAGTTTGCCGGGTGCACACCATCTGGGGCTTGGAGGGCCTTTTAAACAAAAAAGGAATTTTGGGCTCGGCCGCGGCGCCGTTGCTTCGTCGCACACCCTTACCAGGTAAGCGTTGCAGCAAAATGGCTCTATCATCTTCGAACGACCGTTCGACAAAAAATCCGGAGTTTCCCTATGCGGCAAACTATGCTGTGCGGGTCAATTCGAGGAATGAATTACCGGCGCTTGATGAGCAGTCCGATTTTTATTTTTAAAGTAATGCGGGCTACTACTGATTAACGGCGAAAGAGAGATTTTGAATACAGGTTTTTAAAACAGAAAAGCCGGTCTGCAAAGACCGGCTTTTCTGCGGATTGACGGTGAAATGCCGTCTGCGTCCTGAACCTGTTTAGCGTTTCAAGCCGGCTTCTTCGGCAGCGCCGATCGCGAGGTTCATGCACTGGATCGCCGCGCCCGATGCACCCTTGCCCAGGTTATCGAGCCGCGCAACAGTCACGAAGCGTTCTTCATTGCCGAACACGAACAGGTCGACACGGTTGGTGTCGTTGTTCGCCTGCACGTCGAAGAAGCCGCTGTCGAGATTCGCTTCCGCGTCGAACGGCGCGACGTGCACGAAGGCCTCGCCGGCGTAGTACTCGGCGAACAATGCCTGTACGTCTTGCGGCGTGGCCTTTTTGGCCAGCTGGTTCGGCGAGAAGAACGTGGTGACCGCGAGGCCCTTGTAGAAGTCACCGACGATCGGCGTGAACACCGGCGCCGACTTCAGACCCGTATGCGCCGCCATTTCCGGCAGATGCTTGTGCGTGAGGCCGAGTGCGTAAGGGCGCGGACTCTTGAGCTTGTCGTTACCGCCGGCTTCGTAGTCGGCGATCATTTTCTTGCCGCCGCCGCTGTAACCGGTGATCGAGTAAGCGTGCGCGGCGAACTCCGGCGCCACGACGCCTGCTTCGACGAGCGGACGCATAGCCAGCACGAAGGCCGATGCGTGGCAGCCCGGCACGGCGATGCGTTTCGCGGTGCGCAGACGCTCGCGCTGCGAGCGGGCCAGTTCGGGCAGGCCGTAAGCCCAGTCGGCAGACGTGCGGAACGCGGTGCTGGCATCGATCAGCACGGTGTGTTCGTTCTCGACCAGCGAGGCCGACTCACGCGAGGCGATATCCGGCAAGCACAGGAACGTGACGTCCGATGCGTTGATGAGACGACGGCGCTCGTCGAGGTCCTTGCGCTTCGCTTCTTCGATACGCAGGATCTCCACGTCGGCGCGCTGCGACAGGTATTCGAAAATCTTCAGGCCGGTCGTGCCTTCCTGTCCGTCGACAAAAACTTTCGTGCTCATCTCGATCTCACTGGCTTGCTGGAAACGGGGCGCGACACCGCGCCGGAACGCTATTTTAAGACCTGATAGCGGCGGACGTGCGAAACAGGGTAAAAAAACGACGATGCGCGCCGAAAGTGACATCCGCGTGACGGGTTAAACGAGAGATGCAAGCCGATGCGAGTGGGTTCGGGGCAGATTGACGGCGCTTGTCAGGCGCCGTGTGTCTCGTGAAGAGCGCGGCGGCCGCCTCAGACTCACACGGCGGAGCTGAGGCTTCCTGACACGCGCCCCCGGACCAACGCGTTATCGAGCCGCGGCGTTCCACCGCGCCGTCACGTCCGCGACGCGCTTGCCGAACATGCGTGCTGTTTCCAGATCGCCTGCGGGTGGCGCCTCTTCCGGTGATGCATCCGCAGGGGACTGCGCCAGCAGCCCGGTGAAGCCGCCCACGTAGTTCAGGTCGTTGCGGGTCGCGGCCTTGGTGTTCGACGGCATCATGCCGGTGCCCACCCAGATCATGCTGTGTTGCATTGCCAGCGTGACGAAGTACTGGATCGTCGAAAACTTGTCGCCGTTCATCGTCGCGGAGTTGGTGAAGCCGGCCGCGATCTTGTCCTTCCACGTCTGGCCGAACCACGGTTTTGAACTCGCGTCGGCGAATTTCTTGAAGTCGGCGGAGGGGCCGCCCATGTAGGTCGGCGCGCCGAAGATGATGGCGTCGGCCGCTGCCAGTTCTGCCCAGGCCGCGTCGTCGACCTCGCCGACCGGCATGAGTCTGGCCTCTGCGCCGGCTTCGAGCGTGCCGGCCAGCACGGCCTCGGCGACTTTCTTCGTGTGGCCGTAGCCGCTGTGATAAACGATGACGATCTTCGACATGACACTCTCCGGCAAGATGAAAAAGCAGAGGTAAGTACGGCAATGGTGCGCGCACGTGGCGACGCGACATCGACAAGCATCGCCTATGCTGCCCCGTTGCACATTAGCGTGCGCGGATGACAGAAATTCCGCGGCGGCGGCAATGCGATGCAAGCGATGCGCGCATCGGCGTGTCGAACCGGCGCGACTCGCCGCACTCGTCATCCGGCGTGATGTGTGACGCGCTTTGGCTCAAAGCTGACCTACGCGAGTTAGAAGGCTACGGGCGCCGCTACCGTCCGTAGTTGACCACTATCCGCGCGCTGCCGAGCGTGGCGATGCCGATTTCGTGATCGAACATGAACGCCGGGCGTCCTTGAGCGAGGCGCAGGTCCGCGCTGCTCAGCGCATAAACGGTCACAACGTAGCGATGAGGTTTTCCTGGCGGTGGGCAAGGGCCGCCGTAGCCGTCGATATCGAAGTCGTTGCGTGCTTCGACCGCGCCGAGTTTCTTCAGGAAACCCGACGAACTGGCGTTTTCCGGCAAATTGTCGACGGTGGCCGGAATCGCCGCCACGGCCCAGTGCCACCAGCCGCGGCCCGGCGCATCCTGGTCGAACATCGTGACCGCGAAGCTGCGTGTGCCGGCTGGCGCATCGCGCCACGTCAGTTGCGGTGAGCGATTGCCGCCTTTGCAGTCGTCCTGATTGAAAACCTGAGCCGCGTCCACCGTGCCGCCGGCACGGAAGCTGGCGCTGGTCAGCGTGAACGTACCCTCGGCGAACGCGTGAGGACAATACGCCCCGAATAGCGCGAGGCCCAGCATCGCGCAGGTGAGGGACGGCATACGGCGGAGCAGCGAAGCAAGCGAAACCACCAGGCAACGCGAGCGCATGTGCCGGTTCTCCTGTCAGGGCGCGAGGCGGTTGTCCTCGCGAAGATTATTGTCCCTATTTTGTGCCCCAAGGTCGAATCAAGTCTAACATTCAGTTTGCGATGGATCATTGTTGCCGCCAACGGGATTGGCAGCCGCGAAATCGGCTATAGTCGGAGGAATTATCCGCGCGAATACAGATGACGTATCCGATCAGTTCAAGTACCAAGAATAGAAAGGCATGTCAGAAGTTTTGGAGAGTGGTTTATCTGTTGAGGGGAGGGCAATGCAAGATCCAGTCAGGGTCGTGGTCGCAGACGACCACCCGGTGATTCTGTTCGGCGCCGAACAAGCTTTGCTCAAGTTTCCTGGTCTGCAGGTCGTCGCGCGCGCACGACAGTCAACCGAACTGGTCAAGCTGCTGCAAACCGTTGCGTGCGATGTGCTCGTCACGGATCTGGCCATGCCAGGTGGGCAATACGGCGACGGTTTGCCGTTGATCGGCTATCTGCGCCGCAATTTTCCCGATCTTCCCATCGTTGTGCTGACGATGCTGGAAAACGCCGCGTTGCTCAAACGGTTGAGCGAACTTGGCGTGACCTCGGTCGTCAATAAGTCGGACGACCTGAGCCATATCGGGCTGGCGGTGCAGCACGTCAGTCGCAACCTGGAATACATGAGCCCGTCGGTCAAGGCGTCGCTCGATACGCTGCGCATGAATGCCGGTGGTAAGAACGACGAAGTGATGTTGTCGCGGCGCGAACTCGAGGTGGTGCGGCTGTTCGTGTCGGGCATGACGATCAAGGAGATCGCGGAGCAACTCAATCGCAGCATCAAGACGATCAGCACGCAGAAGAATACGGCCATGCGCAAGCTCGGAATCGACCGTGATTCAGAGTTGTTTCAATACGCGCAGAGCAACGGTTTGCTGAATCTGTCGTCGCATTCCGTCGACGATACCGGCAAGGCACCCTAGCCACGGACGTACTTTCGTCCTGCCAGACGAGGTCAACGAAAAAGGCCGCCTGTCTCATCGACAGGCGGCCTTTCTTATGCCATCCGCATCAAGCGGCTGCGCTTACTGCGGCGTTGCGTTGGCGCCGCCGTGTGCCGCAGACCATTCAGCCGGCGCGTGCAGGAATTTTTCCACTTCGTCGAGCGTCTTGGTGTCGAAGTAGTTGTTGGCCTTGGCGACCCGCAACACGTCCCACCACGTGGCAAGCGCGTGCAGATCGACGTCGATGTCTTTCAGTACCGACACGCTTTCCTTGAAGATGTTGTAGTGGAACAGCACGAAGCAGTGGTTCACCGTCGCGCCGGCAGTGCGTAGCGCGTTGATGAAGTTGATCTTGCTGCGGCTGTCCGTGGTCAAGTCTTCGACCAGCAGGACGCGTTGACCTTCGGTCAGCAAACCTTCGATTTGCGCGTTACGGCCGAAACCCTTCGGCTTCTTGCGCACGTATTGCATCGGCACCATCAGACGATCGGAGAGCCATGCCGCGAACGGGATGCCGGCGGTTTCGCCACCGGCCACCGCGTCGATCTGCTCGTAGCCGACGTCGCGCAGGATGGTGGCTTCAGCCATTTCCATCAGGCCACGGCGCACGCGCGGATACGAGATCAGCTTGCGGCAGTCGATATAAACCGGGCTCGCCCAGCCGGACGTGAAAATGTACGGTTTCTCCGCGTTGAAGTGCACTGCTTGTACTTCCAGCAGCATCTTGGCGGTCGTGTCGGAGATCGTCTGGCGATCGAAGCCTGTCATGGGCGGATCCTTGGGTGTGAGCGAGGAGAAGCGGGCGCGGGGCCCGGTGGCGCAGCAAGCGTGGTATGCCGCGCCATGATGGGCGGCGCCTTGATAGGCAAATACGTGGCCGGTCACTGGGATGCAGGCCGGTTTTTGCTACGCGCGTAGGCGGATATTTTACCCGAAATGGGTCCTCCCGAGGAGGCCGTCATGCATGCTGCCACCGCATGACGGTCATAACGGCCATGCTGAGCGGCGCTTGCGCGATTCGTCCGGGGTTGCCTTGCAGCTGTTTCACGGGAGGTTTTTCGCCTGCTTTTTGGCTTGCTTGTGAGTGGCTTGGGGCGCCTTTACACTCACGCGAATTTGCTGGCGGTCCTGCAGGGCCGCCGTCTCCATGTCCTACGGAATGCTTTCAATGACTGTCGCTTCTTCTGCCACTGAAACCCGTGAACCTGCCAGAAGCGGCTATGCCGGCCGGGCGCTGATCGCGTCGGTGCTCGGTTACGCGATGGACGGCTTTGATCTGCTGATCCTCGGCTTCATGCTGCCGGTGATTGCTGCGGATCTGCATATGAGTTCCGCACAGGCCGGCTCGCTCGTTACGTGGACGCTGATTGGCGCGGTAGCGGGTGGCCTGATTTTCGGCGTGTTGAGCGACTATTTCGGCCGCGTGCGGATGTTGACGTGGACGATTTTGATCTTCGCCGTCTTCACCGGACTGTGCGCGCTCGCGCAGGGTTATACCGATCTACTGGCTTATCGGACGATTGCAGGGATTGGTCTCGGCGGCGAGTTCGGCATCGGCATGACACTGGTGGCCGAGGCGTGGCCGGCGTCGCAGCGGGCGCGCGTGTCCTCTTATGTTGGGTTGGGATGGCAGCTCGGGGTGCTGGCGGCCGCGTTGCTGACGCCGTTGCTGCTGCCGGTGATCGGCTGGCGCGGGATGTTCGCGCTTGGATTGCTGCCTGCCGTGGTGTCGTTTTTCGTGCGGCGCCGAGTGGAGGAGCCGGCGCTGTTTACCGCGCGTGTCGCACGTGGAATGCGCAAGTTGCCGTTCAGATTGCTGGTGGCCGATGGACGCACCGCACGCGCCAGCATCGGCGTTGCAATTCTCTGTTCAGTACAGAACTTCGGCTATTACGGCTTGATGATCTGGCTTCCCAGTTATTTGTCGAAGACGTTCGGCTACTCGCTGACCAAATCCGGTGTGTGGACCGCCGCGACGGTGCTCGGCATGGCGTGGGGCATCTGGCTGTTCGGCATGGCCGCCGACCGTTTCGGCCGCAAGCCGACGTTCCTGTTCTACCAGATCGGCGCGGTGGTGATGGTGTTCGTCTACGCCCATCTGACAACACCGATGGCGCTGCTGATCGGCGGCGCGGCGATGGGCGTGTTCGTCAACGGGATGATCGGCGGCTATGGCGCGCTGATCTCCGAGCTTTATCCGACCGATGCGCGCGCCACCGCGCAGAACGTGCTGTTCAATGTCGGCCGTGCGGTCGGCGGCTTCGGACCGGTGGTCGTGGGCGCATTGGCTGCACGCTATTCGTTCGGCGCCGCGCTTGCTTTGCTGGCGTCGATCTATCTGCTCGACGTCTTCGCGACACTCGTTCTGATCCCCGAACGACGCGGCGCCGAGCTCGAATGACATGCGCATGACTCGCGCCTGACCCATGCTCGAGCTGGGCCCGCGGTACGCACGGCTAACCGCCAGATGACCGCCGGATGCGGCGCTGCAGCATTGCTGGGGCAGTGTTTCGCCGGTGGCGAGCCATGTTAACCACTCAGTGCATCGACACGTTCGGGGTGTACACTAACCGACCCGCGTAGCACTCCGCACCGTGTTGCTCTCCGCTGAGGTTCGACGCCGCGCCCAACCGGCGCATGCGAAAACCGCCGCAGTCGATTATCCATTCGATAGACGTACGCGACGCCAACGGTGCAGTGTGCCGGGCCCAATTACTTACGTCTCGCAGGCTAAAAAATGGACGAACAACTTAAGCAAAGCGCTCTCGCATACCATCAGTTTCCGAAGCCCGGCAAGATTTCGGTCACGCCCACCAAGCCATTGTCGAACCAGCTCGACCTGTCGCTCGCGTATTCCCCGGGCGTGGCCGCAGCCTGCATGGCGATCTACGAAGACCCGCTCGACGCGCAGAAGTACACCTCGCGTAGCAACCTCGTCGGCGTGATCACGAACGGCACGGCCGTGCTCGGTCTCGGCAATATCGGCCCGCTCGCCGCGAAGCCGGTGATGGAAGGCAAGGGTTGCCTGTTCAAGAAGTTTGCCGGCATTGACGTGTTCGACATCGAACTGAGCGAATCCGACCCGGACAAGCTGGTTGAAGCGATTGCGATGCTCGAGCCCACGCTGGGCGGCATCAACCTGGAAGACATCAAGGCGCCGGAATGCTTCTACATCGAGAAGAAGCTGCGCGAGCGCATGAAGATTCCGGTCTTTCACGACGATCAGCACGGCACCGCGATCATCGCTTCGGCGGCGATCCTGAACGGCTTGAAAGTGGTCGGCAAGAAGCTCGACGAAGTGAAGCTGGTGTGTTCGGGCGCGGGCGCTGCGGCAATCGCGTGTCTGGATCTGCTGGTGAATCTGGGCCTGTCGAAAAAGAACGTGCTGGTCACGGACTCGAAGGGCGTGATCTATGAAGGCCGCGGCAATCTGGATCCGTCGAAGGAACGTTACGCGGCGAACACCGAAGCGCGCACGCTGGCTGACGCGATTCGCGGCGCCGACGTGTTCCTCGGCTGCTCGAGCGCCGGTGTGCTGAAGCCGGAAATGGTCGCCGAAATGGGCACCCAGCCGCTGATTCTGGCGCTGGCGAATCCGGAACCGGAAATCCGCCCGGAAGAAGCGAAGAAAGTGCGCCCGGACTGCATCATCGCAACAGGCCGTTCGGACTACCCGAACCAGGTCAACAACGTGCTGTGCTTCCCGTTCATCTTCCGCGGTGCGCTGGATGTCGGTGCGACCACTATCACGGAAGAAATGAAGCTCGCGTGCGTGCGCGCGATTGCGGAGCTGGCAGAGGAAACCGATCAGGGCGACGAAGTCGCCAAGGCGTACGAAGGCCACTCGCTCGAATTCGGTCCGGAATACCTGATTCCGAAGCCGTTCGATCCGCGCCTGATCATCAAGATCGCGCCGGCTGTCGCGCAAGCCGCGATGGACTCGGGCGTCGCGACCCGTCCAATCAAGGACATGGACGCGTACCGCGAAGAACTCGGCACCACCGTGTACCGCACCGGCATGGTGATGCGTCCGGTGTTCGCTGCGGCGAAGTCGGAACCGGCGCGCATCGTGTTCGCTGAAGGTGAAGACGAGCGCGTGCTGCGTGCCGCGCAATTCGTGCTGCTGGAAAAGATCGCCAAGCCGATTCTGGTTGGGCGTCCGTCGGTGATCGAGATGCGTCTGAAGAAGATGGGCTCGAAGCTGAAGTGCGGCGAAGATTTCGAAGTCGTCGATCCGGAAGACGATCCGCGCTATCAGCAATGCTGGCAGGCCTACCACGAACTCGGCGCGCGCGAAGGCGTGACGCCGGACGTCGCGAAGGCCGCGATGCGCAAGTTCAACACGCTGATCGGCGCGATCCTCGTGCGCCTTGGCGAAGCCGACGGCATGATCTGCGGGATGATCGGCCAGTACCACACGCATCTGAAGTTCATCGAGCAGGTGCTGGGCAAGGCGGACAACGTGCAGAACTTCGCTGCAATGAACCTGCTGATGTTGCCGGGCCGCAATCTGTTCATCTGCGATACGTACGTGAACGAAACGCCGACCGCCGAACAGCTCGCCGATATGACGATGCTGGCTTCGCGTGAAATCGAAAAGTTCGGTATCACGCCGAAGGTTGCATTGCTGTCGAATTCGAACTTCGGTAGCGCGCCGTCTTCGTCGTCGCAACGTATGGCGGCGGCTCGCAAGCTGATCGCTGAACGTGCGCCTTCGCTCGAGATCGATGGCGAAATGCATGGCGACGCGGCGTTGTCGGAAGCGGTCCGCAAGGCTGCATTCCCGGGCACGACGCTGACCGGTGAAGCGAACCTGCTGATCATGCCGAACGTGGAAGCGGCGAACATCACCTACAACCTGTTGAAGATGATCGGTGGCGAAGGCGTGACGGTGGGTCCGTTCCTGCTGGGCGCTGAGAAACCGGTGCACATCCTGACGCCGGCTGCGACCGTGCGCCGGATCATCAACATGACGGCGGTGGCTTCGGCAAACGCACGCAAGCGGGTGAGCGCGGAGTAAGGCGGATAGGTTGATGGTTGAAGCAGCGTCGTATTGAGGCGCTCGCTGGAAAACCAGGAGAACGCCACGGAAGTTGATTCCGTGGCGTTTTTTTATGCGCGCGCGTTCTTGCTTTAGTGGTCGTTGGTCTGAGAAATTCTTATCTGACTAAGTGGGTTTTAAGAGTGCTCCTATTCGATTCGCTGTGACACTTTTATAAAGTTACTTCTGAAGCGCAACACATCGCGATGGCAACGGAACAGTCGGCTGGTCAATCCTTGCATCGCGGCAGGCGTTGCGCTTCTTCTTGTGTTGGGAAGTTTGTAGTGGCAGTAACAGTAGTTTTGATGGTGAAGGCAGTAGTACCAATGGGTTGCAGTACTGGCAGTAAGTGTGTGTTGTTGTAGTTGGCAGTAGCAGTAGCAGTAGCAGTAGCAGTAGCAGTAGCAGTAGCAGTAGCAGTAGCAGTAGCAGTAGCAGTAGCAGTAGTTGGTAGTTGCAGTAAAAGTTCGTAGTAGCAGTAGCTGTCTGGTAGTTGTTTGTTTTTGATTGGTTGTTGTTGTGTTGTTGGAAGGAGCAGTACCGCTTGTTCTTGTACACACGCATCACGTGGCGAAACAGGCAAAAAAAGGCGACTGTCCGTGAGGACAGCCGCCTTTTCCATTTCAGACAATGTCAGCCGGTCAAACCGGCAAGATCACGCCGCGTGTTGTGTTTTCCCCGTTTCCGGTGAACGCCAGCGCGTCAGCAAATCGTTCCACTTGATCCGCACGCCCTTCAGATTATTTTCCTTCACGTGTCCATAGCCGCGGATGCCGTCCGGCAGATTCGCCAGCTCGACCGCTAGCTCACGCTTTTGTGCGGTCAGGCCGCCGATCAGCTCGCGCACCAACGCCTCGTACTCGACGATCAGCGCACGCTCCGTACGGCGCTCCTCCGTCTTGCCGAACACGTCGAACGCGGTCCCGCGCAGGAACTTGAGTTTTGCGAGCACATGCATGGCGCTGAACACCCAAGGTCCGTACTTCTTCTTCACCAGGTGACCGTGTGCGTCTTTCTTCGAAAACGTGGGTGGCGCGAGGTGAATGTGCAGTTTCCAGTCGCCTTCGAAATTCGCCTTCAGTTTTTCGATGAATGCAGGGTCACTGTAGAGCCGTGCGACTTCGTACTCGTCCTTGTAGGCCATCAGCTTGTGCAGGTTCTTCGCGACGGCTTCGGTCAACGGCAACTGGCCGTCGATCGAATCGAGCGCCGATTCCGCCACGCGCACTTGCGACACCAAAGCACGATAACGGTCGGCATACGCGG
Source organism: Paraburkholderia caffeinilytica (assembly GCF_046030355.1). GTDB lineage: Bacteria > Pseudomonadota > Gammaproteobacteria > Burkholderiales > Burkholderiaceae > Paraburkholderia > Paraburkholderia caffeinilytica_B. The sequence continues at coordinate 522,486 of NZ_JAQQCQ010000001.1, forward strand.
CGTTTTGCCATGCCGAGAGATAGTCGGCACGCTTGTCGATCAGCGTGTCGAGCGCCTTCGGCGTGTGCAGCGAGATGATCTTGCTGCTCGCCGTTTCCGCTGCGGCACCACGTCCTTGCGACTGCGCCAGCTTGCGCACGGCAGCCAGATCGTGCGCGGCGCGGCGGCCCCATTCGAATGCCGCGCGGTTCTTCTCGATCTGCACGTTGTTCAGCTCGATCGCGCGCATCAGCGATTGATACGTCAGCGGCACCCAGCCGCGTTGCCATGCGTAGCCGAGCACGAACGGATTCGTGTAGATCGCATCGCCAAGCAGCGCGACGGCGAAGTGATTGGCATCGACCATGTCGACGCCGTCGTCACCCGCACCGGCACGCACGTCCGCTTCGGTACTGCTGCCCGGGAAGCGCCAGTTCGGGTTCTTGATGAGTTCGGCCGTCGGCGTGTGCGCGCTGTTGAGCACGACACGGGTACGGCCCACCTGCATCCGCGAGACACATTCGTCGCTGGCGGTGACGATCGCGTCGCAGCCGATCACGAGACTGGCTTCGCCCATTGCGATGCGGGTCGCGTGGATGTCGGCCGGGTTCTGGGCGATCTGCACGTGACTCATCACGGCGCCGCCCTTTTGCGCGAGGCCGGTGACGTCGAGTACCGTGACGCCCTTGTTTTCCAGATGTGCGGCCATGCCGAGCAAGGCGCCGATCGTCACGACACCCGTGCCGCCGACGCCCGTCACGAGCACCCCGTATGGGCGCGCGATGGACGGTAGTTCGGGCTCCGGCACCGGTGGCATCGCGTCACCGACGACGCCCGAAGCCGCCTTCGGCTTGCGCAACTGCCCGCCTTCGACGGATACGAAGCTCGGGCAGAACCCGTTCACGCACGAGAAGTCCTTGTTGCAGGTCGACTGATTGATCTGGCGCTTGGTGCCGTACTCAGTATCGAGCGGCTCGACAGACAGGCAATTCGACTTTACCGAGCAATCGCCGCAGCCTTCGCACACCGCTTCGTTGATCACGACACGGCGCGCCGGATCCGGATACGTGCCGCGTTTCCTGCGACGACGTTTCTCGGTCGCACAGGTCTGGTCGTAGATCAGGATCGTGGTGCCGGAAATCTCGCGAAGCTGACGCTGAACTTCATCGAGCTTGTCGCGATGGTGAATGTCGATGCCGGGCGCGAGACCGACGTTCGCGGAATACTTCTCCGGCTCATCGGTGACGATCACGATCTTCGTCGCGCCTTCGGCGGCGAGTTGGTGCGTAATCTGCGGCACCGTCAGCACGCCGTCAACGGGTTGGCCGCCCGTCATCGCGACCGCGTCGTTATAGAGAATCTTGTAGGTAATGTTCGCCTTCGACGCGATCGCCGCGCGAATCGCGAGCAGGCCGGAGTGGAAATAGGTGCCGTCGCCGAGGTTGGCGAACACGTGCTTGTCGTTGGTGAACGGCGCCTGGCCGATCCACGCGACGCCTTCGCCGCCCATCTGGCTGAAGGTGCTGGTGCTGCGATCCATCCACACCGTCATGTAGTGGCAGCCGATGCCGGCCATCGCACGCGAACCTTCCGGCACGTTCGTCGACGTGTTGTGCGGGCAGCCTGAACAGAACCACGGCTTGCGCTCGGCTTCGACGCGCGGGCGCGCCAAGGCCTTTTCCTTGGCTTCGATCACGGCGATGCGCGTTGCAATGCGCGCACGCACATCGGACGGCAGATCGAACTTGTCGAGCCGTGTGGCAATCGCCTTGGCGATGATCGCGGGCGAGAGTTCGTAATGCGCCGGCAGCAGCCAGTTGCCCATCGGCACCGACCATTCTCCACCCGCGCCGTCTTTCTCATCGAACTTGCCGAACACGCGTGGACGCTGCGCATCGGGCCAGTTGTACAGTTCTTCCTTGATCGCGTATTCAAGAATCTGGCGCTTTTCTTCCACCACCAGAATTTCATCGAGACCGCGTGCGAAGGCTTGCGCACCTTGCGCCTCGAGCGGCCATACGCAGCCGACCTTATACAGACGGATACCGATGCGTGAACAGGTTTCGTCGTCGAGACCGAGATCGGTCAGCGCCTGACGCACATCGAGGTATGCCTTACCGCCGGTCATGATGCCGAAGCGGGCATGCGGCGAATCGATCTCGACGCGGTCCAGTTTGTTCGCGCGCACGTAGGCGAGTGCTGCGTACCACTTGTAGTCGAGCAGACGCGCTTCCTGTACCAGCGGCGGATCCGGCCAGCGGATATTCAGGCCGCCTTCGGGCATCGCGAAGTCGTCCGGCAGAATGATTTTCGTGCGGTGCGGATCGATATCGACCGAAGCCGACGATTCGACCACGTCGGTCACGCACTTCATCGCGACCCACAGGCCGGAATAGCGGCTCATCGCCCAGCCGTGCAGGCCGAAATCCAGATATTCCTGCACGTTCGATGGGAACAGCACCGGCAGGCCACACGCCTTGAAGATGTGTTCCGACTGGTGCGCGAGTGTCGAGGATTTGGCGGCGTGGTCGTCGCCGGCGAGTACGAGAACGCCGCCATGTTGCGCCGAGCCGGCCGAATTGCCGTGCTTGAAGACGTCACCGGAACGGTCGACGCCAGGGCCCTTGCCGTACCACATCGAGAACACGCCATCGTATTTGGCGCTCGGGTACAGATTGACCTGCTGTGAACCCCACACGGAGGTTGCTGCGAGGTCTTCGTTGACGCCGGGCTGGAACACGACCTGGTGCGCGGCGAGATGCTGCTTCGCTTTCCACAAGGATTGGTCGAGTCCGCCGAGTGGCGATCCGCGGTAGCCGGAAATGAAGCCAGCGGTATTGAGCCCGGCGGCCCGGTCGCGTTCCTGCTGCAGCATCGGCAGACGGACCAGCGCCTGGATGCCGCTCATGTACGCGCGGCCGCGTTCGAGGGTGTATTTGTCGTCGAGCGTGACGGAAGATAGCGCGGCTTCGAGCGAGGCTCGCTGACCTGCGTCTAGCGGGGCATTCATTATGTGTATTCCTCCAACCAGTTTGGGATCACCAAAACTTTCTTTGGGCCGCGACATCTTGTGAATGCTTGGGGCCGGGGCCGTCATATTGACGTGTTTTAAGTGATGGTAGCACTGGTGAAAACCCGCCGCAGCACGCCAAAAATGCGGCGGTGCAGCGTGAGGTACGCTGCCCGCGTCGGGTGAATTCACGCGGTGGAACGCCCCTGTAACAAGCTGTAAAAACTACAAATCTGCGGAACCGCAGTTGAAATGTCTGTCTAATACCCCACCTGCGAGCAATGTCTGCCAACGCTCTGCATTCTGCGGAGCTTCAGGACAGCAGGGCAGTCAGAAAAGGAGTACGCATGAACACTAGAAATATCCAAACCTTCCTGATGGTTTCGGCCGCATTTTTCGCCATGAGCGCGCCGGTGCGCTCGAGTTCAGGGTCGAGCAGCGCAGGGACGCTGTCGAACGCGATCACCAGCACGGCGCAAGTTGCGCCCGCACGCATTGCGGTGGAGCGCATTGCACGATCCACGAAGGCCGACGAGGAAGACCAGAATTCGTGATGCGTCGCTGAAACGGCGCATTGGTTGAAAATCGGCCGTTGTCCGGGCTTCGGACGGCGGCATAAACAATAAAGGGCGAGGATCGTAAGATCCCCGCCCTTTCTTATATCTCTCTCAGATTCCGCGCCGAACGGCGGCTCTTATCAGACCTTGTCCTGAACCACGCCACGGCGGATCTGGTCCAGTTCGATCGATTCGAACAACGCTTTGAAGTTGCCCTCGCCGAAGCCCTGATTTCCCTTGCGCTGGATGATCTCGAAGAAGATCGGTCCGATCTGGTTTTCGGTGAAGATCTGCAGCAGCAAGTCGTCGGGAGCGCCGTCGATCAGGATCTTGCGCTTACGCAGTTCGTCGAGCGGCTCGCCATGGTTCGGCACGCGTCGATCGACCAGCTCATAGTACGTATCGATCGTATCGAGCAGCGAGATGTTCGCCGCGCGCAAACCGTCCACCGTGCGGTAGATGTCGTTGCTGCCCAGCGCGATGTGCTGGATGCCTTCGCCGTGGTACTGGTCCAGATATTCCTGGATCTGACCAGCCACGTCCGAACCTTCCTCATTGATCGGAATGCGGATCTTGCCGCATGGCGAGGTCATCGCCTTCGATTTCACGCCGGTCACTTTGCCTTCGATGTCGAAGTAACGCACTTCGCGGAAGTTGAACAGACGCTCGTAGAACTCCGCCCATTCCTGCATGCGGCCGCGATGGACGTTGTGCGTCAGGTGATCGATGTAGGTCAGGCCGTGGCCGACCGGATTCGGATTCGCGCCGGGAATCGGCTCGAAGTCGACGTCGTAAATATCGATATTGCCAATGCTGCCCGGCTCAGCGCCGTTCTTGCCGCGCCAACGGTCGACGAAATAGATCAGCGAGTCGCCGATACCCTTGATTGCCGGGATGTTCAGCTCCATCGGGCCGGTTTTGTTGTCGAAGCCCCAGGCGCCTTTTTCCAGGGCTTGTTTATAGGCCTTCGCCGCGTCTTGGACACGAAACGCGATTGCGCAGATTGACGGGCCGTGCAGGCGGGTGAAACGTTGCGCGAACGAATCCTGTTCCCCATTGACGATGAAGTTGATTTCACCCTGGCGATACAGCGTCACATCTTTATGACGATGCCGCGCGACGGCGGTGAAACCCATCTGTTCGAACAGCTTGCCGAGCGCCTTCGGATCCGGCGCCGTGTATTCGATGAATTCAAAGCCGTCCGTGCCGACCGGGTTTTCCCAAGTTGAAACCTGCATTGTGTCTGTCTCCTATGTCGACCGAAGTTAGCGCTTTAGCTGTCGGCCGGAGTTAGTGCTTCAGCACTTACTTCGGGCCCATGCAAAGCTCTTACTTCGGTCCCATACAAATCTAAGCGCCGGCGCGGGTATGCGAGTTAGCGCGACTGAGTGACGCAAGTGTAAAGGCCGGCTGACGACGAAAACTTGCGAACTTAATCGCGCACCGATACGCTTGCGCTATTTTCTGGCTCAATTTTTCGTAAGGACGGCAGAAAATGGCTCATGTAGAGATAGACGCCATCGACAGACGGATTCTGGCAATCCTTCAGGAGAATGGCAGGTTGTCGAATCAGGAGATCGCCGAGCGCATCAACCTGTCGCCGAGTCCGTGTCTACGGCGTATCCGCCGGCTGGAAGAGAGCGGGGTGATTCGCGGCTATGTGGCGTTACTCGATGCGCAAAAGCTGGGACTCGATCTGCTAGCCTACGTCAACGTACGGCTGGAAAAGCGCAGCGGTCCGGCGCTCAGTCCGCGCGGCGACACCACGCATGCCGACCTGTTCCGCGCAGCGGTGCAGACATGGCCGGAAGTGGTCGCATGTCACGCGATGACGGGCGACATGGATTACCTGCTGCGTGTGCAGGTCGAGGATATGGCGCACTTTTCACGTTTCGTTCAGGACCAACTACTGCATCATCCGTCCGTCATTGACGTGAAGACGAGTTTTTCGCTCGAGAAGTTCAAGGAGACGACGGCGCTGCCGATTTTGTGAGCGCCGGGTCGCGGTTGGGCGGCAGACAAACAAAAAGGGCAGCCCCGTGGCTGCCCTTTTTGTTGTCAAAACCTGGACCGGTTAAGCGGCCTCAGCGGTTGGCAAGAACGATTCGAACAACTTCGACGCCTGACGCGCCTGGCGCTTGAGTGCGTAGTCGAACACCGCAGCTTGCTCTTGCAGCATTTCAGCGATGATGCTCGTTTGATCCGCCGGCGACAACGTCAGATAGGCGTCGGCTTCACCGTACGCATATTCGATCTTCATGCCGGCCTTCTTCGCGATGTGCATCATGGTCGAGTTGCGCGACAGGCAGTGCATGTAAAGCGTGGTGACATGCGTATTGCGGCTGCGGATGGCGGCGCGCTCAAAGAGCTTCGAGCCAATACCTTGCCCGCGGACGCTTTCCAGTACCGATACGCCGAATTCGGCGGTGCGCTTGTCGCCTTCGGCCGGCAGATACGCCAGATGGCCGACGCCGGTGAGTTGCAACTGACTATTGAACACGCCGAAAACCGTGTCGCGCGTGAAATCAATCGCGCGCACGTAGTTTTCAATGACGTGGTCCGGCACGATCTGGCCGAAGCGCAGAAGGCGGTCGTCTTCGCCGAGCGAGAGGAAGTGGGTCAGCAGCCGTTCGCGATCGATGGCGGTGAGCTCACGGACCAGAGCAGGCGCACGACCGGCTGACTGCAACAGGCGATCGTGCGCGACGATCGGCTCAGCGGCGCGGGGTGTAATCATGTTCATGGTCGGGTTCTCCTTTTAATCGAGCGGAATGGTGCACCGCAAAAACGATTTTAGCGGAAATGCCGACCAGACACTAGGGAAAACCCGTATCAAAAACTGAGGGGAATGTCTAGAAAGTTAGCGCCCTATTTTCAGGGCATTGATTATTAAAGAAAAAATAAATTGAACGAGCGTTCGTGACAAGGTGTCGCGCCAAGGCAACTCGCGGCAATGCTTTCCTCTGAACATTGCTGCCGTGCGCAATCAATCTTCGGCAGAATTCAGCCCGTGATCCACCATATCGACCACCTGCTCGGCGAATTCCCGGTAGCCCATCCGCCCGTCCGGCTTGAGCCAGGTGAACGTCCAGTTGATCATGCCGAATACCATCATCGTGAGGGCGGTCTGGTTCTCGCGGGTTGCGCGTTCCGGATAAGCGCGCGCCAACTGTCGCGCAAATGCCGCGACGACATCGCGCTGACGGTTCAGAATGACTTCGCGCTGGGTATCGACCAGATACTTCACATCATTCAGGAGCGCGACGTGCCGGCTGTGAGACGTCTCGTACTCGGATAGAAACGCCCGGATCAGCTCGGCGAAAGTGTCCCGCTCGGACAGCCCGCGGCGTTGGCTCGCGCCTTCCACCTCCGCGATGATCAGCATTAGCCGCTTCGTGTAGCGGTCCAGCAGATCGAACAGAATCGCTTCCTTGCTCGCGTAATAGTGATACAGGCGCGCTTTCGAGGTGCCGCTCGCGGCGGCGAGATCGGCCATTGAGGTGCTCGGGTAGCTGGTCTGGGCGAACTTCTCTGCGGCGAGTTCGAGAATCTGGTCGCGCTGGGTTTCGTGGTCGGGGGCTCGGGTGCGGGCCATAGTCGTCTATTTTATTAATGTGGGCAGGGGGCGAGCGCCGCACACAGTTCCAACGTACGCCATGCGCTAGCGTCGCCACGCAGCTTGATGCGACGGGTCGCGGCGAGTTCGCGGACGCGCCACAGCACGATGCTGTCGCTCACCAGATACCCCAGTTCGGCGGTCATCAGTTCCGCGGCAACGCGCGCGGCGGGCTGCCAGTCGCCCGTAACGTGCTCGAGAATCAGCGCGTCCAGATCGGCGAAGCTGCCGCTCGTGAAAGTGTTGTCGCGCCAGCGCCGCGTTTCGCCGTTCGCGTGCTTGGCTTCCTGCCATTCGAGCGCGAGCCGGCTGATGCGCAGAACCGAAATCGGTGCCGCGTCCTGCAGGCGTCCTTGCAGGACAGCCGGCGCAAACATGCCGACCGATGTCGCGCGATCTTTGCGGCTGTGCGCCCATGCGCCCGGATCGGTGAGATCGCGAATCGACAGACGTACTTCATTCAGCCGTTGCGGGCTGTTGCGCAGGTGATAGCACACGCGGCGCAGCATCAATTGATCGGCCGAACTGTCGCCGTGCCAGACCACGAGATTTGCGTCGCCCCGTGCGACGTTCTCCAGCGCTGCCGCCTGCTCGCGGAATTCGCGCAGAAAATCGCGCCTTGTGTCTGCGCTGACACGATCCCAGAACTCTGCCCGCACGTCGGGGCCGTCGTCGATGCCGCGCAGCGGACCGACCGCCAGATCGTCGCGCAGTGCGTGCACGCGATCGTCGCGGCCCGCCTCGGCTAGCGCGGCGCGTAATGATTCGGCGGCAACATCGCCGTTGGTGAGGTGGATGGTGCTCATCGGCAGTGGCTTGGGCTGGCAAAAAACGCAAATAGCAAAAGGGGCCGCTCATCAATCGGGACAGATGTCCGATCGCAAGCGGCCCCTAGTGTAAGCGCATCGCGGGCCTGCTGAAAGCGTTGCGGGCGCCGTATGGCCACCCGCCGTGTCCGGCTCAACGCTCGTCGTAACTCACCACCACGCGATCGCTGATCGGATGGCATTGGCAGGTCAACACGAAACCGTCGCGAATTTCGTGTTCTTCCAGGGTGTAGTTCTTTTCCATCTTCACCTCGCCTTCGAGCACCTTCGCGCGACAGGTGCAGCAAACGCCGCCCTTGCACGCATACGGCAGCGCGAGGCCGGCGCGCAAGCCGACGTCGAGCACGCTCACGCCCTGATACGGCAGGCGCAGCTTGCGTCTTTTTCCGTCGAGGACGATTTCGAGGTCGGCCGCCGGTGTGTCGTCGGTGATTTCGACCGGCGGCACGCCCGCTTGCGGCAGCGGCGAGCCGAAGCGCTCCACATGCACTTTTGCGGAAGGCACGCCGGCGGCTTTCAGCGCGGCCTCGGCAGCGTCCATCATCGGGGCGGGGCCGCAGATGAAGGCTTCGTCGATGGCATCGGCTGGCAGCAGGTTTTCGATGAAGGCGGCGCACTTCTCCTGGTCGAGCACGCCGTTGAACAGCTCGACGTCCTGTAAATCATCGGACAGCACGTGGTAGAGCACGAAGCGGTTCATGAAGCGGTTCTTCAGATCTTCGAGTTCTTCCGCGAACATGATCTGATCGACGCTGCGATTGCCGTATACCAGCGTGAAGGTGCTGCGCGGCTCGACTTCCAGTGTGGTCTTGATGATCGCGAGCACCGGCGTGATGCCCGAGCCGCCGGAAAACGCGATGTACTGCTGGCCCTGGTCCGCGTTGAGATGGGTGAAGAAGCGGCCGTCCGGCGTCATCACGTCGATGGTGTGGCCAGGTTGCAGCGTGTCGAACGCGAAGTTCGAGAAACGGCCGCCGCGCACGCGCTTGATGCCGATGCGCAGTTCGCCGTCGCGGTCGTAATCGGTGACGCCGACGCAGATCGAATACGAACGGCGCGTTTCCTCACCGTCAATGTGCGTTTTCAGCGTGACGAACTGACCCTGCGTGAAGCGATAGTGATCGCGCAATTCGGCAGGGACTTCGAAGGCGACGGAGACCGCGTCGGCGGTTTCGGGGCGCACTTCGCGGATACGCAGCGGATGAAATTGCGGAGTAGCCATATCAGTATGGTTTGAAGTAGTCGAAGGGTTCGCGGCAGTCGATGCAGCGGTACAAGGCCTTGCAGGCCGTCGAGCCGAATTGTGCGAGACGCTCGGTATGCGCTGAGCCGCAACGGGGGCACGACGGCGCCGGCAGCGCGCGCGGCATGAAGCGCAGCACTTTTTCCTGCGACGGCACGGCTGAACCGCAATTGCCCGTGGGCGGCGCGATGCCATAGGCGCGCAATTTTTCGCGCGCGTCGGCGGTCATCCAGTCGGTGGTCCAGGCGGGCGCCAGAACCGTGGCGATCCGGTACGGCTTCAGCTCAGCCGCATCGAGCGCATGGGCGACGTCTTCGGCAATCTGCGACATTGCCGGGCAACCGGAGTAGGTCGGCGTAATGACGACTTCGAGCGCGCCATCGGCGGCGCGGCGCACGTCGCGCAGAATGCCGAGTTCACGAATCGACACGACCGGGATTTCCGGATCGGGCACCGTTTCGAGCACGGCCCACGCGCGTTCGAGCGCGGCGTCGGCGGTGGACATGGCAGTCGAGGTCGTCATCGTGAAGTTCCGTCGGGTTGCGGTTGAGCGCTTGGGCGCGTGCTTACCAGGTGGCGCCGGGATGCTGGCGCGCGAGGCTTTGCATTTCGGCCAGCACGAAGCCCATGTGCTCCGAGTGCTCGCCATGCTTGCCGGTCGTGATGTGCTTGACCGCTTCCGGGAGCTTGAGCGTGGCTTGGTCGACTGTGGCCAGGACGTCTTCGAGCCATACTGCCTCGAGGTCCGACGTCAGCGGCCCGATGCCGGCGGCAGCGATGGCTTCCTCCACGGCATCCGCACTGAAAAACTCGCGCGTGTACGGCAGCAGATAGTCGAGTGCGGCTTGCGCGCGGCGATGCGACTCGTCCGTGCCGTCGCCGAAACGGATCAGCCATTCGCTTGCATGGTGCACGTGATAGCTGGTTTCCTTGATCGACTTCGAGGCGATCGCCGCAAGCTGTTCATCCGTCGACGTAGTGAGGGCAGTCCACAGATGTGCCATCAGCGTCGAGTACAGGAAATTGCGCGCGATCGTGACCGCGTAGTCCTTCTCGGCTTGTGCGGTACCGGCGAGCGGGCCGTAATGCGGTAACTCGGCCAGCGTGTAATTGGCGAATTCGCGCTCGGCACGGAAGTAAGCGTAGTCGTCTTCCGTGCGGCTTTTGCCGGTGAGTTGCTGTTCCAGCGAGGCGGCGTGCGTGTACAGCAGGCGCGCCTGACCGATCAGGTCCAGACTCATGTTCGACAGCGCGATGTCCTCTTCGAGGATCGGGCCGTGACCGCACCACTCGGCATTGCGCTGACCGAGGATCAGCGCGGTGTCGGCGAGGCGCAGCACGTACTGCAGATGTTGGGGCGTGATGGTCATGGCCGCGCTTACATGTGGTTGACTTCGTCGGGGAGCGTATAGAACGTCGGGTGGCGGTAAATCTTGTCGCCAGCCGGTTCGAACAACTCCGCCTTGTCTTCCGGCGCAGACGCCGTGATCGCCGACGACGGCACCACCCAGATGCTTACGCCTTCCTGGCGGCGCGTGTAGACGTCGCGTGCCATGCGCAGCGCCATTGGCGCGTCGGCGGCATGCAGGCTGCCGCAGTGTTTATGGTCGAGTCCCTGCTTGCTGCGCACGAAGACTTCCCAAATCGGCCATTCCTTGTTCATCGCTGATCTCCTTTGTCGATCGGAGTTTGCGCTTTAGCGCTTACTCCGATCCCATGAAATGTGGTTGCTGTTTCTTCCTGGCTTGTCGCCGCGGTTAGGCAGCTTGCTGTTGTGCGCGCTGGCGCTGCTTTTCGGCATGAGCGAGCGCGGCTTCGCGCACCCAGGCGCCGTCGTCATGCGCTTTCACGCGGGTCGCGAGCCGTTCGCGGTTGCACGGGCCGTCGCCGTTCACGACGCGCCAGAATTCTTCCCAGTCGATGTCGCCGTAGTCGTGATGGCCGCGCGCTTCGTTCCACTTCAGGTCCGGATCCGGCAGCGTGACGCCGAGTACCTTGGTCTGGTCGACGGTGGCGTCGACGAATTTCTGGCGCAGGTCGTCGTTCGAGATGCGCTTGATACCCCATTTCGACGACTGGTTGCTGTGGATCGAGTCTTTGTCGCTCGGGCCGAACATCATCAGCACCGGCCACCACCAGCGGTTCACCGCCTGCTGGACCAACTCGCGTTGCGCGTCGGTGCCGCTCATCATCGACATCAGCGCGTCGAAGCCCTGGCGTTGATGGAACGACTCTTCCTTGCAGATACGGATCATCGCGCGGGCATACGGGCCGTAAGTGCAACGGCACAGCGGAATCTGGTTCATGATCGCCGCACCGTCTACCAGCCAGCCGATCACGCCGACGTCTGCCCACGTGGGCGTCGGGTAGTTGAAGATGCTCGAGTATTTGGCTTTGCCCGAATGCAGCGCGGCGATCAACTGATCGCGCGACACGCCGAGCGTTTCCACCGCGCTATATAGATAGAGGCCGTGGCCGGCTTCGTCTTGCACTTTGGCGAGCAGAATCGCCTTGCGCTTCAGGCTGGGCGCGCGTGAGATCCAGTTGCCTTCCGGCAGCATGCCGACGATTTCAGAATGCGCGTGCTGCGAGATTTGCCGGACCAGCGTCTTGCGGTAGGCCTCAGGCATCCAGTCCTGCGCTTCGATCTTGCCGTCTGCGGCCATGACCGCGTCGAATTGCGCCTGCTCGGGCGAACCCGCTGCCGCGTCGAGCGGGGCGACGTTACCGGGGATATCCAGGGATTGCGTGTACATGGGGACGCTCTCAGCGGAAGTTGTCTGTGTGTGGGGAGTATAAACCAACCGACCGGTCGGTTAATAAATTTTTTGAGACGAACGGTTCTTGCCGATAGGGAGACGTTGAGTTCGCCGCCGAGGCGTTTCGCAAGCGCCGCTGCCCCGCGCCGACACTTAACCTATAAAATTGCGAATTGGCCGCGATTTGCGGCCTTCATGCATCCCCCCGGTACTCATGTTACGTCTAAGCGAAATCAAACTCCCGCTCGATCACCCCGAGAGCGTTCTCGAAGCCGCTGTCCGCGCGCGCCTCGCCGAACTCGGCGTGGGCGAGGACGGGCTCGTCCGATACACGGTGTTCCGCCGCGCGCACGACGCGCGCAAGCGCGCCGACATCAAGCTCACCTACATCGTCGACGTCGAGGTGAAGGATGAAGCGGCCGCGCTCAAGCGGCTCGCCAGCGTGCCGCACTGCGGCGTGACGCCGGACATGACATACCGTTTTGTCGCCAAAGCCCCGGCCCAGATGACTTCTCCACGCCCGGTCGTAATCGGCATGGGGCCGTGCGGCCTGTTTGCCGGGCTGATCCTCGCCCAGATGGGCTTTCGTCCGATCATTCTCGAGCGCGGCAAGGCCGTGCGCGAGCGCACCAAGGATACTTTTGGCCTGTGGCGTAAGTCAGTGCTCAATCCTGAATCGAACGTGCAATTCGGCGAAGGCGGCGCGGGCACGTTTTCGGACGGCAAGCTTTACAGTCAGATCAAGGATCCGAAGCACTACGGTCGCAAGGTGCTCGATGAATTCGTCCGCGCGGGTGCGCCGGAGGACATTCTTTATCTGAGCCGGCCTCATATCGGCACGTTCCGCCTCGTCAGCATGGTCGAAAAGATGCGCGCGACCATTCACGAGTTGGGCGGCGAGGTGCGTTTCGAGACGCGGGTCGACGATATCGAAATCGATCAGGGCAAGGTGCGCGGGCTCAAGCTGTCCACGGGCGAGCATTTGCGCTGCGATCACGTCGTGCTGGCGGTTGGCCATAGCGCGCGCGATACCTTCCAGATGCTGAGTGACCGCGGCGTCTATATCGAAGCGAAGCCTTTCTCGCTCGGGTTCCGGATCGAACATCCGCAAGGGTTGATCGATCGCAGCCGTTTCGGCAAGTTCGCCGGCCACAAGCAGCTGGGCGCCGCCGACTATAAGGTCGTGCACCACTGCAGCAATGGGCGCGCGGTTTATAGCTTCTGTATGTGTCCAGGCGGCACGGTGGTCGCGGCGACTTCCGAGCCGGGCCGCGTTGTGACCAACGGCATGAGCCAGTACTCACGGGCCGAGCGCAATGCCAACGCGGGGATTGTCGTCGGTATCACGCCGGAGGATTACCCGGGCGGCCCGCTCGCCGGCATCGCCTTCCAGCGTAAATGGGAAGAGCGGGCGTTCGAACTGGGTGGTGGCAACTATATGGCGCCGGGCCAGTTGGTCGGCGACTTTATCGCCGGGCGGCCGTCTACGTCGCTGGGTTCGGTGGTGCCGTCCTACAAACCCGGCGTGCATCCGACCGATCTCAGCACAGCCCTGCCGGATTATGTGATCGAAGCGATCCGTGAAGCGTTGCCGCAGATGGATAAGAAGATTGCCGGTTTTGCCATGCATGACGCGGTGTTGACGGGCGTCGAGACGCGCACGTCGTCACCGATTCGCGTTCGGCGCCGCGAGGATTATCAGAGCATGAATGTTGAAGGCTTGTATCCGGCGGGCGAGGGCGCGGGGTATGCGGGCGGGATCTATTCGGCGGCGATCGACGGGATTGAAGTGGCCGAGGCGCTTGCGTTGAAGATGGTCGGGACGTCGGCGGCGGCCTGATGAATAGCGCGTCTGCGCTCGCACCGAATGGCTGTGGCGCAGATGGCCTGATATAGACGGGGAGCTATGCATCCTCATGCCGATGGCAGCTTCTCCGGCGCCGCGTCTAGTGTCTTAGGCGAGCGCTCCCCTCTCGCTACTGCCTGGCGAGTCGAATGTGTCAGGCCTCGCGCGACTCGCCTGGCACCCTTACAGCACACTCGCAGCAGCACGTTCGATACTGCAGGTCTGAGATTGGGCGCGGGTGATCGAGCGATAACGTTCGCGCGGTCAGCCGCGATGGCCATGGCGATCGGGCACAATGCAGGTTTCGCTTGGAACTGACCACCCGAATGACCATTCGCACCCTGGCTGCCGCATGTGGCGCGGCGCTGCTTTGCCAATTTGCCGTTTCCTCGACTGTTTTTGCCGCCGACGTCCCGGCACACTGGGTTACCGCATGGGCGACGGCGTTGCAGCCGATCCCCCAACGGGCGGATTTGCCGCCGTTATATCGCGCCCCTGACGTGGCAGGGCGAACGGTTCGCCAGATTGTCTATCCGACGCTGTCCGGTCAAACCGCGCGCGTTCATCTCAGCAACGAGTACGGCAAGACGGCGCTCGTCATCGAGGATCTGCGTATCGCTCGCTCAGCCGGCGGCGCGGCAGTGCTGGGCAATAGCGAGGCGCGCGTGACGTTTGGCGGCAAGAACTCGGTGAGCGTACCGGCGGGCGCGGAATTGGACAGCGATCCGGTTGCTATCGACATCACCGAAGGCGCGCCTTATGCGATCAGTGCATTCGCGGGGCCGGAACAGCGGATCGTGGCGTGGCATCGCGTCTCGAATCAGCTGAATTACGTTTCCGCACCGGGTAATCACACTGCCGATGCTTCCGCTGATTCGTTTCGTGGCCGGTTCACGCAATATGTGTGGGTGACGGGCTTGTCGGTGGATGCGCCGTCATCTGCCGCCATTGCCGCAATCGGCGATTCGATCACCGATGGCATGCGCTCGAGTCTGAATCAGAACCGGCGCTGGCCGGACGCGCTGGCTCGGCGATTCGCCAGTACCGGCGACCATTCGACCGCGATCGTCAATCTTGGTATCAGCGGCAATCGCTTGCTGAATGATTCGCCCTGCTACGGCGACGCGCTTGTCCGGCGTTTCGACAGGGACGTGCTGGAGCGTTCCGGCGTCAAGACGGCGATTTTGCTGATCGGAATCAATGACATCAACTTCGCGGAGATGCCGGCTCGTAGCGGCCTCGACTGCGACTTCCCGCATACCTCGGTGACAGCCGCCGACCTGATTGCCGGCTACCAGCGTGTGATTGCGGACGCGCGGCGCCGCGGCGTGAAGGTATTCGGCGCAACGTTGACCCCGGCATCGCTGCCGGCGCCGCGGGAAACTATCCGGCTTTCGGTCAACCAATGGATTCGAACCAGCCACGCTTTCGACGGCGTGGTCGATTTCGACGCCGCGCTACGCGACCCGGCGCAACCGAATCGTCTGCAGCGCGCTTTTGACAGTGGCGACCATATCCATCCCAGCGACGCTGGATACACCGCAATGGCCGAAGCGATTCCGATGGTTGCTTTGGTGAATTCGACCCGAAAGTGAGCCGCCCAAAAAAGATTTTCGTCAAACCCTTGTCACATGGCTGATGTTCACCTATAGTTCGCCTCCTCGTTTGCGAACGGGGGCCGCGGCAGAAACCAGCGGCCGTAGCGTCAACAAGGTTTTAAGCGAAAGCGAAAAAATGTTGTTGACGAAACGAAAAAGAGC
>NZ_JAQQCQ010000002.1:0-534391 GCF_046030355.1 Paraburkholderia caffeinilytica
GACGCTAATAGACCAATAAGAAAACAAGGAAAGGCCAACGCCGCAGGCATACAGACAAACAACTCAATCATTCCCAACCGTTTCCGACAATCGCTTAAGCGTCGCCACCCTCGCACCGATAATATCGACACGGCTACCTTCATCAATCACCGGCGTAGCAGCATTGAGATACGCGGTCCAGGCCTTTTGTGCACGCGCAAGCGTCGAACGCGAGCGCGCCGGCATCTTCGACTGCAAGCGACGGTAGTAGCGGTTCAGATCAAACATCGCGTGTTCGCATTGCGCATCCGCAGTGCAAGCGCGCGGCCGGCGCGGCGGCTCTCCGCCACCGGCGCTCACCTTCGCCAAGGCACTGCGCAACGCAAGCGCGCGATCCCGCACCGGCTGCAATTGCATATCGGCTTCGGCCAGCACATACATCGAGCCACGCGTCGTCGCGAACACGGCCGCCAGCAACGGCTTCTCGGCATCGCGCGAGGCCTGCCAGCTTGCCTGGCTCTTTTCCCACGGTTTACGTTGCGCCGCCGGCAACTTCGCCTGAAGCTGCTGCCACGCGCCGTCCAACGCAGCCTTCCAGCCGATTCGCGCGTTGTCCATGCACTGCACCTGCCCCGCTGTCGACGACATATCACTGCGCGCAAGACAGGTGCGCATCGACGCGTCAATCGGGTCGGCGGCGGCGACTTCGGCATGCGCCGCCATGGGCGCCACACCGAGCATCACCGCAAGCGCCGCGCCGAATATCACCGCCGGGATCGTCGCCGTCACCGACTTAGCCAACTTAGCGGCCTTCGTCATCTTGGCCGACCTGGCCAATGTCGATGGCGAGGCCAGCGCGCCAACCGCGCGCCGCCAGCCGTCAGCGCCCAGCAAAGACGTCACCACCCACATCGTCAGGCGCGCACGCAGTCGACAAAATATTCGATGCGCCCGTTGATGGTTTCGCCGACAAGCCCGTGGATATCCGTGTGGAAACCCGGGAAGCGCTCGTTGAACTCGCGCGCGAAACGCAGGTAGTTGACGATGGTCTTGTTGAAGCGCTCGCCCGGAATCAGCAGCGGAATGCCCGGCGGATACGGCGTCAACAGGATCGACGTGACACGGCCTTCGAGTTCGTCGATCGGTACCCGGTCGATCTCGCGGTGCGCGAGCTTGGCGAACGCATCCGACGGCTTCATCGCCGGTTCCATGCTCGACAGGTACATCTCGGTCGTCAGACGCGCAATGTCGTTCGCGCGGTACACGCTATGGATCTGCTCGCACAAATCACGCAGACCGACACGCTCGTACATCGGATGATGCGAGACGAACTCGGGCAGTACGCGCCACAGCGGCTGGTTGTTGTCGTAGTCGTCCTTGAACTGCTGCAACTCGGTCACCATCGAGTTCCAGCGGCCCTTGGTAATGCCGATCGTGAACATGATGAAGAACGAATACAGGCCGGTCTTCTCGACGATGATGCCGTGCTCGGCCAGATACTTCGTGACGATCGCAGCCGGAATGCCGGACTCGCCGAAGCCGCCGTCCATGTCCAGCCCCGGTGTGACGATGGTCGCCTTGATCGGGTCCAGCATGTTGAAACCATCGGCGAGCGGGCCGAAGCCGTGCCATGCATCGTCCGGGCGCAACATCCAGTCTTCGCGCGAACCGATGCCCTCTTCCGCGAATGTTTCCGGACCCCACACCTTGAAGAACCAGTCGTCGCCGTATTCGTCGTCGACCTTGCGCATCGCGCGGCGGAAATCCAGAGCTTCCGCGATCGACTCTTCGACGAGCGCAGTGCCGCCGGGCGCTTCCATCATTGCCGCGGCCACGTCGCACGAAGCGATGATCGCGTACTGCGGGCTGGTGGACGTATGCATCAGATACGCTTCATTGAAGCGATGCTTGTCGAAGCGGCTATTCTTCGAATCCTGCACGACGATCTGCGAAGCCTGCGAAATGCCGGCCAGCAGCTTGTGCGTGGAGTGTGTGGCGAACACCATCGCGCCGATGCGCGGACGCCCCGCACCGATCGCATGCATGTCCTGGTAGAACTCGTGGAACTCGGCGTGCGGCAGCCACGCTTCGTCGAAGTGCAGCGTATCGAGCCAGTCGCCGAGCATTTCCTTGATCATCTCGACGTTGTAGATCACGCCGTCATAGGTGCTCTGCGTGATAGTCAGAATGCGCGGCTTCAGATCCGGATTCTTCGCCATCGCTTCGCGGGCGAACGGATTCGCCATGATCTTCTTGCGGATGTTTTCCGGCTCGAATTCGCTGCGCGGAATCGGGCCGATGATGCCGAAGTTATTGCGCGTCGGCGTGAGGAACACCGGAATCGCGCCCGTCATCGTGATCGCGTGCAGGATCGACTTGTGGCAATTGCGGTCCACCAGCACGATGTCGCCCGGCGCCACGGTGCCGTGCCAGACAATCTTGTTCGAGGTGGACGTGCCGTTGGTCACGAAGAACACGTGGTCGGCGCTGAAGATGCGCGCCGCATTGCGTTCGGACGCGGCAATCGGGCCGGTGTGATCGAGCAACTGGCCGAGTTCGTCGACGGCATTGCACACGTCGGCGCGCAGCATGTTCTCGCCGAAGAACTGGTGGAACATCTGGCCAAGCGGGCTCTTCAGGAACGCGACGCCGCCCGAGTGCCCCGGGCAATGCCATGAATAGGAGCCTTCGTCCGCGTACTGCACCAGTTCCTTGAAGAACGGCGGCGCGAGCGAATCCAGGTACACCTTGGTCTCGCGGATGATGTGGCGCGCGACGAACTCCGGCGTGTCCTCGAACATGTGGATGAAGCCGTGCAGTTCGCGCAGGATGTCGTTCGGCAGGTGGCGCGAGGTGCGCGTTTCGCCGTACAGGAAGATCGGAATGTCGGCGTTGCGGCGGCGCACTTCGGTCACGAACGCGCGCAGCGCGATGATCGCGGCCGCCAGCTCCGGCGTCTCGCCTTCCACCACGACGTTGTCGACGTACGGCAGCAACTCGTCGTCGTCGATCGACAGGATGAAGCACGATGCGCGGCTCGACTGCTGCGCGAAGGAAGTCAGGTCGCCGTAGCTCGTCAGCCCGAGCACTTCCGCGCCTTCTTTCTCGATAGCTTCGGCCAAAGCCCGGATGCCGGAACCCGAGATATTCTCGGAGCGAAAATCTTCGTCGATGATGACGACGGGAAAACGAAACTTCATGGACGATTCTCCAAAAAGAACGACCGCTGCATTTGACTAAGCAGCGGTCACCCGAATAGCTGATGGGTCAGTGCGCTGCCAACGTCACGTCTTGGGCAACGTGACGCCGTGCTGACCTTGATATTTGCCGCCGCGATCCGCGTACGACGTTTCACAAATTTCGTCGCTTTCGAAAAACAGCACCTGGGCGACGCCTTCGTTCGCGTAGATTTTCGCAGGCAAAGGTGTCGTATTCGAGAATTCGAGCGTCACGTGCCCTTCCCATTCCGGCTCGAACGGCGTCACGTTGACAATGATCCCGCAACGCGCATACGTGGATTTGCCCAGACACACGGTCAGAACGCTGCGCGGAATGCGGAAATACTCGACCGTGCGGGCCAGCGCGAACGAATTCGGCGGGATGATGCAGACATCGCCCTTGAAGTCGACAAACGATTTCTCGTCGAAATTCTTCGGATCGACGATGGTCGAGTTGATGTTGGTAAAGATCTTGAATTCGTCGGCGCAGCGGATGTCGTAGCCGTAGCTCGAGGTGCCGTAGCTGACAATCTTCCGGCCGTCTTCGGAAACGCGGACCTGATCTGGCGCAAACGGCTCGATCATGTTGTGCGACTCGGCCATGCGCCGGATCCACTTGTCGGATTTGATAGTCATAGGTGAACGCTGCTCGACTTGAGTGACAGGTGTGTGACGGGTAACAACCCGGCGTGAGTTCCGGGCAACGGGTTGGATAACGATCGGGTAACGGCCTGGGCGGCATGCCGTTGGAATGCGCCGCCGGGCGGGTCTCCCGAGCCGGGCGCCCCGGCTATGCGCTCCGGGCTGGGTGCCCCAACCGGAAGGCGCTTATTTTACGCGATCAGGAAAAGGCTGCGGCAGGTATGGCTTAAGAGCGGCCCGGTACACATCCAGAAACCGTTGCGAGGCGATCAAGCGTGCGCCGCCTCGCACGCAGATGGCACACGCGGCGCGTGGGCCATTACTCACTGCCCTCACTGGCGAATCAACCCGCATGCGAGCGCAGGGCCTGCGCCATGCTGCGGATACGCGTAAGGGTCGGTCGCGTCGTGATGCAACAGGACCGCGCGTTGCAACACCGAGCGGATACCGTCGAGCGACACATCCGGTGCAACGATGAAGCCGGTGGCCACGCCGTTCGCGTCCGCGTGGATATTGCCAAGATCGCCTTCGACCCGGGCGCCGGCTTTCAGACGTTCGGCTGCCGGTGAGAACACCGGGCCGGCACTGGAGCCGTCGGCGGCATTACAGTCGCCGCGCTCATGCACCTGCAATGCGTGGTCGCTATCCGGCGGCAAGCCAGCGAGATTGTAGGTGACCTGCACGCCGTCTGAACGCTCGATGAACGTGACGAGGCCGCGCGCCTGATTACCCACGGTGGGCAGCAACTGCGCGTCGGCACGCTTTTCCTGTGGTCTCAGGAACGTGCTACAGCCGCATAACAGCACACTGCTGGCAGCTAGGACGATGAACGCATGCACCGCCTGCCCGTCGATTCGTTTTCCCATGCGATCCTCTTGCCGGCCTGGCGGCCGCCCCTGCGGCCGCCGAGCCGAACTTGTGAAGTCGACATGATACCGCGAGACCCGGCGCAAATTAGCGCCTTGACCCCACTTTAACCCCTTGTCCGAACGGCTACTCAGGTGTTCTGGACAACGATGCTGGGAAACTTCGAGGTCATGTCGCGGGCCCGCTCGGCGATATGGATCGCAACCTTGCGCGCGATCGACCGGTAGATCTCCGAGATACGCCCTTCGGGATCCGCCACGACGGTGGGTTTGCCGGAGTCGGCCTGCTCGCGGATGGCGATGTCGAGCGGCAAGCTGCCGAGCACGTCGACGCCATATTCCTTGCCCATCCGCTCGCCGCCGCCCGCGCCGAAGATGTGCTCTTCGTGGCCGCAATTCGAGCAGATATGCATACCCATGTTCTCGACGATGCCGAGAATCGGAATGCCGACCTTCTCGAACATCTTGAGGCCCTTCTTCGCGTCGAGCAGCGCGATATCCTGCGGCGTCGTGACGATCACGGCGCCCGTCACCGGCACGCGCTGCGACAAGGTCAGTTGAATGTCGCCGGTGCCCGGCGGCATGTCGACGATCAGGTAGTCGAGATCTTGCCAGTTGGTCTGCCGCAGCAGTTGTTCGAGCGCCGAGGTGGCCATTGGACCGCGCCACACCATCGGGTTGTCCTGCTCGATCAGAAAGCCGATCGAGTTGGCCTGCAAGCCGTGGCCGGTCATCGGGTTCATCGACTTTTCGTCGGGCGATTCGGGACGGCCGGTAATGCCGAGCATCATCGGCAACGAGGGGCCATAAATGTCCGCATCGAGGATGCCGACCGACGCGCCTTCGCTCGCCAGCGCCAGCGCAAGGTTCACGGCGGTCGTGCTCTTGCCGACCCCGCCTTTGCCCGACGCCACCGCAACGATATTTTTAACGTTCGGCAAGAGTTTGACGCCGCGCTGCACGGTATGCGCCGCGATGTGCTGGGACACCTCGACGCGTGCATTTGCCACGCCGGGAACGGTTTTCAGCGCGCCGGCGAATTGTGTGCGAATCGCTTCAAACTGCCGTTTGGCCGGATAGCCGAGTACCACCTCGAGGCTAACCGTGTCATTCTCCACGGCCACGTTCCTGATGTTCTTCGCAGCCGCGTAGGGCTTGCCCGTGTTGGGGTCAGTGACGGCCGCGAGGGCGGCGTCGACCAAAGCCCGATCGATACTCATTGACACTCCGTGGGGAACACTTGCGGCGCAGCAGAATCGAAGTTTCGGCTACGCGCCAGAATTTGAAAAAAATTGTTATACAGCATTGCTAAAACGAGGCACGCCGTGCACCCTTCGGGCAGGCGGAACGCCAAGGGGTCGCATCACTGCGTACTTCAGTCATCATTGTAGTGGCTGGCGCCAAGCCTTGCCGGAAGACCCTTCTCCACTGTCGGACCGGGACCAGGGAAGATGCAGGATTCTCATATTGTCGAGTAACGCGCTTTACGGCCGTCACGTTCGGCGAGTAGATTGATCGCTTCCACCCGCTTTACTCGCTTCACTCAAGAGGAATCAAAAAATGAATGCAAAAATCATGACTCGCCTGGCGGTTTTCGCCGTTGCCGGTTCGTTGCTGGCAGGCTGCGCAAGCCAACAAGGTACGGACACGGCAGTCGGCACGGGCGTGGGCGCCGCCACCGGCGCGGCGATCGGTGCGATCTTCGGCGGCGGCAAGGGCGCGGCGATCGGCGCGGGCGCAGGCGCAGCGGTGGGTGGCATTACCGGCTACAACTGGCAAGCCATTCACAACAAGCTGTCGGGCGCCACCAAGGGCACCGGCACGCAAATCACCGAGCAGCCGGACGGCTCGCTCAAGCTGAACATCCCGAGCTCGGTCACGTTCGACACCAACAGCTACGCGGTCAAGCCGTCCTTCGCGCCGGTGCTGGATCAACTGACGCAGACCATGCAGCAGAATCCGGAACTGATCGCCCAGGTGATCGGCTACACGGATAGCACGGGTCAACCGGCATACAACCAGACGCTGTCGGTCAACCGCGCGCAAAGCGTGACGGGTTATCTGGGTCAACGCGGCGTTGCGCCGCAACGCCTGTCGGCACAAGGCATGGGCCAGAATCAGCCGGTTGCTGACAACAATACCGAAGCCGGCCGTGCCGCAAACCGTCGCGTGGAAATCTATCTGCGCGCCACGGCTCAGCACGCCACGCAATAACGGTCAGCCAGAGGGAGAAGCGACCGGACGCCAGGCGGCTCTTGCCGCCTGCCTTTGCTAGTGGTGTTTGCCGGCGGCCGTTGCCAGCAGCCTTTGCCGGTTTAGCCGGCGGCCTTTGCCAGTTTGACTAGCGGCGTCCGGCAAGCCGTAAAAAGCGGGGGGAAATAAAATCTCGCACGAGAACGAAAAAAATTTCGAACTCTACCGAAAATCCGCGGTCTGTCTTTACGGTACGTGGCTGGCGAAGCCGCCGCGTCACCATTCTCCTCTTGTCGTTGTTGCTCCGGGGTTAATAGCCCCGGTTTTTTTTGGGCGCTCGGTTTTTCGCCCCGCAAGAAGTCCCCCGAAGGTGGTCCCTTGGCAGATAAGGGGCACACCTGTCCGCTCCCGCAACAACCCAGTCATCCGGCTGCTAGCCAGGCGGCCAATCCGCGCCAGGCGCCTGCCCTGCTAGAATCAACGTTTTGTCCCACCGCAGGCTCCCACCATCCTTATGTCAGCACCCGCAACCGATCTCTCCGCAGGCGCGCCGTCAGGCCGTCGCCAGGTTCTCGTCACGTCGGCCCTTCCGTATGCGAACGGGCAAATCCATATTGGCCATCTGGTCGAATATATCCAGACGGACATCTGGGTCCGGACGTTGCGAATGCACGGGCACGAGGTCTACTACGTGGGCGCCGACGACACGCACGGCACACCGGTCATGCTGCGCGCGGAAAAGGAAGGTCTGACGCCGAAGCAGCTGATCGACCGCGTCTGGCAAGAACACAAGCGAGACTTCGACAGCTTCGGGATTTCGTTCGACAATTACTACTCGACCGATTCCGACGAGAATCGCGTGTTGAGCGAATCGGTCTACCTTGCGCTCAAAGACGCCGGCCTGATCGAAGCGCGCGACATCGAACAGGCCTACGACCCCGTCAAGGAAATGTTCCTGCCGGATCGCTTTATTAAAGGCGAATGCCCGAAGTGCGGTGCGAAGGATCAATACGGCGACAGCTGCGAAGTATGCGGTTCGACTTATCTGCCGACCGATCTGATCAATCCGTATTCGGTCGTCTCGGGCGCCACGCCGATTCGCAAGACCTCGACGCACTACTTCTTTCGCCTGTCCGACCCGCGCTGCGAGAATTTCCTGCGCGCCTGGGTAGGCGGTCTGGCGCAGCCGGAAGCCACCAACAAGATGCGCGAATGGCTCGGCGACGCGGGTGAAGCCAAGCTCGCCGACTGGGATATCTCGCGCGACGCGCCGTATTTCGGCTTTGAAATTCCGGGCGCGCCGGGCAAGTATTTTTACGTGTGGCTGGACGCGCCGGTCGGCTACTACGCGAGCTTCAAGAACCTTGCCGAAAAGCGCGGCCTCGATTTCGACGCATGGGTCCGCAAGGGGTCGACCGCCGAGCAGTATCACTTCATCGGCAAAGACATTCTGTATTTCCACACGCTGTTCTGGCCGGCCATGCTCGAATTCTCGGGCCACCGTACGCCGACCAACGTGTTCGCGCACGGTTTCCTGACGGTGGACGGCGCGAAGATGTCGAAGTCGCGCGGCACGTTCATCACCGCGCAAAGCGTGATCGACACGGGCCTGAATCCGGAATGGCTGCGCTACTACTTCGCCGCCAAGCTGAACAGCACGATGGAAGACCTCGACTTGAACCTCGAGGACTTCCAGGCGCGCGTGAACAGCGATCTGGTCGGCAAATACGTGAACATCGCGAGCCGCGCTGCCGGTTTCCTGATCAAGCGTTTCGACGGCCGCGTGCAGGACAGCGCGATGCAGCACCCGCTGCTCGCCTCGCTGCGCGCCGCCGTGCCGCAGATCGCCGCGAATTACGAGGCGCGCGAGTACAACCGCGCGCTGCGCCAGACCATGGAACTGGCCGATGCGGTCAATGCGTACGTCGACACCGCCAAGCCGTGGGATCAGGCAAAAGACCCGGCGAACGCGGTCGCGTTGCACGAAACCTGCAGCGTGAGCATCGAAGCGTTCCGTCTGCTGTCGCTGGCGCTCAAGCCGGTGCTGCCGAAGCTGGCTGAAGCAGTCGAAGGCTTCCTCGGCATCGAGCCGCTGGTGTGGGCCGACGCGAACGTGCCGTTGAGCTCCACGCGCCCGATCAACGCGTACAAGCATCTGATGACGCGCGTCGATCCGAAGCAGATCGAGGCGCTCATCGCAGCGAATCGCGATTCGCTGCAAGCCACGCCGGAAGCCGCGGCGCCGGCCGATGCGAAGGCCAAGTCGAAGGCAGCAAAAGCAGCAGCAGCCGACAAGGAGGAAACACCCGGTGTCATCTCGATCGACGACTTCGCCAAGGTCGACCTGCGCATCGCGAAGATCGTCGACTGCAAGGCGGTGGAAGGCTCGGACAAGCTGCTGCAACTCACGCTCGACATCGGTGAAGAGAAAACACGCAACGTTTTCTCGGGCATCAAGTCGGCCTATCAACCTGAGCAGCTGGTTGGCAAGCTGACGGTGATGGTCGCGAACCTCGCGCCGCGCAAGATGAAGTTCGGCCTCTCCGAAGGCATGGTGCTGGCGGCCTCGGCCACCGACGAGAAAGCCGAACCAGGCCTCTACGTGCTCGAACCGGATAGCGGTGCGAAGCCGGGCATGCGTGTGAAGTAAAGCGCGCAGCATCGAACGCCCCAGGCATCAACAAAAACGGCACGCTTTAAAAGGCGTGCCGTTTTTTTATGCCCTGACGCTGCTCAGGCCGCTCTAACCGGCGCCGCCACGATCACCACCGTATCCGGTCAAAGCGCCGCGTGTACAGCAGCTCGATACCGTCGAACGTGCCGCCATAGGCCGCGACCGACCAATAGCGCGTCAGGTTGACCGTCGCCTTGATCGCATTGCTCGCCGACTGCAGCCCCTGCTCGTAGCCCAGCACGAGCCACTCGTTGATCGCCTTCGACACCATTACCACCTGCGGATCGGTCAGCCCGACTTCGCTTCGTCCGATAGAAAATTCGTCGAGCCCGAAGGTCTGCGCGATTCGTTTGCCGCTCGCGCTGCCAAGCAGCGCGAGCGCCGTCGTCATAGTGCTTTGCTGACCGAGGTTGTTGCCCTGATCCGTACCGTGACCGAACAGCAGCCAGGAGAGTTTTTCGTTATCCGGCACGTTCGGCTCGGACACCAGCTTCGCCACCGGGAACTGCACCGTGCCGACCACCTGCACGCCCGCCTCGACCTGCTGATTGCGCCGCATCGCCAAAATGTTGATGCCGGGATTCGCCACCGGTCCGTTGAACGTAAAGAAGCCGTTCTCGATGTTGAGCTTGCGGCCGAACGCGGTATAGGTCGACCCCGGCGTCACGCGCACGTTCCCGACCGCGCGCAGCGGCAAGTTCGGCGCGCTCATCGCGGTGATCGTGCCGGTCAATCCCAGGTCGGCGCCTTGACCGCGGAAGCGGAAGCTATTGCCAAGGCTGATGTCGATATTCGCACGCGGCGCGAACGGTCCGATCGGCTTGTTGGTGCCGGCCACCGGCCGCTGCCGCTCGCCCGCCACCGTGCCATCCGGACGCACCACCACCACGTCGTCGCCCAGTTTCGGCGCGGACTGCTCCGGCATGTCGAACAACGCGTGGTCGACCACGAATTTGCCATTGATCGCCATGCCGCCCTGCGCGCCGGCATTCGCCACGCTCACGCTGCCCGATAGCGACAGATTGCGGTCCGGCGCCGCGAACAATTCCAGCTTGTCCGCGACGATGCTCGCGGCCAGATCCGGTTCCGCGCCGTCCAGCCGCACGCGGCCGGTGGCCTTCAACGTGCCGCTCGCCCCATGAAACTCGACCTGCTGGAAGTCCACCAGATTCTGTGACAGCGCGATCCGCACGACGCCGTCTTTCAACTGCACGCCCTGGTCGACCAGGGTCGCGGAAAGGCCGTCGCCAACCAGGGAGCCGGTCAGATTCGGTTTGGCCACCGTGCCGCCGAGCGCGAGCTTGAGCGCGAGGTGGCCGTCGAGCAGGTAGCTCGGACCTAACAGGCCGCCGGTCGTTTTCAGCGAAGGCACATTCGCATTCACGTTGCCGGTGACCGCGCCTTCTTCGTTGACGGTCAGGAAACCGTCGCGCATGACCAGCATGGTGTGCGCATCGGCATCGATCACGCCGATCCGGCTCGCCTGAACGTGCACCGTGGCATTCAGCCGGTTGCCGCCGGTAAATTCGGCGCGCGCGCTCATGTCCGAAAGACCCAGCGAGGCAAGACCGCGGCCGATTTCGACGGTGACGTCGCCGCTGCGCCGCTTGAGCTGGATGTGGCCCGTTGCCGTGCTGCCGAGCGCGAAATCCCAGTCGCCATCGAACACCAGATCGGTTTTGACGGCCGGTGGCTCACCTGTAACCTCGCGCCGCAAATCCTGCAGACGCGCCAGCGAAATATCGGTCAAGCTGCCCGCGGACTGGATCTTTCCGTGGTCGAAGGCGAACGATTTCAGGCTTAGCACCGCTCCTTCGAGTGTCAGGCGCGTGGCGCCGAGCGTCAGGCGGCTCGGGCCCTCGCTCACGGCGAGCGGCGACTCGAGATTCAGCGCCGGTATGCCGCGGTTCTGCAGCCGTGTCACCGTGCCGTCCCAGCGGGTGCCGTCGCGCGCTTCGGTCAGCTTGCCGCTGGCGGCGAGCGTCAGATCGAGCGGGTGATCCTGGAGTTTGCCGGTGGCCGCGGCCTCGAGCGTGTGATTCGCGCGCGTGCCGGACAGGCGTGCAGTGAGCGTGGTCAGGTCAACACCACCGGCGCTGAGATTGCGCGCATCGGTGCTGAAAACCAGCGCGCCGTTCGCACCGTCGCGCAGTTCCGCGTGGCCTTCCGCATGGCCAATGCGGTTGCTGCTGAACACCACGCTGTCAGCCTTGTAGTTCAGCACGATGTTCGGGTGCGCAAACGAGCCGGTGACGTCGCCATCCGCAGCGACAAGACCCGCGAGGCCAAAACCGAGGCGCTCGAGTTGCGGCGCGTCGACCTTGAAGCGCAGCCGGTCGCCGCGCCCGCCGAAGCTGCCCTGCAGATCCACCTGATTGCCCGCCACCGACAGATTCGCATGGCTCGGCAGAATCCGCGAGCCGGCCAACTGGACGGTGCCGCCGCCCGTCAGCGGCAGGCCGTCGTAGACGCTCGGTCCCAGCTTGAAGTCGGCCTTGGTGGTGAAGACCGGACCGAGCATGCCGGCCGCGGTGAGCGTGCCGCTCACACGCGCCTCGATCTTGCGGGCCGGCGGTGCGCCTCGTTTGGGCGGCGGCGTTTTGCGCTGGACCACCTCGGTCTTCACCACCGCCTTGGCGGTGTTCTTCGCCACGGCGGCGGCCTGGTCGCCCGGCGCCGCGCTTTTGGCGCCGGCCGTACTGCCCGCTTCTGCCGCGCCCTGCTTGACGGGCGCGCCCGCCTTGCCCTTGGTATCGCTCGCCGCCGGCGCCGGCGCGGCCACCGGCGTGCGCGATGGCATCTGCGACGTGAGCGTCAATGGGTCGAAATCGGTCAGTTGCGCTTTCAGGTTGTAGCTGGAATTCGCGTCGTGCTTGAGCGCGCCCGACAAGTCGATGCGGCCTTTGCCCGAGGTCACGCGCACATCGTTGAAGCTCATGCGAGCCGGGTCGAAGGTGATTTTGCCTTGCGCGCGCAGCGCCGCTTTCGGGTCGGCGAGGTCGAGCGTGAGGCTCTGCACGTCGTCGTTCAGACGGATGCCGATGGGACCAGCGAGCTGCGTGGGCCGCACCGTTGCTTCCAGCGCGTTCAGGTCGAGCCCGGCGACCTGCAGATCGAACTGCCCGCGCTTGCCGGTCAGCGCGCCGCCGCCGGTCAGTGTGGCGCTCTTCACGAGCCGCACGTTCAGGTTCGAGATGCGCTGCGCCTGCGCGTCGAGATGCACGTCCGCATTGGCATCGACCAATGGCAGCAGGTTCTGGTCGATCGCACCGGGCCGGGCGTTGACGATCGAGACGTGCCCGGCGACGGCAAAACCCGCGGCGCCTTTTTTGGCCGCATCGGCATTGACGCCGCCTTGCGTCACCGGCTGCAATTCCGCCCGCACGGCCAGATCGGCCAGCGGCGCGCCAGGCGCAAATGCCTGGGGATTGATGTGGTCGAAAGTCAGCGTGGCGCGCCGCAACGGCACGTCGCCGAACGGCGTGGCCTCGACCTGGGCATGGCCGGCGAGCTTCATGCCGCTGGCGTCGAGTTCGGCGATGAGATTTTCGAGCGAGCCGCTCACGTGGCCGCCCACCTGCACCGCCTCGTTGTTGACCTTGCCGGAATAGCCGAGATCGCCGCTGAGCGGGAACGGTTGAACGCCGTCGAGTTTCGCCGCCGCCGTCACCGCGCCAAACGGCGTGTCCAGCCGCTCGATCGCGGCCTCGTGGTGACGTCCGTCGCTGCGTCCGTGAAAAGCGAAGTGCGAAAACGCCGTCGTCGACGCGCCCTCGCGCAACAGCAACTGGTCGACCTGGAGGTCGCGGATCTCGAGCTGCAGCGGCAAACGTAAGTCTTGCGGGAGCTTCATCGGCCCACTGCTGCTCGACGACGACGCGCCGATCCGGGCATCGACGGTGCCGACATGCAAATAGTCGATCGTGAAGCGCCACGGTTTGCGCGTGAGCCCCCACCGGCCCGTCACGCGATCGATCTGGATATCGGTGCCGCTACTGTCGAGACTGCGCCAGCGCACCTGGCGCAATTGCACGCCGTTCGCCAGCGCGCCGCTCTCCAGCGTGCCGGTCAGCTTGCCGCCCAGCAATTTGACCGCTGCCTGCCATGCGTAGGCGGTGCCCCGCTCGGTTGTCAGCGCGCCGTACAGCAGGCCGACGGCCAACGCAGCCAGCAGCACCAGCACGGCCACCATCCACGCAAGCGTTTTCAGCAGCAAGCGGCCGGGCCGGCGCCTCGCCGGCGGCGCCTCGGGCGGCTGCTGGCCGGGCGGAGGAGTGCCGGGCGGCTGCGCGGGTGGTTGGGCGGAAACGTCCGTGGTCATGCGTGGGTCATGTGAAAGCAGGTTCCATCAGAAGGCGATGCCGAGCGTCAGGTATGGCCGCACGCTCCTGTTGCGGATCCCGTAGGCGACATCGACATTGACCGGGCCGACCGGGCTGCGCCAGCGCGCCCCCACGCCGACACCTGGATAAAAGACTTTTTCTCCCCAGGTGTCGGTGGCGGTGCCCACGTCGAAGAATGCCGCCGCGCCCCAGTCATGGGTAAACCAATGCTGATACTCGGCCGCCGCCGTCACCAGATACTTGGTGGGTAGCACCGAACCGTCGACGTTATTACCAATGCTCTGGTAGCTGTAGCCACGTATCGAATTCGACCCACCCGCGCGGAACAGCAGCGAAGCGGGAATGCCGCTCGAACTGCCGCTCGTGAATACGCCGCCGAGTTCGGCGCGAATCAGCACGAGGTCTTCCTTGCCGATCGGCAGATATTGTTGGCCGCGTGCGTAGCCGCGCGCGAACGTCTGGTCGGTCAGCACGCCTTTGACCGCGAAACCCGCTTCGACGTGAATCAGATTACCCGAGCGTGGGAACAGCGGATCGTCGGTATTACGGCGAGTCCACGACCACGACGGGACCAGCGCGCGGCTCGTGGTCGGCGCAAAGGCGTTCTGGTCGAGACGGTCCTGGTAGTACAGGATCGCATAGCTGTAGTCGATGAATTGCGAGGTGCGGGCCCGCTGCACGCCGCCGCGGATGCTGTAGATGCGTGTGTCGGAAACGTCGGTGGTGGTGTAGGACGCCAGCACACTATTGGTCCACGCACGCGGCCCCGGCGGCATGGAAAGCTGGATCTGCCCGTATTGCTGGTTCTGGTCGAGACGGCCCTCGACCGTAAACGGCCACGCTTTACCGAACGTGTCCAGATACGAATAGGCGCCCTGGATCAACGGGCCGTTGTCCGTCGAATAACCCACGCCGCTGCGGATATTGTTATACGGATATTCCGACACCTTCACGTGCATCGGCGTGTCGACCGGTTTGGCGGGGTCGCTATCCACGTCGATCGCAACGCTCGCGTAGTACGGCGTGTTCTGCAATTGCCGTTGCAGTTCGGCGACGCGCTGCACGTCATAGATATCACCGACCGAAATCGGATTCACGTTATCGACGATCTGCTCCGGGTAGCGCCGCGTGCCCGAGACATCGAGCTTGCCCATGGTGAAGGTCGGGCCGCTTTCGTATGTAACCGACAGCTTCGCCTCATGCGTGCGCGGATCGACACGCGCCTCGGAGTGGTCAATCTTCGCGCCCAGATAGCGGCGCGCCTGCAGCGCCTTGAGCGACGCGTTTTTCGCGTCGTCCCAACCGTCCTGCGAAAACGGATCGCCTTCGTGCAGTGAAAACGCAAAACGCGCGGCGTTTTCCTGAGCCGGGTCTTCGGTCAGCACCGGGCCGCGAAACGACAGTGAAATCGAACTGATGAGCGTTTGCGGCCCCGGATCGACACTCACCGTGACGCGTTTTTTTTCGTCGATGGTTCTGACGTCGGTACGCACGACCGGCGTGAAGTAGCCCTGCGTGGCGGCCAGATCGCGCACTTGCTGGGGTGTGGCGGTAATCAGGAACTCGAACTGGTCGTCGCTGATGTCGGCGCGCTTGGCGAATCGCGCGATATCCAGATGTGCTTCGAGCAGCTTGCGCAGCGAGCGCGGGGTCGCTTCGATGTCGACTTTGTACGAGGCCTTCGGGCTCGCGGCGTGGACATCCCACGTGACGAGCAGCAGCGCGCCGAAGACGCAAGCGAGCCAACCGCGCAAAAGCACGGTCGTCAACGATGCGCCGCGCATTGGATGCCAGGCTTTCACCGCGCTTTCCTGACGTCGCTTGCGCGACTGCTCGTTTGTCCACCCCGCCAAACACGACCTCCGGCTTAGATTTAACACAGTTGTTTAAGAATGCCTGACACCCGGCGCTCAAGGCTGGACAAGGCGCCCGCTATTTGACCACATTGGAGCGGGGGTTTGCCTTTCAGGGAGCGATCGGTCGAACAATATCGCGAGCAACCCAGGCGGTGACATAGCGCATGCCGTGACGAGGCGCGCTAACCAAGGAATTTGGGCCGTATCGGGCGCCCACCAACCTAAGCGCCCGCCTTGGACGCGATTCCCATGCCGAATGTTCCGTAGACTTTTCGCGCCTGCTTCGCGGGTTTGTCCGCAAAAAATTGGGCCCTTTTCGGAAATCGCTTTCTCAAAATAAGACTCCTCCTACATGCAGGCTGGTCGAACTCTTTGACAATGTTCATCAGTCGGCAACACAGACAGAAAGCGCCTTCGCGAAGTTCAGGTGCGAATCACCACGATCCCAGCCGACACGCCCAGCGTCGGCCCTGTTCTGTCAGACGCTTCCTCATTGAAGACACCGAGCATGCAGAACAACGCAGGCCGTTCATTATCGACCATAGCCATGAGCACAGAATTCTCTCTCGATCGTTTGGAATCCCTTGTCCAGTCCTGCGACTACGACGGCGCGCATACCGAAACCGTCGCTCTGCTCGACACGCTGATTCAACGTCGCGGCACGCTCCCGGACGACCGGCTCGCCAGCGTTGTCCCAAACGAGCCACGCGACGAGCAATCGCAGCAAACCCTGCAACGCATCGCCGACGCGTTGACCACGTTGCTGTCGGACCCCAGGTTCCAGTTCTCGAACGAACAGTGTGGTCAATTGTTCTGGGCTCGCCCCTGGCTCAACATGCTGTTTGCCGCGACGTCCTACGGCAGCACCGACCATATCGTCCGCGCATTGCTCGAACACGCGCCCGCGCCGGATGACAAGGAGGGTGTGGATGCCCTGACCAGGAAGCAACTCGTGCTGTACACAGCGGAATCGCAATACGACATCGATCTCGGCGCGCTGGCAAAAAGCGATCCCGTGCTCGCGGCGAGTCTCGGCATTTCGATGCTCGGCGCGGCTGTCGTCATCTCGCCGGCCGCGCATGCGAAGCGCGAACGCATGGCCGAATGGTTGCCGCCAGTGCTCGATACGATCGACGATCTCGACGACCTGCCGGGCTGGGCGGTTTGTGCTACGTACATGCACTGTAGTTATTCGCTTCTGCCGCAGCGGCACGCGGTCAAACGCAGCATTAACCGCCTGGTCCGCAACAAACTGCAGACGCTCGGGCTGCTGGAACGCGAAGTCGTGCCTGGACGCGATTCCGCGCGCAAGAAGCAGGCGGGGCGCAAACCGGTGATGCTCGTCGTGCTCGAATGGTTCACGGGCGGCCATTCGATCTACCGCACGCACTCGCGCACGATGCTCGCGGCGCGTGAACATTTCGAAGTCGTGGCGTTCGGCGAAGACCAGCACGTGGACGAATTGGGGCGCGCTATTTTCGACCGGTTCATTCCGTTCGAGTACCCGGAGCACATCGGCGACTGCATTCGCCAGCTACAGGATTTCGTCGATGAATATCAGCCAGACGTCCTGTATATGCCGAGCGTCGGCATGTTCTCTCATACGATTTTCGTCAGCAACGTGCGCCTCGCGCCGCTGCAAATCGCCGGGCTCGGCCATCCCGCGACCATGCACAGCTCGCAAATGGACTATGTGAGCGTGGAAGACGACTTTGTCGGCGACCCGGCGTGCTTCAGCGAACAACTGCTGCGCCTGCCAAAGGATGGGCAACCGTACAGGCCGTCGAAACTGTTGTCGGATATCACGCCGGCCATTCCGCCGCGCGGCGAGTACATCAACATCGCGGTAACCGCGAGCGCCATGAAGATCAACCCGGTCTTCCTGCAAGCGTGCCGCTCGATCATCGAGACCGCTGGCGTTCCCGTACGCTTTCACTTCATGACCTCTTGGGGCGAAGGTGTCGACATTGCGTATGTCAGAAAGTCGATCCACGGCGCGCTGCCAGAATCGCAAGCATGGGTATACGGCTCTACCGCCTACCCGCGGTATCTGCAAATTCTCAACACCATGGACATGTTCGTCAGCCCGTTCCCGTTCGGCAATACGAATGGCATTGTCGATTCGTTCACGCTTGGCCTGCCCGGCGTCAACCTCTGCGGCGCTGAAGTGTTCGAGCACATCGACAGCGGATTATTCGCTCGCGCCGGGCTGCCGTCGTGGCTGACCACGTCGACTGTGGACGAGTATGTCGGCGCCGCCGTGCGCCTCGCGACGCAGCACGCGGAGCGCGAAACCTTACGCCAGCGCCTGATCGAGGAAAAAGCCGCCGAGCGGCTCTTCGAGGGGCGGCCCGAGGCATTCGGCGAAGCCATTCTGAAGCTCGTCGAAGAACGCACGGGCAAAGCCGGGCGTGTGTAAATCAGCGCGCTCCGCCGCGCAACCCGGCATCCGTATCCGGGCAGCCGCAGCGGCGTGATTGCCGCAGACTCCCCTATCGACGCGCAGAAAGAAAGGTCCGATCACCGCGCTGGAACCCTATAGGCAACATGCACGCCGCCATTTTTCGCCCCCGCGCGGCGCATGCGGTAAAATTATGGAATAGGAGCGATGCCGCGCGGGGATCCCCGCCAGGCAGCCGCCATTCCCCATACCACGGACGTCTAGCCATGTATCAATCGGACATCACCCAGTTCCTGAACCAGCTGAAGCAACAAAAACCGAATCTGGAAGCGGAGCAGCGCCGTGGCCGGTCGCTGCTGTGGGACAAACAGCCGATCGATCTCGAAGAACGCGCCGAGCAGAAAGCCTCGCGCGTAGAGCAGACGCCTTACTCGTACTATCAAAACTTCTAAGCGCGTGAGTCACGCCGACGAGGCAAAGGGCGCCACACCGGCGCCTGACGCCGCGCTTGCCGCGCCCGCTACCGATTCGACGCCCGACGTTGTAGACGGCATCGCTTTCGCACGCCTGTACGGCGAGCCGCTCTTCAAGCTGCCGACGGATCTGTATATTCCGCCGGACGCGCTCGAAGTGTTTCTCGAAACGTTCGAAGGCCCGCTGGATCTGTTGCTCTACCTGATCCGCAAGCAGAACTTCAACGTGCTCGACATCCCGATGGCGGACGTCACGGTTCAATACCTCGGCTATGTCGATCAGCTGCGCCAGACCAATCTCGAACTCGCGTCCGAGTATCTGCTGATGGCGGCCATGCTGATCGAGATCAAGTCGCGCATGCTGTTGCCGGTCAAGAAGGCCGACAGCGGCGAAGAAGCCGAGGATCCGCGCGCCGAACTGGTGCGCCGTCTGCTCGAATACGAGCAGATGAAGCTCGCCGCACAGCGCATCGACCATCTGCCGCAGCTTGGCCGCGATTTCCTGCGCGCCGAGGTCTATATCGAGCAAAGCATCACGCCGCGCTTTCCCGATGTGGATAGCGAGGACCTGCGCGCCGCATGGGCCGACGTGATCAAACGCGCCAAGCTGGTTCAGCATCACAAGATTTCGCGCGAGGAATTGTCAGTGCGCGAGCATATGAGCACGATCCTGCGGCGCTTGCAGAACGCGCGCTTCATGGAGTTCTCGGACCTGTTCGACACGAGCAAAGGCGTGCCGGTGGTCGTGGTGAATTTCATCGCCATGCTCGAATTGTGCCGTGAGTCGCTTATCGAAATCACCCAGGCCGAGCCGTTCGCACCGATTTATGTGCGCCTCGCCTATCTGCCGGCCTGACGCCGCGAAACGGGATCTGCATGCGCCATCACTGTCGCAGACGCCTCGTTTCGGTGCACCCCCGGAACAAATCCACTACAATCCCGCGCTCCGAACCTGTCATTACCAGTGAGGCCGCGGGCCACGCGAAAACCTGAGTTTTTGCGCCAACCGAGTCTCGCGCCGCGCGAGGAAATCCCTGTCCGATCATGAAAGTCATCAGCTCGATCCATGAATTGCGCGACCAGTTGCGCGGCCAGAATCGCACCGCCTTTGTGCCGACCATGGGCAATCTGCACGAGGGCCATCTATCGCTGATGCGCCTCGCGCGCCAGCACGGCGATCCGGTGGTGGCGAGCATTTTCGTCAACCGCTTGCAGTTCGGCCCGAACGAAGATTTCGACAAATACCCGCGCACCCTTGAAGCCGACATCGACAAGCTGCAGAAAGAAGGCGTCTACGTGCTGTTCGCGCCGACGGAACGGGATCTGTACCCGGAGCCGCAGGAGTATCGCGTGCATCCGCCGCACGATCTGGGCGACATCCTCGAAGGCGAATTCCGGCCGGGTTTCTTCCAGGGTGTGTGCACCGTGGTGATGAAACTGATGTCGTGCGTGCAGCCGCGCGTCGCGGTGTTCGGCAAGAAGGATTACCAGCAGTTGATGATCGTGCGCAGCATGTGCCACCAGTTCGCGCTGCCGACCGACATCATCGCCGCGGAAACCGTGCGTGACACCGACGGCCTGGCGCTCAGCTCGCGCAACCGCTTTCTGCAAACGGCCGAACGCGCCGAGGCGCCGATGCTGGCCGCCGAGCTCAATCGCGTACGCGATGCGGTGCTCGCCGGTGACCGCGACTTCGCAAAACTCGAACAGGCGGCGATGGCAGCCTTGGCCGCGCGCGGCTGGCAGCCGGATTACATCGCGGTGCGCAAGCGCTCGAATCTGCTGCCGCCGGGCGCGCAGGACGTGAACGCGGAGTTGGTCGTGCTGGCTGCCGCCAAGCTCGGCACCACCCGTCTCATCGACAACCTCGAAATCTGACGCCGTCTTAGTTTGCGCAAACGCGCATAAGAAGCCACAAGGGATTGGTCATGCAACGCAACATGCTGAAGTCGAAAATCCATCGCGTCGCGGTCACACACTGCGAACTGCACTACGAAGGCTCGTG
This sequence comes from Paraburkholderia caffeinilytica, assembly GCF_046030355.1. Lineage (GTDB taxonomy): Bacteria > Pseudomonadota > Gammaproteobacteria > Burkholderiales > Burkholderiaceae > Paraburkholderia > Paraburkholderia caffeinilytica_B. Next base: position 20,651 of record NZ_JAQQCQ010000002.1, read on the forward strand.
CGCGATCGACGAGGACTTGCTGGAAGCCGCGAACATCGTTGAAAACGAGCGGATCGACATCTGGAACATCAACAACGGCGAGCGTTTCTCGACGTATGCGATCAAGGGCGAACGCGGCAGCGGCATGATTTCGCTGAACGGCTCGGCCGCGCGGCGGGCGCAACTGGGCGATCTGGTGATCATCGCGGCGTTCGCGGTGGTCGACGAAGCGGAACTGAAGGCAGGCTGGAAACCGGATCTGGTGTTCGTCGACGACAACAACAAGATCAAGGGCAGCCGCGATCACGTGCCGACCCAGAACTGGACCTGAACCGGCCTTTCACCGCACGGTTGCATGCGGCGGGCGGCCAACGCCGCCTGCTGATTCACATCACGCCTTCTTGCCGGCGCCGTTGGTCCATTGGATGATCGGCTGCCACTGCTCCAGATCCTTCTCCACACGGCTTTTCGCGACGTCCCACAAGGTCAGGCCGTGCGCCGCCAGTTGCACGTAATTCTGCGTGTCGCGCAGATAACCCAGCACCGGCAGCTTCAACCCCTCGACAAAGCGATGCAACTGCTCCGCTGAGCGCGTGCGCGCGTCGACGCGCATGCCCACCACGCCGATCTCGATCGCGCCTTTCCTGACCGCCTTTTCCTTCGCCAGCCGCTCGAGAAATTCCTGGGTGGCGAGAATATCGAACATTGACGGCTGCAGCGGCACGATCACCTTGTCGGCCAGATCCAACGCGATGTTCAGCCGGTTGCCGTGCAGTCCGGCCGGCGTGTCGATAACCGCGTGTTCCAGACCTCGAGGCGGTTTGGCGGGGTTTTCGAGATCGACCTCCCAGGTTTCGATGGCCGGCAGCGCCGCGGGCCGCAGCGACAGCCACGCGTGCGCGGACTGCTGCTTGTCCATGTCCGCCAGCGCGATCCACTCCCCTTGCGACGCGAAATAGCCAGCCAGATTGGTGGACAGCGTGCTTTTGCCCACGCCGCCCTTCGGATTCGCCACCACGATCACCGTCATGAATTCTCCCGGAAAGAAGGCTGGGCGCCGCCAGCCGGTTTGCCGCGCAGTTTGCTCTGACTTGCGCAGATGTGCCCTGATCCGTGCCGGTTTCAGGTTCACCCGCCGATCCAGCCGTTGATAATATCGACAAATTCACCGGGGCCGAAGCCCCCAAACGGCTATTGACCGCCTTACATCGCTGTTTTTTCCATCGAGGACCCGAATCTCATGAGCAAACTTCGTCCGGAATACTCCATCGAGCGCCTGCACGAACGTCAGAAGGGTAAGCTGCCCGGCTTGCTGGGCGTGCATGTTCTGGCGCTGGAGCAAGGCACCCTGAGCGCGGAATTGACCGTGCGCGACGAATTGCTGGCGCCGAACGGCTTTTTGCACGCCGCCACCGTAATCGGCCTCGCCGACACCGCCTGCGGCTACGCATGCCTCGCGCATCTGCCGGAAACGGCACGCAATTTCACGACCGTCGAGCTAAAAAGCAATTTTCTCGGCACGGCGACGGAAGGGACGATCCGCGCGGTCGCCAAGGCCGTCCATCTGGGCCGCAGCACGCAGGTGTGGGACGCCACGGTCACCGATCCGAACGGTAAGACGATGGCGCTGTTTCGCTGCACGCAAATCGTGCTGTATTGATTGACGTGGGGGCGTGGAGAAAGACCCGAAATATCTGGGACGTTCCCGGGTCAACGCGATAAAAAAAGCACACGGCCTTGCGGCGTGTGCTTTTTTATTGTCTGGCGAGGTGGAGTGACGGAACGGCGTGACGCTGGGTGCTTGGGTACAAAATTCCCAGGTTCTCGGTTGGCTTGATGCCTTGCGGGTGCGCCAGGACTGCCAGCCCACCCGCCCGGTCCCTCAAACGTATCAAGCGGCCACAGCACGCGACGCCTTCACACCGCTCAGCGCCAGCGCGCCCCCCCCCGAGCAGCGATTGCACAGCCAAAGTCACCGCCCAGAAAGCCGGATATTCCCAGCCGCCGTGCGGCGACGCGAACCCCCAGCCGTTATGCAGATGCTGCGACATGGCGCCGAGCATGAACGGCAGCAGCACCAACGCGACCCAGCGGACCTGCACGCCGAGCAGCAACGCGATACCGCCGAACAATTCGACGAACGCCGTCACATAACCAAGCCAGCCGGGCAAGCCGAGCGAAACAAAAAACTGCGCCGTTCCCGGCAGCGTAAAAACAAAGATCTTCTGCAAGCTGTGTGCGAGATACAGGACGCCCAAGGCCAGACGAAGGATCAAGGCGGCCAGATCGGCGGAGCGGTTCGAGTTCATGAAGAGTCCTTTACGAGAGAGACAGCCCGCTATCGGGCGTCGACGTCAAGACTCTATTCGAACCAAATGAGGTGAAAAACCCATTCTTAGGCTTTGATTATTTCCCATTAGGATTTAATCGCCGACATCCCGCTAGTGTCGATCAGCCAATCGCGGCAAAAAGCGTCGAAAGATCGAGGTGCTCGGCAAGCGTGTCGGCCAGGCGATCCAGCGAGGCCTCACGCAACGCCGGGTAGTCGATTTCCCCCGCGTCGCGCAATCCAGCCCACGCAAGCAGTGCGGCGCACGCGGCCGGCGTATCGAACAGACCGTGCACGTAGGTGGCAAGAATTTGCCCATCGGCCGAGATTGCGCCGTCAGGACGCGCGTTTGGCGTTTCGCCCAATTGCAGCGCGGGTGAATCGAGCGCCGGGCCTTGCGTCTCACCCATGTGAATCTCGTAGCCGCTCACCTCGGGCGACCCCGGCAACGCGAGGCGCCCCGTCACGTTCTTGAGCGTTTTTTCGCGCGTGAGCACCGTCGAGTAATCGAGCCAGCCGAGGCCCGCGCTCGTTCCAGGCGCGCCTTCCACACCATGCGGGTCGGCCACTTCGCGTCCAAGCATCTGCATGCCGCCGCAAATTCCGATGACGCGGCCGCCGTAGCGCAGATGCCGCTGCAGCACCGCGTCCCAGCCTTGCGCACGCAGAAAGGCCAGATCGCCCGGCACATTCTTCGACCCCGGCAGAATGATCAGATCGGCCGGCGGAAGCGGCGTGCCGCTTCGCACGTAGTGAAAATCGATCTGCGGATGCGCACGCAACGCGTCGAAATCGGTGTGATTGCTGATATGCGGCAACACCGGCACGACCACCCGCAACATCCGGTTCGTATCACCGCTGTGCGCCGCGCGCAGTTCGGGCGGGAGCATGTCTTCGGCGTCGAGCGTCAGACCGTGCAGATACGGCACCACGCCGAGCACCGGTTTGCCGGTCTTCGCTTCGAGCCAGTCGAGCCCGGGCTTCAGCAAACTGACGTCGCCGCGAAAACGATTGATGATGAAGCCGCGCACACGCGCCTGCTCGCTGTCCGATAGACATGCGAGGGTGCCGGTCAGATGCGCGAACACCCCGCCACGGTCGATGTCAGCCACCAGCACGACCGGACAATCGACCGCTTCAGCGAAACCCATGTTGGCGATATCGCGATCACGCAAATTGATTTCCGCAGGACTACCCGCGCCTTCGACAAAAATCGTGTCGTACGCCGCTTGCAGACGCGCATACGATGCCAGCACCGCCTCGAAGGCGACCGGCTTGTAGTCGTGATACGCGCGCGCATCGAGATTCATGCGCGCCTTGCCGTGGATAATCACTTGCGCGCCGCGGTCGCTGGTCGGCTTGAGCAACACCGGGTTCAGATCGGTGTGGGCGGCGATGCCCGCGGCCACCGCCTGCAACGCCTGCGCGCGGCCGATCTCGCCGCCGTCCACCGTCACCGCGCTATTGAGCGCCATATTCTGCGGCTTGAACGGCGCGACCCGCACGCCGGCGCGGCGCGCCAGCCGGCACAAACCCGCGACGAGCGTACTCTTGCCCGCATCGGACGTAGTGCCTTGAATCATCAGCGTGCCGCGCGGCACAGGTACGGCGTCATGCGGGTTCGAAGTGGTGGTCACGGAATATTGGGTTCGGCGGTAAACGCAGCATTATCCCATCGTGCCGCCACGCGCTGCACGCCGGTACAATCACGCGATGATTCCCCGCGACCTCACCTTCGTTCTCGGCGGCGCCCGCTCGGGCAAGAGCGTGCATGCCGAACAACTGGCGAACGACAGCGCGCTCCCCGTCACGTACATCGCCACCGCGCGCGCGGCCGATGACGCCGAATTCAGCGCGCGCATCGCGCATCATCGCGAGCGGCGTCCGGCGCACTGGGCGTTGCATGAAGCAGACGTCGACCTTGCCGGCGCTGTCACGCAATTCGACGCGCCCGGTCACTGCATTCTGATCGACTGCCTGACGCTGTGGCTCGCCAACCTGCTGTGCCCACCTGATGGCGACGGCTTGCCGGTCGATCACTATCACGCGCACTTCGCCGCTTTCGAAGCGGCGCTCATTACCGCCAGAGGCAAGATCATCGTGGTCAGCAATGAAATCGGCCTGGGCGTGGTGCCGCTCGGCGCGGAAACACGCCTCTATGTCGACGAACTCGGCCGGCTCAATCAGCGCATCGCCGCGTTGAGCACCCAGGTCACGATGATGGTCGCGGGCTTGCCGCTCGCCTTGAAAACAGCGGGCGGCGCGTGATGCTGTCGCTGCCTCTGATCGTCACGCTGGCGACGGCGGGCGTCGCCGTCGACCGTTGGCTCGGCGAGCCGCGCACCGCGCATCCGCTGGTCGGCTTCGGCAAATGGGCGCTGCGCCTCGAAACGCGCTACAACACCGGCCGGCGCTTGCGTCTCAAGGGGCTGCTCGCCTGGTCGCTGGCGGTGATGCCGCCGGTGCTGATCGCCTGGTGGCTCGTCTCCGTGCTGCCGTTTTTTGCGGCCTGTGCGGTACATGTCGTCTTGCTGTGGTTCGCGCTCGGCGCGCGCAGTCTGCACGATCACATTGCGCCGATCGCCGAGGCGTTGGCACGGCGAGATCTGGCACAAGCCCGTCTCCTGACCTCGCGCATCGTATCGCGCGAAACCACGCATGCCGACGAAGCGGCGCTGTCGCGCGCCGCCGTCGAATCGGCGCTCGAAAACGGCAACGACGCCATCTTCGGCGCGCTATTCTGGTTCGCGATCGCGGGCGGTCCGGGTGCGTTGGGGTTTCGTCTGGCCAACACGCTCGACGCCATGTGGGGCTATCGCACGCCGCGCTATTTGCGCTTCGGCTGGGCCGCCGCGCGCATCGACGACGTGCTCAACTGGATTCCCGCGCGCCTCACCGCGGCGAGCTACGCGTTGCTCGGCGATACGCGCACCGCGCTGCACTGCTGGCGCGAACAGGCGCCGCGTTGGGACAGCCCGAATGCCGGGCCGGTCATGGCCTCGGGCGCGGGCAGTCTGAACGTATTGATCGGCGGCCCCGCGATGTATCACGGCGAGCTCGAACACAGGCCGACGCTCGGCTTCGGACATCCCGCAAAGGCTACGCACGTCACGGCCGCGTTGATGCTGGTCGAACGGACGGTCATTCTCTGGCTGGCGGTACTGATCGTGCTGGCGTTGCTGAGTGTGCCCTTTCATGGTTGATCGAAAGGCTGGCCACAGGAGCGATGCCGGCGCCGCGCTTCACGCCGGGGATCAGGCCGTGGTTCACGGCGGCAATCTGCACGAAGCGGCTGAGCGTTATGGCATTCCGTACGCGCAATGGCTCGATCTGTCGACGGGCATCAATCCACACGGCTATCCGGTGCCGCCGGTTCCCGCCGATGCGTGGCGCCGCCTGCCGGACGACGGCGACGGTTTTGCCGCCTGTGCCGCGCGCTACTATGCTGCGCCCGATGCCGCGCATGTGCTGCCCGTAGCAGGGAGCCAGGCAGCGATTCGCGCGCTGCCGTCACTTTTACCACGCGCTCAGGTCGGCATCGCGCCGCTCACGTACGGCGAATATGCACCCGCATTCGAGCGTGCTGGACACGAGGTCTTGCCGCTGGATGTGTCCTGGGACACGTTGCCCGACGCGCTCACTCATGTGGTCGTCGTGAATCCTAACAACCCGACCGCCGAGCATCTAAGCGCAGGCAAGCTGCTGCACTGGCATGCGCAACTCGCCGCACGCGGCGGCACGCTGCTGATCGACGAGGCCTTTGCCGATACGATGCCCTCGGCGTCGCTCGCGGCCAATACCTATCGCGACGGGTTGATCGTGCTACGTTCGCCGGGAAAATTCTTTGGACTCGCCGGCGTTCGCGCGGGCTTCGTACTCGGCGCGCCGGCTTTGCTCGACGCATTGCGTCGTACGCTCGGCGCGTGGACGGTTAGCGGTCCGGCTCGCCATGCCGTCAAAGCCGCGTTTGAAGACGTGGCGTGGCAGCAGCAGATGCGTACGCGCCTCGATACCGAAAGCGCCCGTCTGGTGAGTCTGTTGCATGCACACGGTTTCGCCATGCACAGCACGCCGCTCTTCGCGTGGACCGACGATGCGCGCGCCGCCGCGCTGCATGAAGCGTTAGCGCAACACGGCGTGTGGACACGCCTCTTTACGGCATCGGGCAGCGTGCGTTTCGGGCTGCCTGCAAGCGACACAGAATGGGCCCGCTTTGAAGAGAGTCTGCGCGAGGCGGTCCGATGATTCGACTCTCACGCTTCGTCGTCGCCACGGCATTTTTTGCAAGCACGCTGCACGCGCACGCCGCCATCACCGTCACGGACGACACCGGCGCAACCGTCACGCTGCCCGCTCCCGCACAACGCGTTATCAGTCTCGCGCCGCACGTGACCGAACTGCTGTACGCCGCGGGCGGCGGCGCGAAACTGGTCGGCGCCGTGTCCTATAGCGACTATCCGCCCGCAGCGAAGCAACTGCCGCGCGTCGGCGACAACAAGGCGCTCGACCTCGAACGGATCGTCGCATTGAAGCCCGATCTGATCGTCGTGTGGCGGCATGGCAATGCGCAGCGCCAGCTCGATCGTCTTCGCGAGATGCATGTGCCGCTGTTCTTCAGCGAGCCGCATCGTCTCGACGACGTTGCCGTGTCGCTGACGAAGCTCGGTCAGTTGCTCGGCACCTCGCCGACTGCCGATGCCGCAGCAGCAGCGTACCGTCAGGACATCGCACGATTGCGCACGCAGTATGCAAGCCGGCCGCCTGTCAGCGTGTTCTATCAGGTGTGGGATCAGCCATTGATGACGCTCAACGGCGAACATATGGTCAGCGATGTAATTGCGCTATGCGGCGGCCGCAATGTGTTTGCGACACTCGAGCCGTTGGTGCCGACCGTCTCGACTGAAGCAGTGCTCGCGGCGAATCCGGAAGCAATCGTCACCGCAGCCCCCGGCGCAACCAAACCGGACACAACCTTGCCGCAACTCGACACATGGCGCGCGTGGCCGAGTCTCAAAGCCGTGGCGGACAACAATCTGTTCGCCATCGACGGCGATCTGATCAACCGGCCGGCACCTCGGATCGCGCAAGGGGCGAAGCAAATGTGCGAAGACCTTGAAATAGCGCGCTCGCGGAGGAAGAACGGCGCGCCGTGATGCCGTGGCGAAAGTCGTGAAGCAGGCAGCACCGCGTTAATGCGAAACGGCGTCCGCCCGCTTGAACGGCCAGCGCTCGAATTCGGAAAGCCGCAACCGATAACGCGCGACATTGCCCAGATAGAGTTGATCGAGATCGGACTGGATCGCGTCGACGAACAAAGATACCTCCGCCGCATCCACCCAATTCTGCGCAAGCGTTTCAATCTCGCCGCGCGTACCGGCTAGGCTACCGCGGATCACCTCCTGCACCACCTGTATCAACGCATTGCGGTACTTGAGGCGAAACGCGTCCGGTTCGCCGATCGACTGCCGAATCGCCAGATAGCGCTGACACGAGCGCTCGTACGCCCAGATGAAAACGTCGCGCAACAACTCGACGCGATTGACCTCATACACCCCAAGCGTCCCGTCGACATAGGCCTTTTCGGGAACGTCGATAAACGATAGCGGACACAGATTCTGCCGGATCAGCGGGATATTCGCGGTCAGACGCGAGACCCGTTTGTTGACGTCTTCGAACGGCTGCAGATAAGGCAGGTGCACCATGCTGAAGAAAGCCTGCTCGAAGGGATCGTCGATCTGGGCGGCCTTGTTCAACACCGCCTCAAAACATTCCGCGATTTGCTGCGGCACCGCGAGCGGAAAAAATACGGTGCCGCTGATCTCCACTTCGCGCGCGCGCAAACGGCCACTGGCAAACGGGTCGGACATCAGGTTGTCGGAAAGAATCGCGTGAAGGTTCAGTACGGTGAATCTGTTGAAGCCGACTTCGTCCGCGCTCTCGACGATCATTTCGATCGCGGCCTTGTGATTCAGGATCATCTGCGTTTCCTGGGCGTCCTTGCCTTCCGCAATGTGCCCTTGCTCGATCAGCCGCACGGTGTCGAGCCGTGTGTAAGTATTGCCCTCGAGCCGCGACGACGCCCACGACAAATCGATCAGAAGCCGGCTCATGATGTCGCGTGCGTATGTGCCGGCCGGCCGTACATCCGCTGACGTGCGGCCCCATTCATGCAGGCGTTCACGCTGCGCTTGCGATAGATACGCGTCCTGATTCGGACGATAGCGTTCGAGAAACGCACGGTTATAGCCGACCGGCCGGCGCTCGTGCAGCGGCCTGTTCACGTCCGCGCGCACCTCGAGGCCCGCGCTCGATACGGGCACGTAGGCCTCGCCGGAAGTGCTTGCGCCAGCCATACCCTGTGCGGGGAAAACAGCCGTGCCTGGCGCGGCAGCCTGCTTGTAGGCCACCGCCCGGCCGGCACCTTCGGAAACGATCCGGCCCGCTTCGAGCAATACGTCGAGACGACGTTGCAGCGTGCGGCGTTGCATGGGATGGCGGCGCGTGGCAAGTGCCGCGGCCAGCGCACGAACGCCTCGCCCTTCGGCGCTTGCCCCGATGAGCTGCTCGATCAGATCCAATTCCTGCCTGATGCCACTACTGTTCATGCACGCCACCTCTTGCCAATGTGTCGCGATAAATCCTAATCGCGACACTTTTTCATGACATTGTGGCACAAATAGCGTGAATCGCGACACTTTTTACGTCTTAAAGTGTCGCGATTTTTATTTTCGCGACAAATTTCCTGAAAAAGTGTCACGAATAGGGTGGGACTGACGCAATTCGCGGACTGCAGGGACCCAACCCTTCCCTCACACATTCCATCTCACCAACGACCACTTCTGCGTCTCATCATCCCGGCGCAGCCAGACAATCCCTGCCATCTCCAGTGACCAGCGCAGACAGCTTTCCAGCGGCACGTCCAGCACCAGCGAAGCGATCACCCGCATGACGCCGGCATGGGTGACCACATATGCAGGCGACAACTCTCGCGTCTGCGCAAACGCGTCGAACCACGCCCGCACCCGCGCGACGAATTGCGCGACGCTCTCGCCGCCATGCGCACGCGCGTGCTCGAAGTTGGCCGCCCAGGCGTCGAGCAATTCGCGATCGATCGCGTCCCAACGCTGCTCCTCCCAATCGCCGAAATTCATTTCCTTCAGACGATCGTCATGGCTGAGCGCACAACCGAAATCGTTCGCCATGACCGCGGCGAGGGTCGCGCAACGCGTCAACGGGCTCGACATCAGCACACGCGGCGGTGGTATCTGCAAGGTTGCCAACTTCAGCGCAAGAGCACTCGCCGACACCTCGACGTTCTCGGCAAGCGGCACGTCGCTGTGGCCGTAGCACACTCCCGAATCGAGCGCGACGGCCGGATGACGAATCAGGACGATATCCATGCGAGCCCCACAAGGTAGATGCTCAGTTCAAAGATCTGTTGCGCGAAGCCGAGGCAGTCACCGGTATAGCCGGCGATGCGTCTGACGAAATAGCGGCCGAGTGCAAAGCGCAGTGCCGCCAGTACGGCGAGCGTTACGCAGGCGAAGCGCCAATTCGGCGAATCCAGCAGGTTCGGCCAGAACAACAGCGGCAAACCGAACGTCGCTGCGCAGAGCAACGCGGGGCCGCTCAGGCGCTGCGCAACCGGTTTGGCTTTGCCTTCGGCGCGCACGTAATCGAGTGTGGCCAGATAGCTGATGGCGAACACACGGCTCGCGGCATGCGCTGCAATCATCAGACTTGCGGCGCGCATCGGCGGCAACGCGGTGAGCGTTTGCCACTTCAGTGCTAGCGCAATCACGAGCGCGATGGCGCCGAAAGCGCCGATGCGCGAGTCATGCATGATGCGCAACACGTCCTCGCGCGTATAGGCGCCACCGAACGCATCGACACAATCGGCAAGTCCGTCCTCGTGAAACGCACCCGTGACGAGAAGCGACGCCAGCATCGACAGCAGCACCGCCACGCCCGCCGGAAAGACATGCAAGGCCGCGAGATAAACCAGCGCGCTCAATCCACCGACCAATAGACCGACGAGCGGAAAATAACGCGCGGCCGCATTCAGATAGTGCGGCTCATAGCCGACCCAGCGCGGCACCGGCACGCGCGTGAAATAGCCGAGTGCCGTGAAGAAATAGCGGAGTTCGGCGAGCGGATTCATGAGCAAACCGGACGCACGCTTCCGCATGACTGCGTTTCGCAGAAAAGCGCCTTGTATGACGGATCAGACATCGCGATTCGCGACACCGGCCGATTCGAAGCTCGCCATCTCGTTCACGAACGCCACCGCCGCGCGCAGCAGCGGCACGGCGAGTACCGCGCCCGTTCCTTCGCCGAGACGCATATCGAGCGAGAGCAATGGCAGCGCACCGAAATGATCGAGCATGCGCCGATGCCCCGCCTCGTTCGACGCATGTGCGAACACGCAATACTCGCGCACGTTCTGCGCGAATGCGTCGGCCACCAGCAATGCCGAGGTCGCGATGAAACCGTCGACGAGGATCGTCATACGCGCTTGTGCGGCCGCGAGATACGCGCCCGTCATCATGGCGATTTCGAAGCCGCCAAAGGTGGCGAGCACGTTGAGCGGATCATTGGAAACGGCATGATGCGCGAGCGCGGAGGCGAGTACGTTGCGCTTTTTCGCAAGCCCTGCGTTGTCGAGGCCGGTCCCGCGGCCGACGCATTCGTCGATCGGCACACCGCACAGGCGGCTCATGATGCACGCGGCCGACGACGTATTCGCAATGCCCATCTCGCCGAAGCCGATCACATTGGTGCCGAGCGCCGCGTGATGCCGCACGCGAGCCGCGCCCGCCTGCATCGCGGCAAGCGCCTGTTCGTGCGTCATGGCGGGTTCATGCGCGAAGTTGCGCGTGCCGGCCGCGACGGGAATGTCGATGAGACCGTCGGTCGACGGCAGCGGCGTCGCAACGCCTGCGTTGACCACTTCGAGCTCGACACCCGACACGCGGCTCAAGGCATTGATCGCCGCGCCGCCGGCGAGAAAGTTGGCGACCATTTGCGCGGTCACCGCTTGCGGATAAGGACTCACGCCTTCCTGCGCAATTCCGTGGTCACCGGCGAACACGATCATCGCCGGACGTTCGACCGTGGGATGCGTCGTACGCTGGATCAGCCCCATCTGGCGCGCAAGCGTTTCCAGCCGCCCAAGACTGCCGGGCGGCTTGGTCTTGGTATCGATGATGTGTTGCAGTTCGGCGCGCAGCGTTTGATCGAGCGGTTCGACCTCGGTCAATCCCGGCAAACCTGGCAAAGAAGTCATAGACGTGTCTGAAAAAGAGAGTGTTTTTATAAACCGCTTAGCCTGCCGGTGTGTCATCAGCCGCAGTCAATTCGTGACGCGAACGCGGCGCGGGAATCAACGCTTCATGCTCACCGTCGCGAATCAGAATCAACGGATAGCCGAACGCACGGCTCGTCAGCGTGGGCGTCAGCACGTCGTGCACCGGCCCGGCATACGCGCCGCCGTTGCCGTCGAGCAGCAGCGCATGCGTCGCGAAGCGGCGCGCGAGGTTCAGGTCGTGGCACGAAAACATTACTGTACGCCGAGGCTTGCGTGTCCAGGCGGTCAGCGCCTCGAGACAATCGATCTGGTGATGCAGATCCAGATGCGAGAGCGGTTCGTCGAGCAGCAACAACGGTGCGTCCTGGCACAATACCCCCGCGAGAGCAACGCGTTGACGTTCGCCGCCCGAAAGCGACAGCACGTCGCGCGCGGCGAATGCGGCGAGGCCCAGGACATCCAGCGCGGCATGCGCCGCAGCACGATCGGCCTCGCCTTCCCAACCCCAGCCGGTCAGATGCGGAAAGCGGTTCAGCATCACGATGTCCAGCACACTCGCGCTGAAGGCGTCCGCCGCGCTTTGCGGCATCAGCGCGCGACGCTGCGCGAGCGGCAACGGCTGCCAGTCGGCGAGACGCACGCCGTCGAGTTCGACATGACCCGCAAACGGCTGCGCCAGACCGGCGAGCGTGGATAGCAAGGTCGTCTTGCCCGCGCCGTTAGGCCCGGCGATACACCAGATCTCGCCGGCGTAAAACGTATGCGTGAAGGCGTCGAGCAAGGTGCGCATGCCTGCACGCAAGGTCAGGCGTTGCACGCTAAGCGCCGGATGCGGGGCGTTCTGGGCGTTGTATGCGTTGTGTGCGTTCATCATCGGCGCCTGCGCAACAGCATCCACAGAAACACCGGCACGCCGACGATCGACGTGATTACACCGACCGGCAATTGAGCCGGCGCAATCACGGTACGTGCGATCAAGTCCGCGCCCATCACCGCGACACCGCCGCCGAGCGCCGCCGCCGGCAGCAACATGCGCTGATCGTTGCCGAACGCGAGCCGCAGCATATGCGGCACCACCAGGCCGACAAAACCGATCGTGCCCGCCGTGGTCACCGCCGCAGCCGCCGCCAGCGACGCCGCCAGATACACGCGCAAGCGCAGCGGCATCACGGCGACGCCAAGCGCCTGCGCGGCGGCGTCGCCGCGCAGCAGCACGTTCAGACGCGGCGCAGCAGGCACGATCGCCACCAGCACGACGACGAGCGCGGCGAGCGCCGTCCACGGCATCGCGCCGCCGTTGAGGTCGCCGGTCAGCCAGAACAGCATGCCACGCAGACGATTGTCCGGCGCAAGATTGAGCAACAGGGTAATGACGGCGCCCCAGCCGGCCGCGATCACCGCGCCGGTCAGCAGCAAACGCGGCGACGTATCCTGCGGCTCACCGCGCCACAACTCGCGGCGTGCGAGGCCGAGCACCAGCAGAATCGACACGAAGGCGCCGGCAAATGCGCTGGCGTCGACGATCCACCACGCGCAACCGGCGATCATCGAGACCAGCGCGAATGTCGCCGCCCCGCCCGACACGCCCAATACGTAGGGTTCGGCCAACGGGTTGCGCAACAGCACTTGCAGCAGCGCACCGGCCAGCGCAAGCAACGCGCCGCACGCGAAGCCGGCCAGCGCGCGCGGCAAACGCAGCGTGCGCACGATCTCGCCCGCCAGATCGCCGGACTCGACATGCGACGCGTGCGAAGGCAGCAGCGCCGCCAGCACGCGCGCAGGCGCGAGCGATACGCTGCCGAGCGCGAGCGACGCCATCAGCACAACCAGTGCGATTGCCGCGAGCACGAGCCAGATCGCGGCCGCGCGCTTCGCGCTCATCACGCGCAACGGGGTCGTGGGCAGCGGGCTCGAGCTGCGGTTCATCGGCGCGTTCTCATGCAGGTACGCGCGTCATTGCTGCTGCCATCCGACCGTGACATACGCACCGCGTCGCGGCGAGTTATACGAATAGGCCGTTTCATAGTCCTTGTTCAACAGGTTCTGGATCTGCGCGGCGACGTACCACGCCTTCGTGATGTTGTAGCGCGCGGATAGATTCACCACCCCGTAGCCACCCAGCGTGCCGCTGCTATCTTCACGCGCGCCGCTGACGATCCATTCGCCGCCGACCCGCCACCCGGCAATGCTGCGGTTCACCGCCAGCGACGCGAAGCGCCGCGCACGCCGCACGAGATCGGTATCGCTATCGAGGTCGACGGGATTTTGCAGCGTCACTGACGCGCGCACATCCGTCTTGCCCACATGGCCGCTCCACGATCCTTCGAGCCCCTGCACCTTGGCATGGCCGACGTTTTCAGCCAGATAGATGCCGGGCGTAACCTGTTCGTAGTCGATCAGATTCGAATAGCGCGTCTGGAACGCGCTCAGGCGCATCACGCCAAGCGCGTTCGATGCGTACTGCAACGCAGCTTCGATCGAATGGCTGCGCTCCGGCTGGATCGACGGATTGCCGCTGTACGGATAGTACAGATCGTCGAAACTCGGCGCGCGAAATGAATCCGAATAGCTTGCAGTCGCCTTCCAATGCTCGGTGATGTCGAAACCGTAGCCGAGATAGTAACTGTTCGCCCCGCCGAAATCGGAATACTGATCGCGCCGCACATTGGCCTGAATCTGATTGCGCCCAAAGCGCCCCGTGTAACCGACAAAGCCCGAGTCCACATGCCGGTCGGGCGCGGCGAACGTATCCGAGTCGAGGCTCTGATCCAGATGCTCATAGCCGACCTGCAGTTTCTGCTGCGCGGCAAGCGCGAAATCGTTTTGCCATGTGTACTGGCGATTGTCGGTATCGAAGCGGCCGTTGTAGACGCCGTTGGTATTCGACACGCTGCGGTCGTCGCCTTCGGAAACGATGAAGTGCGTGGCCCACCAATCGGTCAGCTTGCCGTTAGCGAACACCGACACCTGGCGCACCTTGCTATACAGGTTGTTCAGATCGGTCGGCACACCGTACGCGTTGTCGTAGCTGTTATTGCCGTTCGACTGGAAATACGTGACGCCCGCGTCCCATTTGTCGTTGAACTTGTGACGCAGCGAAGCCGAGATGCTTTCGTTCAGATAGCCGTTCGCGTTCGGATTCGCGCCGGGCGCCTGTGACGGATTGAGCGAGGAGAATCCATCGTCTTTCGAGCGCGCGAGCGAAATGCTGAAGGTCGTGTTGCCGTCTTTGTCCAGCGCGCCGTTTACACCGGCTTGCTGTGTCTGCGCGTGATAGCTGCCATAGCCCACCGAAAAATTGAAACGCGGCGGATGGTCGCCACCGTCTTTGGTGAATACCTGCACCACGCCGCCGATTGCACCCGAACCGTATAACGCGGACACGTTGCCATTCACTACTTCGACATGATCGATCTGGTCGAGCGGAATCTGCGCGAGTTGCGACGTGCCGAGACTCACCGAATCGACTCGCACGCCGTCGATCAGCACAAGCGATTGCGTCGACGAAGCGCCGCGCAGAAACAGGCTCGCAGTGGAACCTGGCCCACCGGTGCGCGAAATCTGCGCGCCGGGTGCGAGTTGCAGCAGACCGGGCAAATCGGTCGCACTCGTATCGGCGATGTCCTGCTGGTCGAATAGCGTGGTCTGCGGGATCGCATCGGCAAGCGGTTGCGGCCCGCGCTCCGCGGTGACGACAACGGGCGACAGCACCGTGGATGACGAACCGGCCGAGCCCGTATCGGCAGAGGCAGAGGCAGCGGAAGACGAAGATGAAGACGGCAACGCAGAAGACGCAGCAGCTTGAGCATGCACGACGAGCGGCAGGCTCGCAAAGGCGAGCAACGCCGCGCGAGCGATGGGGGACAGCATGGGATGATATTCCTGTGGATAGCGTGCGCGGCCCGCTTCCCCGCAGGCCGATGCGTAACGAGGCGCCCGCGCTGTTTTACGTTTGCGCGGGGACGACCCTCTCTCTCTGGCCGGTATCCGGGCTGGCGACACATCGATCCCGCCTTCCCACGCATGACGCGCAGTGGCACACTCGCGTGTTCAGCTTCAAACACGCGATCAGGATCGACCTGCATGACGAATGCGGTCGCTTACCGTTGCGGGGGCAGCGCAGGTTCGCGCGCTCAGGCGAGGCACGCGCCCTGCTTCCCGTTTAACTGCGCGCACTGTGGAAAAGCGCGCGCGGGCACCAGAGTGCGGCAAGTTTAGGAGCGGCCTTCAGGTCCGTCAAGAATGGTTAATCCGTGCGCAAACCGTTCTGTTAAGTGCAGGTTATTGTCCGATGCGCGCGTCGTTTTTCATCGTATGGTCGATAAAAGCCTGCACAAAGCGATGTTGTTACGTCTCGAAACGAGACAATTGTCGGAACCTGCGACATTCCGCGCTAAAATGCGATGTCTTTAGAGGACGCAGCAGATGCTCACCGAACTCGAATCACTTTCACAGAATATCGGCAAGCTGATCGCGATCAGCCAACGCCACAATGAAGCGCGGCTCGCGCTCGAAGATCAGCTCGCCCAAACGCGTGCCGAAGCAGAAGCCACGCGCACCGAACTCGCGTTGATGCGCGAGGAGCGCGACGCGCTGCAGGCGGAACGCGACGCACTGTCGGCAAAGATCGATGACGCCCAGGTGCGCCTCAATGCGATCCTCGAAAAGCTGCCGCGGGCCCGCGCACAGAGCGAGCCGGACAATCAGCTCGATCTGCTCGAGACCGAGCCGCATGAGGCCGAAGCGGAGCGCGACGTCACCCGCCATGGAGAAAATGCATGACCACCAAGCAGATCGAAGTATCGATTCTCGGCGTGCCCTATCGCCTTGCCTGCTCGCCGGAAACCGAAGGCGCGCTGCTTGAAGCGGTGGCACGTGTCGACGCCGAGATGTCGAAGATCCGCAATAGCAGCAACGTGCGCGGCACGGATCGCATTGCCGTCATGGCTGCACTGTCGCTGGCATCAGAACTGCTTAAGCTGCAAAGCAGCGTGCGGCACGGAGAAGCATTTCCCGCAGAAGAAATCCGGCGTACAATGCATCAAATGAACGAACAACTGGGTACTGTGATTCAGCAGTACAGCATGCAGTAAATATCTTGTAGCCGGTCCTGAGACCGGCTGCGAATTCAAGCGAGGTGCACGAGCCGAGACTCATGCAAACGTTTTGAATTCAATCGGTTTGTCTTCCCTGCCTGGTTCGCCAAGGTCATATATTCCTTGAACCAATGCCATGTGCACGGTTGTGGAAATTTGTAGCACGGGTGTGCGCGTCACTCTGTCTGATGTACCCGAAGTGCTGCTAACTGCGACCAATTCTGAACCCCCGGTTCAGGATGCCGGCCTAGCGGCTAAGGCGGGGACCTTATTCAAACGGCATCGGACTTCGGTTCGGTGCCGTTTTTCTTTGGGCCTCGATTTTTCTTCTGACTCTTCAAACCCTTAACGTTCAATTCGATTCATGCGCTACTGGCTAATGAAGTCCGAACCGGACGAAGCAAGCATCGACCATCTGGCCCACGCACCGCACCATACGCTGCCGTGGACAGGCGTGCGCAACTATCAGGCACGCAACTTCATGCGCGACATGATGCAGGTCGGCGACGGTGTGCTGTTCTATCACTCCAGTTGCCCGGAGCCGGGCATTGCAGGGCTCGCGGAAGTATCGTCGACCGCCTATCCGGACCCCACTCAATTCGACAAGAAGAGTCCCTACTACGACCCGAAGTCGTCGCAGGAAACGCCGCGCTGGCTACTTGTCGATGTGGTGTTCAAGAAGAAGATTCCGTTGATTCCGCTTGCCGCGCTGCGCGAACATGAAGAATTGAAGGACATGCGCGTGCTCGTCAAAGGCAACCGCCTGTCGATTACGCCGGTGACCGAAGCCGAATGGCGCTTCATCACAAAGCGCCTTGTTTGACCTTGCATACGCACATGTGACCTGTTGTCGCTTGCGTCATGCTCAAATCTGCGCGCAGATGAAGGCAAACGTTGAGCAAACGTCAAATTAGGGAACCAAGCTCAGGTTACAAGCGCCTAACGGACTCGCAAACGTTGTGCCATCGCACAGCGTTCGCTCCAATCGTGCACAACCTGTTCAAGCAAGGAGTCCAACAATGACGAAAAACACCGCACGTGCACTCGCCCTCGCTCTCGTATGCGCCGTACCTGCCGCGCTCGCACTGACGCCGGCCATGGCTCGCGCGCAAGGCGTGACGCAGTATCAACCCGCGGGCGTGCTGTCGCTGAATGCCCAAGCCAGCGCGGAAGTGCCGCAAGATGTCGTCGATATCACGCTGTTCTATGAGCAGGAAGCAAGCGATCCGTCCGTGCTCACGTCGACGCTGAACCAGCGCGCCGACTCCGCGCTGCAAAAAGCCAAGGGTGTGAACGGCGTAACGGCTCGCACCGGTTCCTTCTCGATCTACCCGTCCACCGATCGTGATGGCCGCATTTCCGCATGGCGTGGCCGTACCGAAATTGTGCTCGAATCGCACGACTTCGCCGCGGCGTCGAAGCTCGCGGGCCAGATGGCATCGATCATGCAGGTGGGCAACGTGCAGTTCTCGCTGTCGCCGGAAGCGCAGCGTGCCGCCGAGCAGAAGCTCACCGGCGAAGCCATCAAGTCGTTCCGCGAGCAAGCCGCTTCGTCGGCGCAGGCGTTCGGCTACAGCAGCTATTCGATTCGTGAGGTCAACGTCGGGCACAACGGCGTCATGCCGCGTCCCATGGTGATGATGAGCGCACGCGCAATGAGCGCCGATGCGAAGGCGTCTGCACCGGTGCCGATTGAAGGCGGCACATCGACCGTAACGGTCAACGTGTCGGGTTCCGTGCAGATGAAGTAAGGCGTTTTACGCTAGACGTCCCACCGCAAACGAAAAAGCCACGGCATGCCGTGGCTTTTTTCATTGGCTGCTCACTACGATAAAACGTAGCGATCAGTTTGCGTTAACCGGCCGCGCCAGTTCGCGGCGCAGCCCCGACAGAATCGCGCCGGCACACTAAACCTGAGCGCTCAATTAGCACCAATCGCCTGCGCCGATTCACGCCGCGCACGGCGATAGGACCAGACCAGCATTCCGATGCCCACGAGGATCATCGGCAGCGAAAGCCATTGGCCCATCGAGAGACCCATTGCGAGCAAGCCAAGAAAGTCATCGGGCTCACGCGCGAATTCCACCGTGAAACGTGCGAGGCCATAGCCGATCAGGAACACCGCGGAAATCGCGCCCATTGGCTTCGGTTTGCGCGAGAAGAAGAACAGCACGAAGAACAGCGCCACGCCTTCCAGCGCAATCTCATACAACTCCGACGGATGCCGCGGCAGCATGTGATATTGCGCGAACACGTCGTTCAGATGCCATTGCGCGGCCAGTTGCGGATGCGCGGTGAGCCACGCGGCGTCATCCGGTGCGGCGCCAGGAAACAGCATCGCCCACGGCGCCGCCGGATCGGTCACGCGGCCCCACAACTCGCCGTTGATGAAATTACCGAGGCGCCCTGCCGCAAGCCCGGTCGGGACCATCGGCGCGACAAAATCCGTGACCTGCAGCCACGAGCGCTTGCGTTGATACGCGAACAGCACCATCGCCAACGTCACGCCGAGGAAGCCGCCGTGAAACGACATGCCGCCTTCCCACACCTTGAAAATGTCGAGCGGATGCGCGAAGTAAAAACTCGCCTTATAGAACAAGACGTAGCCAAGCCGGCCACCGAGAATCGTACCGAGCACGCCGTAAAACAGCATGTCGTCGATATCTTTAACGGTCCAGCCTTGCGCGGCAACGTATGGCAAACGCAGCCGTAAGCGGCCGACGACGATCGCCGCGATGAACGCAACGAGGTACATCAGTCCATACCAGCGCACAGCAAGCGGCCCCAGATGAATGGCAACGGGGTCGAAATTCGGGTGAATGAGCATCGTGTTGTTATGGGCAGTTCAGGTTCAGAAGCGGGTTTCTAGTCGAGTTTCAAGTCGCAGCCGGCGGTGTGCGTACCATGCGGCGCATGCATTGGACGGTTCGGCCTGCAATGCGTTCGCCGCAGCGCCGGGCCTAATACGAGGCGCCGCGAATTACGCCTCGAGAGTGGCCGCATGCGCTCGCACGATCTCGATGAAGCCGGCCAGCACCGGACTCACCTCCGCCGTGCGCCAGACCAACCCCGTTTCGATCGCCGGTACCGATTCAGAGAGCGGCCGGTACACGACGCCGGTGCGCCGCAGGTTACGCAACGATTGCGGCACCAGTGCGACGCCCATCCCGGCCGACACAAGGCTCACGATCGTCTGCATCTGGATCGCCTCCTGGCCGACCCGGGGTGCAAGGCCCGCCACGCCGTAGCAATCCATAATGATGTCATAAAAGCCTGGCGCCAAACGTCTTGGGAAGATCACGAGCGGTGCGTCGGCGACGTCGCGCAGGCTGATGGGCGTGTCTAGCCACTCTGAACTCGGGTCGGCCTCGGAGCCGATGGCGCTGCCCACCCGCTTCGCCATGTCCGTCGACATCGCGATTACTAGCGGCTCACGGGCAATGGGCAGCCACGAAAGCTGGGTGGCATGGCGCGACGGCAGCGGCGCGATCACGAGACCTGCGTCGATGCGCCCGGCCATCAGTTCGTCGACTTGCACGTCGCTGGTGGCTTCGGTCAGTTCGAGGCGCACCCGTGGATGGCGCGCGCCGAAATCGCGCAACAGCAACGGCAGGAGGCCGTAATCGGCCGTCGAAACAAAGGCCAGCGACAGCGTCCCCGTCTCGCCTCGCGCGAGACTCTGCGCCAGAGGTTTCAGCCCTTCGGCGCTCGCCAGCAGGCGCTGCACCTCAGGCAGCAGGTCAGCGCCCACCGCGGTCAGTTCCACCGAGCGCTTGGTCCGCGCGAACAACTCGACGCCGAGCGTTTCCTCCAGCGCGCGAATCGATTGCGACAACGGCGGCTGCGTCATGGAAAGACGCGCGGCCGCCCGCCCGAAGTGCTTTTCTTCGGCGACGGTCACGAAATAGCGCAATTGGCGTAGGTCAGGGATAGCGGGCAACATGATTAATATATTTTACGACCTAATCGAGCCTGAATAATATATTGGACACACGCTTTGCAAAACTGCACGCTAGCGCAACGCGTCGGAACTAAACTGAACTGAGCTGAACCGCCGTATCGGCCGACGCCGCCGGCAACGCCTTGGTAACGCTTGGCAGCGCCGGCGCAGCCCCTGCGGCAGCACCTGAGTCCCGCACACGCAGCACGGATCAAAACAAAACAGATTGGAGCTCCCCATGGCATACAACCGTCGTTCGAAGAACATCACGCAAGGCGTGGCACGTTCACCGAACCGCTCGATGTACTACGCACTCGGCTACGAAAAGGCAGATTTCGACAAGCCGATGATCGGCATCGCCAACGGCCATTCGACCATCACGCCGTGTAACGCCGGCCTGCAGCGCCTCGCCGACGCGGCGGTCGCCGCGGTCAAGGGCGCGGACGCGAATCCGCAGATCTTCGGCACGCCGACGATCTCGGACGGCATGTCGATGGGCACCGAAGGCATGAAGTATTCCCTCGTGTCGCGCGAAGTCATCTCCGACTGTATCGAGACCTGCGTGCAAGGCCAGTGGATGGACGGCGTGGTCGTGATCGGCGGCTGCGACAAGAACATGCCGGGCGGCATGATCGGCATGCTGCGGACCAACGTGCCGAGCATCTACGTGTATGGCGGCACGATCCGTCCGGGCAACTGGAAGGGCACCGACCTGACCATCGTGTCGTCGTTCGAAGCCGTGGGCGAGTTCACGGCCGGCCGGATGTCGCAGGAAGATTTTGAAGGGGTCGAAAAGAACGCGTGCCCGTCCACGGGTTCGTGCGGCGGCATGTACACCGCCAACACGATGAGCTCGTCGTTCGAAGCGCTGGGTATGTCGCTGCTGTATTCGTCGACGATGGCGAACCCCGATCAGGAAAAGGTCGACTCGGCCGCCGAATCGGCGCGCGTGCTGGTCGAAGCGGTCAAGAAGGATCTGAAGCCGCGCGACATCGTCACGAAGAAGTCGATCGAAAACGCCGTGGCCGTGCTGATGGCCACCGGCGGCTCGACCAACGCGGTGCTGCACTTCCTCGCCATCGCGCATGCGGCTGAAGTGGAATGGACCATTGAAGACTTCGAGCGCATGCGCAAGAAAGTGCCGGTGATCTGCAACCTGAAGCCGTCGGGCCAGTTCGTGGCGACGGATCTGCACAAGGCCGGCGGCATTCCGCAAGTCATGAAGATCCTGCTCGACGCGGGTCTGCTGCACGGCGACTGCATCACGATCACCGGCAAGACGATCGCTGAAGAACTGAAGGACGTGCCGAGCAAGCCGCGCGCCGATCAGCAGGTAATCTTCCCGATCGAGCAGGCGCTCTATAAAGAAGGCCACCTTGCGATCCTGAAGGGCAACCTCGCCGTCGACGGTGCGGTCGCCAAGATCACCGGTCTGAAGAATCCGGTCATCACCGGCCCGGCCCGCGTGTTCGACGACGAGCAAAGCGCGCTCGCAGCGATCCTGGCCGACAAGATCAAAGCGGGTGACGTGGTCGTGCTGCGCTACCTCGGCCCGAAGGGCGGCCCCGGCATGCCGGAAATGCTCGCGCCGACCTCGGCGATCATCGGCAAGGGACTCGGCGAAAGCGTCGGCCTGATCACCGATGGCCGCTTCTCGGGCGGCACATGGGGCATGGTGGTCGGTCACGTCGCGCCGGAAGCCTTCGTGGGCGGCACGATCGCGTTGGTGCAGGAAGACGACTCGATCACGATCGACGCGCACCAGTTGCTCCTGCAACTGAATATCGACGACGCCGAACTGCAGCGCCGCCGCGCCGCGTGGCAGCAACCCAAGCCGCGTTACACGCGTGGCGTGCTGGCGAAGTACTCCGCATTGGCGCTGCCGGCCAACAAGGGTGCAGTGACGGGCTAAGCGCGCATTGAGCGCGCGCCGATTCGCCCCGGTTCTCCGGGACGAACCCGCAGCACCGCTCGACGCCGCACAAGCTGTGTAGGCTACGTCAGCTACGAAAAAGCGCAAAGGGGCGCACGGGAAACCGTGCGCCCCTTTCCTTTTATAATGCGAGCACCACGAGTCGGGCACCTGCACCGACGGAGACCAGAATGAAATCAATGTCGTATGCAGCGCTTGCAGCGGCCGTTGTGCTGAGCGCTACGTTAAGCGCCGGCAGTCCGGCAGCGCACGCGGAGGCCGCCGCCGGACTCGCGCTTGCCCAGCAGCAGAACTGCATGAGCTGCCATTCGGTGACGCGCCCGTTCATGGGACCGGCGCTGCACGACGTCGCCGCAAAATACGCCGGCCGCGAAGATGCCGCCACCTATCTGAAGCACAAGATTCTGGATGGCAGTTCGGGAGTGTGGGGTACGGTGCCGATGCCCGCGAATACGCAACTCACGCCCGACCAGGCGGCTACGCTGGCGAGCTGGGTGATGACGCTTAAATAACGACGCTTAAATAAGACGCCTGAACGAAGACCCGAACGACCGCTGAATGCCGCTCGACAAAGCGGCGAGCACGCCCGGATAAAGGCGCGCCCTCTGCCATTTTCAAGCGCCGCCCGAGCGCCGGGCGATCTCCTGATCCACCGCTTCCCTTACCCAGCCGGTCAATTCGGTCTCCAGCGCCAGCGCCACTTCGCGGGTAATCTGGTTCACGAGCCATGATGTGTGATCCTGCAACGCCTCGCGGCAGCGAGCTTCGATGATGCCGCGCCCTTCACCTGTCAGAAAGCCCGCGAACCGTCCACGCAGACGTTCGGCGATAACATCGGCATCGAGATTCGGCTGCGGCTGCACGAGTGCTTCGTGAGTGGTATCCGGCGGCACGATCGCGCCCGCCTCGATCGGCGCATGGGGTTCAGCGCGGTCGAAGACGCCCGCTGACGGCGCAAAGGCGGGTTCATGTCCGTGCCGGTGATCGGCAGCGTGGTGGTGTGCCCTGGCGCGTTTTTTCGGGTGGGCGGCCTCTGCCGGATGGGCTTGCTCCGGCACATGCATAGGCTCCGGTGCGAGCGTTGGCTCCTCCCTGGCATGCAGCGTTTCCGGCGCATGCAACGATTCTGGTGCAAGCACGGGCTCCGGCTCGTGCCTGGGTTCCGCTGCAAAGACCGGTTCTTGCGCACGCTCCGGATCGGACACCGGCTGCGTAGCCGGCGCCTGGCGCGCCTGGGCAGGATTGCCCGGTACGAGAATCTCGTGCAGAACCGGGATCGAACTATCGTTGGGATCGGACACGCGCGCTCTCCGTGTTGAGTCCAAGCTGAAGCAGGCCGCGTACGCGTCGAATCCATCCGACAAAACACCACGCGGCGCGGGCGGAACGAGGCCTAGCTGCCTTGCTTGTAGTTGTTCAAAGCATAGCCGCGATCGCGATAGAAACGATAGCGTTCACGGCCTGCCGCGAGTTCGTCGTGTGCGTTACCGACCACTTCCAGCAATCGTTCGAAGCGCGCGAACTGCGCCGGCACCGTGGCGCCGAGGTTGAGCAGCACCTGATGGTGCGGCACATCATCGAGGTTCGATGTCAACACGATCGGTGTTTGCGCGGCAAGCGGCGTGCCCGCCATACAGTGCGGCACGAAGTCGAGGGGCGAGAACGTCCACAACTGCTCGTCGAAAGCCCGCAGGCGCGCGGGCTCGGCCAGCACGATGGTCGGCTGGCCCGCCTGATACGCCTTGCGGATCAGGCGGCACGCATACAGTAGCGAATCGCCGACGTTCGAGTGAAAATCGATTCTCGTCATCGGCGGCTCCGTTTTGCGTCTACAGCGACGCCCGCAACCTTACTGCAATGCGTCATTGTGCAACGCGACCGTCCGCGGCCCGACCGTCATCGGCCCGGTCGATCAGGAACTGCGCGAGCAACGGCACCGGACGGCCGGTAGCGCCCTTCGCCGCGCCGCTCTTCCATGCGGTGCCGGCGATGTCCAGATGCGCCCACGGATACGCTTCGGTGAAGCGCGACAGGAAGCACGCCGCCGTCACGCTGCCCGCCGGACGGCCACCGATGTTAGCCAGATCAGCGAAGTTCGACTTGAGCTGATCCTGATACTCGTCGTCGAGCGGCATGCGCCAGGCCGGGTCGGAAGCTTCACGCGATGCGTCGAGCAGTTCGCCCGCCAGCGCGTCGTCTTTCGAGAACAGGCCGCTGTTGTGATGGCCCAGCGCGATGATGCAGGCGCCCGTCAGCGTGGCGATGTCGATCACCGCAGCCGGCTTGAAGCGCTCGGCATAGGTCAGCGCGTCGCACAGAATCAGCCGGCCTTCGGCGTCCGTGTTCAGCACTTCGATCGTCAGGCCCTTCATGCTGGTGACAACGTCACCCGGCTTGGTGGCAGTGGCCGACGGCATGTTCTCGACAGCCGGGATGATGCCGACCACGTTGATCTTCAGGCCCATTTCGGCGACGGCGCGCAACGTGCCCAGCACCGAACCGGCGCCGCACATGTCGTACTTCATCTCGTCCATGCCTTCGCCCGGCTTCAGCGAAATACCGCCGGTGTCGAACGTGACGCCCTTGCCGACCAGCACCACCGGTGCGGCTTTCGCAGCGCCGCCGTGGTACTGCAGCACGATGAACTGAGCCGGTTCGACCGAGCCGGCCGTGACCGACAGGAACGAGCCCATCTTCAGCGCTTCGCATTGCTTTTCGCCGAGCACTTCGACTTTCAGCTTCCAGTCTTTGGCGAGCTTCTTCGCGGTGTTGGCGAGGTAGGTGGGCGTGCAGACGTTGCTCGGCAGGTTGCCGAGGTCGCGCGTCAGGTCCATGCCGTTGGCCAGCGCGCCGCCCTGCTTGGCCGCGAGCTTGGCAGCCTTCTCGTCGCCGGTGTTGACGCTGAACACGATGCGCTTCAAGGCGCGCGGCGCGTTGTCCGGCTTGCTCTTCATCTGCGTGAAGCGGTAGGTCAACTCGCGCAGCGCGAGGATCGCGGCGCGCACGCCCCAATCGGCCGAGCGCTCGAGGATCGGCAACTGGGCGAGCGTGAAGGTGACCTGGACGATCTTGGTGCCGAGCAATGCGCGCCAGGCGGCACGCGCGGCTTCGCCGTAGGCTTTCTGACTGAAAGCGTCCTGCTTGCCGAGACCGACCAGCAACACGCGCGACGCGCCGATGCCCGAGACTTCGTGCAGGAACAGCGTGGTGCCGGCCTTGCCGTCCATGTCGCCGGCCTTGATGACGCGGGTCAGGAGGCCCTTGGTGGCCGCGTCGATCTCCAGCGCAGCGCCCGAGAGCGTTTGCGACTCGAACACGCCGATTACGATGCAATCGGATTTCCCGGTCAGGAAACCGTTTGACGAGCCTTTGGTCCAATCACAGGCTTTTATGCTAAAGTCCATCGCGCTTGTCCTCGGATAAAATCTGGGCTTAGGATGAAAGCCGCAATTATCCGCTATTTTTCCCGCGGCGGCTGCACCGGAGACGTGACGGGAACCAACCGTGCGTCACTGAGAGCGCCCCCTCTCATCATCAATAATGATCTTCGAACGCTCCCTCCAGCGCGAACTCGCGTATACGGCTGGTGCCGTGTTCATGGTTCTCCTCACGCTCGTGCTGACGACGATGATGATCCGCATCGTCGGCTTCGCCGCCTCGGGCGAGATCGACCCGCGCGACGTGCTGGTCCTGATCGGCCTGACCGTGATCGGCTACGTGGCGATCATGCTCGTCGCGACCCTGTTCGTGTCGATCCTGTTCGTGCTGACCCGCTGGTACAAAGACTCCGAGATGGTGGTCTGGCTCGCCTCGGGCGTCAGCCTGACCCGCTTCATCAAGCCGATCGGTATTTTCGCCACGCCGATCATCATTCTCATCATGTTCTTCGTGTTCGTCGGCTGGCCCTGGTCGAATCAGCAGAGCAAGCTGATCCGCGCGCGCTTCCAGCAACGCGATGAGGTCTCGCTGCTCGCGCCGGGTCAATTCCGCGAGTCGGCCGTCAACCACCGCGTGTTCTTTATCGAGAAGATGTCGCCCGACCAGGCGCGCGTCGAGAACGTGTTCGTGACCAGCACGGAAAACGGCAAGGTCAACGTGGTCGTCTCGAAGACCGGCCACACCGAAACCCACAAGAACGGCGACCGCTTCGTCGTGCTGGAAAACGGCCGCCGCTACGACGGCGAACCGGGCCACCCGGATTTCCGCATCATGGAATTCGAACGTTATGGCCTGAAGATCCAGAGCCAGCCGGTCGTCAATACGCCGACCACCACTGGCTTGCCTACGCTCACGCTCCTGCGCAACCCCACTGACGACAATCTCGCCGAATTCGCCTGGCGGGCCGGGCTGCCGCTGATCGCGATCAACCTGATGCTGCTGGCGATTCCGCTCGCGCACCAGAACCCGCGGCGCAGCCGGACGATCAACCTGGTGATGGCCGTCCTGATCTATCTGACCTATTCGAATCTGTTGAACGTGGTGCAGTCGTGGATCGAGCAAGGCAAGATGTCGTTCGGCGTTGGGCTGGTGGGCCTGCACATTATTGTGGCGGTGATCGTCGCGTTCATCTTCTGGCTGCGGGTGCGCAACCGGCCGCTATTCACGCGGGCGATGTTCCGCCGTTCGCAGGAGGCCTGACCGATGCGCATTTATGAAAGGTACTTTGCGCGTCAGATCTATCTCACGTTCATCTTTATTCTGTTTGCCTTTTCGGGTCTGTTCTTCTTCTTCGACCTGATCAACGAACTGAATTCCGTCGGCCACGGCAACTACAAGTTCCAGTACGCGGTGCTGCGCGTCGCGCTGCAAACGCCGTCGCGCTTCTACGAAATCATTCCGGTCGCTGCGTTGATCAGCGCGATCTACGTGTTCGCGCAAATGGCGGCGAACTCCGAGTACACGATTTTCCGCGTGTCGGGCCTCGCCACCAATCAGGCGCTACGCTCGCTCATGAAGATCGGCATTCCGCTGGTGTTCCTGACCTACCTGATCGGCGAAGTGGTCGGTCCGTACACGGATCAACTGTCGGAACGCGTGCGGCTCGAGGCATTGGGCTCATCGGTGTCGAGCAACTTCGAGTCGGGCGTATGGGTGAAGGACACGCTCACCGCGCGGGCGGACGGCGAACAGGTCACGCGCTTTGTGAACGTCGGCGAATTGAAGCCGGACGCGACGATCAGCAATGTGCGCATCTACGAATTCGATTCGAAGTTCCGCCTTTCGAACGTGCGGATTGCGAAGAGCGGCACGTATCAGCCGCCGGGTCATTGGCAGCTGACGGATGTGACGGACACGCAGCTTATCGACGTCCCCCCTCCTCCGGGCACGACCGATGCGTTGAATCCGGTGTACCGTGCGAAGCAGGTGGCGTTGCCGGCGTATTCGCTGCGCTCGGAGCTGACGCCGCAGATCTTGTCGGTGCTGCTGGTCTCGCCGGACCGGATGTCGATGTTCAATCTGTTCCGCTACATCCAGCATTTGACCGAGAATCATCAGGACACGCAGCGGTATGAAATTGCGCTGTGGCGCAAGCTGCTGTATCCGTTCGCGGTGTTCGTGATGCTGGTGTTATCGCTGCCGTTTGCGTATCTGCATACGCGTGCGGGCGTGGTGGGGGTGAAGGTTTTCGGCGGGATTATGCTGGGGATGAGTTTCCAGCTGTTCAATACGCTGTTCTCGCATATCGGCACGTTGAATACGTGGCCTGCGCCGTTGACTGCGGCTACGCCTGGGCTGGTTTATCTCGTGCTGGGGCTGGTTGGGTTGAAGTGGGTTGATCGCCATTAGGAGCCGGTGTCATGGCTATGCATGGACTTGTTTTGTTTGGGCATGGCGCGCGGGATGTGCGGTGGCGTGAGCCGTTCGAGAGGCTGGCTGGGAAGTTGCGGGTTGCCCGCGGTTCTGATGCTGACGCTGGGCCGGTTTTGCTGGCTTTTCTTGAGTTGATGGAACCGGATTTGCCGACTGCTGTGGGGGATCTTGTCTCCGACGGGTGTTCTGTTGTGACTGTTGTGCCGGTGTTTTTTGGGCAAGGTGGGCATGTTCGGAAGGATTTGCCTGCGGTGGTTGAACGGTGTCGCGGGTTGTATCCTTCTGCCGAGATTCGGTGCGCCGTTGCGGTTGGTGAGGATGAGGGGGTGTTGGACGCTGTTGCTGAGTATTGCCTTCGGCAGGGTTGATTTTTTTTGCCTGGTCGGCGGTGCTTGGGGTTGTGTCCTTGGGGTTGGCTCTCTGGTCTTGGCTCTTTGGCCTTTCCTTGAATTCTTATTGGTTTATTAGCGTTGCCCCTGTGCGGGGCGGCACTTACTTTCTTTGCCGCCGCAAAGAAAGATAAGCAAAGAAAGCGGCTCACACCGCCAGCTTATAAGCGGGTCCCCCGCGCCGTCACGGTAGTGGTGCATCTGGAATCTGTGTTCTCGCACATTCCGCGTTAGTGACAAAGCACTGGTCAGCTCCCACTCCGCACTGCGTGCGTCGCGGACGGGTATACATGGGAAACCGCCGGTTGTGGTCGTGGGGCCGTCGGCTTCGCCTCGGCGACACCGCCTCTGTACTCCCCAAGAACACCCACCTCAATGATATGTCGGTGCGCTGAATCACCGTCCCGGCCGCGGGTACCGTTGCGGTTGTCGTTCCAATCGCGATGATGAAGGTGAGACAGATGCGATGACGAGCCACGATCTGTTGGCGAAGCATGAGTGCTATCCATCTACAACATAAAAAGGCGCTAACGCCTTTTTATGTTTTGAACTGCACCCCAAAAGTTGGACGCCCGTCCAACGATTCGGGGTGCAGTTCACTTGTAGCCTAGTACCGCGGGTTTTTGTCAGTGTGCTGTCGCAATTGGGCGCGTGATCGTTTTAAAGCGCCCTTGTCTGTTGCGCATTGCCCCCGTTGCGCGCGTGCCCTTGCCGTTCTTCGGCGCCCTCTGCGTGGTCTTCGCTAGAAGGTTCGCTGCGTGACGCGCCGTGATACAGCTTTGGGGTACTCCCTTCGCATCAAGCGCAATGACCTGGTACAACTCGCGATCAATCTCGACCTCTCGCCGATAGTCCTCGCCAGTGTCGATCAGCACTTCCAGCAATTGCCGCTGACGATACCTCTCCTCACGTGTCACCGACGGACTCCTGAATATCGAGGTCGCAAGCGTGACTAATTTGTCCAGTTGGCTTAGTTGGCGCTCAACAAGTCCGAAAGCAGACAGGGCAAGTTTTTCGTATTGAAGTGCGTCAACGGGTGGGCGCGATGTGGTTCGTGATTTCTTGACGGATTTACTCATGGCGCGATCTCCCTGAAACTTACCTGGACCGCCCGACGCACTAGCGCTTGTAGTTTGCGAAGTGGTGAGCGGGCTCAGTGATACGGTTGGCAGACTGGCACCACAGCAAACCAGCAGACCCGAAGATCTCCCTATCACGGCCCGCCCATAGCTAGAGGACGCGCTGAAACAGACGCACAACCTGCCGAGACAGGAGTACGTGCGTGGTATGCAGGCTGCCAAGCCCGGCCGTCGATAACTCGACGGCGAATTGAGTTTAAAACGTATCGTTCCGCGAGTGATCGCCTGCCCAGGCTAAAGAGCGGGGGAAGCCACCATTTCCGAAATTTCGCAAGCACGCGCCCGAACACAGGACTACAGCACCGAAGAAACTTCAGCAAAGAACCGGGGTATTTGATAGATAAAACCGCGACGTCACGCGAAGCGCGACGGAAAAAAACGCTTCCGGCGAGCACGAAGTGTGAGACGGGAAGAATGACTGCCTTGTCACTGAGGCGGAGAATGCGAGGGCACGGATTCCAGATGCACCACTACCGCGGCTGTGCGGGGGACCCGCTTATAAGCTGGCGGTGTGAGCCGCTTTCTTTGCTTATCTTTCTTTGCGGCGGCAAAGAAAGTAAGTGCCGCCCCGCACAGGGGCAACGCTAATAGACCAATAAGAACTCAAGGAAAGGCCAACGCCGCAGGCAGACCAGACCAACGAGCCGAGAGCGTACAAACAAAACCAGGAAAACAGCACGACCGCACAGCCAAAACCAGAAGCAAAGACCCAAAGCAACAGCAAAACCAGAAACCAGAAGGCAGAAGGCAGAAGGCAGAAGGCAGAAGGCAGAAAGCGAAAACCAAAACCTTAAGCCGCGACTAAAAACCCCTCAGCAGAACGCCCCCCCTGCTGCCGAGCAGCAAACGCCTCCCCGATCATCAAAAGACTAGGCTGCGAAGCATCAACCCACCGCTGCGCCTCGCCAGCAGCAAGCTCCTCAAGCGTCAGAGTCAGCATCCGCTCCCGCTCCGTACTACAAGCCTCAACAATCGCCACCGGCGTAGAAACACCCCGCCCCGCATCAATCAACTGCTGAGCAATCTCCACCCCACTATCCCGGCCCATATAAAACACAAGCGAATCCGCATTAACCTGCTCGCGAATCTCCTCAGACCCCGGCGCACGACTAAAAGTCGCCAACGCAACACTACGAGAAACGCCACGCAGCGTAAGCGACCGCTTCAACGAAGCCGCACTAGCCAGCGCAGCGGTAATCCCAGGCACAACCTCATACTCGATGCCCGCCGCTTCCAGCGCCCGCATCTCCTCATCGGCGCGCCCGAACAGCATCGGATCGCCGCCCTTCAGACGCACCACCACCTCATGCTCAAGCGCAGCATCGACGATCTGCTTGTTGATGAACTGCTGCGCCGTCGAAAGCTGCCCGCACCGCTTACCCACCGCAATCCGCCGCGCGTGAGCAGGCGCATAGTCGAGCATGGCCGGCTCGACAAGCGCGTCATGCAACACGACATCCGCCATGCCCAGCAACCGCGCGCCGCGTACCGTGATGAGATCCGCCGCACCCGGCCCCGCGCCGATCAGATAAACCTTACCCATTTGCATCAACCTGTTCGTTAAGGTGCCAACCGTGCGCGGCCACGCATTGTCCGCTTACGCCGAAAACGCCCGAATCATCCCAGCCGCAACCGTGTGATGCGTCGCTTCGTCGATCAGCACGAATGCACCGGTGCCCTGATGCGAGTCGTACACGTCGCACACCAGCGGCTTTTGCAACGTCAACGCCACGCGGCCGATGTCGTTCATCGCCAGTTCCTTGCGATCGGTCGCCTGCGACAGCGTATGCACATCGAGCACTTCCTTGATCGCACCGATCCGCGCGAACACCGTGTTGGTGGTCTGCTTCAACAAGTACTTGCGCTGCGTCGACAGCGGCGTGTCGTCGAACCAGCAGAGGTCGGCTTCCAGCTTCTTCGCCGGTTCCGGCGCCGCTTCGCGCAACACAAAGGTGTCGCCGCGCGATACGTCGACGTCTTCCGCCAGGCGGATCGTCACGGTTTGGCCGGCAAACGCGCGGTCTACCGCCGCCGTACCGCCCGTTACCGGCGCGATGATTTCGGCAACCGTCGCTTCGCGATTCGCCGGCAGTACCACGATCGTGTCGCCGACCTTCACCTCGCCCGCTTCGACACGGCCCATGTAGCCGCGGAAATCGTCAGCCTGGCTGCCGTCCTGACGCGCGACCCATTGCACCGGGAAACGCAGCGCCTGGCCCGTCGGAATGTCGACCGGCAACGCTTCGAGCAAATCGAGCAGCGGCTCGCCTGCGTACCACGGCATGCTTTCGCTGGCCGTCACAATGTTGTCGCCCTTCAGCGCCGACACCGGCACAAAGCGTACATCGTTCAGACCCAGTTGACGCGCGAGTTCGACATACGCATCGCGAATCTCGTTGAAGCGCGTTTCGCTGTAGTCAACGAGGTCCATTTTGTTGATCGCGACGATCGCATGCTGCAGACCGAGCAGCTTCACGAGCGCGCTATGACGCTTGGTTTGCGGCAACAGTTGCGCCACGCCGTCGACAAACGTCACACGCGTCGCGTCGACCAGAATGATCGCCGCATGCGCGGTCGATGCACCCGTCACCATGTTGCGTGTGTACTGTTCGTGACCCGGCGTATCGGCAATGATGAACTTGCGCTTCGCCGTTGCGAAATAACGGTACGCAACGTCAATCGTGATGCCCTGCTCGCGTTCGGCTTCGAGGCCGTCCGTCAGCAGCGACAAATCGATTTCGTCGCCAACGGTACGCTTATTCTTTGCGCGCGACAGTGCCGAGAGTTGATCGCTCAGTACCGCCTTGCTGTCGTACAGCAGGCGGCCGATCAACGTGCTCTTGCCGTCGTCGACGCTGCCCGCAGTGATAAAACGCAGCACGCCGAGGTCTTCTGGTTGGTGAATACCGCTCATGATTGTATTGCCCTCGTCGTGTGCTTAGAAATAACCTTGCTTCTTGCGCTGTTCCATCGCGGCTTCGGAAACCTGATCGTCCATCCGCGTCGCGCCGCGTTCCGTGATTTCGGTCACGGCCGTCTCGGCGATGATCTTCTCGAGATCATCCGCATCGCTTTCCACCGGGCATGTGCAGCTGATATCGCCCACGGTGCGGAAACGCACCAGCGCGGTCTCGCTGGTCTCACCTTCACGCATCGGCGTGAGCGGCGTAACCGGTACGAGCAGGCCGTTGCGGCGCACGATCTCGCGTTGATGCGCGTAATAGATCGACGGCAGTTCGAGCTGTTCACGGGCGATGTATTGCCACACGTCGAGTTCGGTCCAGTTCGAGATCGGGAACACGCGCAGGTGTTCGCCGTTGTGCAGACGCGCGTTGTAGAGGCTCCACAGTTCCGGGCGCTGTGCCTTCGGATCCCATTGGCCGAATTCGTCGCGGAACGAGAAGATCCGTTCTTTTGCACGGGCCTTTTCTTCGTCGCGGCGCGCGCCGCCGATCAGCGCGGTGTACCCATGTTCAGCGATCGTTTCGAGCAGCGTCACGGCTTGCGCGGCGTTGCGCGAATCCAGCTCGCGACGCAGACGCACCGTGCCGCGCTTGATCGAATCTTCGACGTGACCCACCACCAGTTCAGCGCCGATCTCTTTCGCGCGGCGATCGCGGAAGTCGATCACTTCGTCGTAGTTGTGGCCGGTGTCGATATGCACGAGCGGGAACGGCAGCACGGTCTTGCGATTCGCGCCAATGCCGAAGGCTTTCAGCGCGAGGTGCAGCACCACGACCGAATCCTTGCCGCCCGAAAACAGCAGCGCGGGCTTGCTGCATTCGGCGACCAGTTCGCGCAGGATGTGAATCGACTCGGCTTCGAGCCAATCGAGGTGATCCATCCGGTTCGCCGTGTTGGCGAGCGGTGCATTGACAGTGGAATCGAGCGTGGTGCTCATGTTTGGGTCCTTCGTTGATTCGCGTCGCAAGCGGTTGCTTGCCTCGCGGAAGTATTCAAATCGGTATGTGCGGCGCTCAGGTCGGAAACCAAGACCTGAACCGCCTGAATGCTTTATGCCGAAGCGTTTTCGCCGCTGCTGACAGGGATCGGCGTAATCGTCGTGATGTGCAGACCACATTCCTTCGTATCGCGCGACTCCCACCACCAGCGCCCTGCCCGGCTGTCTTCACCGGGACGGATCGCGCGGGTACACGGTTCGCAGCCGATGCTCGGGTAACCGCGGGCGTGCAGCGGATTGACCGGCACGTCCAACGCTTTCAGATAAGCCCACACTTCGGCTTCGGTCCAGTCTGTCAACGGATTGAACTTGGCGATATTGCGCGCGGCGTCGTGTTCTTCCTCGTGCAGTTCGGCACGCGTGACCGACTGCTCGCGGCGTTGGCCCGTCACCCATGCGCTGACATCCGACAGCGCGCGGTTCAACGGCTCGACCTTGCGGATTTCGCAGCAGCGCTTGCGCAGATCGACGCTTTCATAAAACGCGTTCAGACCATGCGAGCCGACATACTCTTCAACCGCGGCGGCTTGCGGGTGAAACTGCTCGATATCGTAACCGTAGCGCTCTTTCACGCGATCAAGCATGCCCAGCGTCTCTGCATGCAAGCGACCCGTGTTCAGCGAAAAAATGCCGATCTTGACGCCACGCGACAGAATCGCGTGTGTGAGCAGCATGTCTTCCGCCGCGAGGCTGCTGGCGAGCTTCACGTTCGCGTGACGCGCGGCGATCGAATCGAGCAGCGCGTTAAGGCGCTCGACTTTCGCAGCGAGCTCCGGCGTGAGCGATTGGACTTCGCTCATGCCGGGGCCTTGGCCAATTCGCCCGCTTCGCGGCGGCGGAACAGCGGCGACGAATTCACCGCGCCCTGATAGTTGAAGCTGAATTCGTCGAACGCTTTGAGCGCGTCGTCGAAATCCTTGTCTTCACGCAGTGCATACGCGTCGAAGCCGCAGCGGAACATGAACGCCAGTTGATCGCGCAGCACGTCGCCGATCGCGCGCAGTTCGCCTTTGTAGCCATAGCGCTCGCGCAACAGGCGGCCAATGCTGTAGCCGCGGCCGTCGCGGAACACCGGGAAGTCCACGCCGATCAGCGCGATCGCGTCGAAGTCGCCGACGATATCCGCCGGTTCGCTATCCGGCGCGAGCCACACGCCGATTTCAGCAGCGCCGCGCGAAGCGAGCAGTGCATCACGGGAAGCCTGCCACAGCGCGAGCGGCACCAGCACCTTGCCGGCCGGCAAAGCATCGACTGCGGGCAGCGTGCCGTCTTCAGCGGCGCGCACCACCGTCCAGTCATCGTTGACGATCGCGCGGTTCTTGATGATAGAAGCCATCTGTTCAGTATCCTTTTCGCGGTTACGCGTGAGCCGGTTGACGCGAGGCGTACACACGTTCCTTGAACGGGGCCATGCCAATGCGGTTGTACGTTTCGATGAAGCGCTCGCCTTCGTGGCGGTTTTCCACGAACGTATCGATCACCTTGCTCATCACGTCCGGCATTTCTTCCGCCGAGAACGACGGGCCGATCACGCGGCCGAGATGCGCGCCGGTGGCGCCCGTGCCCTGCTCGCCGCCGAGCGTCACCTGATACCACTCCGAGCCGTCCTTATCGACGCCCAGAATGCCGATGTTGCCAATGTGGTGATGGCCGCACGCATTGATACAACCCGAGATATTCAGCGACACATCGCCGAGGTCGTACACGTAGTCGAGATCGTTGAAACGCTCCTGAATCGCCAGCGCGATCGGAATCGACTTGGCATTCGCGAGCGAGCAGAAATCGCCGCCCGGGCACGCGATGATGTCGGTCAGCAAGCCGATGTTCGGCGTCGCGAAACCTTGCGCCTTGGCCTTTTCCCACAGCGCGAACAGGTCGCGCTTCTTCACGTTGGCGAGAATCAGGTTCTGTTCGTGCGACACGCGGATTTCGCCGAGCGAGTATTCATCGGCCCAATCGGCGACCGCTTCCATCTGCGCGTCCGTAGCGTCACCCGGAGCGATCGTGGTCGGCTTCAGCGACAGCGTGACCGACGCATAGCCCGATACTTTATGGGGACGCACATTACGCTCGACCCAGCGGGCAAACGCACGGTTTTCCAGCAGATGGTTCTCGAACGAAGCATCCGTATCCGGCAGCTTTTCATACACCGGCGGCTGGAAGTATTGCGACACGCGATCCACTTCCGCTTGCGTCAGCGTCGACGGACCGTCCTTCAGGTGTTGCCATTCTTCCTCGACCTGCGCCGAGAATTTCTCCGGGCTCAGCGCCTTCACGAGAATCTTGATGCGCGCCTTGTACATGTTGTCGCGGCGGCCGTAGCGGTTGTATACGCGCAGCACGGCTTCGCAGTACGTCAGCAGGTGTTGCCACGGCAGATCCTTGCGGATGATCGCGCCGATGATCGGCGTACGGCCCATGCCGCCGCCGGCCAGGATGTCGGCCACCAGCTCGCCCTGCTCGTTCTTCTTCAGATACACGCCCATGTCGTGAATCTGCACGGCAGCACGGTCTTCCTTCGAACCCGACACGGCAATCTTGAACTTACGCGGCAACCAGGCGAATTCCGGGTGGAACGTCGACCATTGGCGCAGAATTTCTGCCCACGGCCGCGGATCGACCACTTCGTCCGGCGCCACGCCGGCGAACTGGTCAGCCGTGATGTTACGGATGCAGTTGCCCGAGGTCTGAATGCCGTGCATCTGCACAGCCGCGAGCTTGCGCAGGATTTCCGGCGTTTCTTCGAGCTTGATCCAGTTGTACTGGATGTTCGAGCGCGTCGAAAAGTGACCGTAGCCGCGGTCGTGCTCGCGCGCGATCTGGGCCAGCACGCGCATCTGATCGCTGCGCAGGTTGCCGTACGGAATCGCGATGCGGTGCATGTACGCGTGACGCTGCATGTACAAACCGTTCTGCAGGCGCAGCGGACGGAACTCCTCTTCGCTCAATTCGCCGGACAAGCGGCGGCGAACCTGATCGGCGTATTGCGCGACCCGTTCATCGACGATGGTCTGGTCGTACTGATCGTATTGGTACATTCGGGGACCCCAATTTTTTTGCGTGACACACGGCGGTCCGGTTCCGCCGCGCCCTGGATATCTCTATTTGTCAGTCCAGCCGAGTCAGGGTTTAGACCCATCTCTCATTTGCTTATGACAAATACAGATATCCATATTGAAAAAGATGGACAGATCGTAATAAACTCGCCTTATATTTCAAACGACTAAAAAATTCTTTTGATATGCGGAGAGGTTATATATGAACCTGCACCAATTCCGCTTCGTCCGCGAGGCTGTGCGGCAGAATTTCAATCTGACCGAAGCGGCCAAGGCGCTGTTTACAAGCCAGCCGGGCGTCTCCAAGGCGATCATCGAGCTGGAAGACGAGCTGGGCGTCGAAATCTTCACGCGCCACGGCAAGCGCGTGCGCTCCCTGACCGAGCCGGGCCGCATCATTCTTCAATCGGTTGAGAAGATTCTGCAGGAGGTTGAGAGCCTCAAGCGGGTCGGTAAAGATTACGCAGCGCAGGATCAGGGCAATCTGGTGATCGCCGCCACCCACACCCAGGCGCGCTACTCACTTCCGGCCGCGATCGCCGAATTCAAGAAGCGCTTCCCGAAAGTTCACCTTTCAATTCTGCAAGGCAGCCCGACCCAGGTGGCCGAAATGGTGATCCACGACCAGGCCGACCTGTGCATCGCCACCGAAGCGATCGCTAACTACAAGGAGCTGGTCTCGCTGCCGTGCTTCCAGTGGCACCATGTTGCCGTGATGCAGCCGGATCATCCGTTGCTCGACCGCAAACTTTTGTCGCTGGATGATCTGACCCAATATCCGCTGATTACGTACGACAACGCGTTCGCCGGCCGCACCAAGATCAACGAGGCGTTCCGCCTGCGCGGCTTGCATCCGGACATCGTGCTGGAGGCAATCGACGCCGACGTGATCAAGACCTATGTCGAACTGGGTCTGGGCGTCGGCATCATGGCGGATATCGCGTTCAATGCCGAGCGCGACCGCCATCTGCGCGCCATGCCGGTCGGCCACCTGTTCGGCAGCAACGTGACGCGCGTTGCGCTGAAACAGGGCGCCTATCTGCGCAGCTATGTGTATACGCTCGTCGAACTCCTGTCGCCGAGCATGAACCGCAAGCTGATCGAACAGGCGCTCAAAGGCGAACACGAAACCTACGAACTTTGAACTGACCACGCTTCCCGCTACGGAGACCCTTCGATGATGTCGTATAAGAAAAAAATCAGCGGCCTCGCCGCTCTCGGCGCGCTCTTGCTCGCTACCGCAGCACAGGCCGACATCAAGGTCGGCATCGACCTGTCGAGCACCGGCCCCGCCGCCGTGATCGGCATTACGAGCAAGAACGCGATGCTGATGTGGCCGGCCACGATCGCCGGCCAGAAAGCCGACTACATCTTCCTCGACGACGCATCCGATCCGGGCAATGCGGTGCGCAACATCCGCAAGCTGATCAATGAGGACCACGTCGACGTGATCGTCGGCCCGAATATTACGCCGGCCGCGATGGCCGCGCTCGATCCGGTCGCGGAAAGCCAGACGCCGATGATCACGCTGATCGGCTCGGCGAGCGTGGTCGAGCCGCAGGAAGGCAAGAAGGTATGGGCCTACAAGATGGCGCAAACCGACAGCGCGATGGCCGACGTCATGACGCGCTACATGTCGAACCACAACGTGAAGACGGTGGGCTTCATCGGTTTCGCGGACGGTTACGGCGAAAGCTGGCTCAACGAGTTCAGCAAGTTCGCGGCCTTGCGGCATATTCAGTTGGTGGCCACCGAGCGCTATAACCGCACGGACGCCAGCGTCACCGGCCAGATCCTCAAGCTGATGGCAGCCAAACCGGATGCGATCCTGATCGCCGGAGCCGGCACGCCGACCGTGCTGCCGCAGCGCACGCTGATCGAACGCGGCTACAAAGGCCCGATCTATCAGACGCACGGCATCGCCACGCCCGAGTTCATCAAACTGGGCGGCAAGGACGTGGAAGGCACGCTGTTCCCAACGCAGCCGGTCGTGGTGGCGCGCACGCTGCCGGCCGACCATCCGGCAAAGAAGGCGGCGCTCGCGTTCACCAACGAATACGAAGCGAAGTACGGCCCGGGCAGCGTGACCCAATTTGCGGGCGATGCAGCGGGCGTGTACCCGCGTTTGCAGGATGCGGTCGCGCGTGCGTTGAAGACGGCGCAGCCGGGCACGCCGGCGTTCCGAACCGCATTGCGCGACGAACTGGAGCACGCGCATGAACTGGTTGTGCCGAATGGGGTGGTCAATACCAGCCCGAAGGACCATGTCGGGTTGGATCAACGCGCCAGTGTGATGGGCGTCATCAAGAATGGGAAGTTCGTCTACTTGAGTCAGTAAGCAGCATGCTCGTGCCGGGTGTCGTTCCGTTCGAGCGGGCCGCATGGCGAGCCGATCGTCTGAGTTGGCCGCTGCCGGGTCAATGATCATGCTCGCCGCCCGGACCCACGTTCGGGCAGGCCACGGCATGGCCTGCTCGTGTACGAATTTTATGAATGCACCATAAAATCGTACAGATTTTCAGCTCATCACCCGGGCCCCCTGCCCTTACCAGGTTGCGCCGCGGATTGCTGTTAAAGTGCACCCTTCAATTTGCCGCCCCTCCCAAAACATGCGCACCACCCGAGCCATCCACGCCGTCGAACGGCTGAAAACCCGCAGCGGCAATCCGCAGTTCGCCGCGATCAGCCTGTCCGGCGGGTTGTTTTATCTCGTCGACAAATCGAGCGGCACGGACAAGAAAGTCTCCGATCCGCTGACGCTCGACGATTTCGTCAAATTCGTCGACGGTTTCGGACCGCCGAAACCGCGCAAGGCGAGCAAACTCGATATTGCGTTCGAAGAGCAGATCAGGAAGAGTAAAGGCAGCTAGGCAGCGCCGCATCCCATTTGACGACCGCAGATATCCGCTCCATGACCAGGACAAGCGCCAGATCCGTCAGCATCGCGCCGGACCACAATCAACCCACCCTGTCGAAGGGCCAGAAAGCGTTCAACACGCTGATCAAACAGATCGAAAAGCGGCGCGCCAGTTTGAGCGCGTGGGAAGAGTTCGCGCCGGCTTTCCAGCAAACGTACGTTAATGAACTGCTGCCGCTGACGCAGAAGATGCAACATTTGCGTGCGCGGATGGCGCACCTTCTCGACGAGCAGAGCAACCAGAAACGTATCACCCAAAGTGAACGGCGCGCCCTTTCAGCGGTCATTGTCGATCTGGCGGCGAGGTGCCTCAGGGAAGAAGATAACGACGAGTTGAAAGCGTTATACAACCGGCACAGCGGGTCCGACTACGACGACGAAAGAGCGTCCGAGTTAGACGAAATGAAATCTATGCTGGAGACGGTATTGGGCGTCGAACTGGACGACATCGATATGAACTCGCCCGATGAAGTTCTGGATCGCCTGCAGGCGCATATCGAACAGGACGATGCGGCGCAAGCGGCGCAACATCAGGCGCGTCAGGCGCAACGCCCCCCGAAAAAGAAGACGGCGAAACAGATGGCGGCCGAAACGCGCCGCGAGGAAGAAGAAGCGCAACTGAGCCGCTCGATTCGCGAGGTGTATCGCAAGCTGGCCAGCGCGCTGCATCCCGACCGCGAAAGCGATCCTGAGGAACGCAAACGGAAGACCGCGCTGATGCAACGTGTCAACGAGGCCTACAGCAAGAACAACCTGCTGCGCTTGCTCGAATTGCAATTGGAACTGGAACACATCGATCAGAACGCGCTCGACAATCTGAGCGAAGACCGGCTCAAGCATTACAACAAGATATTAAAAGAGCAGGTAGGCGAACTCGACGACGAAATTATGTTTGTCGAAATGGGATTCAAGCAACGCTACGGGCTCGACCCGATGGCCCCCATCACGCCGAAGAAGGCAATGCACGCGCTGACAGAAGACGTTTTTATGCTTCAGGAACAAATCGCGTCGCTCGAATACGATCTGGTGGAGTTCCAGGACCTCGGCACGCTCAAGGCCTGGTTGAAAATCAGGCGGCGATGAAATTGAATGGCGCCCCCCGCTGCCGGGCGGGCGCGTCACGTGTCCACGATCAACCGGGGCTTATCTCGCGCCACTGACCATCCGCCGCGCTGCTTGCCAATACTGCATCTATAAAACGCAAACCGGCCACGCCGTCCTCCACCGTTGTAAGCAGCAGACTCTCAGCAGGCAACGGCTGCCCCGCATCCAACGCTTCGATCTGCAACGCCGCATCTTTGTACAACTGCGCGAACGCTTCCAGATAACCTTCAGGATGCCCCGACGGCACGCGCGTCGCATGCGCCGCGATCGCGCTTTTCACACGCCCGCGCGTCAGGCGCTCGGCCAAACCGGCCAGCGGCGTGAACCACAATTCGTTCGGATTCTCCTGGTCGAAACTCAAACTCGCTTTCGTCCCGTACACCCGCAGACGCAGCGCATTCTCCGCGCCGCTCGCCACCTGACTCGCCCACAGCATGCCGCGCGCACCGTTCGGATAGCGCAGCATCGCCTGCACGTGGTCGTCGATGCGACGTCCCGGCACGAAAGTATGCAACTCCGCCGATAGCGACGACGGCGTCATCCCCGTGATGAAGGCGGCGACGTGGTACGCATGCGTGCCGATATCGCCGAGGCAGCCGGCAGGACCCGCCAGCGACGGATCCGTGCGCCAGCCTGCCTGCTTGTTCGTGCCGCTCGTTTCGATCGATTCAGCCAACCAGTCCTGCGCGTATTCGACTTGCACGACGCGTATGTCGCCGAGTTCACCTTTCTCGACGAGTTCGCGCGCATGGCGCACCAGCGGATAACCGGAATACGTATGCGTCAACGCAAAAAGCTTGTTCTTCTCGCGAGCGAGCTTCGCAAGCGCCTCGCCTTCCGCCAGCGAAATTGCTAGCGGCTTGTCGCACACCACATGGATGCCCGCTTCGAGAAAAGCCGTCGCCACCGGCGCATGCAGATGATTCGGCGTGACGATCGCGACGGCGTCGATGCCGTCGTCGCGAGCGGCCTCGGCGTGCGCCATCTCGCGCCAGCCCGCATAGCTGCGCGCGATACCGGCTTCAGCGGCGCTCGCCTGCGCGCGCTGCGGATCGGACGACAACGCGCCCGCTACCAGTTCGAACCGATCGTCGAGCCGCGCCGCGATCCGATGCACCGCACCGATAAACGCGCCCTGCCCGCCGCCGACCATGCCGAGCCTGAGTCTTCTTTGTACCATTGCGTTTGCTCCGTTGCGATCTGCTTCACCTGCTTCAACCCGCTTGACGGTCAGCTCGCCTCCAAACCCACCCATAGATCGCAGTCAAATGCCCAGCACGCGTTTTAGCTGCGCCGCATCCACACCGCTGCCCGCAAAATCATCGAACGCATGATCGGCCACGCGGATGATGTGGCGGCGAATGAACTCCGCGCCTTCGCGCGCGCCGTCCTGAGGATGCTTCAGCGCGCACTCCCATTCCAGCACGGCCCAGCCGGGAAAATCGTACTGCGCCATCTTTGAGAAGATCGCGCCGAAATCGATTTGCCCGTCGCCAAGCGATCTGAACCGCCCCGCGCGTTCGACCCAGCCGCTATAACCGCCATACACGCCTTGCCTGCCGTTTGGACGAAACTCCGCATCCTTCACATGGAACGCCTTGATGCGCTCGTGATAGAGGTCGATAAAAGCGAGGTAGTCGAGTTGTTGCAGGACGAAGTGGCTCGGGTCGTAGAGAATGTTCGCGCGCGGGTGTTGCTTCACTGCGTCCAGAAAGCGCTCGAAGGTCACGCCGTCATGCAGGTCCTCGCCCGGATGCAATTCGTAGCACACGTCGACACCGGCTTCGTCGAACGCATCGAGAATCGGTGTCCAGCGGCGCGCGAGTTCGTCGAAGGCGGCTTCTATCAAACCCGCGGGACGCTGTGGCCATGGGTACAGATACGGCCACGCCAAAGCGCCGGAAAACGACACGTGCGTGTCGAGACCCAGGCGCTGCGAAGCCTTCGCCGCGAGCTTCATTTGCTCTGTCGCCCATTGCGTGCGCGCAACGGGATCGCCGCGCACATGCTGCGCGGCAAAGCCGTCGAACAATACGTCATAGGCCGGATGCACGGCCACCAGTTGCCCTTGCAGATGCGTCGACAGTTCGGTGATCGCCACGCCCGCATCGTCCGCGATCTCGCGCAGTTCATCGCAATACGCCTGACTCGCCGCAGCCTGCTCAAGATCGATCAGGCGCGGATCGCACGGCACCTGGACCCCCTTGAAGCCGAGGCTCGCGGCCCAACCGGCCAGATGCGCGAAGTTGTCGAACGGCACCTCGTCGCCCATGAATTGAGCGAGAAAAATCGCCGGCCCTTTGATGGTTTTCATCGTACGGTTCCTCGAACTATGGCGCGCCTGCCATGCCTCATCAACAGAAGCACGGCAAGCGCGCGCCGGATGCCCAGGATCAGAACGGCGAGTCAGGGAAATAGAACTGCTGCGCGTTTTCCTTCGTGATCAGCACCGACGGAATGATCGTGGTTGGCGGCAGTTTGTCGCCCTTCAGACGCGCTTCGGCGGTGAGCTTGATCGCGTCGTAGATGAATTTCGGCGAATACGATACGTCCGCCTTGATCATCGGTGCGCCGTCCATCACGTTCTTCACCATGCCCTTCGAGCCCGCGCCGCCGAAGACGATCTTGATGTCGCTACGCTTGGCCTGCTCGATCGCCTTGATGACGCCGACGGCCATGTCGTCGTCCGCCGCCCAGACCGCGTCGATGTGCTTGAAGCGCGTGAGATAGTCCTGCATCACCTTGAAGGCGTCGTCGCGATTCCAGTTCGCGTACTTCGCATCGAGGATCTTGATGTTCGGATACGCCTTCAGCACGCCAGTAAACGCGGTCCAGCGCTCGTTGTCGAGCGTCGTGGGAATGCCTCGCAGCGCGACGATGTCGCCTTTGCCGTCGAGCGCTTTCGCCAGATATTCGGCGGGAATCTTGCCGAACGCGGTGTTGTCACCCGCAACGTAGGCATCCTGCGCGCTGGTGTCGGTCAAGCCGCGATCGACCACCGTCACGTACACGCCCTTCTTCTTCACCTGCGCAACCGGCTGCGTGAGCGAGGCCGATTCGAACGGGAAAATCACCAGCGTATTGATCTTGTTCACCGTCACGAGATCCTGCAACTGGTTCGCCTGTTCGGGCGCGCCGGCCGCGGTCTTCACGATCACCTTGAGATCAGGATGCGCTTTCTCAAGGTCGGTTTTCGCCTTGTTCGCCCACCAGACGATGCCGCCCGTAAAGCCGTGGTCGGCTGTCGGAATCGCGACGCCCAGCGTGACCTTCTCATCGGCACGCGCAACGCCTGCCGTGCCCAGTATTCCCAACGCCAGCATGCCGGCGCCGACCGCTCGAATGACCTGCTTCATGGTTGTGTCTCCTATGTCGATTCATGCCACATAGCTGCGTTATGAGGCGTTCATGCGCCCCGATTCTCGAACTTGCCGTTGTATTCCTTGAAGCTCAACGCCCACTACCTACCGCCGTCCGCGCTGCACAAACGCGACGAAGATAATCACG
Organism: Paraburkholderia caffeinilytica; assembly: GCF_046030355.1. Classification (GTDB taxonomy): domain Bacteria; phylum Pseudomonadota; class Gammaproteobacteria; order Burkholderiales; family Burkholderiaceae; genus Paraburkholderia; species Paraburkholderia caffeinilytica_B. The sequence goes on from NZ_JAQQCQ010000002.1 coordinate 65,119, forward strand.
ACGCCCTGCACCGCCGCGTTCAGGTACACGCTGATGATGCTGGTCAGATTCAGAATATTGGCGATCACCGAAAGCAGAATCGCGCCGATCACCGTGCCGACCACGCGCCCTTCGCCGCCCTTCAGCGCCGTGCCGCCGACCACCACCGACGCAATCGCCTCGAGCTCCCACAGCAAGCCCGTGGTTGGCGTAGCGGATCCGAGCCGCGGCACATACAGCACCGTCGCCACGCCGACGCAGATACCGAGCAACACGTACGTAATGATCTTCACCGTGTCGACGCGAATCGCCGCATAGCGCGCGACCTGTTCGTTGGAACCGATCGCCTGCACGTGGCGGCCGAACGCGGTGCGATTGAGGATCAACGCACCACCCGCCGCAACGACCAGAAACACCCAGATCGGGACAGGCACGCCGAAAAGGCTCGCGTAGTAAACGGGCCCGTACAGGTCCGACAATCCGTTATCCAACGTCAGCGCGCCGCCATCCGCGAGCCACGTCAGCACTGCGCGAAAAATCCCCAACGTACCCAGCGTGACGATGAACGGCTCGATCCGTCCTTTGGTAATCAGCAATCCGTGCGCGCAGCCGAACAAACCGCCGAGCACCAGCGCGAACACAATGCCGAGTGTCAGAATCAGCAAAGGCGCGAGCGTGTGACCGCCGATACCGGCAGCCAGTCCGTTCATCAGCCAGATCATGCTGCCCGCGATCAGCGCGGCCATCGATCCGACGGACAGATCGATGCCGCCCGAGATGATCACGAAGGTCATGCCGACCGCGATAATGCCGATGAACGAAGTGCGCGTGAGCACGTTCATCAGGTTGTCGAGCGTCGCGAAATCGCGGTTGAGCAGCGTGCCGACGATGCACAGCAGGATCAGCCCAACGAGCGGCCCGAGCGCATACAGACGATGCGCGAAGCGCAACGCGCGGCCGGATTGAACAGCTTCAGTGGGTGCCGGTCGCATGGGCGATCAACTCCTCTTCGGTCAGATGCTCGAGCGTGAGCGTGGTTTGCAGACGTCCCGCGCGCATCACGGCGACGCGGTGGCATAAACCGATCAGCTCGATCAGTTCGGATGAAATGACGATCACCGCGCGACCTTGCGCGGCGAGACGATGGATCAGGAAATAGATATCGCGTTTCGCGCCGACATCGACGCCGCGAGTCGGCTCGTCGAGCACGATCACGTTCGGATTGGGCTGCAGGAACTTGGCGAGCGCGAGCTTCTGCTGATTGCCGCCGGAGAGCATGCGCGCGCGGCTCGACAGATCGCCCGTGCGAATGCCGAAGTCGTGCACGGCCTGGGTCAACGCCGCGCGCCCCGCTTTCATGTCGAGTAACGGATGCGCGTAGCGTTCGAGCGTCATCAGCGTGACGTTGTCCTGCAGGCTCAGATTCACATGCAGGCCTTTGCCTTTGCGGTCTTCGCTCAGATACGTGAGGCCGTGGCGCATGGCGTCGCGCGGGCTCTTCAGATCCGCGCGGCGGCCGGCGATCTCGATGCGGCCCGCCGTGCGTTTGCGCAGGCCGATGAGCGCTTCGAAGGCTTCGGTACGGCCCGCGCCGACGAGGCCCGCGAAACCGAGCACTTCGCCGGCACGCACGTCGAAGCTCAGGTCTTCGACCCAATTCGGGACGTCGAGGCCGTCTACTTTCAACGCGATCGGCGCATCGGCAGGCACGGTGATCTTGTCGGGGAACATATCGGACACGTCGCGCCCGACCATCAGATTCGCCATCTGCTGCCGCGCGAGCGCCGCCGTTTCGCTGCGCGCGACGAAGCGGCCGTCACGCATCACGATGACTTCGTCGGTGATGCGCTCGACTTCGTCCAGCTTGTGCGAGATGTAGACGATGGTCACGCCCTCGGCTTTCAGCTTCGCCATCAACGCGAAAAGGCGTTCGGTTTCGGCCGGCGTGAGCGTGGCGGTCGGTTCGTCCATGATGAGCAAACGCGCGCGGCGCGATAGCGCCTTGGCGATCTCCACCATCTGCTTTTCCGCGACGATCAGCTCGCGCACCTTCGTATCCGGCGCTTTCTCCAACCCCACCTGCTCGAGAAAACGCGCGGCCTCGGTGCGCATTGCCGCGTCGTCGACAAACCAGCCGCGTTTTTTTTCATGACCGAGATACATGTTCTGCGCGATCGTCAGATGCTCAGCGAGATTGAACTCCTGGTGAATCAACACGATGCCCGCCGCTTCCGCGTCGCGCGACCCGATGAACTGCTGCGCGTGGCCGTCGACCAGCAAGGTGCCCGAAGTCGCCGTCTCGTAGCCGGCGAGGATTTTCATCAGCGTCGATTTGCCCGCGCCGTTTTCGCCGAGCAAACCATAGATGCGTCCCGGCGCCAGTTCGAAGCTCACCCCGTGCAGCACGCGCACCGGCCCGAAGTCTTTGCGGATATCGTCGAAACGAACGGCGAGGCTCATGACTTACGCGCTCCTGCGAATCACGAGCCGATGCGGCAACAGCACGCCCGGCACGTTCGCCAGGGGATTGGCGAGCCGTTGCAGCAGGAGGCGTGCGGCGGTTTCGCCGAGTTCGCGCATCGGCTGGGCGATGGTGGTGAGCGGCGGATCGATTTGCGCCGCGAGCGAAATATCGTCGAAGCCGACCACCGCGACATCGTCCGGCACGCGTTTGCCGATGCTGCGCAAGCCGTGGATCACGCCGATCGCCAGCGTGTCGGAGACGGCGAAGATCGCGCTCGGCGCCGCGTTGGATGCATGCGGCTGCTGCATCAGCAAGGCCGCTGCCGATGCGCCCGCCTCGTAGTCGAGACTGTTCAGGTTCATGCGCCAATGCTCGTCCGGCGTGATGCCCGCTTCGGTCAGCGCGTCCAGATAGCCTTGCTGACGCTGCCGCGCGTACAGATAGTCGACGTCCGAATTGATCAGCCCGATGCGCCGGTGACCACGCGCGAGCAGATGCCGCACCGCGTCGCCCGCGGCCTGATAGTTGTCGATGCCGACGTACGGCACGCCCATCTCCGGATCGAACTCGCAGCACGCGACCCAGGGCAGCGCGCTGGATGCCTCGCCGAGCGCCTGCTGGATGGTCGCCGGATCGAGGCAGATCGCGCCATCCGCGCGGCGGCGGCGCAGCAGATCGAAGTAGCTACGCTCGCGGCCCGGATCGGCGCCCGTGTCGCAGAGCAGCATGAAATAACCGTGCTGACGCGCAACGCTGTCAATGCCGCGCACGATCTCCGCGTAAAAGGGGTTGCCGACGTCGGGCACCATGGTCAGCAGCAGGCGGCTTTCGGCAGTGCGCAGGTTGCGCGCGAGTTCGTTGACGCGGTAGCCGCTGGCGTCGACCGCCGCCAATACCTTGTCGCGCGTGGCGGGCCGCACGTTCTCGTGGCCGTTCAGCACGCGCGACACCGTCGCCACCGAGACCCCTGCCTGCTCCGCCACCTGGGCAATCGAAAGGCCCTCGGTCTGGTGCGGCGGCCGAGCATCAGGCTGCGAACGCACGGGCGACGACGTCACAGGCGCCGTTTTGGACACCGACTTGGACAAGTGAATTTGCCTCAAAAATGTAATCGATTACATTTTTGAGCGATCAAGGCCGGAAGCGCAAGGACGGATCGCTAGGGATTAACACGGGGGCAAGCAGGCACGCGGAGAGCTGGCTCAGGATGCGGCCCGGCGTTGCGCTGCCCGCGACGGCATGAGTTCGCGCCGCCATTTGGTACAATCCCGCAGTTACCCTGCCGTGGCCCGCTTACCGGGCTGTACTACCGGACCGCCCCCGGGCCGCACCCCGGTCGTACCCTGAGGCCACCGGTCAGCGGCAAAGAATCGCAAACTCGCCAAACCACACTGCCGAATCCACCATGAACATCGAGCAAGCGCGTTTCAACATGATCGAACAGCAGATCCGCCCCTGGGAAGTGCTCGACCAGGACGTGCTGAATCTGCTCTCGATCGTCAAGCGTGAAAACTTCGTCCCCACCGTCTACCGCGATCTGGCCTTCGTCGACTTCGAAGTGCCGCTGCCGGCCGGCCAGCACATGCTGGCGCCGCGCGTCGAAGCCCGCGTGCTGCAGGAGCTGGCGGTGAAGAAACACGAAAGCGTGCTCGAAATCGGCGCCGGCTCGGGTTATATGGCCGCCCTGCTCGCGCATCGCGCGCAGCACGTGCTGACGGTCGACATCGAACCGGAACTGGCTGAACTGGCAAAGAGCAATCTCATCGCCAACGGCGTGCTGAACGCCGAAGTCGTCACCGGCGACGCCTCGCGCGGCTGGGCCAGCGCCGCACCGTACGACGTGATCTGCGTATCGGGCGGCCTGCCGGTGCTCCCGCAGGAAATCCTCGAACATCTGAAGATCGGCGGCCGTCTGGCCGCATTCGTCGGTACCGCGCCGGTCATGAAGGCGCAGATCATCACGCGTATCGACGAGAAGCAGTACCGCATTGCCGACGTGTTCGAAACCTATGTCGAACCGCTGATCAATGCCGTGCAGCCGCCGCGCTTCAAGTTTTAATTCGCACGTTTTTCTGGACGGCCGGCACGCCGCCGTCCTCTGAACCGGATGTCCCGCTGATGCAAAATCTGACCGCTCCCGCGCTCGCCGAATGGCTTGCCGATCAATCGCGCCCCGCGCCCGTGCTGCTCGACGTGCGCGAACCGTGGGAAATCCAGACGGCGTCGATCGCCGGCGCCGTGTCGATTCCGATGCGTGAGATTCCCGCGCGCAGCGAAGAACTCGACGACGACGCGCAAATCGTCTGCGTGTGCCATCACGGCGCGCGCAGCGCCCAGGTCGCGATGTTCCTCGAATCGCGCGGCCACACCAACGTCTTCAATCTGCAAGGCGGGATCGACGCGTGGTCGCGTCAGGTCGACCCCACCGTTCCCACCTACTGATCGCACGGGTTGCGCTGATCCGTTAGCGGGTGCCGGTCCTCGCACCCGCTCTGGCGCTTCATCATGCGGTTCGCAATGTCCTTGCCGTCAGCTCTGCTGCCGCGCTCGCGGCGCTGAGCCTGCTTCCCGCGCAGGCTCAGCGCCTCTCTCTTTTTGCTCTACAACGAAGTGCTCTCGAACGACGCGCAGTTGCAAAGCGCGCGGCGCTCGCCCGCACGACTATGCCGAACGCTGTTGCGCCTCAGTAACGCCCCGACCCGCTCTCTCCTTTTCCGTACAACCCGACCGCGTTTGATCGTCTGCTCCTGTCGTCAGCCGCCTGACGCGACGTCGAGTTTCACCCTGCAACTTAAGAATATCTAAGAGAAGGCTGACGCTCCGCTTTCGTCGAGACGCTTCTCACAGTCGCACCGGAAATTTCTGGCGGTTTCCTAAACACGTCGAAGGCAACATGCTCCGACCTGTTTTCCTGGAACCGTGTGATGAGATTTTTGAAGATCGCGATGTTGGCGGTAACGCTGTTACCGCTCGCATCTCATGCAACGTTGGGCGGCGCGCCGAGCGCCGGCACGTCCCCCTCCCCTGCGGTACTGCGCGCCATGCCGCAGTCCACCGCGGCAACAGCCACATCTAAAGCAGCAACCGCGTCGCGCTACACGACGCGCGAGTCGCGCGATGCCAACGGCGTCACGATCCGCGAGTACGTGCTACCCAGCAATGTCGTGTTCGCTGTCACGTGGGAGGGCCCTATCCGTCCGGATATGAGCGCACTTCTCGGCAGCTATTTCCCCACCTACGTCAGCGCCGGAGAAGGCCATGTTCGCGGCACCGGGCCGCTAGTCGAGGGCAGCGACGACTTCCGGATCGAATCGGCAGGCCGTTTAGGGCATTTCACCGGCGCGGCTTATTTACCCCGCCTGATGCCCGCTAACGTGCGCCCGAGCGATCTGCAGTGAGATTTACGTCGAGTAACGGAAAAATCAGAATATGAAGACTTTTAAGAAGAGGCTGTGGGCCATCGTGGCGGGGATGAGCGTCGCCCTTGCCGCTTGCGGCGGCGGTGGCAGTGGCGATGGAAGCAACCAAGGCAGCGCCCTCGGCTGGAATGCCACGCCCGACTGGATCAATACGCCCGGCGGCTCGGGCAATAGCGGCAATGCGGGTGACGCCGGCAATACGAGCAACATCAAAACCGACAAGAACAATACGGTGCCGATTCGCGTCGACAACTCGATGGGCGGCGTCAACATGCTGTCCACCTCGATCAAGGTGTGCGTCCCCGGCACGCAGCCGGGTGCAAGCCAGTGCGTGACCGTCGACCGGATGCTGGTCGACACCGGGTCAACGGGCGTACGTATCACGGCCAGTGCGATTCAGGCGTTGAACGCCCAGTTGCTCACGCAAGTCGGCGCAGTGGACGACAAACCCAACGGCAACTACATCGGCGGCGCTTATCCCATCGCCGAGTGCATGCCGTTCGCTTCCGGTTTCACATTTGGCTCGATCAAGCGCGCCGACATCACAATCGGCAGCAGGACGGCGAGCAACATCCCGATCCAGGTGATCGGCGATGGGGCGTTTTCTACCCCGGCAGACTGCATTGCGCATGGCGGCACCGACCTCAGCACCGCGCAAAGTCTGGGCGCCAACGGCATCCTGGGGATTTCGAACTTCACGTCCGACTCCAAAGACGCGCTCGACAACGCGATGCCAGGTCTCTACTACTACTGCCCGTCGCAGAATTCATGCATCAGTACGCGCATGACGGCCGCCAAAGAGGTGATGAACCCGGTTGCCGCATTCGACGCCGACTACAACGGCACGGTCATCCGACTGCCGGCGGTGCCCGCCAGCGGCCAGGCCGGCGTCGCCGGTCAACTGATATTCGGCGTCGGCACCCAGGCGAACAATGCGCTGCCGACCAATGCCAATTACTTTGCGGTGGACCAGTACGGCGGCATCACGACCCAGTACCAGGGGACTGCGTTCAACATGAGCGCGATCGACAGCGGCACCAATGGATACGCCTTTCCCGACAGCTCGATACCTACAACCTCGGGTTGGTACACACCAACGAGCACGCTCAGCCTGGACGCGACCATGGAAGCAACGAACGGCTCCGGTACGCCCTACAAGTTGACTTTTCCGCTCGATAACGCGGTCAATCTGATGGCAAGTGGCAATGCCGCGTACAACAACGTGGGGTGGAATTTCTCGTACAACCGCACGTTCCTCTGGGGCCTGCCGTTTTTCTACGGCCGCAGCGTGTACACGGTGATCGGGAACAACAAGGTCGGCACGCATACCGGACCGTTCGTCGCGTTCTGACGGATTGGGGTGTGTGATTCGGGAGGTGGCGTTGCGAGACGTGTGCCTCCCGCTTCACCGGTTACCGCGCAGAGCCGGTCGAATCGCATCGGCGTTTCCTACCCACCGTTGAGACTTTTCAGACACTCTCATTAATAGCCCGCAGGCACCATGCTCCGACCTGTTTTTTGGAGCAATGTGATGAGACTTGTAAAGATCGTGCTGGCCGTGTCGGCTCTTGTGCCGCTCGCGTCGTATGCGGCGTTGGGCAGTGCACCGGGTGCGGGTGTAGCTTCGACCTCGACCCCGGCTTCGGCTTCGGCTTCGAAATCCTTGCTCCGTTCGACCGCTTCTGGTTCCTCTTCTGCTTCCGCGGTTTATACCGTGCGCGAATCGCGCAATGCCGACGGCGTCACGATTCGCGAATACGTGCTGCCTACCAATGTCGTGTTTGCCGTCACGTGGCAAGGGCCCGTGCGCCCCGACATGACAGCGCTGCTCGGCAGCTATTTTCAGACCGCGGTCTCAGCGGCCGAAAACCGCGCACGCGGCACCGGTCCATTGATCGAACGCAATGGTGACATTCAGATCGAGTCGGTAGGCCGGCCAGGGAGCTTCTTCGGTAAGGCAGTTCTGCCGCGCCTCGTTCCCGCGAATGTCCGAGCTGACGATCTGCAGTGACACGGCGCATCGATTTCACGGAACACAAGAAGAGACATGAACACGCTCAATAAGAAACTTTGCTTCGCGCTGCTGACGGCTAGCCTGACCTTTTCAGCCTGCGGCGGCGGTAGCGGTAGCGACGACGGCAGTTCGAATCAGACCCACGACAACGACAAACCGGCAACGCCTACGCCGAGTCCAACACCGTCGCCTGCGCCAAGTCCCGCTCCGAGTCCGACGCCGAGCCCGAAGCCAGCTCCGAGCCCCACGCCAGCGCCAACTCCAAGTCCGACTCCGACTCCGACTCCGACACCAACGCCAACGCCAACACCGACACCGACACCAACTCCAACTCCAACTCCAACTCCAAGCCCCACCCCGAGCCCCACACCCACACCCACACCCACACCCACACCCACACCCACACCCGACGTCAACACAGTCCCGATCACCGTCGAACGGTGGACGGGGAATTTCCCCAATCAGCCCTACGCGACGATCACCCTCTGCATCCCCGGGGTCCAGGGTGCAAACCAATGCGCAACGATTGACCACATGTTGATCGATACGGGTTCGGCAGGCGTGCGGGTGCTGGCGAGCGCGCTGGGCCCGGCGCTCGCCAGCCGCCTGCCCGCGCAAACCGGTGCTACCGACGATCCAACTGGCGGCGCACCCATTGCCGAGTGCACGCAGTTTTTGTCCGGATACACGTGGGGGCCCATCAAGCGTGCAGACGTAACGATGGGCGGCAAGGTAGCCGGCAACCTGCCACTCCAGGTCATCAGCGACGGCGCGTATGCCGTACCGTCAGATTGCCAGTCGAGTGGGCTCGGCGATCTCGGCACAGCGGCCAATCTCGGTGCCAACGGGGTAATCGGCATCAGTTCTGCAATACGCGACTGGCCGCTTGCCGCTCAACGCCCCTTGTCGGCAACTTACTACTATTGCCCGTCCACGGGCGCATGCAAAGGCACGCGCGTACCACTCGACACGCAGGTCATGAATCCGGTCGCCAATTTCACGTCGGACAACAACGGCACGATAATCCGTCTACCCGCGTTGCCGGCAGGCGGCCAGGCAAGCGCAACGGGCGAACTGGTGTTCGGCATCGGCACGCAGCAGAACAATGCATTGCCGTCGAATGCCAATATTATTCCGCTCGACAGCGATGGCTTCTTCACGACCGTGTACAAGGGTGGCACGTTCGTCAAAGGCGCGATCGACAGCGGTTCGAACACCCACACCTTCCGCGACACGGCGATCCCGTTCGATCAGTGGTACCGATACACGCCATCGGCCCTACTGAGCCTGTCCGCGGTGCTCAAATCGAGCAATGGCGCGACTGCTCCCATCACCGTACCGTTCCAGGTCGCCAACATGGCCAGCCTGATGGCAGGCCAGTACGCCGCGCATGACAATCTCGGCGTATATACGTCGTCCGCCAGTTACTTTTTGTTAGGGCTGCCGTTCTTCTACGGTCGCAATGTGTACACGGTATTGAATGGCTCCCGCGCAGGCACGCAAACCGGGCCGTTCATCGCCTTCTGATTGACCGGCGGAAGCACAGAGGTAGCACAAAAGGCCAGCGCCGCAAGTCGCTGGCCTTTTGTCTTTCCAAGCCGAGACTGTGCCCTGCCCGATTGCCAATCCGCCTCCCGCAGGCCAAAGCAATCTTCAGCGCGATATCAATCACGTCCGAACCCGAGTTCACAAAGGAGAGGTGCCTTAGATCGCCTGGCATATGCCGAGCGATTTTCATCGCGGCTTCAAAAGCCTTCGGTAGCCCGCCCGAAACGCCGTGCAAAGTCCATTTAGCCGCCTGCGCCTGCACAAAGGGGCGGCGGTTATGCACCGCCCACGCCCGTTGGCCGATGGATACGCTTCGTTGCGGCGCGGCACGCACCTGAACGAGGCGCGCGCCCTGCTCCTGCACCAATGTTGCGCCGCCATTACGCATGACTGACAAAGCGCATCGCCGCGTCACAGCACGCAAGACGCGGACCTCAAGTCGAAATGACTGCATGGCATGTGCCTTGCAGTACACAAGCGGCAAGTCATGCGGGATGAGCCCTGCTGGCTGAAATCGACGCCCATAAACAGTCACCATCAATGGCAAGGGGAAACACATGAAACGTCGCAGTCTGTTGAAGTTCGGCTCCATGTCGGGCGCATTGGCGCTTGCTGGTCAGGTTCCGTTTGCTCAGGCGCAATCGGACAGCGGTCCGATCAAGGTAGGCGTTCTCCATTCCTTGTCAGGCACGATGGCGATCTCGGAGACGTCGCTCAAAGACACCGCGCTGATGACCATCGCGGACATCAACAAGAACGGCGGCGTCATGGGCCGTCAACTGCAGCCGGTGGTCGTGGACCCGGCGTCGAACTGGCCGCTGTTCGCCGAAAAGGCGCGCCAACTGATCACTCAGGAAAAGTGCGCCGTTGTGTTCGGCTGCTGGACGTCGGTGTCGCGCAAGTCGGTGCTGCCGGTGTTCGAAGAACTGAACGGCCTGCTGTTCTACCCGGTGCAGTACGAAGGCGAAGAAATGTCGCGCAACGTGTTCTACACGGGCGCCGCGCCGAATCAGCAAGCGATTCCGGCCACCGAATATCTGATGAGCACTGAAGGCGGCGGCGCCAAGCGCTTCTTCCTGCTGGGCACCGACTATGTGTACCCCCGCACGACCAACAAGATCCTGCGCGCGTTCCTCAAGTCGAAAGGCGTGCAGGAAGCCGATATCCAGGAGGTCTACACGCCGTTCGGCCACAGCGACTATCAGACCATCGTCGCGAACATCAAGACCTTCTCGCAAGGCGGCAAGACCGCGGTGATCTCGACCGTCAACGGCGACTCGAACGTGCCGTTCTACAAGGAACTCGGCAACCAGGGGCTGAAGGCGTCCGACGTGCCGGTCGTCGCGTTCTCGGTCGGCGAAGAAGAACTGCGCGGCATCGATACGAAACCGCTGGTCGGCAATCTCGCGGCGTGGAACTACTTCATGTCGCTGCGCAACCCGGCTAACGAGAAGTTCAAGAAGCAATGGGCGACATGGGTCAAGGACAACAACCTGCCGGGCGGCACCAAGCGCGTGACCAATGACCCGATGGAAGCGACTTTCGTCGGCATCCATATGTGGAAACAGGCCGTCGAAAAAGCGAAGAGCACGGAAGTAGACAAGGTGCGTGTGGCGATGGTCGGCCAGACGTTTGCGGCACCGTCGGGCTTCACGCTAGAAATGGACGGCAATCACCATCTGCACAAGCCGGTGATGATCGGCGAAGTGCGTGCCGACGGTCAGTTCAACGTGGTGTGGCGGACCAAGACCGCGATTCGCGCACAGCCGTGGAGCCCGTTCATCGCCGGCAATTCGAGCAAGCCGGACGTGGTCAGTTCGATCCCGGCGTTCCTGAAGCGCTCGCGGGTTGCCTGAGAAGACGGATCGCAGCGATGGCGCGGTTAGGCTTAGCCGTCGCCACGATCCAACGCGATCTCTCGATGGGCGGGCGAGACACGCCGCCCGTCGGAGCGGACTCAAGGCCGAGGATCTGCGGCAATCGAATCACGGCGCGGTCTCCGCTCGCAGCAATCCGATGGCGCGGCAAGCCACTCTTTAGGTCGATGCCGCGCCGCCCCGCCGGTTTTTCTTCAAAGGCCATCATGGCGTTTTCATTTCCGAAATTCGCACGACGCAGCATCGGCGGCCTCACGCTTGCATTGCTCGCCAGCGTGCCGCTTGCTGCCTTCGCGCTGAGCCCGGCCGATGTCGCGCCGCTCGCCGGCGACGACTTCGATGCAAAATCCGCCGCAATCGACAAGCTGATTGCCAACCACGACAAAGAATCGCTCGCGGTGCTCAAAGCCCTCTCCGAGGACAGCGCGCTCGCCACCGATGCCGGCGCCGTGCTGCTGCAAGACGGCGACACCGCACGCGACGCCGTCACCGGCAAAACGGTCGCCGCAGGCGACGCGCAACCGGTCACCCTGAACAACCTGCTCCGCTCGAAAGTGGCAGGCGCACTCTCGGGCCTGCAACTCGATTCGCCCGACGTCGCCACACGCGACGCCGCCATCACCGCCCTGCTGCAAAATCCCGATCCGTCGATCAAACCGCTCGTCGACGCGGCGCGTGCAAAGGAAACGGACCCGGCGCTGAAGAAGCGCCTCGACACGCTGTGGGCGATGACCGCGTTGCACGACGCCGACCCGGCCAAGCGCCTCGAAGCCGTACAACTGGTCGCCGCGCGGCACGATCTCGACATGAACGAACTGCTGCGTCCGCTCGTCGCGAAGAAGGCGGACGGCACCTTCAACGAAGCCGACGACCGGGTGCGCGCCGCCGCGCAAAGCGGCATCGACGAACTCGATTCGATCCAGCGCCGCAGCCAGATCGCGGGCACGTTGTTCGCGGGCTTGTCGCTCGGCAGCGTGCTGCTGCTCGCTGCATTGGGACTCGCCATCACGTACGGGCTGATCGGCGTGATTAACATGGCGCACGGTGAATTCCTGATGATCGGCGCCTACGCAACCTATGTCGTGCAGAACCTGTTTCAGCGCTTTGCGCCTGGCGCATTCGACTGGTATCCGTTGCTTGCCGTGCCGGCGTCATTCGCCGCGGCCGGACTGGTCGGCATCGTGCTCGAACGGTTGGTGTTGAAGCATTTGTACGGTCGTCCGCTCGAAACCCTGCTGACCACCTTCGGCGTCAGCCTGATCTTGATTCAGGCAACGCGCATGCTGTTCGGCGCGCAGAACGTCCAGGTGGTCAATCCCGCATGGATGAGCGGTGGCGTGACCGTCCTGCCGAATCTGATCCTGCCATACAACCGGCTGGCGATCCTGGCGTTTTCGCTGATCGTCGTCGGGATTGCGTGGGCTGTCCTCACTAAAACACGTTTGGGTCTGTTCGTGCGCGCCGTGACGCAAAACCGGCGCATGGCGGCCTGCGTCGGTGTGAAGACCGCGCGCGTCGATTCGTACGCATTCGCGTTTGGCGCCGGCATTGCCGGCCTGGGCGGCTGTGCGCTGTCGCAGATCGGCAATGTCGGCCCGGATCTCGGCCAGAGCTACATCATCGATTCGTTCATGGCCGTGGTGCTCGGCGGCGTCGGTCAACTCGCCGGCACGGTAATCGGCGGCTTCGGTCTCGGCCTGGTCAGCAAGGCGATCGAGCCGTTCTGGGGCGCCGTATTGGCCAAGATCGCCGTGCTCGTGCTGATCGTACTGTTCATCCAGAAGCGTCCGCAGGGCATGTTCGCCCTCAAGGGCCGTAGCGCGGAGGCATGAGATGACATCGGCTACTTCATCGGCTCACGTCGGCGCGGCGAGCAGCGGCGCGGCTGCCGGACGCGACGTGCAGTCCGGCTTCGCACTCGGCTTGCCGCCGCGTCCCGCGCTGCTGTCGCGCCGCGCGTGGCTCGCGCTGATTGCGCTGATCATCGTGTTCGGCCTCGGCGTGCCGTTCGCCACGCTGGTGGTGCCCGAAACGAGCCCGCTGCATCTGTCCGCCTATGCGATGACGATCACCGGCAAGTTCATGTGCTATGCGATCGCCGCGCTGGCACTCGATCTCGTGTGGGGTTATTGCGGCATTCTGAGCCTGGGACACGCGTTGTTCTTTGCATTAGGCGGCTACGCGATCGGCATGTACCTCATGCGCTCGATTGGTCACGAAGGCAAATACGGCAGCGACCTGCCCGACTTCATGGTGTTTCTCGACTGGCACCAACTGCCGTGGTACTGGCAAGGTACGCAGCATCTCGGTTATGCCATGCTGCTGGTGGTGCTGGTGCCGGCAGTCGTTGCGTGGGTGTTCGGCTTCTTCACGTTCCGCTCACGGGTGAAGGGCGTGTATCTGTCGATCATCACGCAGGCGATGACGTTCGCCGCCATGCTGCTGTTCTACCGCAATGAAACGGGTTTCGGCGGCAACAACGGTTTTACCGACTTCAAGCGCATCGGCGGCTTTCCGATTACGCATCCGGGCACGCGCACTGCCCTTCTGCTGATCACGTTCGCAGTGTTGATTCTGGCCTTCATCGGCGCGCGGGCCATCGTCACGTCGAAGCTCGGCCGTGTAGTCACCGCGGTACGTGACGGCGAAACGCGCCTGATGTTCCTCGGTTACAGCCCGCTCGCGTACAAGCTGTTCGTGTGGACCGTGTCCGCTATTTTGTGCGGGATTGCAGGCGCGTTGTATGTGCCTCAGGTCGGCATCATCAACCCGGGCGAGATGTCGCCGGGCAACTCGATCGAGATGGCGATCTGGGTTGCGGTGGGTGGACGCGGCACCTTGATCGGACCGATCATCGGCGCATTCGCGGTAAATGGCGCGAAGAGCTTTTTTACGGCGAACTTCCCTGAATACTGGCTGTTCTTCCTCGGTCTTATTTTCGTGCTGGTCCCGCTGTTGCTGCCGAACGGCATCATGGGACTGATCGATATGGTGACACGCAAGAGGAACCGGTCATGAACGAAAACCCGATGGTTCCTGATCTTGCGTTACCTGAAGAACCTGCTGAACGGTCGTTGAGCGGCGTCGCGAGCATGGGGCACGTGGTGGTGCCGGGCGAGATCGATATTTCGCACGGGACGATTCTGTACCTCGAAGACGTGACCGTGAGCTTCGATGGATTTCGCGCACTGAATGCGCTGACCTTGTCGATCGAAACAGGGGAGTTGCGTTGCATCATCGGGCCGAACGGCGCGGGCAAGACGACGATGATGGATGTCATCACCGGAAAGACGGAGCCGGATTCCGGCAAGGTTTATCTCGGGCAGTCGATCGATCTGACGCGGATGAACGAGCCTTCTATTGCGCGCGCCGGGATTGGGCGCAAGTTTCAGAAGCCGACCGTTTTTGAGCAGCATCCTGTGTGGGAGAACCTCGAGTTGGCGATGAAGGCCGATAAGGGTTGGTGGGCTTCTTTACGCGCCCGGCTGGATCGCGAGGCGCAAGCCCGGATTGAAGAGACGCTGGGTCTGATCGGGTTGGAGAGCGAGGCGCGGCGGCTTGCCGGAGAGTTGTCGCATGGGCAAAAACAGCGGCTCGAAATCGGGATGTTGCTGATGCAGCAACCCGCGCTGCTTTTGCTCGATGAACCTGCTGCCGGCATGACCGATGACGAGACGATGCAGTTGGCCGAGTTGCTTAACCATTTGCGTGGGACGTGTTCGATGATGGTGGTTGAACATGATATGGAGTTTGTGGCGGCGCTGTCGGGTGAAAAGGGGAAAGTCACGGTGATGGCCGAAGGGCGGGTTCTCGCCCACGGCACGCTTGATGAGGTGAAGCGGGACGAGACAGTGATCGAGTCTTATCTCGGGCGATAACGGCAATGGTAGCGGCCGCAATCAAACCACGGCCGCAAAAAGCCAGCAGAATTCAAGGATCGACCGACATGCTAGAAGTAGACAACCTGAACCAGTACTACGGTGGAAGCCACATCCTTAGAGATGTGAAACTCACCGTGCCTGATGGCAAGCTCACCGTGCTGCTGGGTCGCAATGGCGTAGGCAAGACAACGCTGCTCAGGTGCCTGATGGGTGTTGTCCAGACGAAAAGCGGCTCGATCGCCTGGCGCGGTGCACCGATCACCAAGCTGCCGACCTACTCGCGCGTGGAGAAAGGCCTCGCTTATGTTCCGCAAGGCCGCGACATCTTTCCTCGGCTGACCGTCGAAGAAAATCTGCTGGTCGGCGCGGCCAGCAAGAAAGCCCCCAAGAAAATCCCGGACCGCATTTACGAACTGTTTCCGGTCCTGAAGGATATGCGTAGCCGCCGCGGCGGCGACCTCTCCGGCGGTCAGCAACAACAGCTCGCGATCGGTCGCGCGTTGATGAGCGATCCGCAATTGCTCATCCTCGATGAACCCACCGAAGGTATCCAGCCGTCGATCATTCAGGATATCGGCCGCACGCTGCGTCAATTGGTAGAAGAAATGGGCATGACGGTGCTGCTCGTCGAGCAGTATTACGACTTCGCCAAAGAGATCGCCGATCGATACTGGGTCATGAGCCGCGGTGAAATCGTCGCGGGTGGTGAAGGCGTCAACATGGATGCAGATGGCGTGCGTGCACTGATCGCCGTTTGACGGGTATCGAACACGCGTCAGCATCGCTAACCAGCGTGCTATTCTCGCCGCATCTGATGGCAACGCGGTCAAGCGCGGACGCGCTCCCGCAGCGGCACGCGTTGTCATTCCTGAGTCCGTTATCGCGCCAATAAGCGCGGCGGCCCGCGCGTTCTTCGTACTTCCATCCGTATGTCGCTTCACGAAAACCACGCTGCACTCGCCACCGCGCAACCCACCGCGCATTCGCAATGGCGCGCACGCCTCGAACTCGGCTTCGTCAAAGAAGGCGAGCGGACTACGCTCAGGCATCGGCTGCATGATGGGCCGTTGCGGGTGCAACGGCCGCTCTATCCGGAAGGCCATGCGATCTGCCACGCAGTGATCGTGCATCCGCCGGGCGGGATTGCGGGCGGCGATCAACTCGATATCGACGTGGAGGTCGGCGATCGTGCCCATGCTGTCATCACCACGCCAGGCGCCACGAAGTGGTACAAGTCCAATGGCCGTTCGGCACGGCAGAATATTGCGGTACGCGTCGGACCTCAGGCGAAACTCGACTGGCTGCCGCAGAACAATATCGTTTTCGATCACGCCAACGCGATGCTGGATTTTTCGCTGACGCTTGGCGAGGGTGCGACTGCGATCGGCTGGGATACGACTCAACTCGGACGGCAAGCCGCCGGTGAACGGTGGTCGGCCGGTCATTTACGCGCGGTGTCGCGGATCGTCGGGGCGAATGGCGAGGCGCTGTGGCTCGAACGCGCGAGCCTCAGCGCGGAAGATCCACTGCGGGATGCCGCGCAAGGACTTGCCGGGTTTCCTGCGTATGGAACGCTGTGGGCCGTTGGCGCGGCTTGCGATGATGCGCTTGCTGAAGGGCTTACGGCCCAGCTACCTTTCGACGATTCGTTACGGGCGGCGGCTTCTTGTGTCACCGAGGGTGTTTTGCTCGTGCGTGCGGTTTCGCGGTCGATGGAAACGCTGCAGCGCGCTTTGACGAAGTGCTGGCTTCAGTTGAGGCCGGTGGTGCATGGGGTTGAGGGGGTGCCGCTTCGCATCTGGTCGACTTAAGACGCTCGTAGCTGCCTTTCACCTTCGTAAGACGCAAGACGCACCAGCTCGAGGCATCCCCACGCCCCATAGAAGTGCACAATCTTCCCTCCGCCCCGCCAGCGCACGCTGCACCTGCATGGCACACACCTTGCGTCGAAATCTCCCACGATGTTGCCGCGTCCTGACGGCAGCCGACCGCTTCTCGCCACCACCGCTCACACAACATGACCCGATCGACCCTTCGCCCCGCGCGTCGCGCCTGGCTCGCAGCACTGCTGCTCTCGCCCGTCCTCGCCATCAATGCGCCGGCCGCCCACGCCGATACGCTCGACAACATCACTAAAGCCGGCGTGCTGAAAGTCGCCGTGCCTGAGGACTATCCGCCGTTCGGTTCGGTCGGCGCGGATATGAAGCCGCAAGGCTATGACATCGACACCGCCGCCCTGCTGGCCAAGTCGATGAACGTGAAGCTCGAACTCGTGCCGGTCAACAGCGCGAACCGCATTCCGTATCTGCAGACGGGCAAGGTCGATCTGGTGATCTCCTCGCTCGGCAAAACGCCTGAGCGCGACAAGGTCATCGACTTTTCAACGGCCTACGCGCCGTACTACCAGGGCGTGTTCGGTCCCGCCGACATCAAGGTCACCGGCCCGGCCGATCTCACCGGCAAGACAGTCGGCGCCACGCGCGGCGCGCTCGAAGAAATCGGTCTCACGCAAATGGCGCCGAACGCCACCATCAAACGCTTCGAAGATAACAACGCGACCATCGCCGCGTTTCTCTCCGGTCAGGTGCAGTTGATCGCCGCCGGCAACATCGTCGCCGCCGCGATCCTCGCGAAGAATCCGCCGCGTCGTCCGGAACCGAAGTTCGTCATCAAGAATTCGCCGTGTTTCGTCGGGATGAACAAGAACGAGGGACGCCTGCAACAGAAAGTGAATGCAGCCATCGCTCAAGCCAAGCAGGATGGCACGCTCAATACGATGTCGAAGAAGTGGTTCGGCGCGCCGCTGCCGGCTGATCTGTAAGCGCGTCGTTAGCTGAGCTTGATACCGTGACAGGCTTATCCGGCATTGCACTCGTCGTGGACTCATCCCGTGCGCAGCACGCGATCGCGGCCATGACGCGCAGCGCCTATCATTGTCGCAGCCGGCCTATCTCAGGACCGGCGCAACCCTACGCAATCATTCGATGAAGCTGACACCTCGCGAGAAGGACAAGCTGCTGATCTTCACCGCCGCGCTGCTCGCCGAACGGCGCCGCGCCCGCGGCCTCAAACTGAACTACCCGGAAGCGATCGCCTTCATTACCGCCGCCTTGATGGAAGCGGCCCGCGACGGCAAGACCGTCGCCGAGGTCATGCACTACGGCACCACGCTGCTGACGCGCGACGATGTGATGGAAGGCGTACCGGAAATGATCCCCGACATCCAGGTCGAAGCCACGTTCCCCGACGGCACCAAGCTCGTCACCGTTCATCATCCGATCCCCTAATCACGCAAGGCAGCCCCATGATTCCCGGCGAACTCCTCATCGACGACGGCGAACACGAGCTCAACGCGGGCCGCGCCACCGTCACGGTGATCGTGTCGAATACCGGCGACCGTCCGGTACAGATCGGCTCGCACTATCATTTCTACGAAGTGAACGAGGCGCTCTCCTTCGATCGCGAAGCAGCGCGCGGCTTCCGGCTGAACATTGCGGCGGGCACCGCCGTGCGCTTCGAGCCCGGCCAGGAACGCACCGTCGAACTGGTCGAACTGGCGGGCGACCGCGTCGTCTACGGCTTCAACGGCAAGGTGATGGGCAAGCTCTGATGCGCCGACCGCGCATGCCTGCTTCGACCGCCCTGCTCATTTCCGGACCCACACCATGACATTACGCATTGGCCGCCGCGCATACGCGGAAATGTTCGGCCCCACCACCGGCGACCGCGTACGCCTCGCCGATACCGAGTTGCTGATCGAAGTCGAACGCGACTTCACAACCTACGGCGAGGAAGTGAAATTCGGCGGCGGCAAAGTGATTCGCGACGGCATGGGCCAGTCGCAACGCGTACACGCCGACGTCGTGGATACCGTCGTGACAAACGCGGTGATTCTCGATCACTGGGGTATCGTCAAGGCCGACATCGGCATCAAGAACGGCCGCATCGCCGCGATCGGCAAAGCGGGCAATCCCGACATCCAGCCGAACGTGACGATCGCGATCGGCGCGTCGACCGAAGTGATCGCGGGCGAAGGCCTGATCGTGACGGCGGGCGGCATCGATACGCACATCCACTTCATCAGCCCGCAGCAGATCGAAGAAGCGCTCGCGAGCGGCGTGACGACGATGCTCGGCGGCGGCACGGGTCCGGCAACCGGTACGAATGCCACGACGTGCACGCCGGGTCCGTGGCATCTCGAACGCATGCTGCAAGCGGCCGATGGTTACCCGATGAATCTCGGTTTCCTCGGCAAGGGTAATGTGAGCCAGCCGCAGCCCGCGTTGGAGCAGATCGCCGCGGGGGCGATCGGTTTGAAGCTGCACGAAGACTGGGGCACGACGCCCGCTGCAATCGACAATTGCCTCTCTGTCGCCGACGACACCGACACGCAGGTCGCGATCCACACGGATACGCTGAATGAAGCGGGTTTTGTGGAAGCGACCGTGGCCGCGTTCAAGGGTCGCACGATCCACACGTATCACACGGAAGGCGCAGGCGGCGGCCACGCACCGGACATCATCAAGGTGTGCGGCGAAGCGAACGTGCTGCCCTCGTCGACTAATCCGACGCGCCCGTACACCGTCAACACGCTCGAAGAGCACCTCGACATGCTGATGGTGTGCCACCACCTGGACCCGTCGATCGCGGAAGATATCGCCTTTGCCGAGTCGCGTATCCGTCGCGAGACCATCGCCGCCGAAGACATCTTGCATGACCTCGGCGCATTGTCGATGCTGTCGTCGGACTCGCAGGCGATGGGGCGCGTGGGCGAAGTGATCATCCGCACATGGCAGACCGCGCACAAGATGAAGGTGCAACGCGGCGCGCTGCCCGAAGACAACGCGCGCCACGACAATTTCCGTGCAAAGCGGTATGTCGCCAAGTACACGATCAATCCGGCCATCACGCACGGTATCTCGCATGAAGTCGGCTCCATCGAGCCGGGCAAGTGGGCCGATCTGGTGTTCTGGGAGCCGGCGTTTTTCGGTATCAAGCCGTCGCTGATCCTGAAGGGCGGCATGATTGCGATGGCGCAGATGGGCGACCCGAACGCGTCGATTCCGACGCCGCAACCGGTCCACTATCGCGAGATGTTCGCCACCCGTGGCGGTGCGCTGGGACGGACTTCCCTGACCTTCGTTTCGCAGATGGCGGCGGATGCGGGTGTCGGTGAACGCTATGGTCTGAATAAGCGTATCGTTGCCGTGAAGAACTGCCGCAAAATCACGAAGGCGGACATGATCCACAACGCGTGGCGTCCGGCGATCAGCGTCGATCCGGAGACGTATCAGGTGATCGCGGATGGTCAGTTGCTGACCTGCGAACCGGCCACCGTATTGCCGATGGCGCAACGCTACTTTTTGTTCTAAACCATGCGCACCATCGACAAACTGATTGCCCCGCATCTGAAGCTCGCGCCCGTGCTGGTGAAGCGGGCGCCAACCTTGACGCTCGCTTTTGATGACCGGCGCAAAAGCCGTCTCGCGGCAACGCTCGATAACGGCGAGGAAGTCGCGCTGCTGCTGCCGCGCGGTACGGTGCTGCGCGACGGCGATGTTCTGGTCGCGGATGATGGCGGCCTGGTCCGCGTGGTCGCCGCGCCGGAAGCGGTGCTGGTTGTCCGCGCGAAAGATACATTGACGTTGACGCGCGCCGCCTATCACCTGGGTAATCGTCATACACCGGTCGAAGTCGGCGCGGATTATCTGAAGCTCGAATACGATCCGGTGCTGGCCGATATGCTGAAGCGCATCGGCGCAAGCGTGGATCAGGTGTCGATGCCGTTCCAGCCGGAGTCGGGCGCGTATGGCGGCGGGCATAAGCATGGTCACGATGAGACCTTTGCGGAAGACTATGCCATCGCGCAGCAGGTGTTCGGCGAGCATCACGGGCATGCGCATTCGCATGACCATGGCCACGCACACGATCACCCACACGATCACGCGGATGGACATGGCCACTCGGATCATGAGCACAGCCATGCGCACGGTCATTCGCATGATCATGACCACGGCCACGATCAATCGCACGATCCCAAAGACAGCGATCACGTCCACGACGAATCGTGCGGCCACGGGCATCATCACCATGCGCATCGCTGAACTCACAGCGCTGTTGCATCTCGCGTCGCCGGCATTGCCGATCGGCGCGTTCAGCTACTCGCAGGGTCTCGAAGCCGCGATCGAAGCGCAACTCATCACCGACGCCGATTCGGCTCGCGATTGGATCGCCAGCGGTTTAACCGACGTGCTTTCGCGAGGCGAACTGCCGTTTCTCGCGCATCAGATCGAACGCTGGCGAGCGCACGACGCAGACGGCCTGAAGGAAGCGAATAGCGAATTCCTGGCCAGCCGTGAGTCCGCTGAACTACGACGCGAAACGGAACAGATGGGCTGGTCACTACGACAGTTGTGCGTCTCGCTGGAATGGGGCGACGCCGAACGGCGCATCACGCTGGCATCGCTCAAGCCCCTGGCACAACCCACGGCCTTTGCCTTCGCCGCGTACGCACACGACGCAGCGCCTGATGCTGCGCTCGCCGCCTACGCATTCAGCTGGGTGGAAAACCAGGCTGCTGCCGCATTGAAGGCCGTACCGCTCGGCCAACTCGCCGGCCAGCGCATCATCGTCGCATTGCGCGAGCCGATCGACACCGCCGTCACACGCGCACTGGCCACTTCACCCGAAAACATCAACACCTTCGCGCCGCAATTGGGCATTCTGTCGGCGCGTCACGAGTCGCAGTATTCGCGGCTCTTCCGCTCTTAAAACGATCCATCATGAACGCACCTCATCACCCCGCTCACCCGCCTGTCCGCACGAAAAAACTGCCGCCGTTGCGCGTGGGGGTCGGCGGCCCGGTCGGCTCGGGCAAAACGACGCTGCTCGAAATGCTCTGCAAGGCGATGCGCGATCAGTACGACCTCGTCGCGATCACCAACGACATCTATACGAAGGAAGATCAGCGTCTGTTGACCGTAGCAGGCGCGTTGCCGGCCGAGCGGATCATGGGCGTCGAAACAGGCGGCTGCCCGCATACGGCGATTCGCGAAGACGCATCGATCAATCTCGAAGCCGTCGACCGCATGCTGACGCGCTTTCCCGATGCGGATATCGTGTTCATCGAATCGGGTGGCGATAATCTCGCGGCGACCTTCAGCCCGGAACTGTCAGACCTGACGATCTACGTAATCGACGTAGCCGGCGGCGAGAAGATTCCGCGCAAAGGCGGCCCGGGCATTACGAAGTCGGATTTGCTGGTGATCAACAAGACCGATCTCGCGCCGATGGTCGGTGCGAATCTGGAGGTCATGGCATCGGATGCGAAGAAGATGCGCGGCGACCGGCCCTTCGTGATGTGCAATCTGAAGGCGCTCGACGGACTGGATGTGGTGGTGAAGTTTATCGAGAAGAAGGGGTTGTTGAAGGCTTAAGCCCGAAAGGCGCGCTTTGAAGCTTTGAATTCAAGGCGCTTTCGCGCCTTTCCTCACTCCGGCAACAACGCCATCAACACATCCACCGTCCGCGCGGTCGCGCCACGATGGCGCGCGGCGAACGCCGAAGCGGCGCCGCCCATTGCCAGCCGCGTTGCCTTGTCACCGAACAGCTCGCGCAACGCCCGCGCCAGATCAGCCGGATCTTGCACCTGTACGGCCGCACCCGCCGCGACCGCATCCGCCGTTGCCTGCGTGAAGTTGAACACATGCGGCCCAATCAGCACCGGCACGCCGACCGCACATGCCTCAATCAGATTCTGCCCGCCCAGCGGCAGCAAACTCCCGCCGATAAACGCCAGATCCGAAGCCGCGTAGTAAGCGCCCAACTCGCCCATCGAATCGCCGAGCAGCACGTTCACGCCTGAAGGCAGCGCGGGCACACCACCGCCAGCACTTGAAGCAGCCGCGGATGCCACTGTCGCCGAAGGCGCCCACGTCGAACGCCGCTCGAGACGCAAGCCCGCCTTCTCAACCAGCGCCGCCACTTCGTTAAACCGTTGCGGATGACGCGGCACGAGGATCAGCAACTCATTCTCGATGCCGAGCGCCGCGAACGCCTGCAACACCAATTCCTCTTCACCTTCGCGCGTACTCGCCGCGACCCACACCGGCCGCGTGCCGATCGCCGCGCGCCATGCATGGCCGCGCGCCGCGAGTTCCGGCGGTGTGGTCATATCGAACTTCAGATTGCCAAGCACCGCGACATTACGCGCGCCAAGCGCCGTGAGCCGCTCCGCATCCGACGGACTCTGCGCCAGCACCCGCGCAAATCCACCGAACACGTCCCGGGTTGCATGGCCGAACCTGGCCGCGCGCTTATACGAACGCGCCGACATTCGCGCATTAGTCAGCACCAGCGGCACATCCGCGCGACGGCATTCGTCGATCAGCGTTGGCCAGACTTCGGTTTCCATCACCAGACCGAGCGACGGCCGCCACGCCCGCAAAAACCGCCGCACCGCATGCGGCATGTCGTACGGCAGATAACTGCGCAACACACGGTCGCCGAAAATCTGCTCGCCGGTCGCACGGCCACTCGGCGTCATATGGGTCAAAAGAATCCGTGCGTCGGGACGCGCTTTCATCAGCGCGTCGATCAGCGGTTGCGCGGCGCGCGTTTCGCCCACCGACACTGCATGCACCCAGATCAGCGGCGCATTGTCTTCCGGCAAGCGGCCGCGCGCGTAACCGAAACGCTCGGCGATATGCTCGCGATAGCCACGCTCCTTGCGCGACCGGATCAGCAAACGCAATACGGCAAGCGGCGCGACGATCCACCAGAGCGCGTTATAAATCGCCCTCAGCATTGAAACTCCGAGCATTTAAGCCAGAGTCGCAGTGTGAGTGTCGCGGTCACTTTCGTCGAACGCTTCACGCTAGGCGGGTGCGCGCAATCAACAGCGAAAGCGGCGCTCAAACCAGCGCCCTGCCCTTCAGGCGCTCGAGAATGCCGAGCGGCGCGCAGTCCGGCTGCACCATCGCTTTGACCGGCAGGAAGAAGGTCTGCTCCAGCATGAACTGACCGGACATCACCGCATGCGAAGTCTGGTCGGAGAAACACACCCACACGCTGCCCGGCGGAAACGGCATGGTCTCCTGCGGGCTCGACTTCTGATACTCGAGATCGGCCTTCATGCTGTCGTGCAGATTCAGCATCAGATGGTCATATTCGCTGCGCGGCGATTTGGTTACGTGCAGCAGATTCAGCAGCCACGCCGAGCCCGGCATCTGCGGTTTGATACGCGGCAGGAAGCGCTTGGCCATATCCTCGAACGGCTCGCCGACGCGCCATACGCGCGGCGCGCCAAGCGGATTGACGTTGGTGAATACGCGCAGAATGCGCTCGCCGTAATTCGGCCGCGACGGAAAGGCATCGACATGCAAACGGCTATCGTCCTTACGCCACGACGTCTCGCGCCCTTCCACCTCATGCAGGCGCAGGCTCGTGGGCGCGACGCGCAACTTGCCGTTGTATTCGGGAAAGAGCCCATCCACCAGCGTGCGCGCATTGGACTGATAACGCGCGATCAACGCGCGCACCGCCGATTGCGTGACCGCGTCGCCGGCCACGCCGTGCAACGCGCCGCCGTTCGGCTCGAGACTGATGTTCTTGCGGCTCGGATCGGCGAGTGCGGGATCGAGCAAGGCCTGCTCGCCGCCTTCGATCGCAAAGCGCAGATTCGGGAAATACAACACTTTGCCGCGTTCGACGCCGGCCAGCAGCATCTCGCGCGGCACGGACAGATTGTGTCCGTGCCAGTCAGCGTTCGCTACTTCGATGATCTGGGTTTCGTTCATGGTCGCCCTTGAAAACGGATGAAGCGTAAGGCGAAGCACACCGCATTACAGCGCTGCAGCATTAAAGCAGGCCGAAACCGGCCAGCGCGGACTTGACTTCCTGCAGCGTGGGCGGCTTGCCGGCCGTGCCGAGATTGACGACGTTCGGCGACCAGTAGCCGCCGGTGCGCCACGCGGTGGCGAAATTGTACAACTCGACCGTCGGCCGTTTCAGCGCCGCCGCAATGTGAACTAGACCTGTGTCAACACCAACGGTCGCGGCAGCACCTTCGATCAGGCCGACCACGGCCGGCAACGACAGTTTGGGCGGCACGATGGCCGCGCCGCCGAATTCCTTCGCCAGACGTTCGCTGGTGACGCGCTCTTCCTCGCTGCCCCACGGCAGCACGATCGACGCGCCGCGCCGCACCAAAGACTGGCCGAGCTCGATCCAGGCGGTATCGGGCCACTGCTTGTCGGCGCGCGAGGTGGCATGCACGAACACCACGTACGGCACCGGCAGATTCAGATTGGCCTCCGACAAAGCCAGCGCCGCGCGCCCGGTGTCGAGGCCGAAGTCGATCTCGTCGGTGGGTTGCGGCGCCGGGTCGTTCAACGCCGCGGCCACCAGTTGGCGCGTGCGCTCAACCACATGGGTGCGCGGCTCGATCGGCACGCGCTTGTCGTAGAAGAAACGCACTGGCCATTCGAAGCCCGCGCCGTCGGTGCGGTTCGCGAGGCCGACCAGCGGTCCGCGCGCCATGCTCGCGACCCACGCGGTCTTGATGAGCCCTTGGCAGTCGATCACGAGGTCGTAGTTCTCGGCGGCGAGCGCGCGGCGAAACGCGCCGATCTCGCGCCAGTTGTCGACCGAGAGGATGCGCTTGCGCCAGCGCCGCAGCGACACGGGAATCGCCCGCCGCACGCCGCTGACGAGCTCCACGAGCCCCACGAAGCTTTCTTCGACGAGCCAGTCGATCTGGGCCTCGGGATGGCGGCGTCGGATATCGGCGATCACCGGCATGTTGTGAACGACGTCGCCCAAAGACGACACCCTCACGATCAGTATCTTTTGCACGCTCAAGTGTGGGAAAACCGGCTATCCGGCCCGAAGATGCGTTGAGAAGAAAAGGGCCCCAGAACCTGTCGCTTCGCGCCAGACCCTTCAATGGGGTAAGGACCGCAATTCTAGCGCGACATAGGTAAATGGCATGAAAAACGCGGCGCGGTAAGTGAAACCCGCGCCGCGTTCGACGGTAGCCGCGGTTCACGAAGAACCACGACACCGCTTGCGCCTTCAGAACGGCAGCTTCGCGTCAGGCTTCTCCGCCATGATCACGCGGCGGAAGTCTTCCTGGATGCGCTTGAGCGCTGCGTCGCTATCGGCTTCGAAACGCATCACCACCACCGGCGTGGTGTTCGACGAACGCGCGAGGCCAAAACCGTCCGGATACTCGACACGCAGGCCGTCGATCTTCACGACGTCGTCCGCGCCGGTGAAGGTCGCGTTTTGCTGCAAACGCGCGATCAGTTCGAAGTTTTCGCCTTCTTCGAGCTTCAATTGCAGTTCCGGCGTGGAATTCGAGTTCGGCAGCGCGTTCAGCAGCTGGCTCGGATCGGCCACACGCGTGAGGATTTCGAGGAGACGCGCGCCCGTGTACAGGCCGTCGTCGAACCCGTACCAGCGGTCCTTGAAGAACACGTGGCCGCTCATTTCGCCCGCCAGCGGCGCGCCGGTTTCGCGCAGCTTCGCTTTGACCAGCGAGTGGCCGGTCTTCCACATTAGCGGTTCGCCGCCCTTTTCCTTAATCCACTTGCCCAGGTTGCGCGTGCACTTCACGTCGTAAATGATCTGCGCGCCCTTGTTGCGCGACAGCACTTCTTCGGCGAATAGCATCAGCTGGCGGTCCGGATAGATGATCTGGCCGTCTTTGGTGACCACGCCCAGGCGGTCGCCGTCGCCGTCGAAAGCGAAACCGATTTCAGCGTCCGTTTCCTTTAGCGCGCGGATCACGTCCTGGAGGTTTTCCGGGTGAGCCGGGTCCGGGTGATGGTTCGGGAAGTTGCCGTCGATTTCGGTGAACAGTTCGACCAGTTCGCAGCCGAGCTTCTTGAAGAGCTTCGGCGCCAGGCCGCCTGCCACGCCGTTGCCAGTGTCGACCACGATCTTGATCGGGCGCGCGAGCTTGACGTCACTGGTGATGCGATCCAGATAGGCATCGGCGATGTCGTACTCGGTGTACGTGCCGCTGCCTGCAGAGAAGTTTTCGTCGGCGATGCGCTGATGCAGCGCGAGAATCTGCTCGCCGTAAATGGCCGCGCCGCGCAGGACCATCTTGAAGCCGTTGTAGTCGGGCGGATTGTGGCTGCCCGTCACGACGATGCACGAATCGACGCGGCGCTCGCCGCCGTCGAGCTTCAACGGCACGCTGGCCGCGAAGTAGCCGACCGGCGTCGGCACCATGCCGACGTTGACCACATCGACGCCGGCCGCGCGCAAACCGTCCGACAGCGCCTGGACCAGTTCCGGACCCGACAGGCGGCCGTCCCGCGCGACCACCACGGCGTCGCCGCCTTGCGCCCGCACTTCGCTGCCAAAAGCGAGACCGATCGAACGCGCTGCGTCGGCGTCGAGCGTCTTGCCGATC
Organism: Paraburkholderia caffeinilytica; assembly: GCF_046030355.1. GTDB lineage: Bacteria > Pseudomonadota > Gammaproteobacteria > Burkholderiales > Burkholderiaceae > Paraburkholderia > Paraburkholderia caffeinilytica_B. Next base: position 92,725 of record NZ_JAQQCQ010000002.1, read on the forward strand.
ACACCGCGAATGTCATACGCCTTGAAAATAGATTTGGAGATCATGGTGGCTCACTTGCGTGCAATGGAAAATTTTGACCGGCACATCGCCGAGGGATCGGTAAAACAGTCTGTTAAACCGGGCGATGCGCCCTTGCCGGAAGCGATCCGGTTCCAACTTATAATTGCGCCTTTCGGACATGCCCTAATAGACGCCCATTCTAATGCTTAGACGCCCCGCTTTTGTAAAGTTGCCGCGACAGTCGGCCAGGTGGGCAATCGTGCACGGTGCCCTGGCGCACGCTGCGCCCCTCGCACAACGCGTGCAATCGCACAGGCGAGCGTCCACCGGATGCTGACGCTCAAACGCTTCGCCAATCCCGACGTCACGCGCGCCTTCACCAACATTGTCTGGCTCGGGCTGGAGCGGCTCACGCAGATCGGCGTGGCCATCGCGATCAGCGGTATGCTCGCGCGCTACTTCGGGCCGGACACCTTCGGCAAATGGCAGTACGCGAATACGCTGTTGCTGGTGCTGTCGCCGATCACCTGGGTGTGCGGGGCGGAAATCCTGGTTCCCACCATCGTCGGCCGACCGCCAACCCAGTTGGGCACGGTGCTCGGCAGCGCCTTCGCGCTGCGCTTTTCGGTTTCCGTCGCGGCGCTGCTGCTCACGTGGCTCGGCATCGCATTGCACTTCTTCGACCCGCTGGTGGGCGCCATGCTCGCCGGCCTCGCGGTGACGATGCTGTTCCGCGAGCCGTTTGTCGGCGTGATCAATGCGTGGCTGCAAAGCATGACGTACAGCAAGCCGCAGTTGCTCACCAGCATGAGCACCGCGGTGCTGAAGGCCGGCTTCGTCTATCTGCTGGTGCGCGCGGCGGCGACGCCCGCGCGCTTTGGCTGGCTGTGGGCTGCCGAATCGGCGCTCATTGGCGCGGTTCTGCTGATCTATTACACGCGCCGGCATGGTGGCAAGCTCGGCTGGCACATTGACCGTTCACTCTTCAAGCACTTCGCGACCGCGGGCACGGTGTTCTGGATCGGCCTGATCGGTATGTATCTGTTCCTGAAACTGGACAGGCTGATGCTCGAGCGGGCGATTTCCTTCGCCGACCTCGGGCGCTATTCCGCCGCGCAGCAGTTGAACGAAAACTGGATCACGCTCGCGCTGATGCTCGCGCAGACAATTGCGCCTGCCTTTATCTACCGCGTGCAGGACGCCGCGCAATTGCGCCGCAACGTGTGGCGGCTCACCGCCATGACCGCCGCGCTGATGGTGAGCGGCGCGATCGTGCTGGATCTGCTGGCGGGTGTCATCATCCGCCGCGTGTTCGGGCCGGACTTCGAAGGCGCCATCGAAATTTTCCGCTGGGCCGTGTGGCTTTCCGTGCCGGCCGGCATCGAAGCGATCGGCAATCTGATCGTGCTGAAATATCAGGCCAAATTCGTGTTGCTCTCGAAGTGGCTGCTGGCGCTGGCCGTTGCGTTCGTCGTCAATCTGCTGGCGATTCCGCGGCTCGGTGCTTACGGTGCGCTGGTGGGCCTCGCGGCCGGTTATCTCGCCGCCGCGTCAGTCAATCTCTATTACATTCGCTTCAAATTGCGCCCATGACGAATTCATCCGCCGCCGCGCAGATTGCACTCGACGACGTCGCCGTCCTGATGCCCGCCTACAACGGCCAGGCCGACGTCGATCTCACGCTGGCCTCATTCAGCGAAAGCGCGCTGATCCACGTATTGATCGTCGACGACGGCAGCACGCCGCCGATCGTCGCACCGGCGATCGCCAACATGAAGATCGACGTATTGCGCATGCCGCAGAACGGCGGCATCGAGCGCGCGCTGCAAACCGGCATCGACGCCCTTGCACAGCGCGGCTTTCGCTACGCAGCACGCATCGACGCGGGCGACCGCAGTGTGCCGCAGCGGCTCGCCAAACAACGCGCGTTCATGGAGTCGCACCCGCAAGTGGCCGGCCTTGGCATGTGGACGCAGGTCGTCACGCGTGAAGGCAAACCGCTTTTCATGCTGACGCCGCCCACCGAGCCGAACGAGATCCGGCGCCAGCGCTTCTTCCGTTCATGCCTCGCGCATCCTTCGATGATGCTGCGCATCGACGCTGTCTGCGCGGTCGGCAACTATCGCGCGGCGTATCCTTCGGCCGAAGACCTCGATCTGTTCGTGCGCCTGATGGCGCGCTACGACTGCGCGAACCTGCCGGAACTCGGGCTTTACTACGAACTGAACGAAGGCAGCATCAGCGCAACCAAACGACGCCGCCAGGTCAATTCGACGCTGCGGCTGCAACTGCGCTACTTCAACGTCGCCAATCCGTACGACTGGCTCGGTCTCGCCAAAAATCTGCTGCATCTCGTCACGCCTTACCGCGCATTGCAGCGGGTCAAACGCACGCTGCTCGCGCCGCGCGCGGGACATTGATTCCCGCTGATTCCACTACGCCATCATTCATCCCGTCATTCACCGTCGAGCCCGTTCCCGCATGAAGCCTGCCTTGAAATCGACGCCCGCGCTGCGCATTACACTCGTCTGTAACACCGCCTGGGCAATCTATACGTATCGGCAAGGGCTGATCCGCATGCTGGTTGGACGCGGCGTCGACGTGACCGTGCTCGCGCCGCGCGACCGCACGTTCGAGCTGCTCACCGCAATGGGCTGCCGCTGCATCGAATTGCCGGTGGCGTCCAAAGGCACCAGTCCGCGCGAAGACCTGCGCACACTTTTGTCGCTGTATCGTTTGTACAGAAGCATCCGCCCGCACGTCGTGTTCCACTACACGATCAAGCCGAATATTTACGGCTCGGTCGCCGCGAAACTGGCGGGCGTGCAGTCGGTGGCGGTGACGACCGGGCTCGGCTACGTCTTCATCCAGCAAAGCCGCGCGGCGCAGGTCGCCAAAAAACTGTACCGTTTCGCCTTCCGCTTCCCACGCGAAATCTGGTTTCTGAATCGCGACGACCAGGCCGCGTTTGTCGAGCAGAATTTGTTGGTGCATCCTGAGCGTGCGCGCCTCCTGCATGGCGAAGGGGTCGATCTTGAACAATTCGCCTTCACCGCGCTGCCGGAGCGGACGGAATTCAAGTTCGTGCTGATCGGGCGGCTCCTGTGGGACAAGGGCGTCGGCGAATATGTCGAAGCCGCGCGGCGTCTGCGTGAACGTTATCCTCAGTCGCGGTTCCAATTGCTCGGCCCGGTTGGCGTCGACAACCCCAGCGCGATCACACGCGAAGAGGTGGCCGCGTGGGAGCAGGAAGGCATCATCGAGTATCTTGGCGAAGCGCATGACGTGCGGCCTTTTATCGCCGATGCGGATTGCGTCGTCCTGCCGTCATATCGCGAAGGCGTGCCGCGCACGCTGATGGAAGCATCGGCGATGGGCCGGCCGATTGTGACGACGGATGTGCCAGGCTGCCGCGAAGTGGTGGCGGACGGCGTCAATGGATTGCTGTGCGAGGTGCGCAATGCCGGGAGTCTCGCGGCGAAGCTGGCGCAGATGCTCGACATGAGCGGCGCCGAGCGCCGTGCAATGGCTGAACGCGGCCGACAGAAAGTCGCGGAAGAATTCGACGAACGCGTGGTCGTCGAAACGTATAAGGACCTGGTCCAGAAAATGACGGGCGTTTTACTTTAACGGAGCAACAGCATGACCACGAAGGGTACGATTCTGGTAACGGGCGGTGCAGGATTTATCGGCTCGCACACATGTGTCGAACTGCTGAACGGCGGTTACGACGTCGTGGTAATCGACAATCTCGTGAACAGCAACCGCGAATCGCTGCGGCGCGTGGAAAAAATCACCGGCAAGCCCGTGAGTTTCTACGAAGCCGACGCGCGCGACGAGGCTGCGCTCAACCGTATTTTCGACGCACACCCGATCACCGGCGCGATTCACTTTGCCGCGCTGAAGGCGGTGGGCGAATCGGTCGCCAAGCCGATCGAGTACTACAGCAATAACGTCGGCAGTTTGCTGGCGCTGCTTGGCGTGATGCGCGATCGCAACGTGAAGCAGTTCGTGTTCAGTTCGTCGGCCACGGTGTATGGCGTGCCGAAGAGTTCGCCGATCGATGAATCGTTTCCGCTGTCGGCCACCAATCCTTATGGACAGTCGAAACTGATTGCCGAGCAGGTTTTGCGTGATCTGGAAGTGGCGGACGCTTCATGGCGGATCGCGACGCTGCGCTATTTCAATCCGGTTGGCGCGCATGAGAGCGGGTTGATCGGGGAAGATCCCGCTGGGATTCCGAATAACCTGATGCCGTATGTGGCGCAGGTTGCTGTCGGCAAGCTGGAAAAGCTGCGGGTGTTCGGTGGCGACTATGAGACGCCGGATGGCACCGGGGTGCGGGACTATATCCACGTTGTGGACCTGGCGCGCGGGCATCTGGCGGCCCTGGATGCGCTGGTTAAGCGGGACGCCAGTTTCGTGGTGAATCTTGGCACCGGGCAGGGGTATAGCGTGATCGATGTCGTCAAGGCGTTCGAGAAGGCTTCGGGGCGGACTGTGCCTTATGAGATCGTGGCGCGGCGGCCGGGCGATGTGGCGTCGTGCTTTGCGGATCCGGCCGCGGCTTTGAATGTGCTTGGGTGGCGCGCGGAGTTTGGGATCGAGCGGATGTGTGCGGATCACTGGCGGTGGCAGGAGGGGAATCCGCGGGGGTTTGCTCAGGCGTAGCCCAGGAGAGCGGTCCGCGCTCCTGCGTGTGCGTATGCGTATGCGTATGCGTATGCGTATGCGTATGCGTATGCGTGTGCGTGTGCGTACGCAGGAGCATTTGGCGCGGATCACTAGCGGCAGCCCGGAGACCAGAAGCGATGGCGCTATCGTCGAAACTCGACGGCTGCGCCCTCGCCAAAGCAGCGATTCATTTACTTCACGGCCCCTTGCAGATAGAAATACAGTCCGCCGACATTCGCCGCGCTGACCAACCCCTCCTTCGGCACCGCTGACACAAGATAGCGCCCATGAGCGGCGCTGATCTGCGCCGCTGTGCAACGCGCCGCTTGGGAGAAGACAAGCTGCCAGTTCTGCGCGATGCAAAACGGCGTGGTTCCCTGACGCTGCGCATAAGCCTGCGTGCCCACCACGGTAGCCCAGAGATGTTCCCAGTTCGCGAAGCCGTCCAGATCAAACACCAGACCATCTACGCCCAGTTGCCTGACCGCTGCGTAGACGGCTGGAATCTCCGGATCGTTGTATTGGGAAACGTATTCGGGCGGCTGATGGATCCGAACACCGGTGAAAACGCCCACGGCGACACAGACACACACCGCTGCACGGAATGGCGCAGCCGTCACATTGTCGACGACGCGCTTCAATAGCAATGTCAGTGCAAGCGCAGGCACTGCGTAGTAGAAAATCCCCACGTATGTAAGCGAGAAATTGTCGACGCCGAAAACGGAATAAAAGAGGAAACCAACCGTCGCGCTCGCCAATGACAGTGCGATTGCCCTCTCCGACCCAATACGGTCTTCACTCTCCCGCTCGGAACGGTTTGTCGCGAGGACGGCACAGGCGGCGGCGCCGAACAGAATCCCAAAGAGCCCGTTACTCCAGAACAGACCGACGAAACGTATTGCGTCTCCGAAATGGTTCGCGCGATGCGCATGGCCAAAAGCGGCATATTCGGCGATCGGTCCAGGAAAATGGAGAATGGTCTGGATCACGAGCGGGACAAGAAACAGTGCCCCAATCACCACTGCACTCACAATCGCACGAAAATTTCCCACGAGGTAGTCACGCCCTACTACCCAATTGCTTCGCGCGATAGGGGACCGTGCATAGAGCCACGTATTCGCGGCGACCGCACACGCAAGCATGATTGCGGCTATGCCGAAGAAGGACGCGTGACCATTCAAAAGAAAACCCAGGCTAACCGCAAGCAACAGGAGTCCGTCCCGGCGTCCCATGATCAACGCAGCAAGGGACACCGTAAAAGCGGCAAAGGCAAAGTAGTAAAGATGAGGAAACCAGGTGCCCGCGAACGCCTGATAGTTGATGTACGCAGTGACGCCGACAAATAAAGCCGTAGTGGTCACGGCAGCCGGCATCGACCCTTGCATTCTGCGCAGAAGCACGCCGATCGACGCGATCCAGAATCCGGAAAGCAGCGCCACCGCATAGATCTGCCCGGAGAACGGCGAAGTCACCCACCGCGTCAGATCAAAAAATGCGATCTCGCCTGCCGCGAGCACGTAAAGGAACGCAGGGCCTGGATGGTTGAATCCGACTCGAGAATAATTGCCGACTAACAGGCTGAAGTGCTTCGCCTGAAGTACCAGCAGGGAATTCGCCGCAAAATCCCCGCTTTCATGAAGCTGGACGGACGAGAAAGTCTGCCCGAATACGATGATAAACAGCGCCACGCAAATCGCCGAGACGACAAAAACCACCCACCCCTTGAGCACGGAGCACCTGTTTTCATGTTATTCGAATGCGGTGCTGTTTTTCGGCGTCGTTCTGGCTACGCGACTTTTCGAATGGCCTCGCGAAATCAGCAGCAAGCGAAAGCGGTTATGGAAAGACAGGATTGTAAAGTAGCCCGCCAGGCTGAAGCGAAAGTATTCGGTTGCGCTACTGATTCCGCCCCGACGTGCTATTGAAACGCGCCCGGCGCCGTGTCACACGGATCCATCGCCGGGTTCCTTGTGTCCACAGTCGAATGTATCTCGGCGCTTAGACCGGCTCATCAAGACGGAACACGGCAACGGCATCCTTCAGGATAACGACCTGCTCCTCGAGGGATTTTGCCGCTGCTGCAGCCTCTTCCACGAGCGCCGCATTGTGCTGCGTCACCTCGTCGATCTGCGTAATCGCCTTGTTGACCTGTTCGATACCATCGCTCTGTTCAAGCGCCGAAGCCTCGATCTCGTTCATGACACCGGTGACGCGCTGGACGGCGTCCATGGCCTCATGAATGGTCTTTTGCGCGCCAGACACCAGAGAAGCGCCCTGCTCCACCTTGGCCGCCGATTCGCCGATCAGCTCTTTGATTTCCTTTGCTGCCGCACCCGAACGCTGGGCGAGGCTGCGCACTTCGGATGCGACGACCGCAAAGCCGCGGCCCTGCTCACCCGCGCGGGCCGCTTCCACCGCCGCGTTCAACGCCAGGATATTGGTCTGAAACGCAATCCCTTCGATCATGCCGATGATCTCGGCCACCTTGCGCGACGACTCGGTGATCCCATCCATCGTTTCGGTGACCCGTGACACCTCGGTGCCGCCACGCGTCACCGTATCCAGCGCACCCTGCGCCAACCGGTTCGCCTGCTTCGCATTGTCGGCGTTCTGCTTCACCGTCGCGGAGAGCTGTTCCATGCTCGCCGCAGTCTGCTGAAGTGCCGCTGCCTGCTGCTCGGTCCGCGACGAGAGATCGGCATTGCCCGACGCAATCTCATTGGCACCTTGCGTAATTGCCGTCGTGCTGCCCCGCACCTTGGCCACCGTCTCGACGAGGCCGTCGCGCATCTTCGTCAATGCGCCGAGTAATTGGCCCATTTCGTTGCGCGATTTGCTTTTGATGGCGATCGTCAGATCACCCGACGCAATGCGTTCGAAGTGCCGGATGGTCACGTTGACCGGCTTGATCACCGCCGCCGACAAGCCGACCCGCGCCATCACGCCGATCACAATGGAAATCGCGCCGATTGCCGCGAACAGCATCGTCGCGATCTGGAAACGCTGCGCCGCCGTCTCGCCCTGCTGGCGCTGGCTGTCCGTCTGCAAGCGCTGCAGCGCGTCGATGGACTTCGAATAAGTCGCATAGAAAGCGTTCGCCGTTTCGCCCTGGATATTGCGGAAGGTGTTGAAGTCGAAGTCGGTCAGCGCCTTGAACTCCGGCTCGATTGCCTTATCGACGAGCGCGCTGCGCGCCTGCTCGACGTTCTGCGCGAGCTTCTTCTCATCCTCGCTGGCGAACGGGCCGGTCATATAGTTGGCAAAGTCTTTGTTCGACTCGACCAGCACCTTATGCGCGGCCGGCAATAGATCGTCGGTTTGCTTGCCGACGCTGAAGAGCGTCTGATAGGAGCCGAGCGCGAGCTGCACTTGCAGCAGCTTCTCGGAACTCGCCTTCAAATGCGACAGCGCCGCGGCGCTATGTTGCGTTTCGTCGAGACTGCTATTCGCGAGCTTGAGTGCGCCATACCCCACGCCGATCACGGTCAGCAGGAAAACGACGAATACGCTGATCACTAGCGTCAGGCCGCCACGAATGGTGATGTTGTTGAGCATTGGGTCTCCGGAACGTCTCATTGATCGGCGGCGAACCCCGCGATACGCCGGCGACCGTCTTTTTCGCCGGCAACTTACACCTCGCCGCATCCAGGTTAACGGCCTTCCGGAGACCTCGTTAAATAGGTGGAATCCATGACAGGCAAGACTTTGCGGGCGATTGAAGCTTCACTATCTGGGATTTCCCGCGTGTTCGGCGCGGGCGCTGCTTTTCAGGACGCCATGCGTTTCATTTGTATAATTCGGCGTCTTCGCTCAGGCCCACTTTCATGCTTAGTTTTGCGCTCGGTTTTCTCGTTTCACTGCTGATCACGCTGTTGATCGTGCGCTATGCGCATTTGCATGAAAAATTCTCGACCGATACCGATCTGGCGGGCGTGCAGAAATTCCACGTGCGCCCGGTGCCACGCATCGGCGGAGCCGGGATTCTGGTCGGTCTGATCGTGTCCGCGGTGCAGTTGCATCATGCATACCCCGCCGTATCGGGCGGCATCCTGGGGCTGATCGCGTGCGGCATGCCGGCGTTCGGTTCGGGCCTGGTCGAGGATCTGACCAAGCGCGTCTCACCGCTCGCGCGGCTCGTCTGCACGATGGCGGCCGCCGCCCTCGCCTATTTCGTGCTGAATATCGCCGTGACGCGCATCAGCGTGCCGCCGCTCGACTTTCTGCTCTCGTATGCGGCGATCTCCTGCGCGGTCACCGTGCTGGCCGTCGCGGCGCTTGCCAACGCGATCAATATCATCGACGGCTTCAATGGCCTCGCGTCGATGGTCGCGTTCATGATGTTCGCATCGCTTGCTTACGTCGCGTTCCAGGTGTCGGATCCGATCGTGCTGTCGGCGTCGTTCATGATGATGGGCGCAGTGCTCGGCTTCTTCATCTGGAATTTTCCGGCGGGGCTGATTTTCCTCGGCGACGGTGGCGCGTATTTCATCGGCTTCATGCTGGCCGAGTTGTCGATCATGCTGGTGATGCGCAATCGCGACGTGTCGGCGTGGTATCCAGTGCTGCTTTTCATGTATCCGATCTTCGAGACGTGCTTCTCGATCTACCGGAAGAAGTTTATTCGCGGGATGTCGCCGGGAATTCCCGACGGCGTGCATCTGCATATGCTGGTTTATAAGCGCTTGATGCGGTGGGCGGTGGGTACGAGGACGGCGCGGGAACTGACGCGGCGGAACTCGCTCACCTCGCCGTATCTGTGGTTGCTATGTCTGATTGCGGTCGTGCCGGCGACGTTGTTCTGGCGGCATACGCTGCATCTGTTCTGTTTTGTGGTGGTGTTTGCCGCGACTTATGTGTGGCTCTATATGAGCATCGTGCGGTTCAAGTCGCCGCGGTGGATGGTGGTGAGGAAGGGGAAGCGGTAATAAGAAAGGCGCCTGAGGCGCCTTTCTTATGCATGACAGAAACCGGACACTTTTAGGAAGCCCGCGTGGCCGAGGTGACGTTGCCGACACTGCGCAACGCCGGCGCGGTAGCCGGTTGATACTCCGGCACCCAGCGGCGCAGATCGCGACGCACTTCGTCGTCCGTCGGGACGCGATGCTGCATCAGCCAGGGCAGCAGATTGTCGATGAAGCTGTCCGGCACCTCACGCGCCCGCGCGATGCGCAACTTGGGATGCGGCGTACGGGTGGTGGTTTCGTCGTCCGCCAGCAATTCCTCGTACAGCTTTTCGCCAGGGCGCAGGCCGGTGAACACCACACGAATCTGCTCTTCGGTAAAGCCGTAAAGACGGATCAGATCATGTGCGAGGTCGGCAATCCGCACCGGCTTGCCCATGTCGAGAATGAAGATTTCCCCGCCATGTCCCATGCTGGACGCCTGCAACACCAGTTGCGACGCCTCCGGAATCGTCATGAAAAAGCGGGTGATTTCCGGGTGCGTGACCGTTACCGGGCCGCCGCGCGCAATCTGCTCCTGAAATTTCGGGATCACGCTGCCCGCACTGCCAAGCACATTGCCGAACCGAACGGTTTCGAACTGCGTGCGTTTCGCGCCCTGCTGCAACGCTGAACACGCCATTTCCGCAAGACGCTTGCTCGCGCCCATGACGTTGGTCGGATTGACGGCCTTGTCCGTGGAAATCAGAACGAAATGCGCGACGTCGTGGCGAATCGCCGCGCGCCCCACGCGATACGTGCCGAGCACGTTGTTGCGCACCGCCTGCCAGGTGTTCACCTCTTCCATCAACGGCACGTGCTTATAGGCCGCGGCGTGAAACACGATATGCGGACAGTAACGCCCCATTACCTGATCGAGAAGCAACGAATCCTTCGCGTCGCCGATGATCGGCACCACCGATACTTCGGGATATTTATCGCGCAGCTCTTCGTTGAGGCGATAGATCGAGAACTCGGAGACGTCGAACGCCAGCAGTTGGACCGGCCCGTAGCGCAAGATTTGCCGGCACAGTTCGGAGCCGATCGAGCCACCCGCGCCAGTGACCATTACGACACGGTTTTTAAGCAGTGCTTCGACGTGCTGCGTATCGATCATGACCGGGTCGCGGCCCAGCAAGTCTTCGAGATCGATCTGCCGCACGCGCGACAAAAAGGCCTGGCCTTGCGTAAGCGGCGTGAGCGCCGGCAGTGTCATTGCGCGTACGCCCGCGCGCACGCACAGCGTGGCAATGCGCCGATGCGCTTCTACCGAAGCCGAAGGCACCGCAATGATCACGTGCTCGACCTTCATTTCAGCCGTGATCTTCTGCAGATCGCTGATAGCGCCCAGCACGCGGTAGCCGTAGATTTCGCGGCCCTGTTTGACCGGGTCGTCGTCGAGCAGGCCAGCGAGGCGCCATTCGCCGGAGCGCTTCAGTTCCCGCACCAGATTCGCGCCGGCGTTACCGGCGCCGAGCACCAGCACAGGCTTGCCCTGCCCCACGAGGCCGCCGTAGCGATAAAACTCCTTCGCCGCGCGATATAACGCGCGTGAGCCGCCCATGGCGAGGAAAAGCAGCATGGGCGAAACGATCAGAACCGAGCGTGGCACAACCGGAGCCGGCTGCAACAGCGCCGAGCCGATGACGACCACCACCGCGCCGACCCCGATCGCCTTGGCGATTCTCACAAGGTCGGGCAAGCTCGCGAAGACCCACATGCCTCGGTACAGCCCGTAACTGCGGAACATCACGGCGTAGATCAACAGCACCCAGACTAATGCATGCAGTCCGCTCGCCCAGAACGGGGCGGGCACGGGTCCATTGAAACGGATGACGTAGGCCAGCATCCAGGCGAGAGCCACCGCACACAAGTCGAACGCAAACGCACTGAACGAAAGCCATCGGGCTTTGAATCTTTTCATTGCGCAGAACCTCAGGATTGCCCGGAACGGGACACATGGCGCTGCCAGTAGCGATCAATGCAAAGCCCCGCGACCACCAGCACAGCAGCCCATGCGACGACGACAAGCCATTGATAAACCACAGCAATACTCAGTGCCCACAAAGCAAGCATTATGCCCGCGACCATGAAGAAATACCAAACTCGGGCTGTTGAAGCGTGCCCGAAACCGCCCTGCACCAGTCTTTGATAGTAGTGTTCGCGGTGCGCTTGCCAAAATTTTTCGCCACGGAGCAGCCGTTTGAGCAGCGTAACCGACGCGTCGCCAATGAACGGGGAAAAGCTCACCGCCGGGAACCAGATCGGCCAGACGCCTTCGCGCCAGCCCCAGTAGCCTAGCGCGCCAGCCAGAAAACCCAAGGGGATCGAACCCGCGTCGCCGAGAAAGACCCGTGCGGGGTGAAAATTGAACAAAAGAAAACCCGCGGCCGCCCCGGCCACGACCAGGCAGGCCAGCGCGAGAGCCGAGTCCGGGTGGGTCGACATGGACGCCGCGATGGCGTAGCCGCCAAAGCCGAACAGGGCCATACCACCGGCAAGACCGTCCGATCCGTCCATGAAATTGTACAAATTGACCAGCCAGATGAGTAAGAACGCCAGGGCTGCCAAGGCCCACCAGGGCGCGTCGGCCGGGTAGACGGCGATCAGCGCAACCACGGCCGCCGCGTGGCCGCCGAACCGGACGCGGGCGGGCAAACCGCGGCGATCGTCGATTTGCGACAACGCGGCCAGCAGCGCCGCCAGCAGTGCGGGCAACCATAGGGCGGGCGCCGCGAGCCAGATCAGGACCACGGCCGCCGGCACGATGCCCCAGCCGCCTACGCGCGGCGTCGGACGCGTGTGCAGAGAACGGTCGTTGGGAATGTCGGTGGCGAGGCGCCAGGCGAGGCCGGTCCGGAGCAGAACCCACAGGATGCCCGCGCACGCACACAGCGCCAGTACGCCCCACAGGAGCAGGTGCACTACAGGAAAGGAAAGGAGCGAAGCGTTCGGCATTGAGGTTGGGTCAGTGCGTGGAGCGATACCAGGCGGCTGTCTCCAGCAGGCCGTGTTCGACGGTATGAGGCGGGTACCAGCCGAGGCGCTCGCGGATATGAGAACTGTCGAGACGCAGTTCGCCGATCAAGCGGTCGACCTGGGCCGAACGGCCGGTCAGGCGTCCAGCAAGACTCAGCAAACCAACGGGAACCGGTATGAGGCGCGCCGGCACGTGCAGTTGCGTGGCGAGCGCCCTGGCAAGCTCTGAGACGCTTAGATCGCGACCATCCGTGACGTGGAAAGTCTCACCGGCAGCGCGTGGGTCGGTTGTGCAGTGCACGAGCGCGTCGACCAGGTTGTCGACGAACACCAGGCTGCGACGGGCTGCGATTGAGCCGAGCGGCAGCGGCACGCCCTTTGCAATCGCACTCATCAGTTGCAGGAAGTTGGCGCGCACGCCGGGACCATAAACCAGCGGTGGGCGCACGATCACAATCTCGAGGCCCGATTCATGGCCGTATTGGGTCAGCGCGCGCTCGGCTTCGAGCTTGGAGATGCCGTACGGGTCGGTGGGCGCGGGTTCGTCTGCTTCGGTCAGAGGCCGGCCGGCGCTGCTTTCGCCTACCGCTTTGATGCTGCTGACAAAAACAAAACGGCGCGCGCCTGCGCGATGGGCAGCCGCAGCGACGCGCAAAGCGCCCGTGACGTTAGTGGCGCGATAGGCCGCAAGTGGATCAGCCGTCGTCGTTTCGCGCATCATGTGGACGCGGGCAGCGAGATGGATCACCGCGTCGCAGCGCGTCGCCACTGGCCAGCGCTCATGAATGCCTTCGAAGTCGTTCGCGTCGAAGCGCCATTCGTGGACGCCTTCGACGGTGGTTTGCGCGCGGCGCACCAGTCCGATGACGCTGTCGCCGCGCTGCAGCAAGGCTCGGGATACCGCCTGGCCGACGAAACCGTTGGCGCCGGTAATCAGCACGCGTTGAGTCATCGGGCGGCATCCACCTGGGAACGTGGCCACGCTCCGGCATGGATTGCCCCGTCTACAAACGGCGGGACGGGCTGATGAGACACGATACAATCTGGCATCGGCGATGCTTCTATGGAAGTCTGTTCAGGAAGCGTATTGTATGCGGGCAGCTTCCGCTTCAACCCGGTTCTCGTAAGCGTTAGGCGCTAAAATGCGTGAGTAGCTAGCAGGCTGAAAGTACGGCAAAGGCCCCGGGTCGTGATGATAAAACGGCCAGGCCATCGCGGCGCCTGTTCGAACACTTCTTAACATCTCAAACATATTCGCGCATGTGGAATTTGCCGTTTCGATCCGACGTGCTTGACGACAGCACATATAAGCTCGCCCTGGAGCGACATGGAGACGCAACGGCCCGTGCCCGTATGAGCCAACATTTAGTTACCTCTGTTACCACGGCGCTTTGCATCGCGCCGCAGCGCGTACGTCCCGCGACGTGCCAGCCGGATCGCCCTCACGCATCTTACGGATCACCGTTTCGCGCCGCATGATCGCGAGCGCATCATGCGCACCTGTACGCTGGCAGGAATTGTCGATCTGAATAAAAGTTTGAGCAGATAGAGTCCCATTCATGAAAGTGCTGTTCGCCACTTACCCTATGGCCTTCCACACCCCCGGAGGCGGAGAAATACAGCTGCTTGCGTATCGCAAGCATCTACCCGCGCATGGTGTGGACGTGACGCTGTTCGATCCATGGAACCCACGGTTTCTGGAACATGATGTAGTCCACTTCTTCTCGTGCGTCGGTGGGTCGGTCCATTTCTGTAATTTTGTTAAGCAGCTTGGTTTGCCGTTGGTGGTCTCGTCCAGTCTGTGGGTGACGGAAGAGACCAAGCATCTCTATCCGATCGGCGAGATTCATCACCAGTTTTCGTTGGCGGACCGCGTCGTTGCAAACTCCGACATCGAGTGCGACACGCTTTCGCGGATCTTTGACCTTCCGCGGGGAAAATTCGTCACGGTTCTGAACGGCGTCGAGGATAGCTTTTATGAGCCGATCGCGGCCGAGCTGTTTCGCAGCGAGTTCAAGATGCATGATCGCTTCGTGCTGAACGTGGGCAACATCGAACCACGCAAAAACCAGTTGGCGTTGGTCAAAGCGATGAAATCGTTCCCCGAACTCAAGCTCGTTCTGATCGGCCATCAGCGCGATCCGGAATATTCGAAGGCGTGCTTTGCGGAAGGTGGCGACCAGGTCATTTACGCCGGCACATTGGCCCATGATTCGCCGGTGCTTCGCTCCGCCTACGCGGCATGCGAAGTGTTCGTCTTGCCGAGCACGCTGGAAACACCCGGGCTCGCTGCGCTTGAGGCGCACGCTGCAGGATGCCCCGCCGCGGTGACCGAGGTGGGATCGACACGCGAATACTTCGGTGACGAAGTGGAATATCTGGATCCGTCAAACGTCGACAGCATGGTCGACGCGATACGCCGGGCAGCAAAACCGCGAGGTTCGCGCACAACGCACACGGCTGAGGCTCACCGTCGACACCTGAACTGGCAAACGGTGCTCACTCAATTAGAAACGACTTACCGCTCCCTGGTGTGAGAATATGAAATTTCAGTTGCGTCCTTTAAAGAACGTTGAAAAAACGTCGAGTACGGCTTTTCCGTGGCTAGCGATCAATAACGATCCGCAGTTCTGGATCAAAGGCTGGAAGAAGATGGTGGGCAGACATGTCCGGGTCTCCTTCCAGTTACAGACTGACAAGCTGCCGGCATCGCCTTGCGTCCTTTATTACGACGCAGGTCACGGCATGTCCGAAGCAACGGCTATCTACATGACAGTCGGTTCGGACGGCACGGTCAAGCAAGATCTGCTGCTGCCCTTCACCACGAACGCGTTACGTCTGGATCCGATCGCCCAGCCCGGGCTCTTCTCCATCAGCAATTTCAACATTGAACTTCTGGCGCGTGAGGTGCCGTTCGTTCTTCATCGGCCACGCCGCATGCTGGCTGCGCAATCCAACGTTGGAACCAACACACCGGCGCCTGTGGCCGACGGCCGTCGCGACTATCCGAAATGGATCAAGTCGCACGAGCCACAGCGTTCCGCCTATACCGCGCTGCGCAAGCGTGCGTCAGGCTGGCAAGACAAGCCGCTATTCAGCGTGCTGATGCCGACCTACAACACGCCGGAGCGCTGGCTTCGCAAGGCAATCGATTCGGTCATCAACCAGGTGTACGACCATTGGGAATTGTGCATCGCGGACGACAACTCGTCCGACCCGAGCGTTCGCAAAACGCTGGCGGAGTACGCTCGCAAAGATCCTCGCATCAAGGTGACCTACCGCACCACGAACGGCCGCATCAGTATTGCGAGCAATAGCGCGCTCGAACTGGTTACGGGCGATTTCGTCGGCCTTCTGGACCACGACGACGAACTCCATCCGCTCGCGCTGTATTGTGTCGCCGAGGCACTTCACGATCACCCCGAAGCCGCGTTGATCTACTCGGACGAAGACAAGATTTCAGTGGACGGCGTACGTTCCGAACCGTATTTCAAGCCGGCGTTCAACTACGACCTGTTCCTTAGCCAGAACATGATCACGCACTTCGGCGTGTACCGTGCTTCGGTCATGCGGGAAATCGGCGGATTCCGCGACGAGTTCAACGGCTCGCAGGATTACGATCTGGCGCTGCGATTCCTCGACTACTGCGGCGAAGGTGCGATTCATCACATTCCGCGCGTGCTCTATCACTGGCGCGTTCACCCGCAAAGCACGGCAGCCACGCATGAAGCCAAGCCGTACGCACATATCGCGGCAATGCGTGCCATAGACGAGCACTTGCAGCGAGCGGGCGTAAAAGGCCATGTCGAGCCGGCCCCTGGGGCAAGTGGTTACAACAAAGTGTGCTACGACCTCCCGGACGCACAACCGTCTGTCGAAATCATCATTCCGACACGCGACGCGGCACGTCTGGTTGAACAATGTGTGGCCTCGATTCGCGAAAAGACCACCTACCAGAACTTTCGCATCACGATCATCGACAACGGCTCAGTCGAGCCGGCAACGCACGAACTCTTTGCCCGCTTGCAGGCGGATGGCGTCGTGACAGTGAAGCGGGACGATGCCCCGTTCAACTACTCGGCACTGAACAATCGCGTCGGGCTTGCAAGCACAGCCGATTTCGTCTGCCTGATGAACAACGATATCGAAGTCATCACGCCGGAATGGCTGAGTGAAATGGTATCGGTCGCGCTGCAACCGGGCGTGGGCTGTGTCGGCGCGAAACTCCTCTATCCGAACGACACGCTGCAGCATGCCGGCGTCATTATCGGTGTCGGCGGCGTTGCCGGTCACTCTCACAAACATAGCGCCAAGCCTCAGCCGGGTTACTTTTCGAGAACGCTGCTGCGCAGTTCGATGTGCGCCGTGACCGCTGCCTGTCTCCTGGTACGGCAATCGATTTTCAAGCAGGTGGGTGGGCTCGACGAACAACTACAGGTCGCGTTCAACGACGTCGACTTCTGCTTGCGCGTTCGCAAAGAGGGGTATCGCAATGTGTGGACCCCTTATGCCGAGCTGTATCACCACGAGTCTGCGACTCGCGGATACGAAGACAATCCGGAGAAGATCGCCCGATTCAATCGGGAAGTCGCGTACGTGCAGAAGCGCTGGGGTGATTTCTTGTTGAATGACCCATGCTACTCGCCGAACCTGACGTTGGAACACGAGGACTTCTCCTTTGCGTGGCCCTCCCGAGTCGCCGATCTGATTCAGTAAAGAAATGACAAAAACAACCGAGTGGCTGGATCAAGCACGACACCCGTCCGAGAGTGAGCGATTCGCGTTGCCCAGCGCCGTTTACTTCCTGCTCAAGTTTCGCGCGGACCTTGCTGAGTTTTCCTGCAAGACGCTTACCGACCGGATCGCACTGTATCTGTGGTGGGAATCAGTCGCGCGTACGGATTATCCAGACTTCGATTGGAAACCCAGATCGCAAGATCTTGCGTATGTCGAGCAACTCGACAACGCAACGCTGATCTCGGAATATCCCCGAAGCATTGCATATTGGCTGAAGAGCACGGCGCCGAGCATTCTGGACGGAAAGAATCTGACCGCGACGTTGCTCGAACCGGCCGATATCGACGGGCCCAGTGGTTTCGACTTACCTGCGTTTCTTGCGGTGATCGTCGAAGATCGAGCCGATTTGAAACAGGTTTTCGACCTGACTACCGTTGCCGGTCGACTGGGGTGCGTGAGCTGGTGGCAAGAGCGCGGTCAAGTCGAATACCCGAGGATCGCCTGGTCCCCGGCAGAGATCTTTCACGCGCTTCTCGAAACACACGAAAGCAGTCGTGTCGACGAAGTGCCGTGCCCGCGTCTGCTGCACCTCATCAGAAACGAACGCGCCGATTTGCGGCAAGCTTACGATCTCGACACGTTCGCCGGTCGAATCGCATTTCTGGGCTGGTGGCGCGAGCACAGAAAGGATCAATACCCGAGCATCAGATGGATACTTTCAGGCGTGCCTGAGCGTCTCTTTGAGCCGGAGGACGCCAATAACGCCACGGGAATCCCTCTTCCGCGCTTCCTGAATCTGATCTGTCACGACCGGGCTGATTTGCGGCAAGCGTTCGATCTGAAAACATTGACTGGACGCCTTGCCGCACTGACCTGGTGGGATAGCGAGGGACAGTTCGCGTACCCGGTTATCCAATGGTCGACAAATGCCCTCTTGCCGACTTTGCTTGCATCAGAGCCGGCCCCCGGAACAGGTGCGGCCACCGTCCCCAAATTCCTTGAATCGATCCGACGGGACCGCGCTGACCTGACAGCGGCATTTGACACAAGCACACGGGCCGGCGCAACCGCGCTGGTGAGCTGGTGGCAAAACCACGGCAGAAAAGAATATCCAACGCTGTGTTCGATCTCCCTTGCCACGGCTGGCGAAAATTCTGATGGCGGCGGCAATCAATACGTTATGTCGATTGAGCGCGCATGGCGCGCCCGCCCGTTCGGGGTCAACATCGTCGGATTTCCGCAGGGCGTGCTCGGGCTCGGCGAAGACGCAAGAATGGCGTCGAAGGCCCTTGGGCTCTCCGCGATCCCATGCGCGCTGATCAATGCGCCGATGGCAGGTCCAGCGAAACTCGATACGTCTGTCGACCATCTGCTAAGCGTCAACCTCAAATATGGGCTGAGCGTCTTTTGCCTGCCGCCGCCCGAAATGCTGCGACTTTCGCTCGAGGGCGGACGCAACCTCATTGAGGCTGACACGTACAAGATCGGCGCATGGCCGTGGGAATTGCCGCAGTGGCCGAGTGCGTTCGGCAAGCTTCATCGGCTCGTCGACGAAATTTGGGCGCAAAGCCGTTTCGTACAATCGGCGTTCGCGAGACAAGCGGACACGGCGGTCCATCACGTTCCGATGGCAGTGAGCATGCCTGCGCCGGTGAATCCCGACCGTAGCCGGTTTGGCTTACCGTCCAACGAGTTCCTGTTCTACCTGATGTTCGACGGCAACTCGTGGCTGACGCGAAAGAATCCAATCGCCGGTATCCATGCGTTTCAGAAAGCATTTGGCGCCCAGACGTCCGGCGTCAGCCTGATCGTCAAAGCGATGAATGTGCGAGACAGCGATCCGACATGGCGCGCCGTGTGCGAACTCGCTGCACAGGATGCTCGAATCCGTATCGTCTCAGAGCGGCTGAGCCGTCAGGATACGGTCGATTTCATGGCCGCATGCGACGCTTATATCTCGCTCCATCGTAGCGAAGGGTTTGGGCGCGTGATTGCTGAAGCCATGCTGCTGGGACAGCCTGTCGTAGTAACGAACTTCTCGGGGAATGTGGATTTCTGCGACGAGCAGACCTCCTTTCTTGTGGACGGAGATCTCGTCCCCTTGCGCGCAGGCGACTATCTGTTTCACGAAGGTCAATACTGGTGCGATCCCGACGTGTCGACCGCGGCGGAACAGATCCGTACGGCCTTCGAAGACAAAGACCGCCGGAAACGCGTGGCCAAGGCCGGCCAGGCGCGTATTCTCCGCGACTATTCCATTGAGGCCGTCGCTCGTGCGTACGCCGACAGACTGGCGGAAATCAAAGCGGGAGTGGTGTCTCCATGAGAGTGCTGATCTGCGCGCCAGACATCTTCAGCGGTGACGCTGTTGGAAACCATTGCCTCGGCGTGGCTCGAGCGGCGAGGCGGCTTGGCTTCGCAGCAGAACTGTACGCACAGAACCACGATGCCGCGAATGAGAGAGTGCATCCTCTCAGCGAGCTATCTTCCGCGGTTCAGCCCGATGATGTTCTCTTCCTGAGCTATTCGATTTTTGATCCGCGCCTGGATCAGATAACAAAGTTGAAGTGCAGGAAGATTGGCTATTTTCATGGCGTAACAGATCCAGAACTGCTGCGCGCTTTCGAACCACGCACTGCTCAATTGTGCCAGGACGCGCTCGCCCAGTTACCCGCCCTCGCGGCCTTCGATTTACTCGTTGCGAACTCGCATTTTTCCGCGCAAGCGCTTGAAGGCGTAGCTGGACATGCATCGATTGAAGTTGTCCCGCCCGTCTTCGCCGACATGCCCGCCTTCAGCCGCAATCCGGACTCGCACAGCGCACCGTCCGCAAACGCCGAACTGCTGATGGTGGGCCGCGTCGTTCCACACAAGCGGATCGAAGACGGTATCGAGATTCTGCACAGACTACGCAACCTCGGTGTGCCTTCAACGTTGTCGGTTGTAGGCAGCATGCCGAACTATGACTACTCGAAATATCTGATTAACTATGCTCGCGGACTCGGCGTACTCGACCACGTCGATTTCAAAGGCACGCTGGATGACTGCGATCTGCTCGATTGCTTCGAACGGTCAGCCGTTCTGTTGGTGACCAGTCGTCACGAGGGATTTTGCGTGCCCGTACTGGAAGCGATGCATTACGGGAAGCCCGTACTCGTGCGCGCAGGCACAGCGGCCGAAGAGTTGTGTCTCGCCGAAAGCATATTGCCGGATGACGCGCCGGCCGACTCATGGGCAGCGCTGCTCGCGCAACTGGTCGATGTCACTGGGGACAAGGCCACGCAGTCGCGCGAAAGCTACTTGAATCGCGCCAAGGATATCCTTCTAAAGACCAGCGATGAAGTGTGGTGCAATCTGTTCACACAGCTTGCGGCCAGGAGAACGACATGACGGGTTTGAAATTCCTGCTCACCACGTACAGCACAGCATTCACTGTGAGCGGCGGAGGCGAGTCCGAGCTCGTACAGGTCGCCGAAATCATGAAAGCCTCCGGTGTTCATACGGACATTTACGGAATCGGCAGCCGGCCACTCAGTTTTTACGACGGCATCATCCATTTCTCGGTACACGCCGATGGAGAGGCCATTCTTCGGGAAGCCAAACTTAAGAACAAGCGTGTCTTTCTTTGGCCGAATGTCTGGTGGACCGACGCGCCGACCTCTAACGAAGTTGCGAGAATTGTCGAAATCACGCGTGATGCGCACAAGCTGTTGTTCAAATCACAAGCAGAGCTCGTCAACTTTACGCAATACGTCCCCGTACCGGACGACAAGCTTCTGGTGGTTCCGACATGCGTTTCCAATCGCTTTCTCGCTCCGGCCGACAACGATCTGTTGTCGACTATTTGCAATGCGACTAACTTCGCGCTATGTCTCGGCCTGATTGAGCCGATCAAGAACCAGTTGCAATTGATCCGGGCATTGAACGAGCTTAAGCTCGAAGGCGTGTTCGTCGGCGGCGCGAGAGACGACGAGTATTACCGCCAATGCGTCAAGGAAGCACACGCTGGCATCACCTTCCTGCCCTTCGTGCAGCCATGCAGTGCGCTCCTGCGTTCAATCATTTCCAACTGCGCAGTGCTGGTTGAGGCTAGCATCGATCCGCCAGGACGGTCGAGCCTGGAAGGCGCGATCATGCGCAAACCGCTCGTCATTGGAGACGGCCCTTGGCAGAGGGAGCATTTCGCAGACGGTGTCTGGTATGCGCCCACCGATTCCGTACAAGGATTAGCAAACGCGATCCAAGACGCAATGACCGATGCGGATCGTGAATCGAAAATCTTGCAAACGTACGAGCGTGTGCTGGACCGGCATTCAGCTTCAACCATTGGACCACAACTCGCCGAGATGCTAGCAAGAGAAAGTATTTGACATGCCAAGAATCCCACGATTACTGGTGGTGCAGCGAGTTTCGCTATCACACGACAAACTGATGTCGAGGTCGATTGCAGCTCGCTTTGGTCCCCTGCTCGGTTATATGGCCAATCTTGGCATGATCGAATGGGAGGAAATTGTCGAGGGCGACATTACCATCGGACAGCTCAGACGTTTTGACGCCGTACTGTTCAACAAGCATACCTCCAACCGGGCGGTAGATTTAATGCGCATGGCCAACGATCTAGGCCTGCGAACGATCTACGATATGGATGACTGGATCATTGATTTGCCGATGTACAGCGTCACGGATCTGAACGACGATCTGCTGGCGAACATCACCTGGCTTTTGCGACATGCTTCCGTAGCAACAGTGTCCAACGACGCGCTGCGCGGTAAATTGCAGCGTATTCGTTCGTCTGTGTCCATCATTTCCAATGGGTTTGATCACAGCGCTATTCCGTCGGATCCGGGCGATTGGCGAGAAGCCCAACCGCCAAAGATCATGTTTTCGAACACTGACGGCATCAAGCTTGTCCACTTCAGGAAAGACTTTTTCAAGGTCCTTGTGGACTTCATGAACCGGCATACGGAAGTGTCGCTGGAATTTTGGGGCGATGGATTTCCAGAGATGTCCCGGATTCCACGCTTGGCGGCCAAGGGCTTTCTCGATAACGCGGCTTATAAGTCCGCCATCCGCGATGCGGGTTATCTGTTCTCGGTTGTTCCGCTTGGCGGCCGGGAAGATCCTGAAGCGCTGTTCTTCAACAGTTGCAAGTCATGTATCAAATACATCGACTATGGCAGCCTCGGCATTCCAGGCATCTATTCGAAAAGTCCCGTCTACGAAGATGCCGTGACGCACGGCGTGACGGGCTATCTCGTGAACAATACACCTGACGAGTGGGCTGAAGCGATGGAACAGATGTATCAGGATAGCCAGTTGCGACAGGCGCTGAAACGCAATGCGTTCGACGATGTGCACCAGCGGTTTGGGCTTGCAGCACCTGCGCAAATGCTAATGACACTTTTAACCAGCGACAATCCAATCTAGTCGACTCAATCCGAACTATGGACCTTCTACTGATCAGGCACGGCCAGTCGACCGCAAATGCGCAAGGACTGCTCATTTCGACCAACCAGGATCCGCTCACGGACCTCGGTAAAACGCAGTCCGCACAGCTTGCGAAGACACTGGAGCGGTTTGCTTATCAACCGTCCCCTATCTTTTGCAGCCCGTGGCGGCGTGCCCATGAGACAGCGCAGATCGTCTTTGGTGATTCAGCGGTGATGAAGCTCGACTCCCGGCTTGCCGAGACCAATCCCGGCATCTATGCCACGTGGCGTGAAGCTGATTTTAACGCCGCGCATCCGACGTTCAACTACGACATCACCAATCGCTATGAAGGCGGCGAGTCGCATCTGGATATGGCCGATCGCGTGCGCGAGTGGGTCGATCAAGAAGTACTGCCCCACGCATCCGAACCGGGATTGGCTGCAGCAGTTGCACACGGCGGACCCATTAGCGTGGTGCTGCAGCACCTGCTGGACATTCCTATCGAAACGCGCTACCCCAGCTTCACCGTCCCCAATGCGTCATTCACCTATCTGAAGTGGCGCGGCGACCTGAAACGCTATTGTGTGGAGCGCGTGGGCCAGGTATGAACAAGAGCGTTGCGATCTACGAACCGCTTTACGCGAAGGATCAGGTACTCGCCGATCCGGCGTTCATTCCCCTCGCGCGAGCGGGAAATGCACGACCGGAGTGGCGTGAGTTCGGGATCCTCATCGACATGTATCGCAACAAGGTTCATCTACGCCACGACTTCACGGGACTGTTCTCGCCGAAGTTCAATCTGAAGGCAAAGATATCAGGCGCCCGTTTCGTCGAATTCGTGCAAGCACATGCTGACGCGGACGTCTGTTTCATCAATCCATTTCCGCAGATTGCCTATTGGTCGTATAACGTCTGGATGCAGGGCGAGCATGCTCATCCTGGTCTCACCCGTGCGGCGCAAGAACTAATAGACGCTTGCAAGTTGGGTTGGGCACTTGGCGAGACGCCGAGACATGATTATCGCCACCTTGCCTACAGCAATTTCTGGGTGGGATCCCAGCAGTTCTGGGACCGCTATGTAGGCGGCATTCTGGTGCCGATCGCCGAATTTCTGGAGTCTGAGCCGACTCACGTCGCGGCGCGAAACGTCATGGCGGAGACGAGCCATACGGATCCCGCGCCCTTTCTGCCGTTCATTGTCGAGCGCCTATTTAGCACTTTCGTATCGACTCATGCAGGCTTGGACGTTGTGGCCTATCCGTTCACGCACGAGCAGATAAAGGGCTATTGCAACAACGATTTCGAGCGATTGCTGTTCGATCGCATGCAAGCCAGAATCGACGCTGCAGATTCTGGCCATGCTTTTGGATCGGATCTTATCGAACAGATGGATATGGTCTGCGCGCTGTGGCAGCAGCATTTCTTCGACTACTACGCTTTGAGACCGCATCCGCATACGGCGAATGTTGTTACTCGGGGTTAGCGACGGGTGGCAAAGATATATCCGCGTAGTGCTCGCGCGAACCGTGGAACATGTCGTCGTTCGGGTGAATCGGTGCTTCGTGCATAAGCCCTATCTTCATCTCCGGTTGGTCGAAGGTATGCGTTGCACTTGCCGTTTCGGCCTTTCCTCGCATCTGCACACGACAATCCTAGGCGATCAACCGCCGCCATCGACGTCGGCGCTTCCAATCATTCGCTCTGAGCCACTGTGCTGAACACGTCCGACCGGATCGCGCAATTCATCGTCGGCATCTGGACGTCCCTGGCGCCGCTCGGCACATCCAAACCGTCCGTTGCATGGCGGGGCACGCGTAGCGGTAGTTATCTTGGAACACAACCATTTTGTTACTATTCGCGCTGCCCCTCTCCGTCCACGACACACATGAGCGACACAATCAAACAAACAAAACAAGTCGCAGTTCTGAGCCTGCGAGCATCGATCAAAATCCTCGCGGTGCTATCGCTACTTATCGCAGGCTTATCGATCATGCCCTTTGGACCTGCCATGGGCAGCGTCGAGGTCTGGACATATGCACTAAATGAGGCTGTCGCCAATCATCTCGTTTTTGGGCGAGACGTGATTTTCACGTTTGGTCCGTTTGCCTCGGTCTATACCCAGCTATATCATCCCGCAACCTACCCAATCGCACTCATCGGGAGCGCGATTATTGCGATCGGATATTGTGCTGGCTTTGCCCTGCTTAGCTTTAAAGATAGGCCGCTGCTGCTCCTGCTGGTTCCGCTGCTAGGAGCCGAATCGTGGGTACGGGATGCAACGTTGATGACGCCTCCGCTTTTGTTGATGTTGATCGCGTTTCGTATAAGCCTACCTCCCGGTAGCATCGCGCGCATCAAGATGACCCCATCGGCTGCGGTGCTCGTCAGCGCAGTATCAATGTCGATCGGAATCCTGCCACTGATAAAGGCGAGCTTTTCTGGACTTGTGGCGGTCGAACTCGCTCTCTCAGCCGTCATGCTCGTCTGTGGGCAGCATCTCAGGACGGCAATAGCGATTGTTCTGATAGCACTTTTATCAATGGTATCTGGGTGGGTTTGGACTGGCCAACCGCTTGACGGGCTACTGCAATTCTTCCTTGCCCAAACTCCGATCATCTCGGGGTATTCCGAGGCAATGTCTATAGAAGGGCATGTC
The DNA here is from genome assembly GCF_046030355.1 of Paraburkholderia caffeinilytica. GTDB lineage: Bacteria > Pseudomonadota > Gammaproteobacteria > Burkholderiales > Burkholderiaceae > Paraburkholderia > Paraburkholderia caffeinilytica_B. The sequence continues at coordinate 118,141 of NZ_JAQQCQ010000002.1, forward strand.
TCGCAGGTCTATCATTGGCTCATAGCGGCATCCCTCTGTGTTCTGGCTTTCTACTTCTACGTGGGCCGCTCACGCGGCCTGTTAGGTGCAATCGCGATTGCGAGCTTTGTTTTTTATCTATTCGTGTGTTTCAAGGCAGGGTTTGTGCGTCAGGACATGCATCCGCGCATCGCAGCTGCGGCGTTTCTTGCTGCCGGACTGTCACTTGCACCAATGGTACCCGTCAGACAAGGGATCGTAATCGCTCTGGTGGCGCTGTCTGGGTGGAGTGTGATTGAGCATTCAATGCCAGACTTTCGCCGCGACCTTGTGTTCCAACGACCGCATGACGTCTATAAGCCGCTATTCGACACACTCGCTAGACGCATAACTGGACTTGATTCGTTTCCCCAAATGTTCGCTGCAACGAAACAGGGGATTCGTGATAAGACGCCGCTACCCAGTATTACAGGGACAGCCGACGTTTATCCGATTCGGATGGACATTCTGTTTGCGAACGACATTAAATGGGCTCCGCGGCCGATCATTCAAAGCTACTCAGCATACACACCGAAACTTGATCAGTTGAATGCGGAACATCTGATCGGCGCCAACGCTCCACAGAACGTCATTTTCACGGCCATCGCCATTGATCATCGGTTACCGTCAATTGAAGATGCGCTGAGTTGGCGCGAGTTGCTCAGCCGCTATTCGATAGTCGACCGAATTTCCCTCACGAACCCGGATCAAAATTATCTGCATATGGTTCGTAGAAAAGCACCCATCCCGTCGGAGCTGACACCTCTGGCCGATATGGAGACGTCAATCAACACCCCGCTTGCAGTTCCGCCAAGCGATGGAATCTTGATCGCGAAGATCGACATGCAACCGACAGTGCTCGGCAAAATAGCACTCGGCCTTTACAAATTGCCTGAAGTGTTCATCGAATTGACCTTAACAGACGACCGCACTTTCCGGTTCCGATACATTCCATCAATGGGGGAAACAGGCTTCGTTTTGTCACCACTCGTGCAGTCGAACAATGACTTCCTGGCGATGGCATCAGGCAAGACAGATGCGTTGCGCGTAAAACAAATGAAGTTGACAACATCGACGAACGGTCTATGGCGCAGGAACATACGTGTCGTCCTCGAAGCCCTACGCATTGATCCTCAATCCATTGCACCAAACCTGTTTTTGCCGCCGACAAAGTAGAACAAAAACGCTTGGGCCTTCGGCGCTCTTGATCAAAGCGGCGAATGCACCGTGCTGATCCTTATCTTCGCGGATAAGTGCACGTCATGCCCCGCATCGCACATGCTGACGTAACGGATCGAGCTAAATCAACTCCGCTTCGTTGCGCAGCAACGCGGGGCCATCCTGCATTGAATTGCGCTGAGGGGGGTTCGGGAACCCAGTGTCCACTTAAATAGTGTGGGCATCAGTTGACACTCAGCCGCCCGGATACGGAATGTGTTTCGGGAAGCCTGCGGTATGATTACGGCCTGAGAGCGACACAAACATCAACACTATATTCGACCAATGAAAATTCATAACGATCTATTGCCCGGGGTCCCGTTTATCGAAAGCCCGTTCTTCAAAAAGGGAATTGCGGCAGCTGGGTTTGATGACGAGACGCGCCGGGTTGCAGAAGACCTTTACCGTGACGGCTTCGCTGTCATCGACTTTCCTGACGAAGAGTTCGACTCAGTAGCGGACCAGATCAAACAGGATCTGGTGCACAAGTATGACTGGGATTATTGGCTTTCCAAAGGATACGACGCTGGCGATAGCCTGCGCGTCATCGACGCGTGGAAAGATAATGGGAACGTGCGCCGACTAGCATCGAATGCCAAGGTCATCTCGCTTCTCAGCAACCTGTTCGGTCGCCAGGCATGGCCGTTTCAGACGCTGAATTTCCCTGTGGGCACTCAGCAGCATTACCATAGTGATTCGGTACATTTCAGTTCGGTTCCGGAACGTTTCATGTGCGGCGTCTGGACCGCCCTTGAAGACATTGATGAAGACGCCGGCCCGCTGATTTATTACCCAGGATCGCATAAGTGGCCGATTTACACGAACGAGCATCTTGGTGTTTGCTCCGTAGAAACCCCTAGTTCGCGGAATCAGCAGACATTTGAACCACTGTGGGAGGCCTTGGTTGAGGAGCACGGTATCGAGCCGAAGCTCTTTACACCCAAGAAGGGACAAAGCCTGATTTGGCTTGCCAACCTCCTTCATGGTGGGCTGAAGCAATCGGACAAGACCAAAACCCGTTGGTCGCAGGTGACGCATTACTATTTTGAGGGCTGCGCATACTACACACCCCTGAGTTCCGATCCGATGTATGGCGCCATCAAGTTTCGGGAACCGCTGAATATCCTCACTGGCGAAAGATCTCCGAATAAATACTGCGGATACGATATTCCGGGCGAATTTGTCGAAATGGCGACTCGTCTCCAGCAACTTGATCGGGCCGCCCCGCTTCCTGCAGATTTCGACTCCGCTGAGTATCTAGCCGCGAATCCTGACGTCAAGGCCGCTGGCGTGGATCCGATTCATCACTATCGTTATTTTGGTGCCAGAGAGGGACGTCCAATCAAGGTGTGATACACAGGCTCACCCGAGGGGGCGATCTGCCACCGTAACGACACCCCAAGCGCCACGATCCGAACGCCCAGGTAACGGGGAGGATTCGATATGGCATACTCGCGCGACCATTTCCGGAGAATAAGTTGTCGCGCACCCTCTCTATTTGGGCCTCACTGCTTGCCGCCCTGATCGTCGCCACGTCCATTTACGGCGGGTATCATTTTTTCTCGCCCATCCCTTATGGGGACCAATGGGACGGGGAACTAGGATTCTTCAAGGACCTTACGGAAGGCAACTACGCCGTTTTCTGGGCTCAGCACATGGAGCACCGGATTGTATTTTCCCGAGTGCTATTTTTGCTGGACATCGTCCTGTTCGGTGGTCGTAATGTTTTCACAATTGTCGCAAACTATGTTCTGCTCTTCGCAGTGGCGCTTGTGCTATGGCGTGAATATCGAGTCGGGCACAAAGAACCACACCCTCCCCTGCTCGTCGGTGGTCTGATCCTCGGGTTCCTGCTGCTCTGGGTTCAGGCCGAAAACATCAAGTGGGGTTTCCAGAGCCAGTGCATTGCTGTCTATCTGTTCGCGCTGATGGCTTTCGCACAATTCTCCCGCTCTGACAACCGGCCACTTCGAATCTCGCTGGCGATGCTCTTCTGCGTCGCATCCACGCTAAGCATGGGCAATGGCGTCGTTGCCTTCGGCGTGATGGCAATCCAAGGTGTTCTGCAGCGTCGGCCTATTCGCGAATCTCTCATCGTGGCAGCGGGCGGCGCGGTGTGCGCACTGATCTATTTCCATGGCTACTACAAACCTGTTCTGCCGATCGATCCGGCGGCCGCGCATACCTCGCTTGCCCGGCTCAAGTTTTTCGTGGCCTTCATGGGGAATCCGACGTTTTTCGCATGGAACACCGTTGCCGCGATGACTCCGTCCAATCCCCTGAATTGGACTACATGGAGTCTGAAGGTATCCGCCCTGTTCGGCATTGCGTCGCTTGCGATCGCAACAGTTGTTACTGTACGGCTATTCGCAAAGGCCCAAATCACCCCATACAGATCGTTCCTTATAGCGTCATACGGGCTTGTCGCTGCGTCTGCAATGGGCGCTTCCAATAGCCGATGGATGCTCGGCCTTGGCGCGTCAGTATCGGGACGTTACACCACGCCGGTGGTAATCAGCTTTGCCGTTCTCGCGCTGCTCGTTCTTGATGTCGCGACCACCCGTCGCGCGCGACTCCTGGCCTCCGTCGCCCCGCTTGTGCTGCTTACGTTCACCGCGCTCTACCAGTCCCAGGCTTTCGAAGACAATGCCTATCTGTTCAAATGGAAGCTCGCCGTACTGGGTCAAAAAATCGGGCTCGACCATCCTGAGTATGACGCGGCGATCTATCCAGCTTCGATGCACGATTGGTTTGTAGCGAACGCAAATTTCGCCGCCGACTATGAAATCGGTCTGTACGGACGCGGTTGGCTGCGCGATGCCGGCGTCGTGAAATTCGATGCCGCCCGGGTCGATCAAAGCCTTTGCCTGGGACATCTCGATGCGACGTCCACAGACAAGGGTGTGACACACGCGACTGGCTGGGCGACGACTCCAGACCGTGAGACCTTGCTTATCGTCTTGACCGACGCAGGGGGTAAAACGATTGGATACGGTGTGTCGGGCCAGCGCAGATTGGACGTTTCCAAGGCGGTCAAAAGCGCTTCACCCGACGCGGGATGGACCGGATTCGCCAACGCCACTGAAGGGCCTATCTCGGCCTATGTCTACCAGCACGGTCACTTCTGCAAGCTCACCTGAAATGGGCCCCGTCCGGCGATCTCCCCTTCGCCGGGCTCCGCTTCATAGTCACCCATCTTGACGCTCTCCTTGTGAGAACCTCCCAGCAAGGCAAGTAAAACAGATCGCTTCTCGTAAAGTCTGGCACTATCATGGGCACGTTAGCGGGCGAAGGCGAAACCGGGGACCAACCGCGCGCCACCGAGTGCCGCAATATTTCTGTGCCTAGGGTTTACCCAAACCAGTAACAAAGCTAGTTCTCGATGCTGTTCACATCTGTTCACGAGGCGATCCCGGGCGTATCCAGTTTGCATGGGGATCGAGCGGACATCTAGAAGCGCAAATATCAGCCTTAGTTAAGACATGTGACCGACATCATTCAGTGCTCACTTCGCGAGGAAATAGTTGATGAATCGCAAGCAGAAATTGCTCGACGGCCTGAATCTAAAGCAACTGACTGGCATTGAAATCGGCCCTCTATTTCGTCCTGTAGTGACGAAATCAGAGGGCGATGTCATCTACATCGACCATGCCGATACCGAGTCCTTAAGGAACAAGTATCGGACCAACGCCGCAGTCGATATCGACGCGATTGTTGAGATCGATGCTGTATGGGGCACCCAAACATTACGTGAATGCCTGAAGAATAGGACCGTCGACTACGTCATAGCGTCTCACGTAATCGAACATGTCCCCGATCTGATCACATGGCTGGAGGAACTACATTCCATTCTGAATCAGCAGGGAGAACTGAGACTCGTCGTCCCCGATAAGCGTTTTACCTTTGATCTCATACGCCGCGAAACGGAACTATGCGACGTTCTAAGCGCCTACATTGCGCATGCCCGCGTGCCGCAACCCATATGCATCCTTGACCATCTGTTGAATGTCTCCCATGTCGACGCCAGACGCGCCTGGGATACTGGGTTGAATGCTGAGTCGGTCGAGCGTTGCCATTCATTTGCTGACGCAATTCCACCTGCAACCGATTCGTTCCAGAACGGCACGTACCACGACGTGCACTGTTGGACGTTCACACCCCGCTCATTCGCGAGCCTGTTTGAAAGTCTGGCACGCGCCGGACTCGTTCACTTCGCCTGTGATAATTTTTTCGACACAGAACGCTATGAAATCGAATTCTTCGTCACGCTAAAAGCATCGGACGATCAACAGCAGATCATTGACAGTTGGGCGGCCATGAAGAGCGCTACGAAGACTTCCATGCCGCGTGAAACTACCCCAAGTAGCGAGTCGCTCGCAAATCTGCTCGACCTTGAGCGGTCACGCAATCTCGCGCTCTCAAGAAAACTGGAGGCGGCACACCGGACGATCCAGGACCTCCAAGACTCCACTTCGTGGAAAGTGACTGGACCGATGCGTTCATTGGTTTCAACGTTGCGCAGAAAGAGGCAACGGGCCTAGCCGATGCAGCCCTAATGTGATCGAAACGACAACTTTTTGTGGCCAACGTAGCTGGTAAATACCGGCACGATCACACCCACGAGGTGAGCGATCTCCTTCTTGTGCCACACCACGCCGAGCCACGGCAAGAGATGAAAAGCCAGCACCACGCTCACCACCCACGTCTGCAAGACGGCGACGAGATTCACCAACGTAAAAAACATCGCGGATCGCGACGTGGAGTGAACACTCTCTGTAAAAACGAATAGCTTCGTCAGAACGAAGGCAGTGATCATGCCTGCGATATACGCAAGTACGATCGCCGCCGTAAACGGCATCCAGTTGTTGAAAATGATCCGGCTGCCGAAATTCACGCCGGCCGCCACACCGCCGGCCAGCAAAAATTTGAGGAAACGGGGCGACACCAGTCGCCCCTTCGCGGTCCCTGCGGGCATCGTCACAGCATCCTCGCCATCTTTCGCGCCAGACCGATACTTTCGGAAATACCCCGGTCTTCCGGATAGTAATAAGACGTATCGGCCACCAGAAGCCCATTCACAGGAAGTTGAATCGGCGGGATCCGGTCAAGAAAGCCCGGCTCGCAAATCGGCTGTGCGTAGCGGTAACGACTCGCGCGAACGTCGATGAAATCGTCGCTCGTCAAAGCCGGATTGATTTTCATCAGATAGCGTTTCACCTTGTCGATGAAAACACTGTCTGCTTCCTGGTATTTCGGATGCTCGCCTGGCACGTAAAACGGAACGTACACAATGTGTTCGTCGAGCGGGCGGAGATTGGTGTACTCAACGAGGCCAGGAATGTCCATATCCGGATCGTTGACGTTCAGCCAAAAATTATTCGTTACCGCCTTCTTCAGCTTGGCGATCACACAAACCACTGCCACGTTCTTCACGCTCTGGAATGCGGCCGAAATGTCAGCGGGCAAATCTGGAATGACGCGCGGGACATACGGCAGCGGAATCGTGCTGATAACCTTGTCGAAGGGCAGCACTTCACCGTTGACCTGCACGCCCTTCACTGCGCCGTCTTCGATCACAACTTTCTGTGCCGGCGAACCCAAACGGAATTCTCCGCCATTAGCCTCGATATAGCGGCGCATGCCCTCGAGCAACGTATCCGAGCCGCCCTCAAGATAGCCAAGCTTCTCGCGGAACAAGTCGTAGCGCGAACGGCCGATACGGCGAATGCGACTCCAGATCCACGCTGCCGACAGGTTGTACGCATAGTCGTAGAACTTATAGTCGAACAGCCGGCGCCACAGGACTTCCCACGCCTCTTCACCAATCCAGCGCCGAATCCAGCCGGACGCTTCAACGTGATCGAGCGGACGCCAGTCATCGCGCTTGGTGGACAGGAACGCGTGAAGGCCGTAGCGAATCTTCGCCGTCAGACTCAGCCCTTTGAACTTGAGCAGCGCAATCGGGTTTCCCCACGCCTGCACATGTCCCTGATAGTAGTAGCCCATCTTGGTCTCGACCCACTTCAGTTGGTCTTCGATACCAAGTTCGCGCAGCACCTCAAAGAACGCGTGATCGGAGATCGCGTGGAAGTGGTAGTAGCGCTCGATCGACAACCCACCGAAATCGAAGCATGCGGCCATGCCGCCTACGCGGTCGTCTGCTTCGAATATAACGGGCTTGCGCCCGTCTTTAACCAGTTGGTAAGCAACCCCGAGGCCCATGGGGCCTGCGCCCAACACCGCGATCTTTTCGTCTTTCATCACTATTTCCTACTTCAAAACTCAAGCGCGATCTGGCTGTACACAGGATCGTTGAAGGTTTCGTGCATCGCCTTGGCAAATGGCGTGGCCTTGATCTGGAATATGCCCTCCCAGTCGATCACCTCGAACTCGTCGCCGGCAGTCAAGGCTTTCAACTGATCCGCCGTGAAAGGCGGGTTCTTGTCGAACAGCGCGTAGACCTTCAACAGCGCATAGAACAGTCCGTACGGAATGCGCACGATCGCGCAACGGGCATTCGTAGCGGCCTTGATTTGACGAATGATGTCAATGTAGTCGACTTGCTCCAGCCCCGTGATGTTGAACACCTTGCCGCTAATGCGCGATTCGATGCAACTGATAATCACGTTGCAGAAATCCCCCGCGTAGAGCGGCTGGCGCATGTAACGCCCACTCCCGGGAATCGGAAAGACTGGCACGCGCTGCATGAAACGCGAAAGCCAGCCAAGATGCTTGCGGTCAAACCAGCCGAACATGAGTGTCGGGCGCAACACCACGCATTCAATACCTGACGCCAGCACCATCTCTTCCTGCTGCTTCTTGGTGTCGGTATAGAAATCGTCGCCCACGGATTCCACGACAGATGAACTGATGTGCACCGTGTATGGAATGTTAAATTGCTTGATCGCCGCCAACACGTGAGTCGTCGACGTCAAATTGTTGCGGATGAATGGCTCGATCGTCGGGCCGCCAATCTGGGCCTGCAGCATCACGACGACAGCCGCGCCTTCAAAGTAACGAGTCCAATCGCCCGGCTCAGCCAGATCCGCGTACTCGACGGTGATGTCGGGGTGCACGCTGCGCAAGACTTCGATATTGGCTCGATGTTTGTCGAGTACGACCAGGTTCGTATACCCGCGCTGCTTGAGACGAGCGACAAGGTTCTGGCCGACGAGGCCGGCGCCGCCTGGGAGAATGATGCGCGTATCGTTCATTGATCTATCGTTCAGATTACTCGAGTTTAGGTAATGCGCCGCACACGGGCTAGCACACGCTCGCGTCAGATAACGCGACATTTTAAGCTTTGCGAAACGCCCCTTCTCAATCGGGGCGGCAGTTCAGGTTTTTCATCGCCGTCCGGTTCGAACGGTAGCGCCACGCTACTGGGCAACTTGCTCCGGCACGTTGCCTGCGCCGGTCAACGCGCAGTAGGTATCTCCGTGTTTCGCCAGGACGCGAATCGTCTTGCCATCGGCACGGAAAAAACCGGTCCAGCCAACACGGTCGCCGTTAAATTTTTGTACCGTATCAACATCTGGCCGGTGCCTGCCGATAATCCCATAACCGCGCAAGTCGTTTTGCGCGTCGACTATGACAACGTCCTTCGGCTGCACTTTCGCGTCCTGATCGAAAATCCAGCCGCTGGCCATATATCGCCCCGGCGTGGCAGTAGGCTTGACCAGATCGATCTCGCCTTCACACGTGCGACTGGCCGTAGGTTGCTCCGGCGCGCACGGATAGTCCGGCGAGCATTGCTTGAAGATCGACAGACCTCGGGCTTGCGCGGCTTGCGCAGTAATCCGAAGCGCTTCGACGCCGGGATAGACGGCATGTGTCCATTCGCTATCGTATACGTCCTCTCGCACCGCGAGTCCGGCCAGCTTTCGGGCAAACAACTGATCTCGATCCGGCCTGAAAGCTGCACCCTGATACGACAAAACCGTGGCAAGCGCCAAGGCAAATAGCCCGGCATTCACGGCGCGAGCCTGCGGGCGCGGTGCGTTGACCCAGAAGTAAAGCAGAAGCGACAGCCACGCAAATAGCGACGACGTGGTGTAACGGTGCGCGAACGCGGATTCGACACCAAAGGGCAAGCGCCCCCCGGCGGTAATGAACGCGCAGCCGCATACAAAAACGGCGAAAGCGAGTAATGCGGGCGCACGAACCTCACCGCTACGCCCGATCCACAAACCAACCAGTGTCGCGACAACAACAACGGCACCAGCCAGATATGCCAGCGAAAGCTGTGCCGTCGCGGCCCAAACGGGAGCACCAAGATAAAGCAGTACGTACTCTGCCATCCCTATAGGATGATGGAGTAGCGAGCTCAGCACGCTGCCGTGCACAGGTGGCGACACGTAGTGCCTGAAGTATGCAGCCCATACCACAGCAGTTGCGAGCCCTATCAATGCGACGCGCTGCTTTGATAGACCGAAATAAAGCGAAAAAGCGAGCAACACCGGCAACACCAACAAGCCGCTAGCCATCCAGCACGCGGCGAACACGCCATATAGCAACGCCAGCAAAAATTGACCGCTTCGTTCAGGTGAGCCACGGCTACGTGCCAATGCGTCACATGCCAACATCGCGAACAAATAGACGCCAAACCACTGGTTCTGGAATCCCCATGTCAGATTCTCATCCTGTATCCAGGAGAACGCCATTGTTGCTATTACGCCGGCAAGCGCAATTCCCGCGACCCACGTCAAACGGACATCGCGCGATACGATCCGGCCGACCGTTGCTGCCAAAGCCCCAAGCAAGACGAGATTCGCTACGAGATCGACGACATTTCGCCCCTCGAACCATCGAATATCCGTCCAGAAAATCAGCCGTGGCAACAGCAGTCTGTGTTCGTTGTGTTGCTCCCACAGCACCGACCAATTGTCTGCGAAGCGTATGTAACCGCCTAGGGAGCCGTCCCATTGGTCCCAGAACGGCACAGGAGAATAGTTTCTCACCACGCCGATGACGCAACTGACAATGACGAACAAGCCACACAGTCCAAGCGCCCACGCCGCAATCGTCGTCAAACGCCCTCTCACAACGACGCCCTCTTGAACAAGAACCCCGGCACCGACCGGATGATCAACATGATTCCCGACCAGAACCACGGCGTATAAATCGAATCCTTCTTCTTCTCGACCGCACGAACGATGTCGTTCGCGACACGCTCAGGCGTGGCGACCAGCGGCCCGGGCAACGGCATACCAGCCGTCATCGGCGTATCCACGAACCCCGGCTTGATGGTCAGCACATGGACGCCCGACTTGAACAGCCTCGCGCGCAAGCCTTCACAGAAAGTCGACACGGCCGCCTTCGCGGTCCCGTAGACATAGTTCGAAGGCCTGCCCCGATCCCCTGCCACCGACGAAATCACCGCAATCACGCCGCTCTTCGCGCTTTCCATGACATTCGCCAGCGGCGTCAGCAATGCGATGACCGACAAACCATTGGTGGACAGTTCGCGCAATGCGACCTTCACATCCTGTTCGCAAGCCTTCTGATCGGACAATGTTCCGTGCGCGATCAACGCGACATCAATACCGCCCAGCGTCCCGACGCACGCATCGAGCATCGCCTGATGGGCATCGAAATCGTTCATGTCCAGCACGTGGCTCGTCGCCGCCTTGGCGCCGCGCGCCACGAGATCCGCGGCAATCTGTTCCAGGCGTTCCGCCTGCCGCCCGACGAGAAACAGCGTCGCGCCTTCGGACGCCCAACGGCGCGCACAGGCGATGGCAATTGCGGAAGTCGCACCGACTATCAGGACTTTTTTCATGTTTGTGTTGTTCGTTGCCAAAAACGGGACATCAGCGCGGGATCGCGCAATGCCTCCAACTGATGCCACGCCGGATACGCGAGCTGGAAATCGCGCGCGGACATATGCGCGTCCTTTGCCGGATACAAGCGTCCGCCGGCTTCCCGCACAATCGCGTCGAGCCGCTCGAACAGCCGACGATTGCTTTCATCGTGCTGCGGAAAATCCAGCGCGAGCGATGCCCCTTCCATTGGAAAAGACAGCAACCCCGGCGAGACCGCATTGCCGCAACGCTTGAGCACGGCGAGAAACGAGCCCGTACCGCTTTGCCCGATTGCCTCCAGAATTGCGTGCATGGCGTCGCGGGAATTCACCTGAGGCAGCACGCACTGATACTGTTGAAACCCACGTTTGCCGTAAATCCGGTGCCATTCGAGCAGGCTGTCGAGCGGATAGAAATAGCTGTCGTAATCGACTTCGGTTTGCACCGTTTTCTGCTGCTGACGGTTGTAGTACAGCGCATTGAAGGCGCGCAGCGTCAGCGGATTGATCAGCGAGATCGGCGGCGTGACCGGCACAGCGCGCTTCTTCTTGACCGGAAGCTGCAGACCGCCCTGCTCCGCATGATCGCCGACCATGAAGATGCCGCGTCCGAGCGATGAGCCACGGCTCAGACAATCGATCCAAGCCACGCTGTATTCGTGCTTGCTGTCGAGCTCTTCCGACAACGTAAAAAATTCGTCGAGATTGCCAAAACGGATACTCGTCACCGACACGCGACTCGAGCGAATCGGCATCAACTGAATCTCCACCCAGGCGATCACGCCAGTGAGTCCGAGGCCGCCGATCGTTGCGGCGAAGAACCCGGCATTCTCCTCCGGCGAACATTCAAACGCCTCGCCCTCCGAACGCAATAGCGCAAAGCGGCGTACTTGACGGCCAAACGTACCCCGCACGTGATGGTTCTTGCCGTGCACGTCGTTGGCGACCGCGCCACCCAGCGTCACGTATTTGGTGCCGGGCGTGACAGGCAGCATCCAGCCACGCGGAACCGCTATTTGCAAAATGTCGTCGAGCGTCGCACCAGCCTCCGCGCGCACCACACCAGTTTGCCAGTCGGCCGCCATAAAACGATCGAGAGGTCGCGTATGCACGACCTGATCGCTCGCAGCGAGACAACTGTCGCCGTAACTACGGCCATTGCCATAGGCCAGCGTCGTGCCGTTGGCACCCGCGACCTGCGCCCAGACCGGTTGCAGGCGGTCACGCCACACCACCGGATGGCCTGCCTGCGGATGATCTGGGTAACGCCCCCAGGACTTGAGTGGCTTCGTCATATGGCGAACCAGAACACCAGCCCCATCAACGCCACGGTCAACAGACTCGTGCGGTCTTTGGCCGCGAACACGACCGGGTCGTCATGCATCAGCCCACGGTGCGTGATGAGCCATGTGCGGCTGATCCAGTAGAGCAACAACGGACACGCCAGCCAGATCACCTGCGGATGACTGTAGAGATGCGTCGTCTTCGAATCCTGAATGTAGAGCGCGAGCACCAGCACCGAAAGATAACCGGAGGCGGCGCCGAGCGACGAGATCATCGGCAGGTCGTCGGCTACGTAGCCGCGCCCGCGCGCTTTCGCGCCGCCCGCTGCGCGCGTGGCATGTAGTTCGGCATAGCGCTTCACCAACGCCAGGCTCAAAAACAGAAACATCGAGAAGCCCAGCAACCAGAACGTCAGGGTCATCCGGAACGCCGCTGTACCGGCAATGATGCGAGCGGTATAGAGCATCGCCAGCACCACGACATCGAGAATCACGCGGCGTTTGAGCAGAAACGAATACAGCATCGTCAGGACGTAATAGCCTGCAAGCACGGCAGCGAACCGCCACGGCAGCCAGATCAGCGCGCCTGCGAACGCCCCGATCGCGAGGACCGGAAACGCCGCCATGCCCCAGATGATCGACAACGAACCCGAGGCGAACGGGCGCCGCCGCTTGGTCGGATGATGCCGGTCGTCGTCGAGATCGAGCAGGTCATTGAGCAGATAGACGCTCGACGCGCACAGACCGAACAGCACGAACGCGAGCACGCCACGCAGATCGAGTTGCAGCGACGATACCTGATGCGACGCCAGCAGCGGAATAAAGATCAGCAGGTTCTTGAGCCACTGATGCATGCGCAGCGCTTTGATCCACACGCGCAGCGGGTTCTTGCGGGTCTGCAGCACGCTCTCGACGTTGCCGATCTTCTGCGCGCGCCGCGCTACGCCGAGCGAAGGATTCACGACATAGGCGCGCTCGGCTGCTTCCCAGACCGCGATGTCGTCGTGTGAATTGCCGGCGTAATCGAAACCCTTGTTGCCGAACTCGCGCACCAGCGCATCACGCTTGCGGCCTGACGAGAGATTGACCTTGCCGTCGGTGGCGAGGGTCTTGTCGAACAAGCCGAGATGACCGGAGATCGCCTCGGCGTAGCGGGCGTCGCTGGCAGTCGCGAGCACCAGCGAGCGGCCGGCCGCGCGCTCGCGCTTGAGCCACTCGATCACCTTCGGGTCATAGGGCAAGGTCGCGACGTCGACGTGCGTGGCTGCGGCAAGCTTTGCCTTGAGATGCGCCTTGCCGCCCTGGGCAATCCAGACCAACGGACGATAAAAGCGCAACGGGTTCGCCTTCAGATAGGCAAAACCCGTCTCGATCAGCATATCCGATCGCATCAGCGTGCCGTCCAGATCTACGGCCAGTGTTTTCCATTGCATTTCGCTAATCCTTCCCCTCGCCGCGTCTCGCGACTTCCTGGTATAGCGCACTATATGCTTTGCCAAGCGCCACGCCAGAAAACAGCGTTTCGTATCGCGCACGAGCGGCGCTTCCCATCGCCGCCGCCATCGCATCGTCGCTCAGCAGCACATTCATTGCGCCAGCCAGTTCTTTTGCTTGTTCCGGTGCGACGACAAAACCCGTCACACCATGTTGATTGACGTAGGACGTTCCGGATCCCACCTCGCAGCACACCATCGGCTTGCCGAACATGGCGGCCTCCGCCAGCACCATGCCGAACGCTTCAGAGCGCAAGTGCGACGGCAGCACCATTGCACGGCATCCCTTGAGCAGGGCGACCTTTTCTTCGTGCGTCACCTGCCCGGCAAAAACGACGTTGGTCGCGCCCGTCTGCTGCGCCAGCGCCGCCAGGCGCTCCCGTTCCGGACCGGAGCCCGCAATCACGATTTTCGCATTGACATGGCTTGCTGCCTCGATCAGGGTGTGCAGGCCCTTGTAATAGCGCAACACGCCGAGGGCGAGAAAGTACGGCTCGCCGGCTGCAAGACCGAGACGGTTGGCGATGTCGCGTTGCGCATCCACGGAATGCGGGTCGTCGCGGTAATCGATGATGCCGAGCGGAATGGTCTTCAACCGTTCCTTCGTCACGCATTCCGTCAGCGCCTCGCTGGTCTGCGCATAGGCAGGCGAGGTTGCAACCACCGCGGACATGCTGCGCAGCGTGCGCCGCATCAACGGCCCGTAGACGGCGCCTAGCGCCTTCTGCCGCACGATATCCGAGTGATAGGTCATCACTGTTGGTTTTTTCGTTCGCCCCAGTAAATGCAGCACATCGGCAAACGGCCACGGAAAGTGGAAATGCACGACGTCGGCCCAATCGGCCATCTGCCGATACTTCAGCAACGCGCCCGGTCCGCCCAGATCGCACGACGCCGGCGCCGCCCAGGACTTCGCGCGTATGACGCGCCCCTCGGGATAGTCGATCTCGGTCGGCACGGGTGTCGGCGACAAGGTCAGAATGCGCGGCTCGACACCGCATGCGCGCGTGGACAGCGCGATCTGGCGAATCGCTTCCTGCAAGCCACCTGGCGGATCGGGGAAATAGGTGCGGTAAACATGAACCACTTTCACGTGCGCACCTCCGCGCCGTGGCGCTGTTGCGCGCTGCCGCTGCCCGATTCACGGCCATTGAAGGTGATCTGCAGCATCTTGTCCAGCCGACGCTCCCACGTATTCTCACCCACCGCCGCCCGCGCCTCATCCGCGCTCAGCTTGCCACGCGCAAGCTGTTTCTCGATGGCAGCGATAAAGGCGTCGAGGTCGCCCCCCACTTCGAGACCCGCACGCGGCTCTTTCGCAAAATCCAACGGGGTCGACACCACCGGCAAACCCGCCGCGAGGAATTCATAAAACTTCATGGGGAACATCGAACGGGTGTATTCGTTCAGCAAGGTCGGCAGCACGCCGACCTGCATGCCGCGCATATAGCGCGGCAAAGTCTGATAGCTGCGATAACCGAGCAGATGCACGTTCGGCAAGCGCGCCAGTTGCGCGAGCAAGTCGCTGCGCTGTCCTTCACGCTCCTCGCCGATAATGACCCACTGCCATTGCGGCCGGGCCTGCGCGGTCTGCAACAGCAGCGGAAAGTCGACTTTGAAGTCGGACAGCACGCCGTGATACACCAGCCGCGGCTCCGGAATCGCGGCAAGCTCAGGCGGCAGCGGTCCATCAGCACGCGCCTCGCCGAAGTGGGCTTCGTCCACCACGTTGCCGAAAAAATGCGTGTTGGGATTAAACGGCTGGCAGGTTTCCTTCAACGACATCGCCGTCGTGAAGACTGCCTCACAGCGTCCCACCAGCGCTTGCTGCGCGTTGCGGAATGCCTCCACATCGACGCCGGGAATCGCCGCGATATCGTCGACGCAGTGATACACGAGCGGCCCGCGAGGCAGCGTCGCAATCGCATCGAGCATGTACGGGTGATAGGTCCAGACGACAGGATCCTGGAAGCGCCGCGACTTCGCGAAACGGGTCACGGAAAAACGCAGCAACGCCTGGTTCAGCGAGCGAACGAACGGCACGTGGTGCCCGGCCGGCACCATCAACGGCGACAACACCCAGATGTTTTCAGCGCGCCGCGGCGGCCCGAGCACGAGCGATTGCATGCCGCGCCACAGACGACGCCACAAGCGGGCCCAGTCGCGCCCGCTGCCGACTTTGGGCGAACGGAAACCGACGCTCTCCACGTAAAGCACTCGCCAGCCGCGTGCGGCCAGAATGCTCGCGGTATGCTGCTTGTTGGTCCAATACGGTTCGTCCCAATCGGCCGTCGAGAACAACACGCAGTCCCGCGCGGCAAACACCGTGTCCTTGCCTTCAACCACTGAACACCTCGACCGGCCGGCCCAGCAGACTATCGAGAATACGCTGCGAAGCCAGTCCGTCACCGTAAGGGTTCGCGCGATTGCGCAGCGCCTCGCGGCGCGCCGGATCGTCGAGCCAGCCAATCACCGCGCGTTCGATACTGTCCGGCGCCTGACCGGCCAGCGTCGCAAAACCTGCATCGACGCCTTCGCGCCGCTCGGTGTGATTGCGCATCACGACGACCGGTACGCCGAAGGTCGGCGCTTCTTCCTGAATGCCACCAGAGTCGCTGACTACGACCGCGCTGCCGCTGATCAGATAGAGACTGGTCGGATAGTCGACCGGCTCGATCAACGCGAGGTTAGGGATGCCGTTCAGTTCGCGCAGCACGGGTTCGCGCACGGCCGGATTCAGGTGCACCGGGAAGATCCAGCGGTGTTCGCTATAGCGCTGGCACAGGTCGCGCAGCACGTGGCAAATATCCTGCAACACGTCACCAAAGTTTTCTCGCCGATGGCAGGTGACGAGAATGTGTTGCTTCTCCGCGCCCGTCCATGGCGGCAACGGACTTTCCGGGGGCGTCACATCCCAGCTCCGGCGCACGGCGGCAATCGCATCCACCACCGTATTGCCGGCGACGATGATTTTTTCCGCGGCAACGCCTTCGTTCAACAGGTTCTCACGGGCAAGCTCCGTCGGCGCGAAATGCAGCGTGGTGATGCGGCTCAGCAGACTGCGATTCGCTTCTTCGGGGAACGGGCTCTTGAGATCGCCGGTGCGCAATCCGGCTTCGACGTGACCCACGGGAATGCCGCGATGAAAAGCAGCGAGACCCGCGCAAAATGCCGTCGTGGTATCGCCTTGCACGATCACCCAGTCCGGGCGCACTTGCTCCAGCGCGCGATCGAGCGCGGATAAGAGGCGCGCGGACAATGCGTTCAGCGATTGCCCGGGACTCATCGTATCGAGCGTAATATCCGGTTCGATGCCGAAGAATTCGAGCGCCTGCGCAGCCATGTCCTTGTGCTGACCGCTCGCGCAGACAATGGTGTCGACTTCGGCACGCAAAGCCCGCACCACCGGCGCCAGCTTGATGACCTCGGGCCGCGTGCCCATTACCACCATGACTTTCATTGCAATGGCTTCCCTGCCTCGACCTGCACGTGAGCGCCGCGAAACTCGACGCCGAGCGTCAAACGCGAGTCACCATTCGACGGCGTCAGGACGCGGAACGTACCACCCTCTTCGATAATCTGGGTCAGCGACCTGAACTTGAGAAAATCAAGCGCTGCGTCCTCGTGCATGAAGAGCGGTTTTTGCGCCTTGCTTCGGATGTACGCGATGAATTTCTCGTGAGCATCGATACGCGACGCCTCATCCGGCCAGCCGTACGCGTAGCGTTCCGAAAACGGATGATCGAGATAGCCGAACAGCGTGTTGGTGGCGTAAGCGTAGTCGAAAGCCTGCTTGAAAACGGCAAGCTTGTCGCCTTCGTTGAGCATGCATGCGCCGTGCAGCATGCACTGCTGACTGTGTCCGATGAAGCCCAGAGGCAAGCCCGCCAACGCGCCGCCACGGGCCGTCAGGAACTCCGGATCATTGCGGATGATCCCGCCGATGCAACCGTCATAACCCGCGTCGGCCAGACCGCGCATCGCATACGGTGGCGACTGGTGAAACGGCGATACCGCGTAACGCACCGGTACACCCGTCACCGCCTCGATCATGGCCGCGGAATGAGCACCTTCCGCGAGGGCGTTTTCATAGCTGCCGCCCCAGTTCGGCGCATGGGTCGCCGTGTGCGACAGCACCGCGCCCTGCTGCCTGTCGGCCAGCAGTTCACGAAGAATGCCGTGGTGCTCCGTGCGGTTCAGGTTCTGTGTGTGAACCGCCAATGTGAAGGGCACGCCCAGACGCTGATAGGCTTGCCACAACGGACGCGCCGACTCGACGTCTTCGTCGCAATCGAGCCGCGACGTGATCGCCGCGTCGTAACCCCACGGCAACTCGCTCAGCACCGGCTGGCACGGCAACGTGTCCGAGCGGTAGCCCGACAGAAAATTTTCGACCATGCGCCATTCGAACGAGTCGCACGGGCCGACCGCGCGGTTGAACCACAGCACGCTCGACGCGCCGATATCGGATAGTGCGGCGTACGAAAACTGCCGTTCCCCGCTTACGACGACCGCCGCGAGTTCGGCCGCCGCAGGCACCTGGACCGCTTGCCCAACCGACCAGATCGAACCGTCGCCGCGGATCGCGCCATAGCCGAGGTTGTTCCATTCGTCAGTAAAGTCGAAACGCTCGAACGGGCGCTGCCACGGTTGGCCGCCCAGCGCCTGCGCCAACGCGCCATAGCGCACCACCGCCGCGCTCTCGCGCGCTTCGCCCGACGGCGCCGACGCGCTGCGGCTCGCGCCCGCCAACCCGGCCGGCCATTCCGTCGTGTGATAGCCCAGATATTCCGCGAGCGATACGGGCACATGGCCGAACACCACGAGCTTGCGAGGACGGGCACGCAACCACGCGATCAGGTCCGCGCTCCAGCCGTCGGGCGCATCGACTGCGACAACCACATCCCGTGCGATCTCACGCAGGCTGCTGCGCGAGATCGCCTGGGCCTGGGTCGAGCTGACCGAGCGCTGCACCGCCGCCAGCACATACTGGCCGGCCTCTGCTGCCGCGTCTGGAAAAAGAATGCCGATCATGCAGTGACCACGTGACGAAATTTCGCCCGGCTGCCGACACGCACCAGATCGTCGTGTCCCACATAGGCAATCGTGAAAGCGTCCTGCCAGAAGTGACGCAACTTGTTGGTCGTTTCTTCCGCGTTCGCCGTCGGTTCAAGCACGATTCGCAGGGTGGGCGGCGTGGTTCGCAGATCGATCTGGAACTCCTGAATTCCGCCGACACGATGGTCGAGCATGTCCTGAATATGGTGTGTCGGGTGCGCCACGCCGTTGATCGGCACGACGTCGTGGATCCGGCCGACGACGTCGGTCAGGAAGAAACCCTTTTCGGTTTCCTGCACCCGCGCCAGATCGCCCGTTGCGTAGCGGATCAACGGCATCAACCGGTTGCGGAACCCCGTAAACACGAGTTCATGTGCGCCATCGGGATTGCCCTCCGACACGCGGCTTTCCGGCCACCCTTCGGATTCGAGAATCTGGAAACCGCCTTCATGACCATCGAGTTCGTAAGCCATCACGCCGAGCTCGGCGAGCCCATAGCGATCGATCACGCGGCACCGCAACGCCTTCGCGATCATTTCGCGGGCGTGCGGCTCGAGCAATTCACCGCTCGATTCGAACACCGCAAACGCTTTGCCGCCGCCGTACTTGCGTTGCACGTAGCAAGCGAGCGCATACATGGTCGACGGATGCGAGTGCGCGAGATAAGGCCTGCGACGCTTGAGCGTCTGCCACATTTCTTCGAGACCCTGATCGTCGATCCGGTCGAAGAAAATGTTGCTGCGATTCATCGCGAAGCATTTGAAATCTTCGCGCGACGGCCATTCAGGCACCGCCTGATCCGGGAAACGGCAGGCAAAGTGAAGTTCCGAACGATGGCGCAGCTTGCCGATCCGTTCGCGCGCATAGAACGTGACCGCCGACGAATAATCCGCGCCTTCCTGGTCGTAGTAGATCGTGGTCGACAATCCCGTCGAACCGCCGGTCTTGCACACGTGGTGGCGGCCTGCTTCGAGCGGGATCGACAGCATGCGCGGACCCTGCTCGCGGATGATGTCCTTGGTCAGATACGGGAGTTCTTCCAGATACCGCGGGTCCTGCTTGACCTTGGCCGGATCGAACTGCTTCGCCTGAAACAGATCGCGGTAATACGGCACCTGCGCACCGGCGAATTCGAGAATGCCGGCCAGCCGCTCCAGCGCGATGCGGCGACGGTGCGGCATCGGCAACGTGTAGTGCTGCCGCAGCTCTTCAATCTTCGGACGCACGCTGCGCTTTTCGCGACTCTCCGCGATCGGATACGCAATGTAACCTCCCGCGAAACCCTTCAACGTGCGAAACGGCTGGCGCACCAACAGGGACTCGGAATACCGCAGAAATGGATGATTAGCTCGCATGAATTCGAACCTTGTTGCGCCTGTGTGGCTCCCGCCGAACGCGCTGCGGGAAGTTCGCAGGCGCGTTCAGCGGCACTGTTGTCACTGTTGTATTGGGCGCGAAGCCTGTCTACGGACCGAAGCTCGGCACCCGCATCACACTTTTCTGAATGGTCACACCGGGGCGTGCCGTGGTCATGCGACCCGTTCAGGCACGCCCGCTTGCGGCGTTAGTGCGGCAACCGCGCCGTGTCGCTAATCAAGGGGCCCTCGTTGACTTCCGGTGCGATCACCGCTTCGTCGGACACCATCTTGCCGTGCTCCATGGAAATCTTGCGATTGCACACGCGCGCCACCAGCTTCGGATCGTGGGATGCCACGACCAGCAAC
Organism: Paraburkholderia caffeinilytica; assembly: GCF_046030355.1. Taxonomy (GTDB): domain Bacteria; phylum Pseudomonadota; class Gammaproteobacteria; order Burkholderiales; family Burkholderiaceae; genus Paraburkholderia; species Paraburkholderia caffeinilytica_B. The sequence goes on from NZ_JAQQCQ010000002.1 coordinate 138,737, forward strand.
GACGCCTTGCCCACCAGGCTCTCGAGGCGTTCGGCCGCCCTGACGCTGAACTCCGCGTCGCCCACGCTCAGCCATTCGTCCATGATCAGGATATCGGCTTCGACGCTGGTCGAAATCGCGAACGCAAGACGCAGCATCATCCCGCTCGAATAGGTGCGCACCGGCAGATTCAGGTAGTCGCCCAATTGGCTGAAATCGGCGATTTCGTCGATTTTGCTGCGGATGCGCGCCGGCTTCAGGCCGTCGAGAATGCCGCGCAGATAGATGTTTTCGAAGCCGGTTGCGTCGGGGTCGAGACCCATCGACACGTCCAGCAGCGAAGCAATCTTGCCGTTCACCTTGAGTTCGCCGCGTACCGGCGCGTACACGCCGGAGAGCGTGCGCAACAGGGTCGTCTTGCCGGAGCCGTTGTGGCCGATCAGACCAATACGCTCACCTTCGGTAAAGCTGAAGCTCAGGTCGTCGATCGCTTTGACGATCGCATGACGACCGGCGTCCTGGCCGATCCGGCCACCCGTCGTGAGATTGAGCACCGCCTTTTTCAACGAGCGATGGGAGTTCTCGTAGATCGGAAATTCGACGGAGATGTTACGAGCAACAATCGATGAAGAACTCACAATATCAAAGCCAGTAAGGAACGCGATTACGGAAACGTTTCATCAGGAATTGCGCGAAGGCAAAACCGACAATCAACAGGCCGATCGACCATGCCCACGACTGCCAGTGCGTCGGACGTCCGGTCAGCGGCGCACGCACCGTTTCGATCAGGTGATAAAGCGGGTTGTATTCGGCGACCCACGCGCGGTCCTTCAGAATTTCAGGGGACCACATCACGGGCGTAAAGAAGAACACAACCTGGATCAGGTTGGCGACGATCGGCGGAATGTCGCGAAAGCGCGCGCACAACACACCCAGCGTCACGCCGAGCCACACGCCATGCAGCAGCAGAATGACGAGCGCAAACGGCACCAGCAGGAATTCCCAGCCCGGCCAGCGCCCAAAGATGAGCAGCAGCACCACGACCACCGGCAAGCTGTGCAGCAGAATCACAAAATTGCGCCACGCGATACGGCATACGTGGACGGTGAGCGGCAAGCGGATCTGCTTGATCAGGTAGCCGGCGCCGATAAAGGCAATACACCCCTCGTTGGCTACTGCGGACAGATACGCCCACACAACCAGACCGACTGCGAGGTACGGCAGATAGTTGGAAATTTCCTGATGCAACAAGGTGGAATACAGCGCGCCCAGCACCACCACCATGATGATCGTGCTCAACGTAAACCAGAACGGCCCGAGCACCGAACGGCGATACCGTTGCCGGATATCGTGCCAACCGAGCGTGCCCCATACCCGCACCGCCTTCATGCCAACGATCAGATCGTCGCTTTCATTGTGACGAGTCAGATCTTCCGAATCGTTGCTAAAACTAATATCCATCTCAAGTACGTCCGTAAATGTCTTCAAAGCGGACGATGTCGTCTTCGCCCAGATATTCGCCGCTCTGCACTTCGATCATCACGAGCTCGACTACGCCCGGGTTCTCGAGGCGATGTTTGTGACCCGCCGGGATGTAGGTCGACTCATTGGTCGAAACGAATAATTCCTTCTCTCCGTTCACGACCTTGGCCATGCCGCTGACCACGACCCAATGTTCGTTGCGGTGATGATGCATCTGCAAGCTGAGACTGCCGCCCGGCTTGACCTCGATGCGTTTGATCTTGAAGCGCGGGCCCTCTTCAAGCACCGAATACGTCCCCCAGGGCCGGTGCACCGTGCGATGCACCTTGTACGTTTCGTGACCGCGCGACTTGAGTTCGGCAAAAATCTGCTTCACGTCCTGTGCGCGGTCCTTGTCCGCGATGAGCAGCGCGTCCGGCGTATCGATCACGATCAGGTTCTCGACGCCCACTGCGCCGATCAGGCGCTCACCGCCACGCAAATAGCAGTTCTTGACGTCGAGCAGCAACGCTTCGCCTTCCACACGATTTCCACTGCCGTCCGCCGGCGAAAGATCGCTGAGCGCCGTCCACGAACCGACGTCCGTCCAGCCGATGTCGCAGCGAACCACGGCGGCCTGCTCGCACTTCTCCATCACGGCATAGTCGAACGACACGTCCGGCACCGCGCCGAAGGAGCCCGGCTCGAGACGAATCTGCGCGCCGTCCTTACCCGCGGCGGAAGGCGACTTCTCCATGCACTCGGCCGCCGCGCTGAGAATCTCAGGGCAGTGCTGCTGCATTTCCTTCAGGATCGTGCCCGCGGTGAAGCAGAACATGCCCGAGTTCCACACGAACTTGCCCGAGGCGAGATACTCGCGGGCCTTCTCGAGCGACGGTTTCTCGACAAAGCGCACCACCTTGTCGCCATCCGCCTCGATGTAGCCATAACCGGTTTCCGGCGTCTCCGGATGCACGCCGAACGTCACCACTTTGCCCGCCTGCGCAAGCTTCTGCGCAGCCGCGACAGCCGCGCCGAACGCCTGCTGGTCGGTAATCAGATGATCGGCGGCCAACACCAGCATGACCGTCTCGTCGCCGTGCACTTTCGCCGTATGCAATGCAGCCGTGGCGACCGCCGCCGCCGTATTGCGGCCGAACGGTTCGAGAATGAACGAGGTTGCACAGCCTTTCGCGTTCACCTCGCGGAAATCGTCTTCGGTCTTGAAGAACAGATCGCGGTTCGTTACCGTGAGCACTTCCTTCACGCCCGGCAGCGCGACCGCACGCAAGAATGCTTTTTGCAGCAGGCTCTCGCCATCCGCAAGACGGATGAACGGTTTCGGGTGCGACTCACGCGAGACCGGCCATAATCTTGAACCCGCCCCGCCACACAGAATGATCGGTAACAAACTCACAGAGTCCTCTCAGTAATGTATTTATTACGGAAGTGCCATGACCGCGAATAGTCAGCACAACCCACAAAATCAAGGGATCGTGCGACGATCCGCGAGCCCTGAACGTTGACGCGCGTGGCCCAAATAGCGGGCCGGCGCGCGTCTTCCAGACCGAACAATATTCTACCCCCGCCCCCTTTCACTATCGTCAGACAGCCAAGGCACTTCGCCGCATGGCGAGCTTCGCGCGAGGGCGCGTACTATGCGTCAAGAACGGGCGGCAGGCGACCGTGGAAAAGCGTCGGTCAGACACAGTTTCAAGGCATCGCGCCAATGCGGCGCGGCAAGCCCGAACACCTGTGCCAGCTTCTCGTTCGACATGCGCGAATTGGACGGACGCTTGGCCGGCGTCGGATAGTCGGAAGCCGGAATCGGCAGTGCCTTCGGCCGGTTCGGCAGATCCGCGAGTTCGAAAATGGCCGACGCGAAGCCGTGCCACGACGTCGCATCGCCGGCGCACAGGTGATAGATGCCCGAGCGTTCGCTCCACCACGCAGCGCTGTCTTCCGCGGCAAAAGCCTGTGCGCTCAGATGCGCGCTCAGCGTTGCAATCGTGTTGCTCCAAGTCGGCGCGCCGAACTGGTCGGCAACGACCTTCAACTCGGGCCGATCTGCGCCGAGACGCAGCATGGTGAGCAGAAAATTCTTGCCGCGCGTGCCGTACACCCAGCTTGTACGAAGGACCAGATGATTCACGCCGGTCGCGGCGATCGCCTGCTCGCCGGCGAGCTTGGTGCGGCCGTACGCGTTCTGAGGATCGGTGGGATCGTCTTCGACGTAGGCGCCGTCTTTCTCGCCGTTGAACACGTAATCGGTCGAATAGTGAATCAACGCTGCGCCGAGCTTTTTCGCTTCTTCAGCCAGTACGCCCGGCGCTTCGCCGTTGATACGCATGGCGAGATCGAATTCCTCTTCCGCCTTGTCGACCGCGGTGTAGGCCGCCGGGTTGACGATCAGTGCGGGCCGCACTTCGCGAACTACGGCACGAACCTGATCCAGATTGGACAGATCCAGCGTGGCGCGATCAACCGCGACTACGTTGCCGAGACCTTGCAGCGTACGCGCAAGCTCGAAACCAACCTGGCCATTCACACCGGTGACGAGAATCGTCCGCCTGGCATCATGTGCGCTCATGCGGCAACTCCTTAGGCGAAGACGTCAGCATCGGCAAGACGCTTGCCTGCCGCGTCTTTCGCAGCCAGCAACGGCTCGAAGTCGATCGGCCACTCAATGCCGACCGCCGGATCGTTCCAGACGATGCTGCGCTCGTGCTCAGGGAACCAGTAGTCGGTGGTCTTGTAGAGGAACTGCGCCGATTCGGACAACACGACGAAGCCGTGCGCAAAACCAGGCGGCACCCACAACTGCCGATGGTTCTCGACCGACAGCGTCACCCCCACCCACTTGCCGAAATTCGGCGAACTTTTGCGGATGTCGACAGCAACGTCGAACACCTCACCTTCAACCACGCGCACGAGCTTGCCCTGCGCATGCTGAATCTGATAGTGAAGGCCGCGCAGCACGCCTTTCGCCGAACGCGAATGATTGTCCTGAACGAACGTGACGTCTTTCTCCACGTGCTCCGCGAACTCCACCGCATTGAAGCTTTCGTAGAAATAGCCCCGCGCATCGCCGAACACTTTCGGCTCGATGATCTTGACTTCGGGCAATGCCGTGGAGGTTACTTGGATGGCCATGCAACTTGGTCCGTAAGAAGGTTTTGCAGATACTTGCCGTACGCGTTCTTCGCGAGCGGCTTGGCTAGAGCCAGCAGTTGCTCACCGTCGATCCATGCCTGACGGTAGGCAATCTCTTCCGGACACGCGACCACCAGACCCTGGCGCTTTTGCAGCGTCGCGATGAATGTCGCCGCTTCGATCAGCGAATCGTGCGTACCCGTATCGAGCCATGCATAACCACGCCCCATGATCTCGACATTGAGCGCGGCGTTGGCCAGATAACGCGAGTTGACGTCGGTGATTTCAAGCTCGCCACGCGGCGACGGCTTGATGTCCGCCGCGATATCGCAGACCTGCTTGTCGTAGAAGTACAGGCCAGTAACAGCGTAGTTCGAACGCGGCTTGGCCGGCTTCTCTTCGATCGACAATGCGCGGAACTGCTTATCGAATTCGACGACGCCGTAGCGCTCCGGATCGTGCACGTGATAGGCGAAGACAGTAGCGCCTTCGTCTTGCTCGTTCGCGCGTTCCAGCTGCTTCGCGAGATCGTGGCCGTAGAAAATGTTGTCGCCGAGAATCAGCGCCGACGGATCGTTGCCCACAAAATCGCGGCCAATGATGAATGCCTGCGCGAGACCGTCCGGCGAGGGCTGAACCGCGTACTGAATGTTCATGCCCCACTGGCTGCCGTCGCCGAGCATGGCTTCGAAACGCGGCGTATCCTGCGGCGTGGAAATGATCAGCACGTCGCGAATCCCCGCCACCATCAGCGTGGACAGCGGATAGTAAATCATCGGTTTGTCGTAAACCGGCAGCAACTGCTTGGAGACGACATGCGTGATCGGATACAGGCGCGTGCCCGATCCGCCCGCGAGAATAATGCCTTTGCGCGCCATTGCCGTGCCCTTACGCGCGCTGCGCGTAGTTGGTCTCAACCCACTTCCGATACTCGCCCGAAGCGACTTCGTCAGACCACACCTGATTGTCCAGATACCACTGGACCGTTTTGGCGAGGCCGGTCTCGAACGTCTCTGCCGGTTTCCAGCCGAGTTCACGCTCGAGCTTGCGGGCGTCGATCGCATAACGGCGGTCGTGGCCGGGGCGATCCGTCACGTAGGTGATCTGGTCGCGGTACGAGGCGCCCGCCTTCGGACGCAACCGGTCGAGCAGGTCGCACAGCGTATGCACGACGTCGAGGTTCTTCTTTTCGTTCCAGCCGCCAATGTTGTACGTCTCGCCCGGCGTGCCGCGCGCGAGCACTTCGCGGATCGCGCTGCAATGGTCGCCGACATACAACCAGTCGCGCACATTCTGACCGTCGCCGTACACTGGCAGCGCCTTGCCGCCGAGCGCGTTGGCGATCATCAGCGGAATCAGCTTCTCGGGGAACTGGTACGGGCCGTAGTTGTTCGAGCAGTTCGTGGTGAGCACCGGCAAACCATACGTGTGATGGTAGGCGCGCACCAGATGGTCGGAACCCGCCTTGGTGGCCGAATAGGGGCTATTCGGCGCGTACGGCGTGGTTTCGGAGAATTGCGGATCGGTAGCGGACAGCGAGCCGAACACTTCGTCGGTCGAGACATGCAGGAAACGGAACGCGGCCTTGTCGGCCTCGCCGAGCGTATTCCAGTACTGACGGGTCGCTTCGAGCAACGTGAAGGTGCCGACCACGTTGGTCTGCACGAAATCGGCCGGGCCGTGGATCGAACGGTCCACATGGCTTTCCGCGGCAAAGTGCAGCACGGCGCGCGGCTTGTGCTCGGCAAGGAGCGCATCCATCGCGGCACGATCGCAGATATCGGCTCGCACGAACACATGCCGGGGATTGCCCTGTTGTGACTTGAGCGTACCCAGATTGCCAGCATAGGTCAGCTTGTCTACGTTCAGCACCGCTTCGTCCGACGCATCGAGCCAGTCGAGCACGAAATTGGCGCCGATAAAGCCGGCGCCGCCCGTTACCAGGATCATGAATTTCCCTTCTAGATGTTGGCAGCAGATCGGAATGGATTCACCAATCTGCACACCCCGCATGGTGGAGTCCGAATTTTGTCAACGCCCGGCGCCGCCCCTCGCACGGCGGGCAGGCGCTCAAACGCCAATCTTATAAAGGCCTGATTATAAAGCCGCGCGGGGCAAAAACTAGAACCCTAACAACTTGAAACAGCTTGACAAGTTTGGTTTCCATTGACTACCGAGGAGGTAGTTTGACGGCAAGCGCCGCCTCCGGAGGGCACGGGCGCAGGAAGGCCAAACCGGCCGGCCGCTTGCGCGGGTAGCCGCGTTGTGGCGCCGGTCGAGCGGCTCCACTCCATAAAATAACGGCAGTTGCGAGCAGATACCGCTGGTTGCGTCAATTAAGCCGCCAACATCCACCGCAGCGTATCCATGAACGGAATCGCCTCGACCTTCGGCACCAGCGAGCGCAGCTTGGCTGGCGACCCCGCCAGCATCTTCACGTCACTTTGCCGCACGAAAGCGGGATTGATCTGGATCTCGAGCTCATGCCCGGTCAGATCGCTCGCCGCCGAGAGAATGTCGCGCAGCGTGTAAGGCGTGCCGGTGCAGACATTGACCGTTTCAGCAGCGGCCTCCGAATCGAGCAGGGCCTCATAGGCGTTCGCCACGTAGCGCACGTCGGAAAAATCACGCGCGACGTCGATATTGCCGAGCTCGATCGCCGGCTCACGCCGCGCGAAATGCTCGACGATCTTCGGCACGAGAAAGTTCGACGCCTGGCCGCGGCCGGTGTAGTTGAACGGTCGCACGATCAGGATGGGCAGCCGGTCGAACCAGGTCCGCACCATCGTTTCCATGGCTGCCTTGCTCGCGGCATAGTGGTTCACCGGCGTGACGGGGAAGGTTTCGTCGATGGCGTCGCTGGTGACATTACCGTAGACATTCGCGCTGCTCGCGATCAAGAGCTTGCGGGGCGTATGGCCGACCGCCGCACAGGCTTCCAGCAGATTCAGCGTGCCGATCACGTTGACGCGGTAAAAGTCGAGCGGATCGTTATGACCCACGAAGCTGATCGCCGCCAGATGCACGATATAGTCGGGCCGCGCGGTTTCGATCACGCGCCGGCACGCGTCGGGCGACGTAATGTCGAGCCTGAGGCGCGTCGGCGTTTCGGGCTCGTTGCGCCCGGCCACCGTTTCAATCACGGTATGGCCACGGCCGAGCAGGTTGTCGACCAGATAGCGGCCCGTGAAGCCACTTGCCCCGGTGACGAGCGTGCGGATAGGTTGATTCGCATGAAAAGACGACATGCTTTCTCCGTTCACGAGGGTCATCCTGTTGTAGTGCAATATCGCGTGCGGCCCGTGCGGCGCGCCTGACAACACCGCCCCGGGAATGCCGGTTGCTTGGGGCTTCCAGCGGCGCCTGTCACGATACCCGTGCTTCAAACGGGCTATTATGTCACGCTAACTTGCTGCACCGCCCAACGCGGCCCGCCTTGTTCGTAACCGCGTGTATCGAACTGCATCGACTTCCCAATGACATCTTCCACTGCTTCTACTGTCGCTTCTCCTGCCGCGTCCAGTGTCGGGATTCCTGCCATTTCGCGACCGCATCCGCTGCCGCTCGCTTTCGGCGACCTGCAAGGATGCCGCACGCCGTTCCAGCAACTCCTGGCCAAAGCCGCGCCGCCCGAAGATACGCCGCTTTGGTTTGCCGGCGACCTGATCAACCGCGGAGCCGAATCGCTCGCCACGCTGCGCGACATCATTGCGCTGGGCGATCGCGCGGTGCCGGTGCTAGGCAACCATGACCTGCATCTGTTGTCGGTGTCGGCGGGAATCCGCAAATCGAAAAAGGGCGACACGATCGACGACATTCTCACCGCACCGGATGCCGCCGATCTGCTCGACTGGGTCCGCCACCGTCCGATCGCGCATTTCGACAACGGCATGCTGATGGTGCATGCCGGCGTGCTGCCGCAATGGGATGCCGCCCTGACGATGGAACTCGCCGACGAATTGCAGCGGGCGCTGCGCGCACCGAACTGGAAGGAAACGCTCGCGGGACTCTACGGCAACGAGCCGAATCGCTGGGCGCCCGGCATCAAGGGTATTGAGCGGCTGCGCCTGACGTGCAGCGCGTTGACGCGCATCCGCTTCTGCAACGCCGAAGGCGCGATGGATTTCAGCAGCAGCGGCGGCCTGAATTCCGCGCCGCCGGGCAGCATGCCGTGGTTCGACGTGCCGTCGCGCAAGACCGCGGACGTCACCGTGGTGTTCGGCCATTGGGCTGCGCTTGGGTTGACCTTGCGCGACAACCTGATCGGGCTGGATTCCGGCTGTGTCTGGGGTGAGAAACTCTCGGCCGTGCGCCTTGCGCAGAATCCTGCCGAGCGCACGCTGACGCAGGTCGATTGCGAGGCTTGCCGCACGCCGGGCGGCGGTAACTAAGCCGCTTCGCTAAGCCGAGCGGCCGGGCTGATCGATGGGTTCGATCAGCGTCGGCGAAGCGTTGGAAGCGTCAGAGGCACCGTGCGTGTCGAGCGGAATGGACGACATGGACGAATTGGGCGACGAAATCGACGCCGCGATCGCTGCACCAGACCTCGCCATACCGCTCTGCATCTCCCGCAACGCTGCCGCAATCACCCCTTCCGCCTCCGCCGCCAACGTGCGTCTATCGGCACCGGGCGCGAGCGGCGCACCGACATACACGTGCGCGGTCAACGGGCCGCCGCGCAGCAGCATATTCAGCGAATCAGCCAGCGTCAGATCGTCGATATACGCAGGCGCGGTGGATTGCCGGCCCTGTGCATCTTCATACATGATGCACAGCGGCTGCACCGGCGCCGAGGCCGACACGGCGGCCTGGAACATATTCGCGTGAAACGGCAGCAGTGCCAGACCGTTCGACGTCGTCCCTTCCGGAAACACGCACATCAGCTCGCCCGCGCTCAGGCGGTCGGACAGTTCGTGCATGATCCGCTTCGCGTCGCTGCGCTTCTCGCGCTGGATGAACACCGTGTCCAGTTGCTGCGCCAGCCAGCCGACCACCGGCCACTGCCGGATCTCGGCCTTCGAGACGAACGGCGTGGGCCGCCACGCATTGATCACGTAGATGTCGATCCACGAGATGTGATTGGCGACCACCAGCGCGCCGCGATCGAGCCGCGCGCTGTCGTTATGCACGACGAGCCGCATGCCGCACAGGCGCAGCATTTTCAGCGACCATGCGCGGTTGAGCGTCTGCCGCCCCTCCGCACCGGCCTTGGAAAAGCGCGTCGCAACGATCCACATGCCGTGCAGCAGATGGGCGACGAGACGGGCCTTGCGTAACGCGAGCTTCATTGTCGGAGCTTTCCGTAACTGGGCAATGCCGCGGATATTAACGCTGTTCGAATGCGACGTGACCGGACACGATGGTCGCTCGCACGCGCGCCGGCAGTTCATAGCCAAGGAACGGCGTGTTGTGCCCCTGGCTCTTCAATGCACGCGGCTCGACGCGCCAATACGCGTGGCGGTCGAACACGCAGAGATCGGCGACGGCGCCCACGGCGAGGCGGCCGGCCGCCTCGAGCTTCAATACGTCGGCCGGCGCCGTGGTGATGCGGTTCAGCGCCTTGGCCAACGGCACGCCCGCTTCCTCGGCCCACTTGACCGTCAGCGAGAGGAACAGCTCGAGGCCCGTCGCGCCCGGCGTGGCTTCGGCGAACGGCAGCAGTTTTTCGTCGTCGTCGACCGGTGTGTGGTCGGAACAGATCGCGTCGATCGTCCCGTCGACGAGACCCGCGCGGATCGCTTCGCGATCGCGCTGCTGGCGCAACGGCGGATCGAGGCGGAATTGCGCGTCGAAGTAGCCGATATCGAGGTCGATCAGATGCACATGGTTGACGGTGACGTCGCACGACACCGGCAAGCCCTCGGCCTTGGCCGCGCGCATCAACTCGATGCCCGCCGCCGACGACACATGCGACAGATGCACCCGTGCTCCCGTCACGCGGACCAGTTCGAAGATCGTGTGGAGCGCGATCGTCTCAGCCGACACCGGCACGCCCGACAGCCCGAGCCGCGACGCCAGCGCACCGCTCGCGGCCACGCCGCTCTTGCCGAGATACGCATCGACCGGACGCAACCACACGGTGTAGCCGTAAGTCTTCGCGTACTGCAACGCGCGCATCAGCACCTGCGTGTCGACCACCGGCACATCGGCCTGCGAAAAACCGATACAGCCTGCTTCGGTCAGTTCGACCATCTCGGTGATGACCTGGCCTTTCAGGCCGACGGTCAACGCGCCGAGCGGATACACATGCGCCTGGTTCAGATTGCGCGCGCGAAACTTGAGCATCTCGACGAGGCCCGGTTCGTCGAGCGTCGGATCGGTGTCCGGCGGACACACGAGACTCGTCACGCCGCCGGCGAGCGCCGCGGCCATTTCGGATTCGAGCGTCGCCTTGTGTTCGTAGCCCGGTTCGCGCAAGCGCGCGGACAGGTCGACCAGGCCCGGCACGATATGCAGGCCCTTAGCGTCGATCGTCTTCGCTGCGTTGAAATCAGCAGGCGCGTTGCCGATGGCGACGATCTTGCCCGCTGCGATAAAAATGTCCTGCTGCTGTTCGGTGCCCGCTGCCGGATCGATCAGCGTGCCGCCTTGAATATGAATCTTCATGCGCTGCCTTAATGTTTGCCTGGCGATTTAGCCAAGCGTTCAGCTCGGTTCCGCGTAACTTGTCGCGTGTTCGTTGCGTGCCGCACCGCTTTGAACGCGCTCTGAGCGGCTAAGCTCGTGCGTCGTGGCACCCGTCGGCTACCAGATCAATCGTGATTGCCCGCGACGATTCCCATCACTGCCATGCGCACCGCGATGCCGAACGTCACCTGGTTCAGAATCACCGATTGCGGACCGTCAGCCACCTGCGAATCGATTTCGACACCACGATTCATCGGACCGGGGTGCATCACGATCGCATCGGGTTTGGCGAGCGCGAGGCGCTCCGGCGTCAAACCCCAGCTCTTGAAGTACTCCTGCGCCGACGGCAGCAGCGCGCCGCTCATCCGCTCGTTCTGCAAACGCAGCATGATGATGACGTCGACGTCTTTCAGACCTTCGTCGAGGTTGTGGAACACGCGTACGCCCATTTGTTCGAGACCGCCCGGCAGCAGCGTGCGCGGACCGATCGCACGCACTTCCGGCACGCCGAGCGTGGTCAGCGCATGAATGTCCGAACGCGCGACCCGCGAATGCAGAATGTCGCCAACGATCGCCACCCGCAGATTCGTGAAATCCTTCTTGTAGTGGCGAATCGTGTACATGTCGAGCAGACCCTGGGTCGGGTGTGCGTGACGGCCGTCGCCGGCATTGATCACATGCACGTGCGGCGCGCAGTGCTGGGCGATCAAGTACGGTGCGCCGCTCGACGCATGACGTACGACGAACATATCGGCATGCATCGCCGAGAGGTTGTTGATCGTGTCGAGCAGCGACTCACCCTTGCTCGTCGACGAAGCATTGATGTTCAGATTCAACACATCCGCCGACAATCGCGTCGCGGCGATCTCGAAGGTGGTGCGCGTGCGCGTCGAGTTCTCGAAGAACAGGTTGAACACCGACTTGCCGCGCAGCAACGGCACCTTCTTCACTTCGCGATCGGTCACACTGACGAACTGGTCAGCGGTATCGAGAATGTGATTGACGATCGCCTTCGGCAAACCTTCAATCGACAACAGATGTTTGAGCTCGCCGTTTTTCGTGAGCTGCGGATTGCCCTTCAGGAAGCCATAACGGAAGCGCTCGGTGGCGCTGTCGGCTGAATCCTGGGAGGCCTGGGTGGCGGTGTTCATGGTGTACCTGCTTCAAATACGGGCTTCAACGTGTTCGGTGTCGATGCTGACTGCGTGTGTGTGTGCGTATGTACGTATGGCGGTTCGATTGGCGCGTTCAGTGCCGCAGCGCGCGAACCGCACTGCTCGATATACGGAATCGCGTTCAGTCAACGCGTGCTTCAGTGTGAAACGTGAAATGCGGGCTGCCGTCGGCGCCGCCCTGTTCTCGCGCGAGCACAAGGGTCGCATCGGCCGGCACGTCCACCACGCCGCCGGCAAAACGCGCCGCCACCGGCAACTCGCGTCCACCGCGATCAGCGAGCACCGCCAGTTCGACCGATGCCGGGCGGCCGTAGTCGTACAGCTCATTCAACGCCGCGCGAACCGTGCGGCCGGTGTACAGCACGTCGTCCACCAGCACGATGCGGCGCTTGTCCACGGAAAACGGCAGCGAGGTCGGGCTCGCCTGCGAGTGCAGGCCTTTTTTCGCGTAGTCGTCGCGATGCAGCGCGACATTCACCACGCCGAAGCTCGGCGCTTTCAGATCGCGCGCGAGTCGCTCGGCGAGCCACGCGCCGCCGCTATAGATACCGGCCAGCACGGGGCCATCGGCAGCGCCAAACGCGTCGCCATACGCTGCGCGAACCTGTTCGAGCAAGGCGCGATAAAGCCCTTCGGCGTCAATGGAACTCATGATCGTCGGAAAGTCCGTCTAGATATTGCTGGAGGATGATGCTGGCGGCCTCGGCGTCGAGCATGTCAGCGCGGCCATTGCCGGCGCGGATTTCCGCCCTCGCTTCGACCGACGAATAACGCTCGTCGATCCATGTCACCGGCAGATTGAAGCGGCCATTCAGCTGATTGCCGAAGCGTTTCGCGAGCTGGGTCATTTCATGCGGCGTGCCATCCGGATGCATAGGCAAGCCGACCACCAGCATGTCCGGCTTCCACTCGGCGATCAGCTTGCCGATCGCCTCGAAACGGTATTCGCGGCTGCGGTTCTGCACGATCACGAGCGCCCGTGCGCTGCGGGTGAGCGAATTGGCCACCGCCACGCCGATCCGCTTTTCACCATAGTCGAACGCAAGCAGCGTCGCCTCACGTCCGGCCTGCAGGCTCATGCGTGACCTGCTTCGCCCGACAGCATCGACAGTGAAATGCCGAGCAGCGCGAGCGCGGCTTCCAGACGCTCTTCGGCGGGCACGTCGAAAACGATTTTCGGGTCGGCTTCAACCGTGAGCCAGCCATTCTTCGAAATCTCTTCTTCGAGCTGACCCGCGCCCCAGCCGGCGTGGCCGAGCGTGAGCAGAAAGCGCTCCGGACCGGTGCCGCTCGCGACGGCTTCGAGCACGTCTTTCGAGGTGGTCATCTCAAGGCCGCCCGGCACCGACATGGACGACGTATACGCATTGCCGTCTTTCGGATCGTGCAGCACGAAGCCGCGCTCGGTTTGCACCGGGCCGCCGAAATACACGGGCACATGGAGAAGGGGTTCGATCTCGAGCTTGAGATCGATGCGACTGAAGAGCGCTTCGAGGTCGATATCGGTCGGCCGGTTGATCACGAGGCCGAGCGCGCCGCGCTCACTGTGATCGCAAAGGTAGACCACCGTTCCTGAAAACGTGGGATCGGCCATGCTCGGCATGGCGATCAGGAACTGGTTGGTCAGGTTGATGCGATCGGTACTCTTGGACATAGTTCGGATTTTAGCAAAGACGATGCGGGATGGCGGGCTTTGAGCGCGGGACCGCGATGTGTGCGATGAAGTGCGCCGCGAGCCATCGACGGCGAATCAAGTTCCACTCTATCACGCACGCAGGCCTTGTCCACGGTGCGGGTTAGCGGCGTTGACGACACGCATATCGCGTGCCTCCGGGGTTCGAAATATTGCGCCTCGCTGCGGCCGGCTGAGGATGCTTGCAGGTGTGCAGGGCGTGCCGCGGATGCCGCAGCAGTTCAGGCGCCGCCCTGCTCGATGGACCGTGTCAAGGCGGCCAGCGCGGCGCTGCTGCCGGTCGGCGCGACGCCCGCAGCGACTTTATGCAGCATCGCACGCAACGCTTCGGCGGCCTGCTCGAGCGCGCTCGCCGCCGGCGCGGCGACGATGACGTGGGCGCGCACCGCCGGCGTCGATACGCCGGCATGCGCGCGGCGGCGCCACGCAAGCCCGAGCGCATCGGCAACCAGCGCCACATGGCCGAGGCCCAGCGCACATGCGGCGGCGCCCAGCCGGTAGGCGGCATCGCCCGCCTGCAACGCTTCGGTTGGATCGGCTTTCTCAGGCTGATCGGCGGCCCGGGCGTGCTCGGTCAGCGCCGAAATCGAGGCATCGGCCGTTTGCAGGAAATCTTCATACGCGTGCGCGTTGACCGTCAGCACGCCCAGCTCACGAGTCAGCGTACTGCGAGTCGCACTGACCGCCTGCGCCTGCGCGACGCCCGCTTCCCAAAGCATTTCGGATGCCTGGGTGCCCGCGACGTGCCAATCGACCGTCAAGCCATAATCGTGCAGCACTTCGACCTGATCGGCATCCTCCGCCGCGGCGCCGAACAACGCGAAGTCGCGCCACAGCAGCGCCAACGTCGCGCGCACCAGCGAACGCGGCGCGCGCTCGATGCCGTGCGCGTGATCGGCCAGCGTGAGGTTGCAACGCGCGTAGAAACGCCGCGCGTCGGCGTCCCCCGTGGCGCGGCCGCTGACGCGTAGCGCCTTGGCGCAGGCTTTGGCGAGACGCCAGAAATCGTAGGGGTCCGGGCCGGTGAGTTCGGCAAACACAGCGTCCAGCTCGTCGAGCGCCGCGTTCGTGAACGCCAGCGCAGCGCCACGGCTATCAGGCTGCGCGCGCAACACCGGCAGCAGCGCGCGCTCGTAGCGCGCCCGCAAATGGGCCAGCTGATCCGCGGACTGGGGATGCAGCGACACCGGCGGCACCGGGCGTGCGCTCAACGCGAGATCTTCGAAAGCGACGGTCGAACCCGGCGTGTGCTCCAACAGATGCACACAGAGCGCGTGATAGTGGTTGAACAGTGTGGGCGAGCAGGACAGCTCGCGCAGATTGTGGCGTTCGAGCGCCGCGCGAAAATCGCGCAATGCCGCGCCAAACACCGGCCGTACGCTGTCCGCCTCAGCCGGGTCGCCCTCGGCCAACGGCGAGAGCCGCACCAGCGCGTCCGTGAAGCGCTGCGCGCTCAGCCAGCCGGCCTCGCGCAACGCGTGCGACGCACGCAGCAGCGCCGAGGCGCTCTCGCCGTGTTGCTCGAACGCCAGCAGCGCCTCTGCCAGCGCCAGTTCCGCTGGACGGACAGCGCCGCCGCGCGGATTGGGCAATGCATCAAAGGAATCGGGTGCAGCGGATCGAAGAGTCATGGGCAGGCGACAGGAAGCTGACGGGCCGCCGCTTGGCGCCGCACGAGAGACTGATCGGCTAACGCGCGAACTGGCGACAGGACAATGACAGATTACCGCTGCGACACGGCGCAACCGGGGATGTTCCGCACCACCGCGTTGGGGCTGCGCTTCAGACGCATGAACCGCGTTCGCGCTGGCTGGTACCGCCCGCAAAACGCCGCGCCGCAGGCACGCGGCATGGCGCTAAGCTGGACACCACCGTTTGCCCCTCGGGCCTCAGATCTGGACCATCTCGAAGTCTTCCTTGCGCGCGCCGCATTCCGGGCAGGTCCAGTTAATGGGAACGTCCTCCCAGCGGGTGCCCGGCGCAATGCCTTCGTCCGGCAAACCGGCTTCTTCGTCGTAAATCCAGCCGCAAATCAGGCACATCCAGCTTTGATATTCCATTCTTGTGTCGCGTCGTAGAGTCCGTGGAAACGGGAGCCATGATGGTACCGTGTTGCCGCCCCAATGCCTAGCAATCAGAAACGCGCAATCGTCGTGTGCGGCGGCCTTTGGCTAGAGGGTCGCATCGGTTTGGCCGGCGCTCGGGCGTCGGGGCGCGCCCGGTTGCCGGTTACGTGCTGCGGGCCCGCGGCTACGCGTCGAAGAATGCGAAAAAACGCCTTCACAACAGTTTAGGCCGCATAATTGAGCCGATTGCGCACCCTCTGCGCCTAAATACAGCTCCTTTTTGCAAATCTTCATGCCCAGCGATACGCCTCCGATCGTCCTCACCTTCGGCCTTTCCGATCCCACCGGCGGCTCCGGCCTGCAAGCCGACCTGATGACCCTTGCCAGCATGGGCTGCCATGGCGTCTCCGTGCTCACGGGTTACACCGTGCGCGACTCGGCAAGCTGCGACGAAGTCACCGGGCTCGATCCCGAAGTGGTCGCGACCCAGGCCCGGATGCTGCTCGAAGACATGCCGATCGCCGCGTTCAAGGTCGGCGCATGCACGCGCGCGGAAGTGGTGAGCGCGATTGCCGAGGTGGTCGCCGATTACGACGACATCCCGCTGATCCTCGCCCCCGATTTCACGCTCGACGACGAACACGTACTCGCCGCCGATGAATTGCGCGAAGCGATCGCCGACCTGCTGGCGCCGCAGACCACCTTGCTGGTCGCCGATTCGACCACGCTGCTCGCCCTCGCCCAACCGGACGGCGACGCCGAAGCGCCGAGCCTCGACGCGGCGATCTCGCATCTGCTGTCGCAAGGCTGCGAGTACATTCTGTCGACGGAAACCGGCACGCACCGGCTCGTCAACACGCTGTTCAGCGAAGACGGCCAACTGCGCCAGGATATGTGGGACCGCGGCGCCCATCGGATCATGGGCATTACCGATACGCTCGGTGCCGCGATTGCCGCGTTGCTGGCCAATGGCCAGGAGCCCGCGGAGGCTGTGCGCGAAGCGCAGGAGTATCTGTATCAGGCAATGCGCAATGCGTTCCGGCCGGGCATGGGCGCGTATTTGCCGGACCGGTTCTTCTGGGCCCGCAGCAGTGACGACGACACGCCGCCTACGGCTGGCAAGGATGCAGCGCCGGGCGAAGCACGGCATTGAATTCCTCGGATTGACGCCGACACGCCCTCGGATGCCCGGAACACGATGAGCTCGGCTGTATCGATATAAAAATCGAGAGTCGGGCTCATCCGTATGACTGACACCGAGAGTAGTGGCCTACGTCAACATCGTCTGGCGGGCGCAACAAAAGAGAGCTCGCGACATCTCGCTCAAACTGCGGACGAACCCGTAGAGGCACTAGCGTCCGCGGGCAGTCAAAGCGCCTCGTCAATAAACTTGGGCCTTCCAGCTGGCTGACTGGACAGAACAGAATCAAGGCTTTTTAAA
Organism: Paraburkholderia caffeinilytica; assembly: GCF_046030355.1. Taxonomy (GTDB): domain Bacteria; phylum Pseudomonadota; class Gammaproteobacteria; order Burkholderiales; family Burkholderiaceae; genus Paraburkholderia; species Paraburkholderia caffeinilytica_B. Next base: position 156,332 of record NZ_JAQQCQ010000002.1, read on the forward strand.
ATCACAGCAACGCATCTGCGAGAGGAATTGGCGTCTCGATAATAATGCGCCGTTTCGATTTCATCCTTCAGCACCTCTGGATACGACGTGTCCGTCAAGACATTCGCCACGGCAGCCGAACACGTTTCCGCGTCGTTGGTGACGGGCGCAGGAATTCGATCTACTCGCTCCGCAATTAACGCCCTATTACCCGAAAGATATAACTCATGATCCGGGCGAAAATAAATAACAGGCTTCCCCGCATGCAGATAGTCAAACACAATTGAAGAATAGTCAGTAATCAGGACATCGACATTCTTTAAAATTGGATAAATATCCGTATTCTCTTTGATCAGAGTAATATTTGGAATCCCATCCAGAAATTCTTTTTGCCCATGCATTTCAAACGGATGAAGATTCACGACAAGATGAATCCCACGCCGCTTCAATTCGGCAGCCAGTTCACCCAGCTTGATATCCCTCACCCAGTCAGGTCTGCCGTCGCGCCAGGTCGGGGCGTACAAGGCTATTTTCTCACTTTTCCTCTTCTCAATTATATGAGAATAAGTAACCTCATCCACATTCAAAAGATCGTCCGAATCAACATTTCGATAAAATATATCGTTCCGGGCATACCCAGTTACGAAAAATTCATCGATCACCATTGCTTCCATGAACAGATCATAGTCGCCAGGCGCAGCAGCGCAAAACACATTATTATCGACCGCAGCCTTCAGAATGGTTGAATAGTGTAAATTTATCTCCCTGTTTATCCCCAATTTCTGCAGGAGAATTTTACGCAAGGGTGTGCCGTGCCATAAATTAATACGCAATGCCCCGGAAAGATAGGCATACAAAAGCGGAGGATTCGGCGGACCATCAACAAAAAAACCATCGTCGACCACAATTGCTGCGTCGAGCAGATGTTTAACAATGTTCGATCCGGACTTCTGCCAAAGCAGGACAGGAAGATTCAAATCCTTTAATAAATTAAAGGTATCCAGATTTAACGTCAAAAAGAAGCATGAAACATCCAGACCGTCCCGCTTGATAGACGCCATCATCTCCAGGTAGACGTACTTCAGATTACCCTCAAAGTGTCGAGGCGTATAAAATATTATGGTATTTTTCTTGTTTTTTCTTTTCGATACATGGGAAAAATTTTCACATATTTTTTCAGCTACCTTTCGCCTCTTTATAAATTCAACAGCCTCATTGATCTGGCTCAGCGAAATCTCTCTGGACGACGCGCGCCGCCCTTCTGCCTGTCCATGATTCAGAAAATGAGCATATCCCGAATTCACCACCCCGCTTTCTACAGCATTCAGCACATCGAGGTTTTCGGACAGATATGTTTCCTCATCAAAAATCTCAAATTTTTTTTCTGAAAATACCATAGATCAGCCACCAAGTCAGATTATGAAAAACAGGACGCACCATGCAAACTCAGAATATTGCTGCGGTGAACATAACTTGCGCAATACCCACTTCTGCGCACGGGAACACCGCAAAAACCGAGAATAGCGCCTTTATGCGCCCCTAAGTTTAGTCAACGTAGCATTAATCAACGTCGATGACGTCGATTTAGTGTACGGAAAATATATTATTTCCACACCGTGATCGGACAGGCTGGCCTCGTACTCCTTCCACCGCTCGTTCTTATACCAATCATCGCCAACAAACATAATATTGAATTTATAACGATGAAAGGCGTCTACTTTGTCCATCGAATCCTGCGGCACGGCAAGATCTACGTATCGACAGGCCCTGACGATTTCGATTCGCTCAGAAAACGAAATGACTGCCCTTTTGTTTTTATAGGCAACCAGTTCATCTACGGTGACGCCAACGATCAACCGATCGCACATGGACTTCGCATTTCTAAGCAGATTAATATGGCCCACGTGAAAAAGATCGAAGACGCCAGTTGTATATCCGATTACCATTTCAACTCCTCGAGCATGAGCTTCTGGAAGAAGGCATACTCCTTTTTTCTATCCGCACGACCAAGACTGGCGCTGAAACCAATCTTTTTTCGATCAAGTGCGCCTCGCAAACCAAAACTTTCCGCAACAGTCCTCAACGGAATTTTCGATTGGGTAGCCGTAATTTTTAGGGACGCGGGTCGCCGATACATATAATTGACAAGCGACTTATTCACAAAGGGGACGCGCGCCTCTTTTGAAGCAGCCATCGACGCAAAATCCATCCGCCTCAACAGTCCGGGAAGATGAAGATCATAGAAAAAGTCTTCCACGAATTCTGTGAGCGTCTTTCCAGCGCGGATCGTCTCGATATACTGGGTCAGTCGATCAGAGACCGCTGTCGTATCCGAATATCCATAGCGATCAAGAAAGTCCCTCACTCCTTCCCATTTCCCCATGGTAGACCAACGGTAGATTCCATCGTAGCCAAACAGTAATTCGTCGGCCCCTTCTCCGGTCAAGACAACTTTTTCGTCGTCACTCATCGACTTACATGCAAGATAAATCAACCCCTCGTTAGGGACCGAAAGAGGCTCCCCTCGAAGTCGGGTCAATTTCCGCCAGCTCTCAATTAATTGATCCGAGGACACTTTCCGGACAACGACTTCACGCTCCAGATGCCGGGCCGTTTCCATCGCTCCTTCGGCTTCGTTATTCTCGTTCAGCCCAACCGTATACGTTCGCTGAACCGATGAAAGGGCCGTAATAACTGCGCTATCAAGTCCGCCGCTTAAAAGGGCGACGTTGGAGACATCGCTTAGCTCATGGGTTCGCACAGACGCCGAAAGCAATTCCTGAAACTGGCTGTCGGAGAATGTTTCGACACTGGGTGTTCGCTTCCAGTATTGGGTGACAACGCCGCTTGCCTGAACGATTGTTCCGGGCTTTACTTCATCCACATCAATGAAAAACGATGCGCCGGGAACTGGACGACGAATCAACTTCCATTCTTCTATCGATCGATCGCAAGGGCGTGCGTTGACAAGACTTGCGACAACGGCGGCTTCGGAGCCAAGCGCCACCATATCGTCCGAACGATATATAAAAAGCGGCTTTATCCCAAAAGGATCTCGTGCGGCCAGCCAATTTTTATGCTCGCTATCGTAGATAACAAGCGCGAACATCCCATCTAGCCGGCTTAGAAAATCAATGCCGTGGCGTGCAAATCCCTCAATGATTGTTTCGGTATCCGATGTTGTTTTGAAATTTACCTTCAGCGATTTCCGCAAATCCAGGTGATTGTAGATTTCGCCGTTGAACACCATGAGGTAGCGCCCGCATGCGGAACGCATCGGTTGATTCGACCGCGCAACGGGATCAATTATTGATAGCCGATTGTGCCCGAGGAGAAACTGCCCCTCATTTTCGACAATAATCTGCTGGGCATCCGGTCCGCGCCATGATTGTGCATTCAGGGCGGTCTCAAACCGCTCCCGGCTAACAGGACGTTCCGAATTTTGCTGTAAAAAAATTAATCCACACACGTCCTACTACCTCGAATAACAGATTTGGCCCGGAGTTCAAATGGGATTACATGCCGCCTCAGTAACCGAAATTTGTTCGCGCACACAAAAACTGAACTTCCGTCGCTTCAAAAATACCTCCGCAACGGAAAAATGAAATCTAAAAGGATGGCTTAGTTCGCCCTTTCATCGCGCTTTCATCAGCCCAAGCGCGCTACTTCCCGCGACCGTCCAAGTGAAAATTGATAGCCCAACCACAAAATGATGTCAGGACAATGAAACGCAGCGGATTACGATTTGTAAATCGTACTTTGTCATTAGACGAAATGCTGTAACATTTAATTACGCCTGTAATATTCAGCCACCTATTCGTTACCACCTCGACAGGCTAGCGAGATCAGGCGGCCCACCGCCAAAATCTATAGGCGAAAAAAAACCCGCATTTCTGCGGGTTTTTTACTTGAGAAGTACGCCTCGCGGCACACTTCCCCATGTATTTCCAACTGAGCCTCATACGAGGCCCAATCGAAATTACATGTCCATGCCCATGCCGCCCATGCCGCCGGGCATACCGCCGCCCATCGGAGCATCTTCCTTCGGCAGTTCGCAAACTGCTGCGTCGGTGGTCAACAGCAGGCCAGCGACCGAAGCTGCGTTTTGCAGCGCCGTGCGCGTCACCTTCGTCGGGTCCACGACACCAGCGTCAACCAGGTCGACGTACTCGCCCGTTGCAGCGTTGTAGCCGTAGTTGCCCGTGCCAGCAGCAACCGCCGCCACCACGACGCTGGCTTCTTCGCCACCGTTCGTGACGATCTGACGCAGCGGCTCTTCCATCGCGCGCAGCACGATCTTGATACCTGCGTCCTGATCGGCGTTAGCGCCCTTCAGGCCAGCGATTGCCGTACGTGCACGGATCAGTGCGACGCCGCCGCCAGCAACGATGCCTTCTTCCACAGCTGCGCGCGTTGCGTGCAGTGCGTCTTCGACACGTGCCTTCTTTTCCTTCATTTCGACTTCGGTCGCAGCACCGACCTTGATCACTGCAACACCGCCGGCCAGCTTGGCCACGCGTTCTTGCAGCTTTTCACGGTCGTAGTCCGACGTAGCTTCTTCGATTTGCGTGCGGACTTGCTTCACACGTGCTTCGATGTTTGCAGCTTCGCCAGCGCCGTCGATAATCGTCGTGTTTTCCTTGCCCACTTCGATACGCTTCGCTTGGCCCAGTTCAGCCAGCGTTGCCTTTTCGAGCGTCAGGCCGGTTTCTTCAGCGATGACTTGACCGCCGGTCAGGATCGCGATGTCTTCCAGCATGGCCTTACGACGATCGCCGAAGCCCGGAGCCTTGACAGCAACCGTCTTCAGGATGCCGCGGATGTTGTTCACAACCAGCGTAGCCAGCGCTTCGCCTTCGACGTCTTCTGCGATGATCAGCAGCGGACGGCCAGCCTTGGCGACTTGTTCCAGTACCGGCAGCAGATCACGGATGTTCGAAACCTTCTTGTCGTGCAGCAGCACGAACGGGTTTTCGAGCACAGCAACTTGCTTGTCCGGGTTGTTGATGAAGTACGGCGACAGATAGCCGCGGTCGAATTGCATACCTTCGACAACGTCCAGCTCGTCTTGCAACGACTTGCCGTCTTCAACGGTGATGACGCCTTCCTTGCCAACCTTGTCCATCGCTTCAGCGATACGATCGCCGATCGACGAGTCGCTGTTTGCCGAGATCGAACCGACTTGAGCGATTTCCTTGTTGGTCGTGCACGGCTTGCTGATCTTGCGCAGTTCTTCGATCGCAGCTGCAACAGCCTTGTCGATACCGCGCTTCAGATCCATCGGGTTCATGCCCGATGCAACGTACTTCATGCCTTCGCGGACGATCGACTGAGCCAGGACCGTTGCGGTCGTGGTGCCGTCACCTGCGTTGTCGCTGGTCTTGGAAGCCACTTCCTTGACCATTTGTGCGCCCATGTTCTGGAGCTTGTCTTTCAGTTCGATTTCTTTCGCGACCGAAACACCATCCTTGGTGACCGTCGGGCCGCCGAAGCTGCGTTCCAGGACAACGTTGCGACCCTTCGGACCCAGCGTGACCTTCACAGCGTTCGCGAGGATGTTCACGCCTTCAACCATCTTGGCACGGGCGGAATCACCGAATACGACGTCTTTAGCTGCCATCTTCTAACTCCTTGAATTCTTGGGATATAGCCGGGTAAGTAGCGATTTGCTCGCTTACTTCTGCACCACGGCCATGATGTCTTCTTCGCGCATCACGAGCAGTTCGTTGCCGTCGACCTTGACGGTCTGGCCTGCGTACTTGCCGAACAGGACGCGATCACCCACTTTCACGTCGAGTGCGATTTGTGCACCCTTGTCGTCACGCTTGCCCGGACCGACTGCCAGGATTTCGCCTTGATCCGGCTTTTCCGCTGCGGCTTCGGGGATCACGATGCCCGACGCAGTCTTGGTTTCTTGATCCAGACGTTTGACGATCACGCGATCATGCAAAGGACGAAGGTTCATACATACTCCTCTCTTGATTGAGACTGAAGAACGCTGAGAAAACCCGGCTGGCTGAGCCAACCGGCGATGTTGTTAGCACTCTCGTGCAGCGAGTGCTAATTATATGGACGGGTGGTGACAAATTCAAGACCAGTTGGGAAACGAGGGGCGAGATTCACGTAACGCTGCCCCCCACTCGCTTCAGCCTGAGCCTTGCGCGGCAGCGCGAACCGGCCAGCCATTCAAGTCATATTTGAAATCAATGACTTACACCCCTCACCGGCCACACTCGGTTTGCCGGCGCAAGCGCCAGAATCGGCATTCGTTCAAGGACTTGCCGCGGCGAGACTAGCGACCTGATGCCATACCAGGGAAATCCCGCGTCCTGATGGCAACTGGGAAATGCGTCTGAATCCGTGGGGTAGGAAGATCTGCCCGCAGACGCAGATTCGTAAGGTCTCCGGAGCCTGGTCCGGGAATTCGGCGTGCATGGTACGGCAGACAACAAGGATGATCTTGTCGGCAACGCCAGAAATCCCCCTAGGCGCGAACGATTTGCCGAGTCTGAATAGAAGTCCGGAATAACGCAAATGGCCGATCCAAATAGATCCAAATGATCTCATCCAGGACGGCAACGTTCGATCCAGACCAAAGAAATTGATCGCATCAGGCGAAACCCTCACCGCCCGAATCTACCTGCTGCAAATGTCAAAAAAACAGTTATTTCCACTACGCGAAGTGCACTAGCATTGCCCGGCTAACAATAAACCGGCCAGCGCACGCATTCAAATACGTCAATCGCCGCGCGGCCTAACGACCAAAAAAAGAACCGCCATGGCTCAAATTAACGTGTCTGCGCGACTGGCGCTTGGCTTCGGCACCGTACTCTTGCTGCTCACGGCCATTTCCGCAGTGGGGATGAGCGGAGTGGCCAGTATCCGCGGCAAACTCGACGACATCGTCGAGGTCCACGACGTCGAAACGGCTCGCGTAACGAATCTGCGGGGCGCGGTGAGCGGCATCGCCATTGCGATCCGCAATATGGCCTTGTTGACCGACGAGAAAGACGTAGCCAGCGAGCAGGCGTCCATTGCGAAGCAGGAAGCGGTTTATACAGAGAACTATCAGGCGCTTGGACGCCTGTTCAACGCATCCTCGCTGACAACCGACGACGAGCGCCGATTATTCACCGTGCTTAAGCAGGAAGAAGCCGCAACCTTGCCGCTCGTCGAAAAAGAAGCACGGAGTTGGGCGCTGTCGACTGATCAGGACGCGGCCGTGAAGGTCCTCGTGAGCGAAGTGCGTCCGAAACAGGTCGCCTGGCTATCAACCCTCGACGAACTGCTGACACTGGAACAAGCCCGCAGCCGGGCCGCGGCGAACCGCGCCACGTCCACCTATGCGACCTTGCAGGTGGTCACCGCCGTCTCGGTGGCAACCGCGCTGCTGATCGGCTTGACGGCAGCGGTTCTGATTACGCGCGGCATACTCAGGCAGCTTGGCGCGGAACCCGCCGAGGCACAGCGCATTGCACGGGAAATCGCCGCCGGCAATCTCGCGGTGACCGTCAAACTGAACAAAGGCGACACGCATAGCCTGATGGCCTCGCTCGACACGATGCGCGTGCAACTGACATCCATCGTCACGCAAATCAAGACTTCGGCAGAGTCGATCGCAGTACGTGCCGTCGAAACGGCCGAGGGCAACGTCGATCTATCGCAACGGACTGAGCAGCAAGCCGCCTCGCTGCAGCAGACGGCTGCCAGCATGGCGGAATTGACTACCACGGTCCGGCAGAATAGCGAGGACGCGATGCAAGCGAGCGCGATTGCGAACATGGCTTCCGACACCGCCGTCCAGGGTGGCCAGGTCGTCAAGCGCGTCGTCACGACCATGCAGGACATCTCCACGAGCTCTTCGAAAGTCGGGCAGATCATCAGTGTGATCGAAGGCATCGCGTTCCAGACCAATATTCTTGCGCTGAACGCCGCGGTCGAAGCGGCCCGCGCCGGCAATCAGGGACGTGGATTTGCGGTGGTCGCGAGCGAGGTGCGCACGCTGGCGCAGCGTAGCGCGGGCGCGGCCAAGGAAATCAAGGCGCTGATTGAACAGTCGGCCGGGCATGTCGTAGCCGGCGCCCATCTCGTGACCGAAGCAGGCGCGACGATTGACCAGGTCATGCGATCGGTGCATCAGCTCACCGGCATCATGGGCAAGATCGCACAGGCATCGACCACGCAAACCGCGGGCATCGAGCAGGTCAATCACGCCGTTGCCGAAATGGATAAGGTCACCCAGCAGAATGCGGCACTCGTCGAGCAAGTCTCCACCGCGGCGCGATCCATGGCCAGCGGTGCAAGCGGCCTGCGCGATTCAGTCGCGGTCTTCAGAACCGGCGATACACAGGAAGCAGACACGGCCGTGCATGGCGAGGTTGTCTAACACACGGCACCGTCCAGCCCGGCGAGAATCGCTGCGAGGACGAGATTACGGATTGGCGTCGGCACTGGCGAGAGGATGCCCGATCCAAAAGTTGTGAGGATCGGGCTCAGAAATCCGCACGCTCGCGTCTCTATCGTCGAAGCCCCGACTCACCCGTTGCCGCTCCCGGGGCACGGGGAATTCCCCTACGTTTTCGCCGCGTTTCCCGCCCTTTCCCGTCGAGGTGTCTTGATTCGACTGCAGGATGGCGTTTTCGCGCGCTATACGGCGCGTTGCGTCGACAGTGCCTGGTGTTACGCTCAGGAAAGCAGCCTTCGCGGCATTGAGCCGCCGTTCAGCGGCAAAATCAGCAGCCACGAGAACATACCGCGAAGCGCGATTGCCGGCGAACGGCGAAACATCGCTGCGGGAGCGACTGCGATGGGAATCAGAATATATACGGCGTTGACGCTATGGGTCTTTAGCAGTGCTGCCTTCGCCTGGCAGCCGCTCATCTATCCAATCCGAAGTCAAAGCGCCTATCAGCGCAGCATCGACACCGCGATGTGCTACGCCGCGGCCAACGAGCAGACCAAGATCAACATCGCGCACGAATCGCAGCTTCCGCCGCGCAAACCTGCGGCAACCAAAACGTCGTCGACCGGCGTGCCTTCGCGGCCACCGTTGCCCTCCAGCACTTTTTCAGCGACCCCGCCTGGCGCAAGCATGCCCGCAGCAGCGACCGCTACCTCTGCCTCTGCCGCAAGCGGGTCCGGTGTGAGCACTGCAACGGCCGCGGCAACAACGAAAACAGCAAGTTCGACCACGGCAACCGCAACGACCGCGGCCGCCACGCCGGCATCGGCAACCAGCGCGGATAACGGCGCATCGGAGACGGCAGCCGCCGGCGCGGCACAGACGGCCGCAGCCTCCGGCGTGAAGCTGCCGCCGCTGCCGGCGCCTGAACCGCCAATGACACAGTATTGGGCCGCGTATGGCGCGTGCATGCAAGCAAGGGGCTACGTCGTCGCACAGTAACCCCGATTGCAAGCTTCGCTGCCGTGCCTGTTCTTCTTGATTGTGGCGCCGGCATTCGACGCCCATTTGCGAAATGGCAATGCTTAGCGACGTTACTTCCGATCAGCATGATTACCCCCAATGCGGGCACTGTGGTGCGTCGCTAGCCGGTCGCTTTACGCCGTGCACCGAGTGCGGCAAGCGTCCGGTCGATTCGCTCGGCGCGCGCCGCATGCCGCGTCCGCCCCTGAACGTGCCGTTGAGCGACACCGAGCCGATGCCGGCAACCCGGCTGACGACGCCGCGAATCTGGCGCCCGTCCTCGCGCGACTTAGCCGATCCGTATCCCGCCGCTCAGGAGTCGTCGACCGCCGTCCCCGTCTTGCAGAGACTGCGCCAGCCCGTCGTGCTCGGTATATCGATGCTGGTCGTGGCGTCCGCCGTGTATCTGGGCTTCATTCATAGCAACGACCCGGACGACGACACGCCTGTTGCAGTGTCCGGCAAAGTAAAAACCCAGAACGTCAAGCCGCCGGTCGCCGTCGCGCAGCGGCCCGCGCCGACCATCGTCGCTCAACGGCCCGTGAAGCCCGCGCCCGTCCGATCTCCCCCTATCCCGCCGCCCGCTGCTGCGCCATCGGCTCCGCGGCGCATGGTGACGGCATCGGCCGAGGCAAAACACAATCCGGGCAGTCCGTCCAACACGCCACCCGTCAGACCGTCCGCGAATGCCACGAAGCAGATCAGGTCTGCCCGCGCCAATCTGCAACAGAACAATCTGTCGGCGACGAAAGCCCGTCTGGCGGCAGCCATCGCGGCCCAGCCGGATAACCCTGACGCGCTGCGCATGCGCGAAGCCGTGGCCGAGCGCGAACAGCAGCGGGACGCACTCTTGAGCGTGGCACGAGCTTGCGGCTATGTCGCACGATGGGCGTGCGTCTGGCACAAGGCCGGCGACGCGGCGAAGATCGATTCCAGCAGCAAGGAAGCCCAGCGCCTGCTGACCCTCGCGCTGCACGAGTCGGAACTGGCGAGCGCGTGGCCGCCGACGCCCGCGCCCGCAACGACACCCGACGAACGCAGCCTCGCCATCAGCCACCATTGAACGTCGGGTGCCCCGGCACAAGCAACAGGGTGTGACGAGGCGAAGACCTAGCGAGCCGACACGGCGAGATGACGGCTGACCTGATGCGCGATCGCCCGATAACGGGCCGCCGTATCCCTGAGCGTCAAACCGGCAAGCGAGCGTTGCGCCCGCGCCTGACCCAACGCCGCGACCACGGCATCCGCATAGCGCGGCACGTCGTCCGTATCGATCAATTGCACGCCGGGAAATCCATTCGCGAAGGCAAACGACGGAATCTTGCTCGCGACGATCGGAATACCGGAGGCCAGCGCTTCAAGAAACGCCACGCTATGGGCCTCGGAGCGCGAAGGCATGACGAACACACTCGACTCGGACAGCACGCTCGCCACATCGGTGCGCGGACCGCCCACCACCACCCGGTGCGCGATCCCCAACTCCTCCACGAGGCCAATGACGGAGCGCTGATAATCCGGGTCCTCGACCACGCCGTACAGCGCGAGGCGCGCGTCCGTGACCCGCTCGAGCACCTGGCCGAAGGCGCGCACCGTCAAAAGCTGATTCTTCACTGACGCATACCGCCCGATCTGCACGACCTGAGGCGCCCGATCGTTGTGCGCCGCGCCGTCGGTGAATGCAAAGCGGCCGAGGTCGACCCCGTTGGGCACCACGGTCATCGAAGGATGCGGCCCGATGGCCTGCACATAGTCGGTCATGCCCTGTTGCGATACGCTGATCACCACCCGGGCGCGTCCCGACAGAATGTGCTCGACGCGCCGGAACAGCGGCCGCTCGAAGTCGTTAGTCGCCGAATGCATGACGTAGACGACCGGCACCCGCAGCGGCAACGCGCGTGCGTAAAACGAAGGAATCGTCGCGTGCGCGAAAATCACGTCCGGGCGAAACCGCCGCACCGTGAAGAACAGATTCCACAGTTTGCCGGCGAGGCGCCTGCGCCGCGAAGGAAACCAGCACTGCACGCCATGCCGCTGCAGCTCGTCCTGCAAGGACAGGAATTCGGCGTGCGCGGGCAACAGCGAGGCCACACACACGGCCATGCCTTCAGCGCTTTGATCGATCGCGAGATCCTTGGCGAGCACTTCGGCGCCCGACAAGCGCGGCGCCAGAACCAGGTGTAGAACGCGCATCACGAAGTCCTTGCAGTCAGCGTTCTGAACAGCATCCACGCCGCGGCGCAGCCAAGACCAAAGGTCATGGACCAGGCAATGCCTGTCACGCCCCACCAATGAACCGCCACAGGCACGCTGGCCAGCAGCACGACGACCTGAATCAGCGACGCATGCACTGTCGCCTTCGCGTCACCTACGGCGCGCAGATAAGCGACCAGCACGGCAATCAACGCGCCGATCGCCATGTTGATCACCAGAATCCTGAACAGCGGCACCGCGGGCAACCACGCCGCGCCGAGAATCAGCGAGAAGAGCGGCTCGGCGATCAGCCTCAGCACCTCGACGAACGCCGCCAGCCCGATTGCGATCACGAGCAGATAAATCTTGATGAGCCGCGACGCTGCCTGCGGACTCCTGCGATGACGTGCCGCGAAGGTGGGAAAGAGATATTGCGACATCGCGATCGCGGCGTCGGCGAGCAGCATCTGCGCGAGCCGCGACGACATCTGATAGCTACCCAGTTGCGCCGGGCCGAGCAGCTTGCCGACCACGACCTTGTCGAACTGGTTGAGCAGCAGGTTGATCACGCTGCTCGCCCAGATCCAGCGGCTGAAGCCCACGTAGTGACCGATGCCTGACCATACGGCACGGATCGGCGGGCGCGGTTTCATCGTCGCCCAGGTGAGGATGCTTTTGAGGCTCTCGCCGGCCACGAGGCCGAGCAGCACCGAGGCCGCACCGGCGCCGAAATACGCGAGCCCCAGTCCGACCGAACAGTCGACAAACGACGCCCCGACCTCGACGCCCGCAATATGCTGGAAGCGCCGCTCGCGCTGCACGAGGTAGTAAGTGGGTGATGCCAGCCCGCGCAACAGGGGCAACAGCGCGGCAAGCTGAATCAGCACCATTGAGCCGTTCAGATGAAACTGATTACTCAGCAATGGTGCAAGCGCGACCAGCAGCAGTGAGATGAGCACGCCGCGCGCGGTCAGCGTCGTCCACAGCGCGCCAAGTTGCGAACGCGTCGGCGGATGTTCGCCTTGAATGACCGCTTGCGCGAGACCCGTGTCCGACAATGCTTCGGCAATCGCCACCGCGAGCAAGGCCACGCTCACGCTGCCGATTGCCGCCGGCCCGAGCATCCGGCCAATCGCAAGAAATTTGACGGCTATGAGTCCGCGCACGGCGAACTGCTGCAATAGCACCCACGTCGCCGCACTCGCGCCGAAGCTGCCCGCTATCGAGAGTGCCGGAAGCCTGATCGCCCGCAAGCTGTATCTCCGTCGAATCGGAACGCCGTTGAGTCGACCGCCTGCAGCGATTCAATGCATCGCTGCGAAACGCCGCCGGCGCATGGATTGTTAGGTTGCACCAGCAAGCTGGCGAGTTTTTCATCGAATCCCATATACGACCTTACCGCGAGAGATTCGGCAACAACCGCCATCAGCTAGGCCAGTTCAGCCGAAGCCATGACGCGCTAGTACGTTTACCCACAGAACGGGTCAAATAGACGAATTCACCGACGCCGCCGATGCTAACGTTATTCAGCTAGCGCCCCAGACAGCCGGCGCGAGGGCGCTTTTCCACAACGCAGTCGACCACTGAAGATCACTGAATCGATGGAACAAGACTACGTCCTGATTGTGGAACCCAACCTAACAGGCCATCGCTGGCGCTATGTCGAGTGGACCATGCAGGCCTGCACGGAAGCCGGCTATCCCTGCATTCTCGCGACCGAATCCGCCAACGAAGACCATCGGCTCGCCAGACAGATCGTCGCCGCGAATCGCGCGGATCTGCAGATCGCGTTCGTCGATCCCGAGGAGCGGCCGCGCGGGGTGCTGCGTGCGTCGAATCAGTATTCGCGCTTTCACCGCTATTTCAAGCGCGTGTATCGAATCGTCGGCCACGCTCAGCCGATCAGGCTTGTGGTCGTGCCTTATGTCGATTACTTTTTCTATGCGCTGCCGTTTCTCGGCTCGCCTTTTCGCAAGACCCCGTGGATCGGCATCACGATGCGCTCGACCTTCCATCATCACAAGGTCGGCATCAAGTCGCCTGATCGACCGATTGTGAATGCGGTCAAGGCGCTGCTGTTCAAACGCGCGATCCGGTCCGTCGGCCTGCGCACACTGCTGACGATCGACCCGACTCTGCCGGAATGGTCCGCGCACAATGCGTCGAAAAACAGCGCGGCCGTCGCCTATGTAGCGGATCCGTTTCCGGACGAGCACGCGGAGAATCCGGCGCTGGCCCGCCAACGGCTCGGCCTCGACTCCACGCAGCGTTATCTGCTGGTGTACGGCTCGATCACCGAACGCAAGGGCATCTATGAACTGGTCCACGCGCTGACGCGTCTGGAGCATGCGCCCACGCTGATCGTCGCGGGGGAACAGGATGCAGGCACGCGCCATTTCATGCGCAATCATGTGCGCAGTCTCACGCCCGCGCCGCTGATCCTCGATTCGTTCATTGCGAACGACGTCGAACGCGATCTGTTCTCCGCCTGCGACGCGGTCTGGCTAGGCTACAAGGGACATTACGGCATGAGCGGCGTGCTCGTGCAGGCCTACCGCTTCGGCAAGCCGGTGATCGCAACGGAAGACGGACTGATCGGCTGGTTCAGCCGGCGCTGCGAACTGGGGCCGATTCTGAAGGATCTGAGCTCCGCATCGATCGGCCAGGCGATTACCGAAACCATGACATCGTGGCCCCACGATCCGCAGGCCGTTCCGGCTGCCGGCGAAGATCTGCTGTCTCGGCATACGCTCGGGCAATTCAAGCAGACCTTGCTTCAGCAGATGGCTTGATCCGGCAGCGCGCCTTGTCGACACACGGCTCGCCGTGGCAGAAACTCAAAGCGTCTCGTGCTACACGCTATGTCAACACGCGGCAGCGCAGGCGGCTGGTGCGAAACCAGGCCGCATACGGTACACGGTCGGCCGAACGCAGTCAGGACAACTGGCCACCGGCCACCGGCACCGCTTCGCGCACCGAACTGTTGCGTTTTGCCGGAAACAGCGCGTTGCGCATCAGCAGGAACGGATACTCGATCGCGCGCGTGGTTACGTAGCCGATCGCAATCGCGAAAGCGAATTGCGCGGTAAGCGCCACAATCCAGATGACACTCGGTGCGAGACCCATGGCGGTCGCTTTGCGAATCAGCATATCGCCCGGGGCGAGCGCGAGAGAATGCCACAGATAAATACCGTACGAATAGAGGCCGATCCAGGCAATTCCGCGATACACCCACGACGTTTTGAGCGATCCCGAATACTCCAGAACCAACACGATCAGTGCGGCGAAACCAAGCGCCTGAATCGTGTAGCCAATGCTTTCGTCGAGCGCGATGTGTTTCGTTGCAAGGGCGAGCCATGCGCACAGCAGCACGACACTGGCTATCAGCAACCACTTGCGTTTCGCGATCTGATGATAGACACCCGGTTTCATCCAGTAGATCGCGGACAGAATCACGCCGACCAGCAAACTGTCGATCCGGTATTGCGTGTACGCGAATGCCCCCTCCAGGTTGCCGCCCGCCACCGCGAAACAGCGCGCGGTAAGCACCACCGCGCAGATTGCAGTGAGCACGCTGACGATCGTCCACGCGCCGAGGCGCCAGCGCGCGAACAGCAACAGTAACGCCGGCAAGACGAGATAAAAGTGTTCTTCGACCGCGAGGCTCCAGGTCTGGGTAATCGAGGTGCCCAGATAGTTCTGCAGATGGGTCAGGTTCTGAATCAGAAACGTATTCCACGGATGGCGCCCGGCCAGCACATGAAACGCGATCAACACGTAATACGCCGGCCAGATGCGGAAAATCCGCCGGATGATAAAGCGCTTTGCGTCGACGTTACCGGTTTCTGCATACTGTCGAAGCAGCAGGCCACCCACCAGAAAACCGCTTAGCGTAAAGAACAGATTGACGCCTTCGCGCCCGAAATTCTTCAGGGGGTATTCGACGATCTGGATCAGGAAGTTACCGGTCTGAACGGCATGAAAATGAAAACCCATCACCATGATAATGGCGATGCCCCGCACGAAATCCAGCTCGATGGCCCGGCCGGCTGTCGCGGATCCCGCCCCGCCGAATAATTTCATGTTGTTCTCCCCTCTCACCATTCGCGGGCGCATGTCCCTTTTTGCATCTTCGGTGGCGGCACGCGTGCGTGCGCGCCAACATCAAGGTATTGGCCGACAACATGAACAAGTGTGCGCGCGTCTTGCAGGGAGCGCCCTTGCCACGGTCGCCAGAACCCAGGCAATGGGCGACGAAACCCCGTGAACAGGACGGCCGCGCGGGGATATTCCCGCACAATGACCCGATGCGAGACCGTCCGCTTTACACCGACGGCGGATCGACAGCACGGGGAGGAATCAGCAATGCGCCATCAGTATGCGACGCTCTGGATATGGTTTTTTCTGCTACCGCTTGCGCTGGACTATAAAGCGCCCGACGCCAACGTAGGCCACTTTGTCCAGTTCGTATTCGTCATCCCTGTGGTCGCCGCAGGACTCGCGCTCGTCCTGGTCGCGCCACGCTTTCACAACGGCTCGCGGCTGCGCTCGGTCGTCACCTTCAGCATGCTGCTGTGCGTGCTCGGCAGCGTCGTTGCCCAGTTCGTTCAGGATAACGACACCGGCAACTATCTACGCGTTCTCCTGCCGTTCCTGCTGTTTTTGCTGGGCTATTTCGTGGCGTGCCGTCCGTGGAGCGAATACAGAATCTCGCAGTTCGAGAAAGCCGTGTTCGTCGCCAATGTGATCTGTCTCGTGTTCACCTTCGTCTATGGCTTAGCCACGAGCGGCGACCTCGAAGACGCGCGCTTTCGCATCATCTCCGTGACGTTGCTGGGGCTGCAAGCCGTGCTGCTGCACGAATTCGTCGTCGCCAAACGCTTTTCGTTTTTCACCGTCGCGGTGTTCGCGTTCAGCGTGATCGTCGAGCTGCTGAGTGTGACGCGCAGTCTGCTGGTCGGCACGGTCTTGCTGTTCCTGATCGCGATGGCACTGAGCGCACCGTCGATCCAGCTTATCTGGCGCACGGCCGCCCGCAGCGTGATCACCGGCGCGGTGCTGGCCGGCGTGGTCGGCATCGTGGCCGTGACTTTTCCAACCGTCACGGAGCACTGGACGCAGCGTATTTTCGCCTCCGAGGAAACCGTCACCGGCAAGGATCCAACCACGATCACCCGTCTCGCCGAAATGCGCGATCAGTACGACCAGGTGACGGCGTCCCCGGAAACGCTGCTGTTCGGCGAAGGCTACGGGCACTATTACCGCTATTCCCCCGTTTACCTGCCGGACCTCGCCGGCCAGATCAGCGAGAAAGACTTTTACGCAATCAACGAATGGCCGGCGGGTCACAATTTCTGGGTCTATCAACTCTTCGCAGGCGGGCTGCTGTTCGGCATCGCCATGCCTTTGGCGACCCTGGCCGCGCTGGTCATCTGCTTTTTCTCGTATCGCTACTGGCGCGTGGTGGTCCCCGATGCGCCCATGCTTCCGGTGCTAGGCCGCGCCATCATGCTGTTTGCCGCGCTGCCGGCTACGTCGATCGGCGGCAATCCGCTCGGGCCGCGTTTTTCCGGGCTGGTATTCGGCGTCGCCCTCGGCCTGATGATCGCCACGCATGCGCGATTGCAGCGCGCGCTGCCGGCGCGGGTGAAGCACGCACCGACTCCGCCGCATGTGCACCCGGCCGCCATGCCTGAATTGCCGGGCAGAATCCAGCCCGGCATGGGTCGCTCAGATCTCGCGACGACCCTCGGCTTGTCGCGCGCGGCAAACACCGCGCCCGGTTCCAGCCAGTTCGGCGCTCTCGTGTCGCACACCACGTCGACGCAAAACGCCAATCGACCGAATATCGTCCGATGAAAATTCTCCATTTGCTTGCAAGCGTCGATCCGCGCGCCGGCGGCCCGGTTGAAGGCGTGCGCCACAGCGGCGCGGCGATGCAGAACGCGGGGCACGAAATCGAAGTGGCCACCTGCGATGCCCCCGGTGACGCCTATCTCACGTCCTTCCCGTTTCCGGTCCACGCGTTCGGCCCCGTCAACAGCCGCTACAGCTATAGCGCGCAACTCGCGCCGTGGCTCGCCGCCAACGCGAACCGCTTCGACGCGGTCGTCGTGCACGGCTTGTGGCAATACCACGGCTTCGCGGCATGGAAAGCACTGCGCCAAAGCAACGTGCCCTACTACGTGTATGTGCATGGCATGCTCGACCCCTGGTTCAAACAGACCTACCCCCTCAAGCACCTGAAAAAATGGCTGTACTGGCCGTGGGCCGAATACCGGATTCTGCGCGACGCACGCGCCGTCATCTTCACGACGGAGGAAGAACGCGCGCGCGCCCGTCAATCATTCTGGCTGTACCGGGCGCATGAACGGATCGTGCCGTACGGCGCGACCGTGCCGCCGCTCGACGCAGCGACTTCGCGCGAAGCATTCCTGCAAGCGGTGCCCGGTTTGCGCGGCAAACGCATCGTGCTGTTCCTCGGCCGCGTGCATGCGAAGAAAGGCTGCGATCTGCTAATCGACGCGTTCGCGCGCGTCGCGGGCCGCGATCAATCGCTGCATCTCGTGATTGCGGGTCCCGATGAAACCGGCTGGGTGGCCAATCTGCGCACCCAGGCGCAGGCGGCCGGCATCGCGCACCGCCTCAGTCTGCCGGGCATGCTGCAGGGCGATCTCAAGTGGGGAGCGTTTCATGCAAGCGACGTCTTTGTTCTGCCCTCGCATCAGGAGAACTTCGGCGTGGCGGTTGCCGAGGCGCTCGGCTGCGGCCTACCGGCGCTGATCTCCGACAAGGTCAACGTGTGGCGCGAAATCGAAGCGGACGGTGCGGGGATGGTGGCCGCCGATACGGTCGACGGCACTGAAAGGAATCTCGTGCGCTGGCTCGAACTCGACGACACTGCGCGTGCCGCCATGCGCGCTCAGGCCGTTCGCACTTTCGAGGCACGCTTCAGGGTCGAAATCATGGTCAACGCCTTGACCGCGCTGCTAGAGACGAAGGGCAGCATCGGGGAAACGCGTGAAAACACGCTCACCACGCTGCGCGAAGCCACGACTCAACCGAGCCGGTGAGAGAACAGATAGCGCGGCGCCTGCCGCACGTTAGTTAGTCACCGGCTGTTCTTCACTGCTCCTTCATCAACGGCGTCAAAGTCGAGGCTGCGATCGGCAAGGTCTCGACTTGAGGCTGCTGTGTCTGAATCGATATCAGGGGGCTGTTCGCGGCATCGCCCCGCGTATTGCCGACAATATCCGGCACATCGAGTTGCCGCACCAGATGACCCGCGAGGCGTAGCGCAAGCGCGGTGATCGTGATGGTCGGAAAGTTGGCGCCGACGGTCGGAAACACCGAGCTGCCCGCCACATAAAAATTGCTCATCCCGTGCACCTTGCAATCGCGATCGACCACGCCTTCGCGTGGTGAATCATGCATGCGCGTAGTGCCCATGTGATGCCACGTGCCTTCCAGTTTCTCCGGCCAGCGCCGGCCTTCGAGCGGCGCGTCGAGTTCGACGTCCGCAATGCCGGCCATCTGCAGCTCCTGCGCGAGCAACGCGAACGTTCTGTCGAAGGTGCGCTTCACCTGTTCGCCCAGACGCCATTCCACCTTCACGCGCGGCATGCCGAACCGGTCTCGTTTATCAGCCGACAACGTGACCCGGCTTTCCGGATCGGGCACCGCTTCGACGATCGCCTGCAACGTCACATCTGTAATCAGCGCGGGCCATTGCAGGAGCCGCGTCAAACCGTAGCCCACGGTGTGCAGCGGATGCGCGACCATCGTTGCAAGATCGGTTTTCAGGCTGCGGCCCGGCTGATCCTTCTGCAACAGCGCTTCCTTGCAGTGGATCAACGCTTCGGACCCCGCGGTTCCTTCACCGTACCAGCGCGAATAGAGCCACACGCGCGAATTCAGCAGCTTCTCGCGTTCCATCAGCTCCTGTTTCGGCGCGAACTGCGAGGATATCTTCGTGCCGTGCGCCGACACTGCGGCGTTCTGATAGTGATACTTGATGTCATACAGTTTGTTGCGCGCGTTGCCCGGGCGAAAACGCACTTTCCCGGACATCATCCGCGGATGATCCATGAAGTAGCGGCCCACCAGGTCGTTGGCATTGCCGAGGCCCGAGGCCTGCACGTTGTTCGAGGCGAGCAGAAGGCGCGCATTCTCGATGCCGCCCGTGGCCAGCACGAAAATCTTCGCGGTCACCGTCAGTTTTCGACCACTGATGGTCGCCACCTGTACACGCGAAACGGACGTGCCCTGAGCATCGGCGTCGATATTCTGCACATTGGCATACAGAAACACGCGCACCCGCGCCGAACGCGACAGCTCGTCGCGATAAGCCTTGCCGAAACGCACGGGCGGGCTGAACTGCGCGACGGTATCGCGCATATCGCCGGTTGCGAGCGGTATGCGGCGCACGTCATGACGTCCGATCTCGCGCTCCCAATAGGCGGGGTCGAAATTCTGCGGGCCGAGCTTCAGCAGTTCGTGTGTACGCGCATAATACGGCGCCAGTTCGTCGAGTCCGAATGGCCAGCCGCTGTGCGGGATCCAGTCGCGCTTGTCGAAGTCCCACGGATCGAGCGGGCGGCACCAGCCACCCCAGCAGTTGCTGCTGCCGCCGAAGTAGCGGCTGCGCGAGCCGTCCGCGAACCAATAGGGAAGTCCGGCGTTCTCGCCGCGATAGAGGTCGCGGGTTTCGTCATCGGGCTTGAATCCTCCGCTCTCGAGCATGCAGGCGTCGACCCCCGCTCTCGACATCTCACGCGCAAGGGTGATGCCGGCAACCCCTCCGCCGATGATGCAGACCGTCGTTTCAACGACCGTGTTGTGTTCAACCGTGCGAGTATCGATGAACATCCCGACTCCCCATCTTCTTCATGCATGTCTGAGTGCGTCAATCCGGCTACTTATCCAACCGGGGCTGGCAAGCAAACCACGCACACGTCGTTGCCGAACGCATCATCGGCGTCGCCGCGGTTGTCGATCGAAGACATCGATCGGCAATCCATTGCGGCCGCCGACATTCCGGCTTGTCAACGACCTGGCCTCCTCAGCGTATAAACGCTGCGGTTCTCTTTCTGTGCTTCAGGTCACGGAATCGAAACGGTTCCGGATAAAACGACATGGATTGCCGCCATACACGCCTCCTGCTTCGAGCGAACGATGCACGACGGACAACGGTGTCACCACGGCCGACCGGCCGATCGTCACACCCATCTGCACAACACATTTCGACGTGATCCAGACGCCGTCCTCGATGACGATCGGTGCGACGCGCAAATCCATCGTGGTGCTCATATCGTGAGAGCCGGCGCTCAGGAACGTCCCCTGGGAAATACAGACATTCGAGCCGATGCGGATCAGCGCCTGGTTATAGATCCAGACGTCGACGCCGAACCAGCAGTTGTCGCCCACCTCCAGGTTCCACGGCGACTTCACCCGCAATGGATGCACGAAGCGGCAACCCGTGCCGATCTTCGCGCCGAACAGACGTAACAGCGCAACCCGGACCGACGAAAGCGGCAGCAGCTTGTTGTTGATCACGCAGGCTTCCACGACAAACCAGATGAGCTCGGTCAGGGCGCCGCGCTTCGCGCGATAGTTTCCCTTTCCGGCCAGACTCAGATCGATGACGCGGCCATTCTCGCGGACGCCTTCGACTTCCGGCATACGCCCGATGTGCGGATCGTCGGCAGCGTTACCCATCAGATTTCTCCAGACCACGAACGGGAATCGACATCCCCTGCGTCAGGCTTACATTATGTTTCGACTCCTTACTGTCACCCGCTCCATGGCCGTACGAGCAAGCGTTTTGGCGGCTGCACGCGTGCTGGTTGGCGCACGATAGCGCTATTGCGACCGCATCTTCCTGGGGCATACGATGGCCATCTCTTCCCGGCATATGACACCTTCGCTGCTTCTCGCCCTCGCCCTCTATGCCGCACCGGCGCTCGCGCAAAACGCAGGAGCGCCCGCGCCCGCCGCACCGGCCCTTGCCGCCACGGCTGCGACCAGCTACAGCACTCCCGCCCCAGCAGCGCGCGCCAATCCGGGCGCGGCGAATCGCAACAGTGAAGCGCAGTTGCTCGGCGCCCCACGCGAATATGGCTCGCCCGACACGCAACAAGGCAATACCGCCGACGCCCAGCAGGCAGCCCTGCTCGACGAACAACGCATGACGGTGTTGGGCGGCGCACAGCCTGCCGTGCGCAAGGGCCAGCCCAACAAGGCGCAGATCGCCGCCAACGGCAAGGTGGGCGCGGCCGGCCAGCCAGGCGGTCCGAATGCCGCCGACCGCCTGATGCCCGACGGCGCCGCGAAAACCACGTACGCCGATCCGTTCGATGCGGGCAAGCACGCCGTCTACAAGTCCCCGTGGTGATATCGCATTCATGAGATGGCCGCATGCCGGTTCAATCCGGCGCGGCTTCCTCCGTCGTAGCCGGCTTGCGCCGCCGGGCCGCAGCGGCTGAAGACCTCGGGCCGCCGAAATACGGCGTCTCCCCCGTCGCATGCTTGCTGCGTGAGCCGCGGCCCAGCGCCGCGAGCCGCGCTTCGAAGGTGCTGATCGTCGACTCCGGCGATAGCGCGAGTTCCGCGTAACGGCGTGCCGCCTTACCGAGCGCCGCACGGCGTTCGGGATCACTTGCCAATGCTGTGATCGCCGTCGCCAAAGCCTTGACGTCGTCCGGCGGCACGACCAGGCCGCGCGGCGACACCGCGTCGTAGAGAGCCGTGCCGTGCCGCGCCATGGCCACCACCGCGCGGCCGCTTGCGAACATGCCGGTGAGCTTCGACGGCATCACCAGATCCGCGGCATCGCCCCGTTGCGGCAGAACGTGAATGTCGGCGAGATTGAGCAACTCGTTCAGGCGCTCCACCGGTTGCAGCGGAATAAAAATGCAGTTCGCCAGTCCCGCGCAGCGTTCGAGCAAATTCTCCTTCGCCGCGCCGCTGCCGCAGAAAACAAAAGTGACATCGGTCCGCGCGGCAAGCGACGCCGCCGTATCGGCGAGCGTTTCGATGCCCTGTTTCGCGCCCATGTTGCCCGAGTACAGCACCACTTTCTGGTCGGCCGGAATGCCTAGCAGGCGCCGGTAGTCACTCGCGCGCGTCAGCGGGAAGATGGTCGATGCATCGACCCAGTTGGGCAGACACACAACCCGCGAAGGATCGACGCCCTTGAACACCGCGCGCGAACTCATTTGCGGCGTAATCGACGACACGGTATCGAAGCGCCGCAGCAGCGTGCTTTCGATCCAGCGCGCCACACGTGCCGCGCGTGAGCTTTTGAGAAGACCCAGATCGAACGCCGCGTCGACTTCGAAGTCCTGAATATGCAGCCACGCACTCGCGCTCGCGAGACGCGCGAACACCAGCGCAGCGGGTGCGCACATCAGCGTCGGCGCGATCAGCATCGCGGCATCGGGGCGCCATAGGACCTGCCGGACGAGCAGCGGCAGCGAACTCGCCGCGAAGCTCGCCAGATGCAGCATCCGCTTCAGACCGCTGGGATGCGCCGGCACCCATAGCGGTGCGCGCCAGATCGTCACGCCGTCGCGCGTCTCGCACCGATACCGCCATGACACATAATTCGCCGCCACGCGCCACTCAGGGTAATAGGGTGGCGCACATACCACGCGAACCTCGTGGCCGCGGCTAGCCAGCAACACCGCCATTTCCGCGGTGTACTTACCCACCCCCGTCAGTTCAGGCGCGTAATTGAGGCCGTAGATCAGAATCTTCATTGTGACTGCCAGAACGGGTTAGAGCTTCGCATGGGCGACGAACCGTGAGGCGCGTCAGTCGCTCAGCATCAGCGCGCAGCCACGCGCGATATTGGCGGCGGCAGAAGGTGGATCGAAACGGCGAATCACATCCATGCAACGGCGCGCCGTGCCGCCGGCGTCGGCGAATGCTTCCATCGCCTTGAGCATCGTGCGCTGCAGCCCGGCAACATCACCCGCCGTGAATGCATAGCCGCTCACGCCGTCGATCACCAGTTCCGGCACACAACCACAACTCTCGCTGACCACCGCCGGGCAACCATGCGCAAGCGCCTCGTTGACGACGAGCCCCCACGGCTCGCTATAGCTCGGCAGCACCATGCAGGTCGCGCCGTAGTATTCGCGGGTGAGCGGTTCGTCCTGCAAACTGCCGGCGAAAGTGACCGCGTCGCCCAGTTCGAGATCGGCCACCTTTGCGTGCAGCGCGTCCGCCATCGGCCCGGTGCCGACAATGCGCAACCTGGCCGCCGGAACGCGGCGCCGCAAGCCGGCGAACGCCTCGATCAGCGTGCCGATGCCCTTCTCTTCCGAGAGACGGCCCACGTACAGAAACACCGGTGGATTGCCGGCGCGGGCAGCGATCCGCTCGACCAGCGCACGCTCCGGCGAAAACGATCCGGGCATTGCCGCGGCCTGGCACGGCACGAAAATCTTGTCGCGCTTCGCGCCAAGTGACAGCAGATACTCGCGGCTGCGCTCGCCGAAACCGAAATAGCCGTCGCAGAGCGAAAAGAACACGCGCTTCGGAATCGACGTCAGCAGCTTCTTGGGCCGGTCGCGCGCGGTCGAATCGCAAAACACCGCGCGCCGCTTGCCGGTCAGGATGCATGCCGCCAGCATCGCCCAGTATTCCGGACGGTGATAACCTGGCAGAACGATCAGATCCGACTTGGCGCGCAACACTTCCCACGTGAGCCGCGCGATCATCTTTATCGTCGGCACATCTTCGTAGCAACCGTCGAACAGCTTCTGCATCGGATAGCGATGGTACGAATAGTCGACGTCCGAAAAGCCGACACGGTCGTGCTCGGTATCCGCAATCTGCACCATCGAGTAGCGAATCGCACCGGATGCCGAGATGTTATGCAAGGCAGAAAACACAACACCCTTGTGGCGCGACCACACGACGTTGTGGAAGATCGTGACTGACGCAGTCATTTTTATGCCGCTCCTCGAAAATCGTCCCTGTGTGCGTTGCACGCTGCTCGCGCGAAACGCCCCACGCGCTCCCTCGTTGCCGGAATCGCGCTCAACTGCCCTTCCGTGCGCGCCTAGACGTGCATCGCGGCAGCGGAGGTCGAGCCGGCGTGTAACTCAACGAATTCCCGATACGTAGACGCGATGCCCTCTTCGAGAGCAATGGTCGCGTGCCAACCCATTTGCGCGAGCCGCGATACGTCCAGCAGCTTGCGCGGCGTGCCGTCGGGTTTGGACGCGTCGAACACGAGTTCACCCTCGAAGCCGGCCACCTTGCAGATGCATTCGGCCAGTTCGCGAATCGACAGGTCTTCACCCACCCCGACGTTGAACAGACCTTCGGTCACGTTGTGCTCGAGCACGAAGAGCGTGGCGGCGGCAAGATCGTCGACATGCAGAAACTCACGGCGCGGCGTGCCCGAACCCCACACCGTCAACGTCGCGGAGCCGTTCACCTTCGCTTCGTGCGCCTTCCTCAGCAGCGCCGGCAAAACATGGCTGCTGTTCAGGTCGTAGTTGTCGTTGGGGCCGTACAGGTTGGTCGGCATCAACGAGACGTATTGCGTGTTGTATTCGCGGTTGTACGCCTCGCACAGCTTGAGGCCGGCGATCTTCGCAATCGCGTAGGCGTCGTTGGTCGGCTCGAGCGGCGAGGTCAACAGATACTCCTCGCGGATCGGCTGCGGACATTGCTTCGGATAAATGCACGACGAACCGAAGAACACCAATCGCTCCACCTGCGCGCGATACGCGGCATGAATCACATTGGTTTCGATCACCAGGTTTTCATAGATGAACTCGCCCGGCTGGGATGCGTTGGCGAGAATGCCGCCCACGCGCGCGGCCGCGAGCAGCACCACGTCGATCTTTTCCCGCTCGAAAAAGCCGTTCACGGCCGTCTGATCCGTGAGGTCGAGCTCCGCCCTCGTCCGCGTGACGACGTTGGCATAACCGTCGGCATGGAGCCGCCGGACCAGCGCGGAGCCCACCATGCCACGGTGGCCCGCCACGAAGATGCGTGCTTGTTTGTTCATCGCCGTTACTCGTGATGTTCCAGCGCCGTGAAACCGGCCAGCGTGACAAGCGCGTCACGTCTCGCAATCTGATAGTCCGCCCGCACCATTTCCTTGACGAGCGCGCTGAACGACGTGGTCGGCTGCCAGCCGAGCTGTGCATGGGCTTTCGACGGATCGCCCAGCAAGGTCTCGACCTCGGCGGGCCGGAAGTAGCGCGGATCGACACGCACGATCACGTCGCCGGGCGACATTTTTATTTCGCGCCCTTCCACCTTTTCGACAATGCCGACTTCATCCACGCCGGTGCCTTCGAAACGCACCGTGACGCCCAACTCGGCGGCGGCATGCTGAACGAACTCACGCACGCTGTACTGCACGCCGGTGGCGATGACGTAATCCTCCGGCCGTTCCTGTTGCAGCATGCGCCATTGCATCTCGACGTAGTCGCGCGCATGGCCCCAGTCGCGCAACGCCGACAGATTGCCGAGATACAAGGTCTTCTGCATGCCCACCGCAATGCGCGCCACGGCGCGCGTGATCTTGCGCGTCACGAAGGTCTCGCCACGCACCGGCGATTCGTGATTGAACAGAATCCCGTTGCAGGCATAGAGCCCATAGGCCTCGCGGTAATTGACCGTAGTCCAGTACGCAAACAGCTTGGCGACCGCGTACGGGCTGCGCGGATAGAACGGCGTGGTTTCGGACTGCGGCACCTGCTGCACGAGGCCGTACAGCTCCGAGGTCGAGGCCTGATAGAAACGCGTTCTGTGCTGCAGATCCAGAATGCGGATGGCTTCGAGAATCCGCAACGTGCCGAGGCCGTCAGCATTGGCGGTATATTCCGGTTCCTCGAACGACACCGCCACGTGGCTCTGCGCCGCAAGGTTGTAGATCTCATCAGGCTCGACGCGCTGGATCACGCGCAGGATGCTGGTCGAGTCGGTCAGGTCGGCGTGATGCAGGAAGAGCCGCTGGTCGAGATCATGCGGGTCGCGATAGAGATGATCGATCCGGTCAGTATTGAACAGCGATGACCTGCGCTTGATGCCGTGTACGTCGTAATCCTTGGCGAGCAGCAGCTCGGCGAGATACGACCCGTCCTGTCCAGTAATGCCGGTGATCAGCGCAACCTTGCGTTTCATGAAGCTCTCCCTTGTTGAACTTTGCGACGCCGTGCAACATCACGATCGAATGGACGGCTCCCGTCATGGAGCCGCCACCTCAACCGGCGATGCTGTCGTATCCGTAATAACCGCCCTGGTAGCCGGAACCGAGGAATGCTCCTTCCTGAGGCACGTCGGTCAGCAACACGCCTTTGAGCGATACGCCGCCGTTGAGCAGCCGCTTGGCGGTCTCGGCAATCTCGTTCAGCGGATGGCGGCCATGGCGCACCACCAGCAACGTCGTGCCGGCGTACTTGCCGATCAAGGTCGAGTCGGTCACGGCCAGCACCGGCGGTGTGTCGACAATCACGATGTCGTAGTGCGACTTCAGCTCGTCGAGCATCGTTTGAAAACGCTTGCTCATCAGCAATTCAGACGGATGCGAGGGCAGCGTGCCCTTGGCGAGCACGTCGAGTCCGGGCAACACGTCGCGCTGGATCATCGACGCGAGATCGCCGCCGCTCAGCACGTCCGAAAGTCCCGGTTGATGGCCGATGCCGAAATGCGAATGGACATCGCCACGGCGCATGTCGCCGTCGATAATCAGCACCCGCTTGTTCGCCGACGCCACCAGCGCCGCCAGATTCACCGAGAGGAACGATTTGCCGGTATCAGGCCGCGAACCCGTGATCATCACGACGTTGTTCTCGGCATGATCGAGCGACAACTGCAACGACGTCCGCAGATTGCGCACGCCTTCCACGGCGATATCTTCCGGCGCCTGCTGCGCGAGCACATGCAGCCCGCGGCGGCGCAGCATGACGTTTTCCTGCAAGCGTAGTTGAGTCTGACTGCGCGGCACGATCGCAAACACCGGCACGCCGAGCACCGCTTCGAGTTCGTCCGGACGCTCCACGCCGCCGTACATCGCGCGCTTGAAGAAGGTCAGCATGATGCCGATCAGCAAGCCGCCGCCGAGCGAGATCAGGATCGCCAGCACGCGTTTCGGGCGCACCGGTTCGTCAGGCGTTTCGGCAAAATCCACCACGCGCACGTTGCCCACCTGGCCGGCTTTCGCCACCCGGAGTTGCTGCGCGCTATTCAACAGATTGGTATAGAGCTCCGTATCCACGTGCACGTCACGCAGCAGACGCAGCGCGGTCTGCTCGGTATCCGGCATCACGGCCACGCTGCGGTTCATGGTGGCCGCCGCGCCCTGCAACGCCGCGATCTGTGCATCGAGCGCGGCCACCGCCGGGTGATTCGCCGTGAAACGCTGCGACATCTCCGCGCGTTGCTGCTGCAGATCGAGCAGCTTCGTCTTGTTGTCGACGACCTGCTGGAGGAGCAGGCGGCTTTCTTCACCCAGATCGACCGTGCCGTGCGCGTTGCGGAATTTGTTGTAGCGCTGCTCGGCGTCGTCGAGCTCTTTGCGCAAGCCGGGCAGTTGCTGATCGAGGAAGGCCAGCATATGCTCCGCTTCGGTCGAACGGCTTTCCACGTCCTGACGCACGAACTCGCGCGCCATGCTGTTGACGATCGCCGCGGTCAGCGCGGGGTCGCCGCCTTCGAGGCTCGTGCGGATCACGCCGGACTGCAGCGTGGTTTCCTGGACTACGAGCGCCTTTTGCAAACGGTCCACGGTGCCCAGCGTCGACGCGCGCTGCAGTTCGAAACGCGCGCCGGGCTCGCCGACCAGCTTGTCGACGTGCAACGCGATCGGGCCATCGGCCGTGTCGGTTTCCACGGTCTCGCCGACG
This sequence comes from Paraburkholderia caffeinilytica, assembly GCF_046030355.1. Lineage (GTDB taxonomy): Bacteria > Pseudomonadota > Gammaproteobacteria > Burkholderiales > Burkholderiaceae > Paraburkholderia > Paraburkholderia caffeinilytica_B. Next base: position 184,799 of record NZ_JAQQCQ010000002.1, read on the forward strand.
CGGCCGGAGAGTATCGCAATACCGTTCTTGTCGCGCAGCACGTACGAACCTCCGTCGCCGGCAATCAGCGTGAAGGTCGTGTCGTAAAAGTCTTTCGACGTGTCGAAGCGCGACACGGCAATGCTCTCGTTACCCCACGCGTAGCCCGACAGGTTGATGAACGACGGCAACTTGAAGCCCCATTGCCCGTTCACCAACCCCGCGATCATCCCGCCGATGAACGGCATGTAGCGCGGCGACGCCGTGATGTCGAGGTGCAGGTTCTTGACGGTTTCCTCGGTGACGAGACGCGACTTCAGCAACTCGATCTCCGCCGCCGTCGAAGGCTTGGTGTCGAACATGCCGGTGAGCGGCGGCAAGGAATCCTTGCCGTTCGCGTTGGCATTCGCCGTCTTGTCCTCGACGTGGAACAGTACATCCGCGCGATACGTCGGCGGCGCCAGGAACGCATACGCGCACCCCAGCGCGAGTGCGATCAGCGTCACCATCACGATCGTGCGCCAGCCCCTCACGATCGTGCGCAGATAGTCCGACAGGTGCAGCTCGTCCGGTCCGGACACGTCGGTGTAGCGGTTTTCGAAGTTAATTGCCATGTTCTTCACCCAACAAAGCCCGACAGTTCAAGGTCACATTGCACGGTTGTCATTTCGCCAGAACAGCGCCTGTCACAGCCGCATTGATCGCCGGCAGCAGCAGGTTCAGCACACGGTTGAAGCGGACCAGGCCGCCCTGACCGACATACACGACGTCCTTCGGTTGCAGCTCGAACTGATTGGCGAGGATCATGGACACCGGCGAGGTCGCATCGAGGTGATAGACCTGTGGCGATTCGCTGGTCGAATTGCGGATCACGAACAACTGTCTGGCCGCCGCCGTGTTCGAGTCGAAGCTGCCGCTGTCGGAAATGGCCTGCGAAAGCGTCAGCGTGCCGTTGCGCATCGGCAGGATGGTCGCCGGCTTGTTGACCTCGCCCATCACGTACACGCCGCTGTCTTCGCGCGAAGCCACCCGCACGATGTCGCCCGCTTGCAGATAGATGTCCGACGGATTGCGGCCACGCTTGATCAGGTCGTCCACGTTGAGCGGATACGTCACGCCGTTGCGGATCAGCTCAACGCGGCTGCGATCCGCATTCGGGCTGAAGCCGCCGCCCTGGTTGATCACGCTCGTCAACGACAACGGAATGTCGGTGACCGACTGCGCGCCAGGCGTGCGCACTTCACCGTCGACATAGACCTGCGCGTTCCGGAACGAAGCCACCCGCACCGTCACCTCAGGCTTCTGATACACGTTGCTCAGACGCTTGTGCAGGTCCCTCTGGATCGTCCCGACGTCTTTGCCGGCCACGTGCACCGTGCCTGCATACGGAAACTGCACGTCGCCGTTTTCGTCGATCAGAAAACCGGGTGCGGCATCCGTCGTTTTCGCGTTCTGCGCTGGCTGGCCTAGCGCGGCGGCGAGTTCCGGGTGATCCCACACGACGATCTGCAGCACGTCGCCCGGGCCGACCTTATAAGCCGTCGGCTTGCCGAACAGCGCGGTCGTCTCCGGCGGCAGCGTCGCGGCCGTCTGCGTCGCGTTCATCTTGCGCAGCAGCGCGAGGTTGATATCGGTAATCGGAATCTGCTGTTGCTGCGACGCTTCCGTGCTGTAGTCCCCACCCGTGTCCTGAACCGCGGCTGGGGTAATCATTTGTTGACCCGGTACGATTCCGCAACCGGAAAGCACTGTTGCAACTGTGAAAATCACGAGACTTCCCGTGCGTATACCAAGCGAGCTCATGGTGTTTCCTCCTTGCGCCAGGGACAGTCCTCGGGGGAGGTCGCACCCAGCGTGCTTGTTAACTACTTAGTACTCAGTAAGCGTTTCGATGCGCCAGTCCGGCAACGATCGTCGCGCCGATAATCCGCATATCGAGTGCGAACGACCAATGCCCCAGGTAGTACAGGTCATGTTCGACGCGACGCTCCATCTTCTCGATGCGGTCGGTTTCGCCACGAAAGCCGTTGATCTGCGCCCAGCCTGTAATGCCCGGCTTGATCCGATAGCGATTGATGTAGCCGGCGACCACTTTCTGATAGAGGTCGTCGTGCTCGAGTGCATGGGGACGCGGTCCGACGACCGACATGTCGCCACGCAACACGTTGAAGAATTGCGGCAGTTCGTCGAGGCTCGTGCGGCGTAGAAATGCACCGACTCGCGTGACGCGCGGATCGTTGCGCGTGGCCTGTTTGAGCGTGCCCTTCGGCTCGTGATGCAGTCGCATCGAGCGGAATTTGTAGATCGTGAATACATGGCCGTCCGCGCCTTTACGCTTCTGCTTGAAGAGAACCGGGCCGCGCGACGAGAGCTTCACGGCGATCGCAATGCAGAGCAGAATCGGCGCGAGGCCGATCAATGCCGCAGCGGCGAACAGGCGGTCGAAGATTTCCTTCTTCAGCATCGAACTGGCTGACAGGGGCGAAGCGACCAGGTTGATCGCCGGCACACCGAGCAGGTCGATCACGCCGCTGCCACCGAACAATGCAATGCTGCGAACGTCCGGCATGAAGCGGATATTCACCAGATCGTCGCGAAACTCGCTGATCAGTTTGCAGATCAGGGGCTCTTCGGCAAGCGACACCATGAGCCAAAGCTCGTGCACATCGTTTCTGCGAATGTAGTCGGCAAGCGCATCCACCGTCTCGCAGACCGGCACTCTGCTGGTAACAGGAGACACGTCAGGGCGCGTGTTGTAGACGGCCGTAGCGCGAAAGCCCGTGCCGGGCGCCGAATCGATCCGGTGGATGATCGCGTCACACTGTGAAGCGCTGCCGACGATCGCGACCTGGTGCAGATTCAGACCCGCACTGCGCGCACGCGCCAGCACTGCATGCGTGATCAGCCGGTAAGTGATCAGCAGGCCGCCCGTCACCGCGGTCCAGTACGAGAACCACAGCCGCGACACGAAGTCGATGCGGTGCAACGAATACATCAGTACCAGGGCACTGACCTGCACGATCAACCACGCGAGCGACACCTGCCCGGCCAGCGAGAGCTTGGAACGGCCACGCCATGATTCATACACGCCGAAGGCTGGAAAGATGGCCAGCGCGAAGGCAGCGGAAAACATCACGAGCGCCCAATAGAACCCGGATTGAGCGAGGTAATCAAAGCGGATCTGTGACGCCACCGCCGCACCAACGAGCACCAGCGCGACATCGGAAATTCGCGCGAGCAAATCCTGAAACTTGCGCATTTTGCTTACCTCTTTCTTGCCGTTCGTTCTTTTCCACACATGATTCCGGGAGCGCTGTTAGGAGCAGCGGCCGTAGTTGTCGTTAAACCTCACAATGTCGTCTTCACCCAGATAGGTGCCTGACTGGATTTCAATGATTTCGAGCGGGACTTTCCCCGGGTTCTCGAGCCGGTGACGTGTGCCGAGCGGGATGTAGGTCGACTCGTTTTCGCTTAGCAGGAACTGCTCCTCGCCGCGCGTGACGAGCGCCGTGCCGCGCACGACAACCCAGTGTTCGGCCCGGTGGTGATGCAGTTGCAAAGAAAGCTTCGCGCCGGGCGTGACGACGATGCGCTTCACCTGGAAGCGTTCGCCATGGTCGATGGAATCGTAGAAACCCCATGGGCGCCGCACCTTGCGATGCGCGTCGGCCTCGGGTGCGTGCTGCGCCTTGATACGCGACACAAGGCCCTTGACGTCCTGGACGTGCGAGCGGTCGACCACCAGCACCGCGTCCGCCGTTTCGACCACCACCACATTGGTCGTGCCCACACAGGCGACGAGCCGTCCTTCGGAATGCGCATAGCTCGACACCGCGCCTTCGAATGTCACGCGGCCGCGTCCGGCGTTGCCGTTGGCGTCCTTCTCCATCGCGGCCCAAACGGCGTCCCAGGAACCGAGATCCGACCAGCCCGCATCGAGCCGCACGACGACACCAGATGGATTCGCGGCGGGCAATTGCGGGTCGGTGGAGGGGGGGATGGCGGTTTCGTTCGTGGCGTTCGTGGCATTCGCGTCGCTCACATCGTTCACGTCAGCGAGACGCTCCATCACGGCGTAGTCGATCGAGTCAGCGGGCGAACTGAGGAAAGCGTCCATCAGCGGACGGAAATACGCGCCTTCGCTGCGGCCGTCCACAAATGCACGCTCGCACGCGGCATGCATCTCGGGCTGCAGGCGTTTCAGCGTATCGAGCCATACACGCGCCCGCACGACAAATATCCCGGCGTTCCACCAATACGTGCCCGCAGCGACATACTGCGCGGCAATTTCCTCGGCCGGCTTCTCAACGAAACCGTCGATCGCATGACCGCCATCCGGCAATTCCGCGCCAATGCGGATATAGCCGAAGCCCGTATCGGGACGCGTGGGCGGCACGCCCAGCGTGGCGATCGAACCCCGTTCCGCATACCTGGCGGCACGTTCCAGCGCGCCTTGCAGCGCAGGAACATCCGCAATCGAATGGTCGGCCGGCATCACGATAAGAATCGCGTCGGCGCCGTCCGCGCACGCGAGCGACGCCGCGAGCGTCAACGCCGGCGCCGTATCGCGCCGCGCGGGTTCGACGATCAAACGCGCGTTCACGCCGTTTTCCAGAAGCTGCTCGGCAATCACAAACCGGTGTTCTTCGCCGCACACGATAATCGGCGACGCGTCCACGTTCCAGCCGGCGGGAAAGCCGTCCATACGCCGCGCGGTCGCCTGCAACAGCGAGTCGGAGCCGACCACGTCGATCAGCTGCTTCGGATAGTTTTCGCGCGATACCGGCCACAGCCGCGTGCCCGAGCCACCGGCAAGAATGACCGGGACGATGCGCGCGCACTGCGCACCGGTGTCCCCGGCACTGGCGCCGTCCGGGTTCGCCGACGCAGCGCTCACAACTCCCTTAGTCAACATATTCGGATTCCTTATAATTCTTTGAGATCACGGGAATACTTACCGAAGTACGGTACGAAACAACTGCGTGTTGGGCGCGCCCAGTACGGTTCGCGGTTCGCTGCGCGCGCTATCCGCCGACCATGCGGCGGCTTTGAATCCGGAACTCAGTGGGGGAAATTCTCATCCGCTTGCGGAAGACTTTCGCGAGACGGTCGCCGTTGCCCATGCCGGTACGCCGGGCAATCTTGTCCACCGGCAATTCCGACTCGGTCAGCAGGCTGCAGGTCACCGCAAGGCGCTCATGCAACAGGAAACTCGAGGGCGTGATGCCCATTTCCATCTTGAAGCGGCGCAGGAAGTTGCGCTCGCTCATCGCGGCGAACTGAGCCGCATCGGCAATCGAAATCGATTGCTGGCAATTCTCTTGCAGCCAGCGGGCCGCCGCGCGCACTTTGTCGCCGGGGCTCAAACCGCCATCTTCACCAAGCAGCGGCGCAAGGTTCGAACACGAATCGGCCAGCAGACGCTCGGCCACCGTGCGTGCGGTCGCGCCGCCGAGATCGCGCTTGATCATGGCAAGCGCGCTTCTCATCGATTCAAGCCGGTCACCCGCGTCACTGTTCTGCTCGGCCTGGCGCGACGGCATCGTTTGAGACTGGCGGAAATCTCCGAGTTCCTTGCTGTCCGGCACATAAGCCGCTTCAAGCAGCGCGCGTCCTTCCGCGATCGGGCGGATCATGCCGGTGTTGCGGCGAACGCGACGTAACCAGGCAATCAGCCGCTCGTCGCCGGCTGCAACGCATGCGCCTTTGCCGCCGGCGACATACAACGCATCGAAACCGCCGTAATGCCGCGCGTCGAGCCCGTCGGTCCAAACGCGCAGTGCCGATGACGAAGTCACCATGCCGCCGTCGGCCGACAGGAAGGAAACGTCATACAACCAGCCGCCCGAGCCGGACGATGCCAGTTCGTTGGCAGCCTGGAACACTTCGGCAACCACGCCCGCGCCTTGCAGCGAGCAGTCGTTGAACATCAGGATTGCGATGCGACGCATACCTTTGTTCGGTGCGTGCACCCAGCGCAACATTGCAGACTCGAGACTCGCGCAGGTCATAGTCATCCTCTCACCAGAAAACGGATCTACTTTTCAACCTTGAACGCCCACACAGAGGGATGCTCTGTGCAGTGCATCATAGTCATCCGTAATCAAGCATTTAGCCGCCATGACCGAAAGTGCAGACATGTTGGCGTTTCGAAATGGTGGCCGGCCAGTGATTTTCGGAACAGTTGCTCGACTACTATTTTTTCAATGAATTAAATACCGATTCTGCATATGAATGAATTCACATTCCGCGAATCTTAATTATGATTAATGTGGTTTTTTGTGCGTTGGCACACAGACAATCGCCGCTCGAAATTCTTGAGTTGCAATCGATCTTCTCGCCATTCCGCAGATTTGAAGTGACTTATTTCCATTACGTCGTCAGAATGAGTGCAACTGCCTTGCTTGCACCACTCACTGCTCTTACGACACACCCGAGGAGCTTTCTTCTGACGATATATTCGGTCAGCGGAGACATGTAAAGCAGTATCCAATATAAGCACTTCTCGAGAGACAAAATTATTTAATTCGTTGTTATTAGATCCAGCGAATATAAACGTGACGATTAATGTTTCAAACGTGAAACACGGCAATAAGGCGGCTTTAGTCAGCCCGGCAATAGACGGGCCAATGGCAAATCCTGTCGGATGAGAGCCGGTACGTTTACGCCACCGAATTGCGGAAATGGCCTATGTGGTTTCCGCAACAGATTGCAATGCGAGGTAGCGCGAGGCGGCTCTGGCCTGGTCAACTAGCAATCCGGCGACGCCTTATCGTACGAACATGCCGGAATCCAGACCTCGAACGACACGGGGAACACATGTCTGATGTATCCGAACATCGCGCGCTGCAATCACGCCGCGGCACCGTTCCCGCCCACGGGTTAGCGCTGCGCGTTGCCGCCTTGGCGGCGGCATTTATCCTGACAGGCATCGTGGCCTCCTCGTGTAGTGTGGCAGCCGCTTCAACTGGCTCAGGCAGCGCGAGCAATGCGGATCTGACAGTCGACGGCAGAAAGTGGACACCGTGCGCGGCGGAATACGGCACCTGCCAGTTCAGCGGTACGCGCGACGTGCTTTACGGCACGGTCGAGCAGCATGTCATCAAGACGTTTTCGAACAGCGCCGATTGCAATAACGGGGTGTTCGGCGATCCGGCGCCCGGCGTGGAGAAGCGCTGTGCGGTTGCGCTCACCGCTGCTGATTCGGGCACGCCGGCCAAGGGCACGATCGCCGCCTCGGCCTCCGCGAACAAAGACACCACGCCGGAAACTGCAGCCACCGTACCCACTTCCTTGAAGACACCACCGGGACAAGGTCTGCGTTGCGCCGCCCCCTCCTCGCAGGTGCGCGCAGCCGCTAGCGGCGATCTGCTGGAAGCGGACACACCGGGCGACGGCACGCGCCTGTTCGCGGCGGACAAACCCTTCGCACTCGTCTTCACGACACGTCCGCCGCAAAACGACACGCTCAACTGGCAGATCCGCGACAGCTGGAATGCCGTGCGTGCCAGCGGCCGCTTCCCCGTTGCGGCCGGCGCCACGCTATCGACGCTCAGTTGCGCATCGACCGTCGCCGGCTACTTCGCCGTCTCCGCTTCGTTGGAACGCGCCCACGGCCAGCTCGAATCACGCGGCACACGTCCTGCGGGCATCGCTACTTTCGGTGTCCTGCCCGACACCTCTGCTGCGTTGCCGGCCGTCCGCTTTCCCTACGAAGATTTGCATCGATTCGGCGGACAGGGCACCGCCTACCTGGCACCCGGGCAGCATTGCTGCGATGGCGACGGCTACCGGCCGGTCTATACCGCGCTCGGTCTTTCGTGGGCGAACGACAACCGCAACTGGTACATGGAGGAGCCGAAAAACGCGGGCACGTTCGATCCCGCGAGCAAGCAGTTGCTTCCCTACTTCCGGCGCGGCGACATCATGCGTCTGATCCAGCTCGATGGTATTCCTCAGTGGGCAAGCCCGACCGGCAAAGAGACGCACAGCTACGCGCCGACCTCGCTCGCGCAAATGAGGGAGTACATGGCCAAAGTCGGCGCCGAGTCCAACCGCACACGGATGACCTACTTCCCGAAACAACGCGACAACTACTATCAGGTGACGTGGGAGCCGGACGCCGACGGCGGTCTGCCGTGGCGCGATAGCGATGCGAATTTCGTCGCGATGTATAAGGCCGTCTGGGAGGGCATTCATCAGACAGACCCGCATGCCGTGGTGATGGGCGTGACGTATGCGTCGGTGCAGGCCAACGTCACATGGATGCGCCGTCTCGGTCCGCTCGGGATCGGCCGCTATATGGACGGCATGACCATTCATGGCTATTACGACATCGGCACGACACCATCGCACCCGCCCGAGCGCGTCGCCGATCCGGGCAACCAGGGCACCGTGCCGGGCGCGCTGCCCGCCGCGATGCGCGCCCTGCGCCGCGAACTGCGTCAGTACCTGAAGCCTGGCGCCCCGCTGTTCGTCACCGAGACCGGCATCAGCTACGACATCGGCGAGGCATACGGCAAGAACTACCCGAGCGCGAACGTGCTGTACGCGCAGGCCGCGGTCGTCGCGCGTACGCATCTCATCCTGCTCGGCGAAGGCGCGGACATGACCTATGTGTTCTACCTCGCGGACATGCCGGATGCCGCGCCCGGCTACGGCGTTTTCTTCGAGCTCGATCATCCTGGTGGCGCCTACGGCGCGGCTCGCATCAGTCCCAAACCCGCCGCGCTCGCGGTGGCGGCGATGACGCGGATCATCGACGGGACGGATACGCTCGGGCCGCTCAAAGGTTTGCCCAAAGGCGTCTACGCGTATGCGTTCCGCCGGCTCGGCGGCGGCAAGATCGTGACCGCGTTGTGGACGCATGACAACGACGCATGGAATGCCAGGACCGGTTTCAATGCGAGCCAGAGCGCGGACTACCGTCTGCGAGTCGATGCGCCCGGCACGTCCGGCGAAGTCGCCGTGTTCGACATGATGGGCAACGCATCGAGCCTGCCGTATCGCGACGGTGTCGCGAGCCTCAAGCTGTCGCCTGCGCCTATCTATGTCGTCTCCACCAATGCCGGCGTATTCAAGGACGCGGTCATGACGCCGGAGGGTTACGTGCCTCGCTAAATGTGCGGCGCACGGCGCGGGGCATGCATCGCGCCTGCCTTGGCCCCGCCGACGGGCGCCCCTTGCTGTCGAGACGCGCCGATACTTCGGCGTGATGTGACAGGGCAACGCGTTTCTTACACCCGTAAAATCCAGAAGGAGACTACCTCGCATGCCAATCAACGCGCTGGAGCCGACAGATGAACGGCCTCGCATGGACAATGCTGGTGCTGGCCGCGATGGCCGGGGCGTTTCTCTTCGCCACGGTCGGCGCGATTCTGGTCGCACTGCTGCTGGCGAATGTCTCGAACCGTCTTACCCGGAATGATGAGCACCATGGCGGCTACTAGCGCCTTCAGCATCGCCTCACGATCACCCGGCGCTCGACCGCGCCCCCGCAGGAGATGACATGCTGACCGAGATCGATTTTCTGGACGTGGTGCGTCTGACCCCGCTGGTTGCGATCGACCTGATCGTCAGCGACGCCGAAGGCCGCGTGTTGATCGGCCATCGGCGTAATCGGCCGGCTCGCGGCACATGGTTCGTTCCCGGCGGGCGCATTCATAAAGACGAAACGCTCGACACAGCGTTCACCCGCATTGCCGACGCCGAATTGGGCATTGCCCGGCTGACGCGCTCGGCCGCACGCTTCGAGGGCGTTTTCGAGCACCACTATAAGGACAACTTCGCCGCCGAGCCTGACGTGTCGACGCACTACATCGTGCTCGCCTATGCGCTGCAGTTCACTAGCACCATTTCAGTCGGCCGGCTCGATCAGCATAGCGACTATCTCTGGCTCGCGCCTTCGGAACTGCTCGCACGCGCCGATGTTCACGAGAACACCAAGGCTTATTTCCGCTAACGTCGGCGCCGAGGCTATCGTTAGTGCCGGTGCCGGTGCCGGTATCCACATGATCCCGTACCGGCACGCAACGTGGTGCCTACTGTGAGTTCGCCAACGTGACGATCCGCGCCGGTACAGTATCATCGAGCTCACCGTCAGAGCTCGAATCAACATGCGATCATCGGCAGCCAGGCTCGTTCGCGATTCATCCCTTGCTTTTCTAGCGCTACTTTTTTTCGCTCTCCTGCCCGGTCCGGCACGCGCGGCGGATTGCGGCGCCGGCACGCTGGTCACGGTCGTCGCCCACCTCGACGACGATCTGCTCTTTGTAGACCCCGCCATCAGCGAGCGGCTCGACGCCGGCTGGTGCATCACCACCGTCCATCTGATCGGCGGCGCCAACGGCGCGGATTTCGCTTACGTTCAGACCCGCGAGCGGGCTTCGCGGCTCGCGTATGCGCGCATGGCGGGCGTGCCCGACGAATGGATCGAAGCGAATATCCCGATCGCCGGCAAGCTCGTGCATCAGATGGTGCTGAAAGCGAAGCCGCAAGTCCGTCTGCTCGAATTCCGCCTGCCCGGCGGCGCCGTGCGCGGCGGACGCGAACCGCTCGGCCTCCTGTGGGAACAGCACGCCACGCTCTCTACCTATCCGATGAACGCCGATGGTTCCGTGCGCGTGCAATACGATCGGGCTTCGCTGTCGGCCACACTGAAAGTGATACTCGCTGAGGCGTCGCAGATCTACACGCTCAATCCGGATACCGTACCGTTTCTCGAGCATCCCGATCACATCTACGCTGCGCGTATCACGCGCCACGTCGCCCAAACGCTGAGCAAAAGCGTGCCGATCGAATACCACATCACCTATCCGACCGGCGACTGGCCCGGCAATGTGCCGGCGGCTGAAGTTCAACGCAAGCGTGACATCGTCGCCAGCTATTTTTCTGTCGACGGCAGCGAGTTTTCGCATGTATTCGGCGAGTTTCAGTGGGACGGCAATTGGGTCGCGCGCCGCTACGCCTTCGCCGATCGCAGCGATCACCGCATAGCGGATTTCCAGCCGCATGCCATGCAGCTCTTCAATGCGGCGGCAACCCGCTGCCTGACCTCCGCGGGCAGCGGCCAGGCGCCGACGCTCGCCGCGTGCACGGGCTCACCCGCGCAACAGTGGCGCTGGGATCCACTAACCGTCTATCCCGGCAATACGCGTAACGCCGCGCTCGTCAGCGTCGCGACTTCGCAATGCATCGCCGAACGCGACGGCTATCTGATCTCCGAGACCTGCGATCAGTGGGACATGGCGCAGCGTTGGACACCGTGGGACTTCGGCCTCGTTTACACGCCGCAGCGGCACTGTCTCGGCGAAAACGACGGCAAGCTCACCATGCGCGGCTGCACCCTGCTCACCACACGCTACCGGTGGGCGACCACGCAACGCACCCAGGCCACCGATCTGCGGCTCGCTACCGCGATGGTCGGCGACATCGCCGGCACGGGTGAACAAGCCGCGGTCTACGTGCAACGGCAACACGATGGGCCCGGCTTCAACGTGTATGCAGCGTCGCTCGCGAAAGCGTCGCCTCCCGCTCTCTGGTACGCCGGCACGGTCGCTTTCAATCCCCGCGCCACGGCCCCCAGTTGCGCGGATGACAAGCTGTGCTTCGATAGCGCCCGCTTCCTGCTTGGCGACTTCGACGGCGACGGCAAGGCCGATTTGATGATCATCACCGCGCGCCAGGGCGGCACCGCATTCTGGTTGCTCCGCAGTACGGGCGAGCGATTCGAGCCCCCCCGTCTCTGGCTCCAGACCAGCCGTGCGTTCAGGCCTGAGTTGACGCAGCAGTATGTGGCAGCGGATTTCAGCGGAACAGGACGAGCCGGCGTGCTGATCGCGCAGAAACGCAGCGATAGCGGGCTCGACCTTTGGGTGGTGTCTTCCACGGGTTCAGCGGGCTCAGCGCCGACGCTGATGGCGCAGGCCAAAACCCTGCGGCAAAACGCAAACCTTTTGCCAGTCCAGACTCCCGGATCACACGCGTCCCTGATCGCAGTGGATGGCGCGGACGGCCGGCTCGCACTAACGCAAATCGCCAACGACGGCACGCGCATGACCATCGGCGAACGCAAACTATTGCCGGCGAGTTTCCTGCCCGACTTCGTCAAAGTGACGATGGGAGCCGTGCAAGGCAAAGCGAGCAATACGCTGATTCTTTTGACACCCCACTTTGATGGAACGAACGAGGACGCGGTCGTCGACATTGCCACGCTGGACACGGCGGATGCGACCAGCGTACCGGTCCAGGCAGCGACATTGCGTGGCATGTCGTGGTCGGATGTCTTTCCGGCTTTCGTGCGTGACAAGCACAATGCGGCGCTCGTGCTTTATCGCAGAATCGACGCGACGCTCGGCAACTTCTATTTCACCGGCGGTGCGCCAGCGCTGACGCGCTATCCGGTAGGCGATGGTTTCGCTCTGAGCCCAGCCCAGGATCTCGGTGAACTGCCGGGGCTGTTCTCGGAGACGGTGCGGATCGACCGGTTGGCGCAGTAGCGCAAGCCGCCCGATCCCGCGCCATTCAGGCCGACTTCAGGCCGACACGCGCAGCGGCTGAACGAACTGCCGTGCGATCGTCATGTAACGATCTGCCGTGTCATGCAACGTGTATCCCGCCAGTTGCCGTTTCGCGCGCGGCATGTCGAGCGCCCTGAGCAAGGCGCGGCCGTAAGCCTCAGGATCGGCCGTATCGACCAGATTGACGCCGGCAAATCCGCTTGCAAAACCGAACGACGGAATCCGGCTCGCCACGACAGGAATACCCGAGGCAAGGGCCTCCAGAAAACCGATGCTCTGCGCTTCGAAACGCGAAGGCATAGCAAAGACGCGCGACGTGCGAAGGATCGCGGCGACATCCAGGCGCGGTCCGCATACCGTCACGCGACTGTCCAGGCCGAGTTGATGAACCAGCGACAGGACCGCCTCGTGGTACGGAATATCTTCGACAACACCGCACAACAGCAGGCGCGCTTCAGGCTCGCTCTGTACGACACGCTCGAACGCGCGAATCGTGTCCAACTGACTCTTCCCTTCTATATAGCGGCCCAGCTGAACAATCTGCTTCGCAGGCACGGCAATATCCGGCGCGGAGGGGTTGCTGTCTTCGGCAAACAGCGACGCATCCACGCCATTCGGGATCACGATCATCGCCGGATGCTTGCCGATCTCCCGCAGATAGTCGTCGATATTTTGCTGAGACACGCCGATGATCGCCCTCGCGCGGCGTGACAGCAGGCGCTCGGCCCGCTTGAGCGAGCCGTTCTCGAAGTCGTTGACGCCGGAGTGCATCACCCACGCGATCGGCGTGTGCACGGGAAGAAGACGCACATAGAGGGCGGCGAGCGTGGCGTGAGCCACGATAAAGTCGGGACGGAACTGGCGCACCACGCGATACAGGTGCAGCAGTTTGCCCACTCTGCCATAGCGGCTACTGGGGAACAGACAGGTGACACCCGCGGCTTCCAGTTCCGCACGAATAGCAACGAAATCGTCCTGTTGGGGAAGCAGCGACGTCATACAGACCTCATGGCCATCGCGCTGATGTTGAATCGCGACCCCCTTTACCAATATCTCTGCCCCGGATAGCCGCGGTGCGTGAACCAACTGAAGAATTCTCACGATTTATCTCTCTGGATAACCGCCTTTTTTGCGCAGCGGATGGACAAGCCGACCAGTAAGTACCGGCCCCAAAAAGCATCGGCATCCATCATCGTTTATTCGGCGCGCCCTTTTTTGCGGGGCGCGGCCTCGTCTCCGTAAAACAGCGACAGGTCCGCCGCGAAGTCACTATCGCGAGGAAACGTTACACCGAAGGCCCAGCACTTTTCCGCCATCTCCAAGGCTCCATCGGCTATGGAATGAGCGCTAGCGCCCATTTCTCAGCGGTTTACCCCAATTCGTATAGTTAGTCATCCATTTCAATTTTTTTCGACCCCATTTTTGATTGGCGGATAAAGACAGGTTTTCTCATACCTATTTTTTGATGCGATCAATGCAATTAGTACTGCATGATTGTTCATACGTAACGACTCGTTACTTCTTTTAAGCATACTAATGCGTATTGTTGCTGTCGATTCTTCCCATCCGGGCCTTTCCAGCTTACAGGACAGTAAAAAGTTCATCGATCGGCGCGATGAGCTCGCGCACTGCGATGTGGTTTCGCTGTTCCTCAAGACGTGGGTTGTTTTCGTCGTACCTTCCCCGACCGTCCGATTCCGCCAAATCCGCCATGACGCGCGGGACGGATTCGTACGTAAGCATTGCTCTGCAGAAAAATGCGTTCGGGGCCGACAACCGGGAAAGCATCACACCTTCGCGCAACCGAACAGTTGCGCATCCAGGACAGCCAGTGTCGACGCTTTGGTCCTCGGCTGGCTTGCAATTGAACCCCGATGTTCGCTCCGTCTCCCCACGCGCTTTGCGCGAAGAGGCGAACGAATGTTCTGCCAACGCATTGGTTAAAGATTGATGAAATCGAAACTCCTCCTACTCTCGACACTTTCCCTGGCACTCGCGGGCTGCGGTGGTGGTGGCGGCGGCGGTAATGGTGCCAGCAGCAACGCAAACACCCAGCTCAACGGCAGCAGCGGCTCGTCCAACTCGACTGCGGCGGGCAACAGCAGCACCGGCGGCACCGCCACAGTGAACGGCGCGGGCAACGCCGTCGCGGCACTCAGCTGTACCTCGCCGGCCGTCTCGGCAGGCTCCGGCAGCGCCACTATTTCCGCCGACACCCCCAGCGCGGACGGCACTCGCATCTTCGCGTCCGGCAGCGCCTTCCAGCTCACATTCAGCACCAACGTGCCGAATGCCGACACGTTGAACTGGGCAATCACGGACACCATCGGCCGCGTGGCGGCGAGCGGCAGCACCGCCGTCCCGAGCGGATCGAAGACCATCACGCTCAGCTGCACCTCGACGCTCGCCGGCTATTTCGCCGCGACGGGCACGCTCGCGCAGAACGGCGGTCAACTGCCGCAGGCCGGCACGCGTCCGGTCGGCATCGCGACCTTCGGTGTGTTGCCAAATCTCTCCCAGGTCGTGCCTGCCGTCACCTACACGCATCAGGAACAGCACCGCTTCGGTATGCAGGGCGCGAACGACAACGGTCCCCTGCTGGCCGACCTCGGCATTTCGTCGACGATCGACGACCGTCAACTTTCGACGATGGAGCCGAACGCGGCGAACACGTTCAATCCCTCAGCCAACAATCTCGATCCGTTCTACAAGACCGGCAACGTGATGCGCCTGATCCGTCTCGACGGCATCCCGGCGTGGGCGAGCAGCACCGGTGCGTTCCAGGACGACACGAGCGTGCCGACCAGTCTTTCGTATTACCAGAACTACATGAGCCGCGTCGGCACGGAATCGAGCGCGATTCGCGCGGCGTACTTCCCAACCCAGTCGGCGAACTACTATCAGGTGACGTGGGAGCCTAATGAGTTCTGGACCGACACCGACGCCAACTTCATCGCGTTGTATCAGTCCGTCTATCAAGGCCTCCACTCGACGGATTCGAATGCGGTGGTGATGGGCCCGACCGATGCGTTCCCGAGCCTGACTACCACGCGTCTGAAGCGCCTCGCGCCACTCGGCTTCGGCCAGTACATCGACGCGGTGTCAACCCATGGTTATTACGACGCGGGCACCTCGCCGTCACATCCGCCGGAGCGCTACGACAGTGACCCGTCGACCGCCGAAGGTTCGCTGCGCGGCCAGATGCGTGACCTGCGCGCGGAAATGGCCACCGATTACCGTCCGGGCATGAAGCTGTTCTCGACGGAAGCCGGCATCAGCTACGACCTCGGCACGTCGTACGGTCCGAACTATCCGACCGCGAACGTGCTGTACGCGCAAGCGGCGGTCGCGGCGCGCATGCACATCATCACGCTCGGCGAAGGCGCGGATCAGACCTACGTGTTCTACGGCGCGGACTATCCGGGCGAAGTCGGCTACGGCACGTTCTTCGATCTGAACGACGCGCAAGGCGCATTCGGCGCGACGAACATCAGTCCGAAGCCGGTCGCGATGGCGATCAGCGCGATGACGCATACGCTCGACGGCACGCACACGCTCGGCGCGGTGAACGGCACGCCGACCGGCGTCTACGCCTACGCGTTCCAGCAACTGGGCAACGGCGCGGTGATCACCGCCCTGTGGGCGCACAACAATAGCGTGTGGGACGCGAGCGTCGGCTTCAGCTCGACCTATAGCGTGCCGTATAGCCTCACGGTGGATGCACCGGGCACGAGCGGCACGGTGAAGGTGGTCGACATGATGGGCAATGCCTCGAGCGCGAACTACAGCAACGGCACGCTTACGCTCAACCTGACCGAATCGCCGGTGTATGTGGTGTCGAATAACGCGTCGGTCGCCAAGTCCAACGCGACGGTGCCGGTGGGATACGTCGGGATCTAACTTCGACCGCCACATCACGCGGCAGATGTAAGAACGTCAGCCGGCTTCAGGGCCGGCTGACGTTTTTTTCGGACTTGGGCAGCGGCCACTGGCCGCGCATACACAAGGCGTCAGCTTTCCCCCAGTTGTCCCTCCATGCCGCTCAGTTCCCGTTCTCGCTCCGTCGACACCTTGCCGATCGGCGGCCCCGCAAAGCGCTTGCGCACACCCGCGCCGTACCATATCGCCAGCAGTATCGCGAGCAAGCCGACGATCACGTACACCACTTTCTGATTAGGCGGTTGCATGCCGACATAGGCGAGCACGAGCGCGCCGAACACCGCTGCCACGGCGAACGGCTTCGACAGCATGCCTAACTGGAACGGTCCCTTTTCCTTCCACGTGCGCCCCTCGGCGAAAATACCGGCTGCAATCGGCATTGCGTAAGAGATGAACAGGAACACCGCGCTCCCCGCACTCAGCACCGTGAACGCATCGCCGTACAATGTCACCACGATCGCCAGCACCGCCGAGGTCCAGATTGCCGCGCCCGGCGTGCGGTGTGCCGCATTCACCTTGCGCAGCCACTTCGAGCCAGGCAAGCCGCCGTCGCGAGCAAATGCGAACATCATGCGCGAGGTCGACGTGACGGCTGCGAGACCGCACACGTAGTTGATGAAGAACATCAGCAATTCGATCAGGATGCGCAGCGGTCCCGGAATCGGCGCAAGAATCGCTTCGAAGAACCCGGTGCCCTGCTTCACCCCCGCGCTGATATCCGGCATCACCAGCACGAACGCGCACACCATCACGTAGCCGAAGGTCGTCGACCAGAACACGGAACCGACGATGCCGCGCGGCACATTGCGCGCCGCCTGATGCGTTTCCTCCGAGGTGTGCGCGGAAGCGTCGAAGCCCGTGATCGTGTAAGCGGTCAGCAACAGGCCGGATAAGAACGCCATCGCGATGGTCTGCCTGGGCCACGCGCCGCCATCGACACCCGTGAAGTTGGTGAACGTATAGAGTCGCGACAGATCGATCTTGACCGGCGAATACACCAGCAGGGATACCACCAGCATGATCGTCACCACGAAGATCAGATAGCCCGACAGGTCCGTGATCTTGCTGGTGATGCGAATGCCGCGATGATTCAGGAATGCTTGCGAAGCGGTAATCACCGTCAGAAAGAGCGTCTGCTGCCACCAGCCGAGCGAATCGGGACTCACACCG
Organism: Paraburkholderia caffeinilytica; assembly: GCF_046030355.1. Lineage (GTDB taxonomy): Bacteria > Pseudomonadota > Gammaproteobacteria > Burkholderiales > Burkholderiaceae > Paraburkholderia > Paraburkholderia caffeinilytica_B. The sequence continues at coordinate 202,405 of NZ_JAQQCQ010000002.1, forward strand.
AACATCGGCGCGATCAGCGTGCGAAAGAACGGATCATAAGTACCGTAATTGATTGCGGCGACGACGAACACGAGACCGAGCAGATTCAGCCACGCCGTGAGCCAGCCCCACATTTTGCCGCCGAGAATCGAACTCCAGTGATAGAGACCACCGGCTGTCGGATACGACGACGCGATCTGCGCCATCGCTGCCGCCACGACCAACGCGAACAGCGAGCCCAGCGGCCAGCCGAGTCCGATCGACGCCCCGCCCGCCGCCGACAAGCCCATCTGGAACGACGTGATGCCGCCCGACAGAATGCAGATCAGCGAGAACGACACCGCGAAGTTCGAGAACGCCCCCATGCGCCGGGACAGTTCCTGCGCGTAGCCCATCTTGTGCAACAGCTTGACGTCGTTGTCGGCGGACTCCGCCGACGGCACGGCCGTGTTGATGTCCATGACGCGATCCTTTGAACAGGGTTATGACGAAGCGGCTGAGCGATGCTAAGGCGTGACCGCGCGGCGAAGGACCGGCTCACGCAGCCGTAAAGCAGTTGTCCACGTACAGGTGCGCGCCGTTGACGAAACTGGCGTCGTCGCTGGCGAGAAAGAGCGCCGCGCGCGCGACTTCTTCCGGCGCGCATAGACGGCCCTGCTGCACCGACAGCGCCGCCTCGCTAGCATCGAAGCCATACTTCGCAAGCGCGCTGATTTCGCGGCGCCCATGCGGCGTATCGATGAAACCCGGGCACACGGCATTGCAGCGAATGCCACGGTCGCGATACTCCACGGCAATCGAACGCGCGAACATGGCGCACGCGCCTTTGGTCGTGCAGTACAGCACTTCAAGCGGCGTGGCCGCGACCGACGAAATCGACGCCGTGCACACGATCGAACCGCCGCCCGCCGCGAGCATGTGCGGCAGCACCGCGCGGGTCATCATGAACATGCTTTTCACGTTGACGTTCATGAGCCAGTCGTAGTCTTCGTCCGTGGTATCGACGAACGGCTTCACGACGATGCTGCCGGCGTGGTTGAACAGCACGTCGATGCGTCCGAAGCGCGCCATGATGTTCGCTACGGCGGTGTCCACCGCTGCGCGCTTCGATACATCGGCGGCAAATAGCTCGGCTGTGCCGCCTGCCGCGCGAATGCGCGTCACGACTTCCTCGCCCGCATCGGTATTGATATCGACCACGGCGACCTGCGCGCCTTCCTGCGCGAACAGCAGCGACGCCGCGCCGCCCGCGCCGGTCGCGCCGCCCGACACGATTGCGATCTTGCCTTCCAGCCTGCCTGCCGATCTACTCATGCGCGACTCCCGTTTAGTGTCCTGTGCAACGCAACGCATTGCGTTATGCACAAGGTAGGAGCGGCAAAAAGCGGCGACTATCCAAAATTGGCAAAAAGTAAAAATCCCGTAAAAGCCCGGCATGCTGACAAATGGATTACGTCTGAACCTGAATGCTTGCCGTATTGGGTTGCAGCCTGCTTCGTGGTCCGGGCGGCCACGGAGCGGGAAGCCGCATGCGTGCCCCGGATGGCTCGCTCCAACACTGCGACGTCAATTTTTTTTCGCATACACTGATCCGCGCGAAGCTTTCGGGGAGCGTCAACAGAATCGGGAGAAGCTATGCAGGCGGTCAATCAGACAGGCAGCGCCGTCGAGATTCGCAGTTGCCGGAACATCGACGAGCAGGCGATGTTGCTCGATGCATGGAACCAGAGCTATTGCCAGATTTCGCGCGGCGCCTTCGACGGCTCGGTGAGTTCGTTCGCCGCGGGCGGTGTGCGGGTGTTGGTGGAACGCCTGAACCGCACGGTCTATCAACGCGGTCAGGTGGCACGATCCAAGCTGGCCGTGGGCATTCCGTTTCAACTCGAAGGGCATGCGCTGTTGTGCGGACAGACGAGTCATCGTGACGGCCTGCATGTATTTTCCGGCGATGGCGGGTTTGAGTTTTTATCGCCAGACAAGCACGTGGTGGTGAATCTGGAAATCGAGCCTGGTGCGATCGGCGATGAGCTTGTGCGCTCGCAACTCGATGGAATTGCGACGCTGCTGGGTGCGAAGCCTGGCGTGTTAAATGTCGATCCTGCGAAATTGCAGGGCTTTCGCGATGTACTGCAGCAATTGCTCGACGCCGTGGCTGCGACGCCGACTTTGCTCGATGACGCGGGCGTGGCGGCGTCGTTCGAGAAGTCGGTGATATTTGGTCTTGCCGATGCATTGCAGGAAGTGCGCGATGCGGATCCACACGGGAATGTCGAAGCGCGTACGGCGCGAAACTGGCAACTCGTGCGGAGCGTCCGTGAACTGGTGGAAGAGTCGCCCGATTGCCCGCTTTCCGTGGCCGAACTATGTGCGCGGTTCCGCGCGAGCCGGCGCACTTTGCAGTATGCGTTTGAGGATACGCTTGGGGTGAATCCTTCAGCGTATATCCGTGCGGTTCGGCTTGATCATGTGCGGCGGGAATTGCGCGGTTCTGCTTCGGTGACCGAAGTCGCTACACGGTGGGGGTTTTGGCATTTTGGGAATTTCTCGAACGAGTATCGCGGGCAGTTTGGGGAGTTGCCGAGCGAGACCTGGCGGCGTGATAAGAGCCGTGGAGGGTGAGTTTGGTTTTTGCCTGAGTGACGCTTGTTCGTCTGAATGCTGACAGCGTTGGGCTTTCCTTGAATTGAGAATGGACGTGCGATGACGACTCTTTCCGCAAGGGTAAAGAGCTAAATACTACTGACCGTCGCAACAGTCATTCGGACAACCCGGGCTAATTTCGACCGTGGTCTCCCGACTTTCCGTGCCCAGGTTGTGCGAGTTTGCGACTGGATAAATTTGTGTCCTGACCTGAAGCGGGGCGCTCACCAGACCATCCGCGAGGACATCTTGCGCGATAACTACGGCGCGCTTTAAGGCCAATGCGCTAGCGTTTCTTTCCACCTCCGACGCGCTACCAATTACCGTTACCCATTTCTGTATCGTATATTTGGCATTCGTCCTCGATACCCATTCACCGAGCCGTGCTCGTTCCGCCACACTAACCTTGTCCCCGTTGATTTCGAATGTGATATGGACCTGCTCAGACGATAGATTTTGCGGGCCGTTACACTCCGCGTGGATATCGACGCAAACGACAAGCGCTACAAGGAACAACGAAAGCCGAATTGCTGTTTGCAAAGCCATTTTTATCTTCCTCTTTAAATGGCGAAAAGTGGTTCACCGTAGATTACATAGCCAGCAAGCGTATCCGCGTTGCGCAATGCCTGATCCGGGTTATTTCGTCCCCACTCGGCAGCAACAGGATCGAGTCCATGCGGGTCTCCTGAGTCGATCCAACTGCCCGCGGCACAAATTGTGCACTGACCGCACTAGTTTTTTGTACTAGAGAGCGTCAACGGAAAGACGTGTTGTGGATTGGGTCTTTTTAGTGGCTTTGCTTATGGTGCGTTTTCCGGTTCGTTCCTCAATTACCCGATACTCGCTAATAGATAGGTGAGCGGGGACGTGGCAAGGTTGACGGACTGGGTGATGCACCAAACCCTCGAGCCTCGCGGCTCCCTCATCACTGCCCGCCCATAGAAATTCCACTTCAATACTGGGCACATCTTCCATGTGTCGCTTTTCCCTGCTCACAGAATCCAGAGTACACGCGCCTTTAACTAGAACTACAACGATCCCGTCACCATCTGTAACGTTTCACGCAGTTGCCCATGCGTCCTGAATCAAGTTGTTATCTTTTCGGACCTGTCTTATAGGAGGCGCGCTCAAACCCAGCGAGTCTCGGCGAATTGGTCTTGTTCAACCACTAGCAGGAGACAGCACATGAAAAATCAGCAAAGCAAAGAAATCAAATATCTGTTCGCGACGATTGGCTCATTAACCGAGCGCGGAGGACGTGTGACCACAGCGGCGGCCGGCGGGGCTTATTGCGGCCTCGGCCTGGCATCTGTCGGCGATGTTGTGACATACGCTGACGGCAGCGAGGCGGTGATTGTGGACGGTGCGGGTTTAATGTGCGCGATAGACGGTCGCCCCGCTGCATTGGTCGGAAGTAGTTTGAGCAATGGCGACAACAGTTCGTGCTGAAAGATACGCATGGCCAGCCTTTGACAGAAACCTACTACTCGATCTGCCTACCGTCTGGCGAGTTGCGGCATGGAGTAACCGACTCTCAAGGGCGAACGGCGCGCTATCGGACAGACCAAGCAAGGAATATCTCTATCCACCTCGGCCATTTGCAAGGTGCTCAATGACTCGGCCACTTACAACTGTCGTTACCAACACCGATCCGAACTCATGCATAACAGTTAATTGCGGTCGGCTCGGTAAGCCGTGGCAAGCATCTAACCAGTGCTTTTCGTTCCTCGGGGAATGGGAAAGTGGACGAATGAACGGCACGCAACGAATCTACCATTCGAACCATAGTTATATAGATGTTCAGGTAGTAGACGGCATGATTCTCCAGGTCTACCTCGACGATCGGGGCAATCCTACGGTCGGATGCGGGCACCTCGTCTTAGTGACGGATAACCTTCACGCGGGCCAAATAATATCCGTAGAGCGTGCAAGAACGCTCTTAAGACGCGATCTGGAACAGGTAGAGAAAAGATTGAACTCTCTTGTAATGGTCCCGCTTTTTCAGTATGAGTATGACGCCATGGTGAGCGTCGTATTTAACGCTGGTGCGGGCAGTGCAGTTAGGGAGTTGGCCGACGAGGTGAACACCGGGGACTATCGCGGAATGCCTGGATTTATTCGAACATTTCACGCCACGAATCCAAACCTACGCCAGAGACGGCAAAGCGAGGCCCGTCTCTTTGAAACGGGGATATACGATGCACATCATTAAAGCGCTTCTGTGTTTGGCTCCCTGCCTCACAGCTTCTTTCTGTTACGCGGCAGGCACAGATGACGACTGTCTCAAGCATCTTAGCGGCAGCAGTAGCATGGATACCGATTGCTATCTGGGGTCTGCTGATGCGATCCAGAAAGAGAATCAGGCAATAGTAGACAAGCTGATGTCAACGATCCCGCACGGGAATCGTAACGCGAGGTTGCTCAAGCAATACATGATCAACGCAGATCAGGACCTGCGGTTTTGCATGCTCAACAAGCAGGCCGGGTCTGCATGGAGACCGTCGAGTTCGGGGCCTCACGTTCGTAACATGTGGGATTCGATCTACGCAGAGTGCGTTTATAACCGTAGAAAAGAACAATACCAACACTTGCTCGAAATAATGGAATTAGAAAAGATGAATCATCCCGCCGCACAGCCCTAGTTTAGTAGGCCACGGAGCGGGAGTTGAACAATGTGCCTCTATTACGAAATAGTCGAAGGCGATCCCTTGATAACAGTGACAGCAGCTATGTGGTTACAGGCAAAGACAGTTGCACGATCACGGACGACCCAGGCGAATGATCTATGATGCGTCTCACTAGACACCTCTCCGCAGTGATTGTCCTCGCCGTATCTTCTGGCTGGGCATTCGCGAAGACCGACCCAGAATGTTTGAAGCACCCGGGCGGCGGTTTTTCCGATGCGCAATGCTTCGCCGGTTTGCAAGCGGATCTCGTAGAGGAAAACAATCTGCTGTACAAAAAAATACGTTCAAAAATCCCGGCCGGCAACGGTCACGCCGAAGTGCTTGATGCCTATATGGCGGCGCAGGATGACGGGGTGATTCTGTGAGTTGCAGCGCGACGCGAGCGCGGGATGGAAGACTAACCCTGACGGTTCCATGTATCCCGCGTTATACCAGGAGTGCATATTCGACTTGCGCAAAGTTCAAAACAAGTTCCTCACGGATCTGCTAGCAATGGCAAATTGGTAGCGGAATATGCCCCGCTTCGGCGCGCGGTGGATGAACTGCACTCAAAAGAGTCGGACAGCGATCCAACCTTCAGGGTGCAGTTCACGCCACAGACAAGCAGACGAAAGCGCCAAGCAGGTAAAAAAACCAGGCAAAACCGAAATCCCACCCCGAAACTCGAAAATCAGCGCACACTCTCCTACTGCTCCCCCGCGGAGCGATAAAGCCAATTGGGAGCCCATCATGGCAAAAGGTCAAATGCGCAGTAACCGCGAAGTAAAGAAACCGAAGCAGGCCAAGAAACCTACACCGGCCACAACGCCGTCGGGCGCGCCGCCGATCCGCGTGGCGCCGGCTGTTTCGTCGACCCCGAAGAAGCACTAATCGAACAAGCCCGCCCTGCCAGGCGGGCATCACCCCTCCGCACTGCACTACCTCGACAGATCTTCCGACGCGACATCTCGCGTCTTCGGCTCAAGTGTCCCGGCGGCGAGCGTAAGGATCATTACCGCTCCCGAGATAAACACAAACCACCCGGTTCACGCCAAAGCTCACGCGCGGCACCATCTCCCGCGCCTGGCTGAACAGCCGCCCGCACCCCACGTTCACCACCGCCATGCAGATAGTCACCGTCTCGTGTTAGAAGCGGTCGGCAATCGCGATCGCATTTATCCCAGGATATCCACCACCGACACGCTGGTTTGCGTCGTCGATCGCGCGTCGGGTTGTGAAGGCTGAGCGTGTGTCAAACTGTGCACTCAGAACAACCGACCAAGGCTTCCCCATGTCCACCGCCAGTCTCTTCGTCACCTCCGCGGGTGTCGGCCTCGCGATTGCCGCTCCGGTCGGCCCGATGGGCATGCTATGCATTCGCCGCACGCTGACCGGTGGTCCGCGCGCGGGTCTCGCCATCGGCTTCGGCATCGCGACCGGCGATGCGGTTTATGGGCTGATCGCGGCGCTCGGCCTTGTCGGCATTTCGCAGTTCATGCTGGCCTACGACCGCCCCTTGCATCTGCTCGCCGGTCTGTTTCTGCTTTATCTCGGCGTGCGTGCGCTGCTGCAAAAAGCGCCCACCGACGCAGCAAACGGCAACGGCGGCAACGGCGACACCAAGCTCGCTCAGGTGGGCCGTGCCGGCGCGTTGCGCGCGTATGCAAGTTCATTGCTGCTCACGCTGACCAATCCGCAAACCGTCATCATGTTCGCGGCGCTGTTCACGACGCTCGCACCGCGTGGCGCGTTTTCATCGAGCATCGCGCTGACCACCGTAGGCGGCGTGTTTTGTGGCTCGATCGCGTGGTGGTGTTTTCTCGTGACCGTGGTGTCGCTCGCGCGTCATGCGATCGGCAGCAAGCTGCGCGTCGCGATCGACCGGATCGTCGGGATCACGCTCGCGGCGTTCGGCATCGTCGAGATTCGCCGCGCTTTGAGTGGGGTTTAACGGCGCTGCACAAACAGGCAAGGACACGCAAGGTCGCGCCTTCCGGCTCACGAGCGTCCGCGCAACGCCACGAACACCACGCCGGCAATCGCCATCAATCCACCGCATAGCGTCGCGAGGCCCGGGCGTTCACCGGTCAGCACGGCGGACAACGCCGTCGCCACCGCAGGCGTCAGATACAGAAAATTAGCCGCACGCGCCGCGCCGAAGTAGCCCAACGCGAAGGTCCACGTCGCATAGCCCAGCGCCGCCGGAAATACGCCGAGCACGAGCACCGCCTGCAACGTGCCGTGCGGCGCACTGCCAAGCGAACTCAACGCGCCCGGCAGCCACGGCGTCAACAACACCGCGCCTGCCAGCAACGTGTAGGCGGTACAGGTCAGCGCCCCGTAGACCGGAATCAGACGTCGCTGCAACACGAAGTAGCTCGCCGAACACAACGCCGCGCCGAGAATCAGCGTACTGCCCGCGCCGAGCGTCAATCCGCCCGGCTGACCGTGTGCAATCACAGCGATACCCGCGAGACTGACGAGCGAGCCGGCCCATCCCCAACGATTGAATCGCTCGCCGAGAAATACGGCCGCCAGCAACGCCGTGAAAATCGGCAGCGTATTGACGATGAAACTCGCCGCGCCTGGCGCTACCGTTTTCTCGCCGGTATTGAGCAGCGCGTTATAGAGCGCGACACCGAGAAACCCGCACAGCACGAAACGCAGACCGTCCTGCCATGTCGGCAAAGGCGGGCGCCGATAGGCGAGCCATGCGATCACCAGCAGCGCCGCCGTGGCGAAACGCGCCGCCGCCAACGGCAAAGGCCCCAAACCCTGCAAGCCGATGCGGATGAATGGAAAGGCGGATGCCCAGGACACGACGGTGAAGGCAACCGCACCTGCCGCCAGCAGCGGCCGCCGCGCTGAACGCGGCGATGAGGACGAAGTGAGTGTGTTCATGTGCAAAGAGTGCCGCGCCATGAGCTGCTAAGCTAGCGCATAAATGAACATCATGATGTGAATATGGCTCACACCTCCTCACCGGCTTCGTCGGCACGGCCACCGCTCGCGAGCCTCGAAACCGTCTGCGCCGTCGCCCGCGAAGGTTCGTTTCTCGCTGCCGCCGAGGTTGCCGGCTTGACGCACGGCGCGATCAGCCGGCGGGTCGCCTCGGTCGAAAACTGGCTCGGCATGACGTTGTTCGAACGCCATGCGCGCGGCGTGCGGCTCACGCCGGACGGGCAGCGCTTCGTGGGGCGTATCGAGCAGGCGTTCGGCATCATCGACAGCGCGGCGGATCAGTGGCGCTCGCCGCGCAGCCCTAGACTGGTCAAGCTGAGCGTGGTGCCCGCGTTCGCCAAGCTGTGGTTCTTCGAGCGTCAGGCGGCCTTCGAGAGCGCCGCGCCGGCGCTGCGCATCCAGCTCGACATCGACCACCGCAACGCGGACATCGCCGGCGGTGAAGCGGATCTGGCGATTCGCTACGGGCGCGGCAGTTGGCGTCAACTCGAGGTCAAGCCGTTCCTGCCGGAGCGGCTCTATCCCGTTGCACATCCCACGCTCGCCGCGCGCCTCGCGAAGCAGCGGCACAAACATGGCGACGCCGCGCTACTCGATGTGCCGCTGCTGCACGACTCGGATGTGACCGGCTGGCGCGCGTGGTTCGACGCGCTGGCTATTCCGCTGAAGCCGCGCGCGCAGGATCGGCGCTTCGAAGACTACACGCTGGTGCTGGCCGCCGCCGAAGCGGGGCTCGGCGTGGCGCTGGCGCGCGTGCCGTTCGCCGACGCGTATCTGCGCAGGAGCGGTCTCGTGCGGGTAAGCCGCCACGAAGTCGCGTCCCCGCTGACTTACTACTTCGTGCATGCAAAGGGTGAAAGCCGGCCCGAAGTACTGGCGTTGATCGACCGGATGCAGGCGGCCCAGCAGGGCGTGTCGTAGCACTTCGTACGCAAGCGCAGCAGTTTTGCGACAATAGCGGCTTTCGCCGCGCCGTCGCGGCAGCGGCCTGTCGTCGAGAATCGCCGACACGCGAAGGCCCGTGCGCGCCGGCCTTGCCATCTAAACCTGTCCAACCCACCCGACCGTCAGCGGTCTGCTCAATGGCTCTTCCCCACATCAATCTGCTGTACTCCGTCTCCGGCCTGTTCGTCGGCTTTCTGGTCGGACTGACGGGTGTCGGCGGCGGCTCGCTGATGACGCCGATCCTGGTCCTGCTGTTCAACGTGCATCCCGCTACCGCAGTCGGCACCGATCTGCTGTACGCGGCCGCCACCAAGGCGACCGGCACGCTGGTGCACGGCCTGAAAGGCTCGGTTGACTGGCAGATCACCCTGCGCCTCGCGGCCGGTAGCGTACCGGCCGCGACCATTACCCTGATCCTGCTGCATCGGTACGGGATGGATACACCGGGCGCAAGCCGGCTGATCCAGATCGTGCTCGGCGCCGCCCTGCTGGTGACGGCCGTGGCGCTCATATTCCGCCCGCAACTCGCAAGACTCGGCGCGCGTCGTCAGCGTGCGCCCAGGCAAGGGCGTACGCTCGCGCTCACCATGCTGACGGGCGCCGTGCTGGGCGTACTGGTGTCGCTGACCTCGGTGGGCGCGGGTGCGATTGGCGTGACGGTGTTGCTGCTGCTGTATCCGTTGCTGCCGACCACGCGCATCGTCGGCTCCGATATCGCGCACGCGGTGCCGCTCACGCTGCTGGCGGGCGCCGGTCATTGGCTGCTGGGTTCAGTCGACTGGTCGATGCTGCTGTCGCTGCTGGCGGGGTCATTGCCGGGCATCGCGATCGGCAGCTATCTGTCGTCGCGCGCCCCGGACGCGCTGCTGCGCAACGTGCTCGCCGCCACGCTCACGCTGGTCGGCGTGCGCCTCGTGCTGTCATAAAACGGCTGGGCTATTTGAAAAACCGGCAGGTCAGATCGGTCTCGAACTGCCTGACCCATTGACCATGACGGTCGTGATACGACTGCGCCCAACCGCCGCGCCGAACCGTGACGAGTCGCTCGTGTGCGGCATCGCCCGGGTCCGGGCAGGCGCTGATGTCGAAATGCACGGGCGCAAAGCCGTGCCGCGCACAGACCAGTTCGAAAGCCGCCCGATCGCCGATCGGCAGATCGGTATAGCGCAAAAGCGTGGTTTCCATGGCGTTGACTCCCGTTCCGCTTGCATCACAGTACGCTTCGCGAGGCGTCAATTGTGTGTCGCAGCGCACAGATGGGCTGTTGCGGCGCCGGCGTTCGGCCCGGCATTAACTGGAATCATCATCACCGTTTCAAAAATCACCGCTGCGGAAAATAAAGCAAAAAAAAGGTTCCGGTTTTTCGCCGGAACCCTCGCACTGGCATGCATCACGATGGCGCATAGCGACATCGAATCGCATGCGCCTCCTGTTGCCGCCTTCAGCGCCTGTCGGCGCCTCGTGCATGTGCTGCAAGCCGCTGATACCAGGCCGCTTGTCGCGGCCTGCTCCTTGCAGCCGTCTTATTGCTGAACCACGGTCAGCTTGTTCGACACCGACGTCACGCCGGCGACGCCCTTGGCCACTTCGCCGGCAGCGTCGATCTGGCCTTGGTCAGGCACCGAGCCCGTCAGGACCACCGCGCCGCCGCGAGCACGCACGGCAATGTTCGAGACGTCGATGCCTTGTGCTTTGGCAAGCGCGCTGCGAACCTTGCGACCCAGTTGGCTATTGGCCTTCTTGCCGGCCTTGGCGCTTGCAGCCGGCGCTGCGGTCGTGCCCGTCGCCGTTGCATCGCTTGCCTGCGCGTACACATTGCACGCCACCACCATTGCCACAACCGAGCCCAGCGTTTTCAGAAAACCGACCGATTTCATAGTTTCTATTCTCCTTAGCTACACATTGGACCGCATGTAAAAGCGGCTTCGTTACGACTACCGGCGACCGTGCTTCAGCCACGACAAGGCGTGGCTGAGCGACGGCCGACTAGGGCTGCGACACGATGTGCGAGAGGCGAGAGAGGCCGGCCGCCGTTAGTCGCATGCGATGCCACGCATGCAATGCGGTACGGGAGCCGGCAAGCCGCGAGGTCCGCCAGCGCGCCCGGTTCTTGTCTGTCGTGCCGGGTCACGCTGTGCAAACATCTGTTCGCGGCAGCGATCCACAATTTAATCTAGCCGCGCCAGAAGCGCAAAGGGTTTAGTGATACGCTTGGGTGCGGACCGGTTGTCATAGGGCTATGGATCGTGTTATTCATGCGCCGTTCATATTCGGGCCGGGGCATGCTTCATTGGACGTTCCGGCATCGTTCATAGAAGGTTCACGCGCCGTTCACGAATTGTTACGGGTTTGACGGCGCCAGCCCCAGCCGGACGCTGCGCCGCCGCGCGATTCTCAGGTACCATCGGCGCGACGCGCTGCCGCACGGCTCGTGCGTCTTGCGCGGCGGCCGTCAGGCACGGCGCAGGCGCCTCGATCCGGCTCGCACGCCGCAGCGCGCCGCCATCCTGTCCACTTTCGACCGTAGCCGTCACGTCACCTGATGAAGCCAGCCACCGGCCGCAAACGCCCTCCCCGTCTCGTCGCCCGTTTCGTGGCGATCTCCTGGCGCGATCTGGCGGTCTCGTTCGGGCCGATCCTGCTGATCGCCGCCGCGGCGATCTGGGTCGCCGTGCGCCTGATCCAGCCTGCCCCGCCCAATACGCTGACGATCAGCGCCGGCCCCGAAGGCAGCACCTTCTGGAACGCGGCGCAGAAGTACAAGGCGATTCTGGCGCGTAACCGCATCACGTTGAACGTGCTGGCCTCGGAAGGCTCACTGCAGAATCTCAAGCGGCTCTCAGACCCGAAGTCGAACGTCGACGTCGCCTTCGTCCAGGACGGCGTCGCGCCCGGCCCGGCGAGCGAGGGCCTGATGTCGCTCGGCAGCGTGGCCTACGTGCCGCTGGCGATTTTCTACCACGGGCCGACGGTCACGCGGCTCTCCGAATTCAAGGGCTTGCGCCTCGCGGTCGGCGCCGAAGGCAGTGGCACGCGCGAACTGGCGCTCGCGCTGCTCAAGGCAAACGGCATTGTGCCGGACGGCCCGACCAGGCTGCTGCCGCTCTCGGGCGACGATGCCGCCCAGGCGCTCGTGGCCGGCAAGGTCGACGCGGCGTTTCTGGCCGGCGATTCGGCGCAACCCGCCGTAATGGGCAAGCTCAATCGCACGCCGAATGTGCAGTTCTACGACTTCACCCAAGCCGACGCCTACACCCGCCGCTTTCCGTATCTGACGCAGATCGAGATACCAATGGGCGCGTTCGACCTCGGCAAGAACCTGCCGTCCGCCCCGATGCACATGGTTGCGCCGACGGCTGAACTGGTGGCGCGCGACTCGCTGCATCCCGCGCTGTCCGATCTGCTGATCGAAGCCGCACGCGAGGTCCACGGGAAGGCGAACATCATGCAGCACGCCGGCGAATTCCCCGCGCCGCTCGCCCATGATTTCCCCATCAGCGACGACGCCGCCCGCTACTACAAGTCAGGCAAGAGCTTCCTCTACCGGATCCTGCCGTTCTGGCTGGCGAGCCTCGCGGACCGGCTGCTGGTGGTCGTGGTGCCGCTGATCGTGCTGCTGATTCCGGCGCTGCGCCTCGTGCCGTCGCTGTATGCGTGGCGGGTGAAATCGCGCATCTACCGCTGGTATGGCGCGCTGATCGCGATTGAGCGCAGCGCCCTCAGCGAGCATTCGGCTGCCGAACGCGCGTCGCTGATCGAGCGCCTCGATGCGATCGAAGAATCGGTGAACGGCCTGAAAATGCCGCTCGCCTATGCCGATCAGTTCTACGTGCTGCGCGAGCATATCGGCTTCGTGCGCGAGCGCCTCACGCATAACCGCGAGGCTCCGCGCGACGCAGCGGACGAACCGGACCGCCCCGAAACCACATTGACCGGTGCAAGCAGCGGCGGCACCGCGTAAGATCATTACAATTCCGACGGTCCAGCAGACGATACCGGTCGGAAAGGGTAATCCGGGAGACATTTATGACCGTTGGCATCGACCCCAGGCAACCGCTGTGGTTTTACGATTTTGTCTCGCCGTTCACGTATCTGTTGCTCGAGCAACACGACAAATGGCCGGGCTTCGACTTCGCGTTCAAGCCGGTCGTGCTGAACGATCTGTATAGCCACTGGGGTCAGCGGCCCGCTTATAGCGTGCCCGCCAAACGCACCTTCCTGTACCGCCACGCGCTGTTTCGGGCGGAACAACTCGGCATTCCGTTCAAGATGCCGCCGGCCCATCCGTTCGACTCCATGAAGCCGCTCCTGCTCGCCACCGCGGCGAAGGGCGATATCGGCTTCGTCCGGGATATTTTCCGTTTCATCTGGCGTGAAGGCCGCGATCCATCGAGCGCTGCAGCATTCGCCGAACTGTGCGAGCGCGTCGGGATGCCGGACGGCCCGGAACTCATCAAGAACGAAGAAGTGAAAGCGCAACTGCAGCGCAACACCACGGATGCAATCGGTCTGGGCGTCTACGGCGTGCCGACGTTCCGTCTGAACGACCAATTGTTCTGGGGTGAAGACGCGTTGCCCATGGTGCTGTATTGCGCACGCACGCCGAACTGGCTCGAATCGAAGGAAGTGAAGCGCGTCAGTTCGCTGCCTTCAGGCTTTGCGGACAACTGAGCAGCGCACGCAAGCCTTACTATTCGTACTGACAGGCACGCCGTGCTTGCATCTGCGCATGTCTTTTCGACATGACGGCCTCAAAAAAGGCCGTCCTGATGCCGGTCATACCGTGCCTGCTATGCCGCCGCACCCCAAACGGGCCTAAGGTTATAACCTTTGCGCCCCACTCTCGCGATCTGACTCGCGGGCGGCTCCGTACCACGCTTCATCCGGGCCCGACCTGCTTGCATCGCCTCGCCTAAACCATGGACGATTCCGCCGCTTCCCTCGATATCTGGCTCGTGCGCGTGCTGCGCACGCTGATCGTCGAGCGCAGCGTCACCCAAACCGCGCTGCGTCTGAATCAGACCCAGCCTGCTATCAGCACCGCACTGCGCAAATTGCGCGAGACGCTGAACGATCCGATCCTCGTGCGCGGCAAGTCAGGCATGGTGCCGACCGAATACGGCGAATCGTTGCTGGCTTCGGCGCAACGCGTGCTGCGCGAGGTCGATTTCGTGGCGACGCCGCACGGCGATTTCGATGCCGGCCGTTCGCGGCGGACCTTCCGCGTGGCCGCGCCGGATTATCTGAACGATTTCTTCATGCCCACCGTGATCGCGCAGTTTCGCGAAGCGGCCCCGCATGCCCGTCTGGAGATCGATTCGCTGAGCCCGATGCTCGACCATTCGGCCGCGCTCGATGCGGGCGAACTCGATCTGGTGATCGGCAACTGGCCGAAACCGGACCCGCGTTTCGAGCGCAGCGACCTGTTCTCCGATACGGTGGTGTGCCTGATGCGCGCCGATCATCCGCTCACCCGCCAGCCGATGACGCGCGAAGCGTATCTCGCCGCGCCGCATCTCGCACCAACGCCTTATAGCGGCGCGCGCGGCGGCGCCGTCGACATCGGCTTCGCGCGAGCCCGCGCCGAGCGGCGCATCGTCGCCACGCTGCCCTACTTCGGCCTCGTGCCGCAAACGCTGTTGCAATCGGATCTGATCTTCACGACCACGCGCCGCTTCGCCATGCACTATGCAAGCATCCTGCCGCTCGCCGTGGTCGAGGTGCCGATTCCGTTTCCGCGCATCAAGTGCTATCAGCTGTGGCATCCGCAGCCGGACCGGCCGAGCGATGTCGGCTGGCTGCGTACGTTGATGTCGCAAGTGTCGGATGAATTGATCGCGCAGAAGGTGCGGCGCGCGAAACGGCCGGCGAAAAAGGAAACGTCAGCCGCGGCGGGCTGACGTTGTGGTTTGAACCGCGCTCTGTCTACTCACACGCTTGCGCAGAGCTTCTGCGTCACCGCCTGAGCCGCGGCTTCGCGCGTCCGAATCTGCAGCAACTCGGCGCACACCGCGACCGCGATCGCCGCAGGCGCTTTATCGACAATGCCGGTCACGCCGATCGGACAAGTCATCTCTGCCAGCCGATCCAGATCCACGCCGCGATCGAGCAACCGGCGCTCGAATTTCACGCGCTTCGTCTTCGACCCGATCATGCCGAAATAGGTGAAGTCGCGCCGCCTCATGATGCGTGCAGCGAGCGAAAAATCGAGCGCGTGGTTATGCGTCATCACAAGGAAATACGCGCCGGGCGGCGCCGTGTCGACGATTGCATCGGGCGTGTCGGTTGCTTCGATCTGCACGTTGGCCGGCGTTTCGTCGGGGAACAGTTCGTCGCGTTCATCGACCCACTGGACGACGCACGGCAAGCTGCCGAGCAGCGTGACGAGCGCATGGCCGACGTGTCCCGCGCCGAACAGCACGATGTGCATCGGCGCCGGACGCGGCACTTGCACGGCGCTGCGCCGGCCGATCTGAACGGAAGAAAAGTCGTTCATGGCGATCAATCCAGTTGGTTTCGATAGTTGCACGATGACGTTGCCTCAAGGTTTCCGACGGTTGCTCGCGACTGCAGGCTACGAGGACGTCCCTCGCGGCGACAGGCCGTTCCTCGCTATTTCACGCGTAACGCGGCGGCCAGGCCCGTGTCACGCGCGCCTGGCAACGCCTACTGACGAGCCGCAGCAGTCGCCGCCCGCACTGCGCCGACAGCCTTGAGGATTTCCTCGCTGGTCGCGGGCGCATTCAGCGGCGGATTGACCTTGTGGTTGCCCACGGCCGACACCGCATCGCGCACGGCAAAGAACACCGAGAACGGCAGCAGCAGCGGCGGCTCGCCGGTCGCCTTCGAACGGTGGATGCTGTCTTCGGCATTGCGGTTCTTGAACAGGCGCACACGGAAGTCGGGCGGCGTATCGTTGACGGTCGGAATCTTGTAGGTAGACGGGGCGTGCGTCATCAGCTTGCCGCCGGCGTTCCACCACAGTTCTTCGGTCGTGAGCCAGCCCATGCCCTGGATGAACGCGCCTTCCACCTGACCGACGTCCAACGCCGGGTTCAGCGATGCGCCAACGTCATGCAAAGCATCCGCGCGCAGCACGCGCATTTCGCCGGTCAGCGTATCGATCACCACTTCCGACACGGCCGCGCCGTACGAGTAGTAGTAGAACGGCCGGCCTTGCAGCTTCGATTGATCCCAGTAGAGCTTCGGCGTTGCGTAGAATCCATCCGACCAGAGTTGGATACGCGCGACGTAGGCCTTCGCGATCACTTCCTCGAACGGCACGACCACCTCGCCGACCACCACGCGGTCGTGCACGAAACGCACTTCCGATGCGGCCACCTGCCCTGCGCCGAAACGCTCGGCGGCAAACGCGGACAGGCGTTCGCGCAACTGGCGCGCGGCATCCTGCGCCGCCTTGCCGTTCAAGTCCGAACCGGTCGATGCAGCGGTCGCCGAGGTATTGGCGATCTTGCTCGTATCGGTCGCCGTGACGCGGATGCGGTTAAAGCCGATCCCGAGTTCGTGCGCGACGACCTGCGCGACCTTGGTGTTCAAACCCTGGCCCATTTCGGTACCGCCGTGATTCACCAGCACCGAGCCGTCGGTGTAGATGTGCACGAGCGCGCCGGCCTGATTGAAGTGGGTCACGTTGAACGCGATACCGAACTTGACCGGCGTGAGCGCCAGGCCCTTCTTCAGCACTTCGTTGTTCGCATTGAACTCGTTGATCGCCGCACGGCGCGCGCGGTATTCGCTGGTCGCCTCGAGTTCGTCGATCAGTTCGTGGATGACGTTGTCTTCGACCACCTGACCATACGGCGTCTGGTTACGCTCAGTCTTGCCGTAAAGATTGCGACGGCGCACGTCGAGCGAATCTTCGCCGACCGAACGCGCGACGTTGTCCATGATGTATTCGATCGCGAACGCGCCTTGCGGACCGCCGAAACCGCGGAACGCGGTATTCGACTGCGTGTTGGTCTTGCCGCAGAAGCCGTCGATCGTCACGTCGGAGAGCCAGTACGCGTTGTCGAAGTGACACAGCGCACGCGTCATCACCGGACCGGACAGATCGGCGGAGAAGCCGCAACGCGAGGTCATGTCGACCGTCACGCCGTCGATCACGCCCTTGTCGTCGTAGCCCACTTCGTACGTGTAGTGGAAGTCGTGGCGCTTGCCGGTGACCATCATGTCGTCGTCGCGGTCCGGACGCAGCTTGACCGGGCACAGCAGCTTCCATGCAGCCAGCGCCGCGCAGCACGCGAACAGACCCGATTGCGATTCCTTGCCGCCGAAGCCGCCCCCCATGCGCCGGCATTCGATCAGCACGTTGTGCGACGCCACGCCCAAGGCGTGCGCGACCATGTGCTGCATTTCGGTCGGGTGCTGCGTCGAACAGTAGACGTGCATGCCGTCGTCGTCCTTCGGCACCGCGTACGAAATCTGGCCTTCCAGATAGAACTGCTCCTGCCCACCGAGCAGCATCTCGCCAGCTTCGCGATGCGCTGCACGGGCGATCTTCGTGCCGGCTTCGCCGCGTGCGAGTTTCATCGGCGGCAAGACGTGCTGGTTCGCGGCGCGGGCCTGTTGCGCAGTGAGAATCGCGGGCAATTCTTCGTAGACGACGTCCGCGCGGCGCGCAGCCAGACGCGCGGTTTCATGCGAGGTTGCGACCACGATGAACATAGGCTGGCCGACGTATTGCACGACGCCATCGGCGAGAATCGGATCGTCACCGTGGATGATGGGACCCACGTCGTTGACGCCGGGAATATCGCCCGCGGTAAAGATCGCGACCACGCCCGGCGTGGCGCGCACTTTGTCGAGCGCCATCGAGACGATCTTCGCGTGCGCTTTCGTCGACAGGCCGAGCGCGGCATGCAGCGTACCGGCGAGCGTCGGGATGTCGTCGGTATAGGTGGCGCGACCGCTCACGTGCAGATGCGCGGACTCGTGCGGACGCGAGATGTGGACCTGGGTAAAGTCATCGAGATCCTGAAGGTCTTTCAGGAACGGTTCTGCTTGCTGATTCATTCTTGTGTTCTCCGTATCCTCGTGGCTTCTCAGGCGCTCGCGCCGACAGGTGCGCAGGCAGCGGCCACTGCGCGAACATCCAGTGCGCTCTTGGGCAGCGGATTGTTCGGGCGCGTTTCAAGCCAGAAGCGGTACAAGGTATTCTTCGCCGCTTCGAGGCGATAGTTGCTGGTCGCGCGCATGTCGGACAGCGGCGCGTAGTCGTTGCCGAGCGCGAGCATCGCGGCCTGCGCGGTCGCTTCGTGCCATTCGGCGTCGCGCAGCACGGCTTCGGCGTGCGTCGCGCGCTTCGAGGTGGCAGCCATGCCGCCGAACGCGATGCGCGGCTCGCGGATCACGTTGCCGTCGGCGATAAAGGAGAACGCGGCGCACACGGCCGAGATGTCCGAGTCGAAACGCTTCGACAGCTTGTAGGTGCGGAATTGCAGGTTCTTGCGCGCGCCCGTGCGGGTCGGCACCTTGATCCCCACGACGAACTCATGCTCCGCCATGTCCTTCTTCTGATACGCGAGGTACAGATCCTCGAGCGGCATTTCGCGTTCGATCTCGCCGCCGCGCACGATCACATGCGCGCCGAGCGCGATCAGGCCAGGCATCGAATCGCCGATCGGCGAGCCGTTGGCGACGTTGCCCCCGAGCGTGCCAGCGTTGCGGATCGGCAGCGACGCGAAGCGTTGCCACATTTCGTAGAGTTCGGGATATTGCTTCGCGATTTCCGCGTACGCCTTTTCGACGGTCACGCCCGCGCCGATCTCGATCCAGTCGGCGTTGGTTTCGAGCTTTTGCAACTCGGCGATCTGGCCGACGTAGACAATGTTGCCGAGTTCACGCATCTGCTTGGTCACCCACAAACCGATGTCCGTGCTGCCGGCGAGGATACGGGCGGCCGGTGCGGCTTCCTTGATTTTCGCGAGCGCGGCGACGGTGCGCGGCGCGTCGAACTGCTGGCCGGCGTGCACGTAGTGGAACGTGTCCTTGCGCTCGAGGGTGGCGAGCGTGTTCGCCAGCGCTTCGACATTGACCGGCGCTTTCGGCGCGGGCGCTTCGAACATGCGCACGGCCGCGTCGACGATCGGACGATAGCCGGTGCAGCGGCACAGATTGCCGGTCAGCGCGTTGCTGATCGCGTCGCGCGACGGCACAGTCCTGTTTGCGCAGCTGTGTTCGTGCCCGTGCTTTTCGTAGAGCGACCACATCGACATCACGAAACCCGGCGTACAGAAACCGCATTGCGAACCGTGGCACTCGACCATCGCTTCCTGCACCGGGTGCAGCGAGCCGTCCGGCTGGCGCAGGTCTTCGACGGTGAAAAGCGCTTTGCCGTCCAGCGTCGGCACGAACTGGATGCAGGCGTTGACCGCCTTGAAGTCGACGCCGCCCGCTTCGTTGCGCTCGCCGATCACGACCGTGCATGCGCCGCAGTCGCCTTCGGCGCAGCCTTCCTTGGTGCCGGTGCAATGCGCGTCTTCGCGCAAATACTGCAGGACGGTGCGGGTGACGGGCGCATCCTTGATCTCACGGATCGCGTTGCGGTGGTAGAAGCGGATCGGCTCAGTCATGTCTCGTTGCTCTCAATGTTCTGTGTCCGTGGGACGTGCTGCGATGATGGTTCGAAAACTATCATCATCAATAAATACAACCCATAGCAGGGATCGCATGCGGGACATATTCGCGAAACGATATAGAGATGGGTTTGAGGGCCGGTCGGCTTATGTTGCTATGGCCGTTTTACCGTATTTTTTGTAAATTTTTAGTTTTATAGCCACAGCCGGTTGATGTCTCCTGAACCGCCACGCCTGAAAAGACCACTCGTGCAGGGCGAAAACAGACCACTATATCGATCCGGCACCGTTATTCAGGCGTCGAAATTATTAAGCAAGCCCTGCAAGGGAATCGGTTCCATGGGAAAATCACGCCTTCCCGCCGTTTTCAAGTCTCGTTTTCCCCATGTCCACCGACTCCGCGACACCTCGCAGCGAATTTGCGACGACCATGCAGATCATTCCGGTCGTCTTTTTCACGTTTCTTTGTTACCTGACGATCGGCATCCCGCTCGCGGTGCTGCCTGGCTACGTCCACGACGACCTGGGTTACAGCGCGATCCTGGCCGGCGCGGCGATCAGCGTGCAGTACCTGGCGACGCTGGCATCGCGGCCCCTCGCCGGCCGCTCGGCCGATACGCTGGGGCCCAAGCGGACGGTGTCGATCGGCTTGCTGGGTTGCGGCGCGAGCGGGATTTTGTTGCTGCTGGCCGTGTTGTGCGGACGCTGGCCCGTGGTGAGTCTGGGGCTGCTGGTATGCAGCCGTCTCGTACTCGGCTTCGGCGAGAGCCTGTGCGGCACCGGCGCAATTTTGTGGGGCATCGGCCGGGTGGGCACGAGCAACAATGCCCGGGTGATTTCGTGGAACGGCATCGCAACGTACGGCGCGCTCGCGATCGGCGCACCGCTCGGCGTAGCGATCGCCCACACGATTGGATTCGCCGCGCTGGGCATCCTGGTGATCCTGCTGGCTGCGCTCGGGTTCTATCTGGCGCGACCCATCGCGGCGGTGCCGATCGTGCATGGCGAGCGGATGTCGTACCGGAGCGTGTTCACGCGGGTGCTGCCGCATGGGATCGGATTGGCGCTGGGCTCGGCCGGCTTTGGGTCGATTGCGACGTTCATCACGCTGTTTTATGCCGCGCGGCATTGGCCCAATGCGGCTTTGTCGCTGACTGTTTTCGGCACGCTGTTTATCGGAGCGCGCCTGTTGTTCGCCAATACGATCAAGGCCTACGGTGGGTTCCGGGTCGCGATTGCTTCGTTTTCGTTTGAATGCGCCGGGCTGTTGATGTTGTGGCTGGCGCCTGAGCCGCATATTGCTCTCGCAGGGGCGGCATTGACCGGGTTTGGGTTTGCGCTGGTGTTTCCTGCGCTCGGCGTGGAAGCGGTTGGGCTCGTGCCGCCCGCTAGCCGTGGGGCGGCGTTGTCGGCTTATTCCGTGTTTCTCGATCTCTCGCTGGGGATTACGGGGCCGTTGGCCGGGTATATCGCCGGGGAGTTCGGCTATGCACAGGTGTTTCTGTTTGCAGCGGTGGCTTCCGCGATGGCGGTCGTGCTGTCGACGATGATGTATTTGCGCAATTCGAGAGCGCCGAATGCGCCTGCGGCGACCTGAGTTCTTGCTCGCCCAGCGGGTTGTTCGTCTGTAATTCCGGATTTTGTGCCTTTCCTTGAATCAAGGAAAGGCAGCGCCATCTCACTTCCCTTCCGACAACCCACGTTCAAGCGCCGCGACGCCGGCCGGCAACTCAACCTTAACCCCCAGGTCCACCATCGTTCGTCCGAGCGCGTGCAAGGTCCTGAACAGGTTGTGCTCCCGGCACTGTTCGCCCATCTGTCCAATACGCACGATCGGCAAACCAAACGAACCCGAGATTTCAACCTGGTGATGCCGCGAAATGTGGCCACAGATATCAGCCGGACTTAAGCGCTCCGGCACGACGATGCCGACAACCGAATTCAGACGGCAAGGCGCCGGCGCGTAGAGTTGCAAGCCCAACGCAGTGATCCCCGCCTGAAGCGCCAACGAGCACTTCAAGTGCCGCGCAAAGCGCTTCTCCAGCGTTTCCGCACACACGAGCCGCAACGCCTCGTGCAATGCCAATACGCCGGACACGGGCGCGGTATAGTGATACCCCGCGTTGTGCCAGAAGTTCTCCGCCAGCGAAGCATCCAGACACCAGTGCGCATTCGGCGCCGTACGCCCTTTCACCCGCTCCCAGGCCGTGTCCGAAAACGCGATCAGCGAGACACCCGGAATCGACGACAGGCCCTTCTGCCCGCCCGTAATCACCGCGTCGATACCCCATGCATCCATGTCGAGCGGCATCGTGCTCAACGTGCACACCGCGTCGACGATCACCAGCGCGCCCGCGGCTTTCGCCAATGCGGCAATGTCCTTCAAGTGGTAATTCCACACCGTGTTCGACGTCTCGCCCTGCACCACCGTCACGATCTCCGGACGCTCGCGGCGAATCGCCTCGGCCACCTGTTCGAGACTCGCCACCGAACGATCGGCGACATCCAGCATCGACACCTGCGCGCCGACACGCCGCCCCATCTCCGCCATCCGCTCGCTGAAAAAGCCATTCCTGATGCTCAGCACTTTCGTGCCTTCCCACGCGAGATTGGAGATCGCCATTTCCATCGCGGCAGAACCCGGGCCGGCTACGCCCAGCACCCACTTCGAATTCGTCTGGAACACGTAGCGCGCCATGGTCTTCACCTGGCCGATCACCTTCACCATGGTGCTGCCCAGATGATTGATCACCACCGTATTGGCCTTGGCCACCGCCGCGGGAATCGGCACGGGGCCGGCGCCCATCATCAGCAACGGTTCTTCGGGAAGAATGGCGTCAAGCGATTCGACAACCGGACAAGGCACTGCGGTAGAAGTGGAGTGAGAGGATGAAGTCGGCATGATCGGTACGTGAATGTCAGAGCGCAAAGGGACAAGCGGCCCCGCCAGCAATGACACTGGCGGGGCCGCTTGACTGATCATTCACCGATCCGCGCAATTGCGCAAGATTTTTGTCACTTCACCTTGCTTTTATCGAGCTTCTTGCCGGTTGCCGCGTTATACCGCTCGACATATTCCTCGATCAGCTTGCGCATCGCGCGGCCGATCTGCCGATAGTCCGACTCGTTCAGATTCGCCAGCGACACCCGTCCCGACGGATGCTGCGTACCGAAGCCGCGTCCCGGCAACAGCACCACGCGTGCTTCGCGCGCGAGGCGGAACAGCAATTCCGACGGCTCGGTGTTCTTCAGCAGCCATTCGACGAACTCGCGCCCGAACATCCGTTCGCCGAGAAACTCGATGTCGAGGATGGTGTAGTAGTCGACCTGATTCGGATCGTCGTCTTCGAACGAAATGCCGACCTCTTCGTACAGCGCCTGCTTGCGCTTGCGGATCAGGCGCTTCAACGCGTTCTTGTAGGCGTCGGGCGTATCCATCAGCGCGAACAGCGAGAACAACACCATTTGCACCTGCTGCGGCGTCGACAGACCCGCCGTGTGATTCAGCGCGACCGTGCGGCTGTCCGCGACCAGCCGATCGATGAACTTGAGCTTTTCCGGTTCGGTCGTGATCGATTCGTAACGCTCGTGTAGCTGCTTCTTCGCGTCCTTCGGCAGCTCGGCGATCAGTTTGTCGAGCACATTGTCGCGATGCGTCGCGATGGTGCCGAGGCGCCAGCCGGTCGCACCGAAGTACTTCGAGTACGAATACACGAGGATCGTGTTCTTCGGCGCGAGCGCGAACAGCGAGACGAAGTCGTCGGCGAAGGTGCCGTACACGTCATCGGTCAACAGAATCAGATCGGGGCGTTCCTTGACGATGTCGGCGATATATTGAAGGCTCTCGTCGTTGATCTTTACTGAAGGCGGATTGCTCGGGTTCACGAGGAAGAACGCCTTCACCTTCGGATCGCGCAGTTTGTCGAGTTCCTTCTTCGAATACTGCCAGCCGCTTTCAACCGTAGCTTCGAGATTGACGACGTTGAGCTGATAGTCGTTCAGGCGCGGAATTTCGATGTACGGCGTGAAAATCGGCAAGCCCAGCGCAATCGTGTCACCCGGTTTGATCAGGTGATTCTCGCGCATCGTGTTGAAGATATACGTCATCGCCGCCGTGCCGCCCTCCACCGCGAATACGTCGAACTCGCCGACGAACGGATGGTTGCCGATCATCTCCTTGCGCAAATATTGCCCGACGATCAGTTCGGACAACTTGAGCATCCGGTCCGGCACCGGATAGTTCGACGCGAGAATGCCCTCGCACATTTCATAGAGGAAGTCGCCCGCGGACAGCCCGAGCTGATCGCGCACATACGACACGGCGCCACGCAGAAAGTCGATGCCGGGTACGCCCTTGTTTTCGCGCAGGAACAGATCGAAGCGTTCCGTGAGCCCTTCGCGACGCGGGAAGCCGCCGACACCCTCGGGCATGAACGCAAACGAGCGCTCCGACTCGCGCATCGCAAAGAGACCGAGTTGCCAGAAGCCGTGGCGCGGAATGGTCGCGAGAAAGTTCGGGTTGCCGCGGCCGGCGTTGAGCATCGATGCGTTGGCGGCACGCTCTACCGCGCCGCCGCCGGCGGCCTTGATCAATTCGTCCTTGAGTTCGAACGGGCTGAGCGCCGACAAGCCGGCTTGAGCCATATCGCCTTGCTTCTTGCCGCTTTTCTCTTTTGCCATGATGCGTTCTCCAATGTGCAAGTGAATAACGCCGGCGTCGCGTGTGATCGTTCAGTTGCCGCCGGCGTCAGAGAGATCGATAGATGCGTGCACTAAACCGGGTTAAACCAACCCGACAACAAGCGGTCCGAGCAACGTCAACGCGACGTTTGCAATCGCATACGTGATCGCGAACGGCACGGTCGGCACGGCGCTTTCCGCCTTGTCGAGCACGCCGCCGAATGCCGGATTGGCACTGCGCGAGCCCGACAGCGCACCGGCGAGAATCGCCGCGTTTTTGTAGCCCAGCACGTAGCGGCCGAACAGCATGGTCAGCAACAACGGGAACAACGTAACGAACACGCCGAGCAGGAAGATCGTCATGCCGCTCTGCTTGACCGTCACAACCGCCTGCAAACCGGAATTCAAGCCGACCACCGCCACGAACGCTGCGAGACCAAAGTCCTTCAGCAACTGCGAAGCGGCCGCCGGCATTGCGCCGTACATCGGATGCTTGCCGCGCATCCAGCCGAACAGCAAACCGGCCAGCAGACAGCCGCCACCCGAACCGAGCGTGAGCGGAATGCCGCCTACGTTGAGGACGATCAGGCCGATCAGCAGACCGAGCACAAGACCGACGCCCATATAGATGAAGTCGGTTTTGTTGCTGTACGGCAGTTCGTAGCCGGCGGCGTCGACGGCGCGCTTGGTGTCTTTCGGCGAACCGTAGAAGGTGATGACGTCGCCGTGCTCGAGCTTGGTTTCGGGCAGGATCGGCAGCGGCTGGCCGGCACGCGAAGCGCTCTGGATGAAGACCCCGTGGCGCATGTCGCGATCCACGACTTCGCGTGCGGCGGCGATCGTCGTGTGATTCATGCCTTTGCGGGTGAACACGCCTTCGCGCGATTGCATGACGACGCCGACGTCATCGACGGTGGCAACCTCGCCGCCGCTCGCGCCAAATTCAACCACCGCCTCGCGGCGGCCGACCACCAGCACCACGTCATCGGGTTTCAACACCAGATCGGGCGTTGGGTCGAGTTGCTGGCCGCCACGTTTGATCTTCTCGATCGTCAACATGTCCTGATGCTGGGTCTCGACTGCCTTCACCGTTTTCCCGGCGCTGACGTCGATCTTGTACGCACGGCCCACCAGTTCGGGCAACGCACGAATCTGCCCCGCGCCGAGTGACGACCCGCCTGCGGACAGCTCCTTCTCCGCTTCGATCGACGCCTCCCGCAACCCCTGCCCCATGAACTTCGGCAGGATGTTCACGCAGACGATGATCGCGCCAAGCGAGCCGAACACGTAAGTCACGGCGTACGCAATTGCCACGTCGGATTGCAGCGACTTGACCTGATCGGCGGGCAGACCGAGACGCGCGATGGCGTCGCCGGCCGTGCCGATAATCGCCGACTGCGTCAGCGCGCCCCCCGCGAGCCCTGCCGCGAGGCCCTTGTTCAGATGGAACAGCTTCGCGCAAACCACCACGGTGACCAGTGCGGAGACGGCGAGAAACACCGCCATCGCAATCTCACGCAGTGTCTTGCGGTTCAGCGAGTTGAAGAAGCCCGGCCCGGAGTCATAGCCGACCGCGTAAATGAACACGGCAAACATCACCGATTTCACGCCATTGTCGATCGTCACGCCCGCCTGACTGATCACGACCGCGGCGAGCAATGAACCGCCTACGCCGCCTAACTGGAACTTGCCGAAGTTGATCTGTCCGATGAAGTAACCGGCTGCAAGCGACAGAAACAGCGCAATCTCGGGTGATTTCTGAAAAATGTGGTGTAGCCAGTCCATCATGCCCTCGCTAGATAGTTTGCGATACTGAGTACTGAGTACTGGGTGCTACGCGTTTGCATACGGATCGCACGGCATCCGCATGCGGCCGGCTGCGCGCCACGCGCAGCCCATCCGTCCGTCTAGCCGAACTTCCCGGCGAGGCCGACCACGACCGGCCCCATCAACGGCAACAGAATGTTCGAGAGTGCATAGGTGATCGTGTAGCCGATCACGGGAGTCGAATTGCCGGTTACGCCGACCAGTGCGCTGATCGCCGGCGTGCTGCATTGCTGACCGGCAATGGCGCCGAGCAGCATGGGCGCTTCGAGCTTGAGAAACGCGCGGCCGATCCAGAGCGACAGCAAGCCGGGTACGAGCACCATCAGAATGCCGGCCACGGGCAGCGCCAGGCCGTATTCGCGCACCAGCTTGATGGCATCGGGTCCCGCCGACAGACCGACGGCGGCAATGAAGGTGGCAAGGCCAAAGTCCTTGAGAATTTGCGCAGCCGCCGAAGGCAGCGAACCGACTAACGGATGGCGCGAACGGATCCAGCCGAACAGCAGGCCCGACAGCAGGCAGCCGCCTCCCGTGCCGAGCGCGATCGACACACCGCCGATGCGTCCGCCGAGATGGCCGATCGCCATGCCGACCAGCACGCCGAGGCCGAGATAAACGAAGTCGGTTTTCTGGGTCGCGGGGAGCACGTAGCCCAGACGCCGCGCACCGCGCTCGACGTCGGCCTTTGCGCCCACCAGCGTCAGCACGTCGCCGCGATTGAGCTCGGTGCCGGGCAGCGCGGGCACCGTCGTTTCGAGCCGCGTAACGGCCGCGATATAGACACCGCGCCCGTCTTCCGGCTTTGCCCGTTCGCGCATCTGCGCGACCGTCAGACCGTGCGCATCGCTGCGCGTGAGCACGACGTCGAGCTCCTCCACCATGAACTGGCCAAAGCCGGCATCCGCCACTTCTTCGCCGAGGCTGGCGGCCGCGGCCACGATCGCTTCGCGCCGCCCGGCCACCAGGATCAGGTCGCCGGCGGCCAACGTCAGTTGCGGCTCGACCGGCACGTCGGCTCCGTTGCGACGGACCCCCTCGATGGTCAGGTTGAAGCCATAGGTTCGTTCAAGCGCCTGGATCGTTCCGCCGGCCGCCGTGCCGATCCGGAACGCGCGGCCCACGAGCGCCGGCGCCGCCGCCTGCTGCCCGTCGCCGAAGGCGCCATCGCCGCCGAGCTTGTGCCACACGCGCTCGGCTTCTTCGCGCAGATTGATGCGCAGTAGAAGCGGCGCGAACTGGCTGGTGAACAGGACGATGGTGATCAGGCCGAACAGGTAACTCACGCTGTACGCGGTCACGATGTTGGCCTGCAGACGCAGCGTCTCTGCGTCGCTGAAGCCGAGCTTGGCAATCGCCTCCGAAGCCGTGCCGATCACGGCCGACTCCGTCGCGGCGCCGGCCAGCAAGCCGGCCGCCGTGCCGGCGTCGAGCCGCATCACGAAGACCGCGATCATGATCAGCACCAGCACCGAGACGATCTCGACCACCGACAGCAAGCCATAGCGCCAGCCCCGGCCGATGTTGGCAAAGAACTGCGGGCCGCCGGTGAAACCGAGCGCGAAGATGAACAGCGCAAAGGCGATGTTCTTCAGGTCGGGGGCCAGCCGCGCGCCCGTCTGCCCCAGCAACAAGGCCACGATCAGCGTGCCGCAGACGCCGCCCAGCTGAATTGGCCCCACGCGAAATGAACCAATGAAATATCCGATTGCAAGGCTTGCGAACAGCGCGATCTCCGGTTGAGATCTCAGCAATTCACCGATCATGTTGGCTCGCCGATTTACGGTTTATTAGCAGAAAGCTGAAAAAATCTTTCTGGAATTTGAAGCGAATTCGATCTGAGCCGCCATGCCCAGAAATGACGCATCCAGCATAACCGGATCCCATTGAAGGGAAACTTTATGGCAATGGCATGACGCCCCGGGCGCCATAGAAGATATGCCGCAATGCAGCGACGATAGCGAAATACTTTTCAGCAAGCTCAACAGTCACGCATTCCTCGCGAAGTTGCAACGCATTGATAGTGCCATGCCCTGCTGATGGCCAGTTTTCAGCACGATATGTTCATGCATTTCTTGGACTTCTTTTTTAATAAATATTGTAGATCGGCATCGCTGTCAATATGATTTTCAACTGCGCCGGTGTTGCTTAGCGAAAAGACGATCTTTTCTAGTCTGGTAAAGATCGAATTGGTTTTTCGGACCGCGCATCGCAAACGGCGATCTTTACCGTAAAGGGCCGATATACTGATCTGCCCGCATGCCACATCGTAAGTCGACATTCGCCGCACCGGCACGCATTCTTCGGAGCCACCCATGCGCATGATCCTGTTCAGCAGCCGCCAATACGACAGTGACACGTTCGCCGAGGCCAACGGCACGCATCGCTATGAACTGCATTTCCAGGAATCGCACCTCGATGTCGAAACGGCGATCCTTGCGCAGGGTTACGAAGTGGTCTGCCCGTTCGTCAACGACAACGTCGACGCCGCGGTACTGGAGCATCTCCATGCCGGCGGCACGCGCATGATCGCGCTGCGCTCGGCGGGCTTCAATCACGTCGACCTGGCGGCGGCGGAACGCCTCGGCATGACGGTTGCACGGGTGCCGGCCTACTCGCCGCACGCGGTCGCCGAACATGCGGCCGGTCTGATTCTCGCGCTGAACCGGCGCCTGCCGCGCGCGGTCGCGCGCACCCGCGAAGGCGATTTCTCGCTGCATGGGTTGCTCGGCTTCGACCTGCATGGCAAGACGGTGGGCGTGATCGGCACCGGCATGATCGGCCGCGTGTTCGGCCGCATCATGGCGGGCTTCGGGATGCAGGTGCTAGCCTATGACCCCGGCACGCCGGCCGGGGATCTGCTTGCCCTCGGCGCGCGCTACGTGCCGCTCGACACGCTGCTGGCTGAAAGCGACGTGGTCAGCCTGCATTGTCCGCTGGTACCTGACACGTACCATCTGATCGACGGGCCGGCATTGGCGAAAATGAAGCGTGGCGCGATGCTGATCAATACCGGGCGCGGCGGCCTGGTCGAAAGTAATGCGCTGATCGGCGCGTTGAAAGATGGCCAGCTCGGCCATCTCGGGCTCGACGTGTACGAGGAAGAAAGCGGCCTCTTTTTCGAGGACCATTCGAACCTGCCGTTGCAGGACGACGTGCTGGCGCGCCTGTTGATGTTCCCGAACGTGATCGTCACCGCGCACCAGGCATTCTTCACGCGCGAGGCGATGAACGAGATCGCGCAGACCACGCTCGACAATGTCGCGGCATGGCATGCCGGCACGCCGCGCAATATCGTGCTGGCGCGAAGTTAGGGGTTGCCGCCGCCATCCACGGTGATCGGGCGGATCGCCGTGCGAGCGTCGTCCGCCGCGCCGCACATCTCGCGCAGCAAGGCCACCTCACGCTCGTGCACTTCCACCGGAAACCAGCGTGCGCCCGCATCGGCCAGATAGCGCGCGCGATGCTGCCCGTTGCGAAACGCCACCACGCCCTCGCGCTCGAGACCGAACCAGCCCAGCAGACCCGGCGCGCGACGCGTCGAAATCGTCACGTAAGGCATCTGCGGAATACGCGGACTCTCGGGATGGAGAAACTCGCGAATGCCACGCACCTTGCCCGCATGCCATTCGGCGACCGGCTTCAGCACGTAATCGGTGTTGTCGCGATCCGCGCATTCCAGCAGCTTGCGTGCATCGACCATGACCACCTGATGGCGTGTGCCGTCAGTCACGAAGACGCGTTTCAGGCGCACGTGGTCGTACCATGGATGGTCATGTTCGTGTAGCGGCACGATCCAGACAGTCTCGGCACAGGCCGGCGCGGTTTCGGGCGATGAATTGGACAAGGGCAAAGACGGGCTCGAGAAGCTGGCTAAAAAGTGCCAGCGCGTTAAAAGAGCGGTAACGCTACGAGCCGATTGTGAAAGATGCATGACAGCCAACGGTATTAATCGCACTGCATGAGTACCCGGCACGAGCAGCCGGACGTGAACCATTACGGATAAGACGATGATAACCACGCAAAATCTGAATGACCATGTGCGTATCGAAGCCAATGAGGACACTGGCGTCGCCACTATCGTGCTCGAACGGCCGGCGCGGCGCAATGCCGTCGACCGCCCGACCGCGGAAGCGCTCAGCGCGGCCTTCCGCCGCTTCGAAGCGGAACCGGCATGGCGCACGGCCGTGCTATTCGGCGCGGGTGGCACCTTTTGCGCCGGCGCGGATCTCACCGCGCTCGCCGACGAGACCCGCCGCAATGAACTGCACGCCGACGGCAGCGGCCCCGGTCCAATGGGACCGACGCGCATGCGTTTCAGCAAACCGGTGATTGCCGCGATTACCGGCTATGCGGTCGCGGGCGGCCTTGAACTGGCCGCGATGTGCGACCTGCGCGTTGTCGAAGAAGATGCCGTGCTCGGCGTGTTCTGCCGACGCGTTGGGATTCCGCTAATCGATGGCGGCACGATCCGCTTGCCGCGTCTGATCGGGCTGTCGCGAGCGCTCGATCTGATCCTGACCGGCCGCGCAGTGGAGGCGCAGGAAGCGCTCAACTTCGGTCTTGCCAATCGCGTGGTGCGCAAGGGTGAGGCCCGCGCGGCGGCGGAACAATTGGCCGCTGAACTGGCGGCCTTCCCGCAAGCGGCGCTGCTGGCGGACCGCCGCTCCGCGTTGGAAAACAGCATGCCGGAGGATCTTGCCCTCGCGCTGCAGCGCGAAGGCGCGGGCGGCTATCAGGCGGTATTCGATGAAGGCGTGGCGGGCGCCGCGCGTTTTGCCGAAGGTGCCGGCCGTCACGGCAAGGTCTTCAAGTCAGACGAAAGGACATCATGAAACGATGCCGTTGTGCTGGGGCGGCCCATGCCAAAGCGCACACCAAGGTGTGCTCTCAGCAAAAAAAACAACAGCCGGCTTAACGCTCAGCAAGGCTGTTTTGACTTAGGTAGAATCCCCTACTGTTTTCCCCTCGCATGGCGCATGCGTTCTCGTCCCGAAAAATGCGCGCCTGCCGCACGACGTTTCCCGTCGTGCCGATTCACGCTCCATCACCATGCCTTTACCCCTGCTCGCCCTTGCCGTTGCCGCGTTTGGAATCGGTACCACTGAATTCGTGATCATGGGGCTATTGCCCGATGTCGCCCGCGATCTGTCCGTGTCGATTCCGGCGGCCGGCATGCTGGTGTCGGCTTATGCGCTCGGCGTCACCATCGGCGCACCGATCGTGGCGATCGCCGTGGCCAACATGCCGCGCAAGAAGGCATTGATGAGCCTGATTGGCGTCTTCATCGTCGGCAATCTGCTGTGCGCGGTTGCGCCGGGCTACGCGGTGCTGATGGCCGCGCGCATCGTCACGGCGTTTTGCCATGGCGCGTTCTTCGGCATCGGTTCAGTGGTCGCCGCGGGGCTGGTCGCGCCGAACCGCCGCGCGCAAGCCATCGCGCTGATGTTCACCGGCTTGACACTTGCCAACGTGCTCGGCGTGCCGCTCGGCACAGCGCTCGGCCAGGCAGTGGGCTGGCGCGCCACCTTCTGGGCCGTGACCGGCATCGGCATGCTCGCAGCACTTGCGCTCGCGGTTTGCCTGCCGGCGAAGATCGAGATGCAGAAGGCGAGCCTCATCCACGAATTCAACGTGCTGAAGAACCCGCAAGTGCTGATGGTGCTCGGCATCAGCGTGCTCGCTTCCGCCAGCCTGTTTTCCACCTTCACCTACATCACGCCGATTCTCGAAGACGTGACCGGCTTCACGCCGCACGCGGTCACCTTCGTGCTGCTGCTCTTCGGCCTCGGCTTGACGGTGGGCAGTACGCTCGGCGGTAAGCTCGCCGACTGGCGGCTGATGCCTTCGCTGGTCGCGTTTCTGCTGGCGATCGTCGTCATCCTGACGATCTTCGCCGGCACGATGCACGCCGAAATCCCGGCCATGATCACGATTTTCGTGTGGGGCATTCTGGCCTTCGCGATCGTGCCGCCGCTGCAAATGCTGATCGTCGACCGCGCGAGCCATGCACCAAATCTGGCGTCGACCCTGAATCAGGGTGCGTTCAACCTCGGCAATGCAACGGGCGCGTGGCTCGGCGGCATGGCGATCGGCGCGGGTGCGCCGCTCACCATGCTGCCGTGGGTCGGCGTGGCAACCTCGATCGGCGCCCTGGCGCTGACGCTGTGGTCGGTGTCGATCGACCGGCGCGCGCAACGGATGGCCGTGGCCGGCTAACCGAGGCTTGTACGCGCCGGCTGCGCGGACGGCTTCAGCCAGGACAGGTTTCACCTCGCCGCCGCCGGCCAACGCCGTTGGTCACGTGCCTTCCTCTACAGACTGGACTCCAGGCATCCCTCGATAGCAAGCGAACGCGGTCCTTCACCGCGTTCAGGCAATCCGCACAAAGGTGCGAATGACTCGCGGCCGTAGTAGCATCTCGCCCGATGAAAGTCATCTTCACTCGCGATTTCCTCGCCCTGATCCTGAGCGTTGCCGTAGTCGGACTCGGCAGCGGCGCCACGCTTCCCCTGACTGCCCTCGCACTGACGCAAGCCGGCTATGGCACCGACGTGGTCGGCCTGCTGACCGCCGCGCAAGCGGGCGGCGGCCTTCTCGTCGTGCCGGTGGCAGCCTGGATCGCGGCGCGCTTCGGCGGCCGCCAGGTGATCGTCGGCGCGGTGCTGGTGGTCGCGCTCGCAACCGCGCTGATGCAACTCGCCTCGAACCTGTGGCTATGGGCGATGCTGCGCGTGCTGTGCGGCGCGGCGCTGATGCTGCTCTTCACGATCGGCGAAGCATGGGTCAATCAACTCGCCGACGACGCGACACGCGGCCGCGTCGTCGCCATCTACGCGACCAACTTCACGCTGTTCCAGATGGTCGGTCCGGTACTGGTGAGCCAGATCAACGACTTCATACATTGGCGCTTCCTGATTTGCGGTGCGATCTTCCTGCTGGCGTTGCCCGCGCTTGCCAGCATCCGCAAGACGCCCCAGGCGTCGGAGGATGAACACGCCGCGCACGGCAGTTGGCGCCATGTATTGCCGCAGATGCCGGCGCTCGTGATCGGTACGGGTTTCTTTGCGCTGTTCGATACGATCGCGCTGTCACTGCTGCCGCTCTTCGCCATGTCGCACGGCATCACGAGCGAGGTGGCTGTGCTGTTCGCGTCGGCGCTGCTGCTCGGCGATACGACCATGCAGTTTCCGATCGGCTGGCTCGCCGACCGGCTCGGCCGCGAACGCGCGCATGTCGGTTGCGGGGTGATCGTCGTGGCGTTGCTGCCGTTTCTGCCATGGGCGGTGGCATCGCCGTGGCTGTGCTGGCCTCTGCTCTTTGTGCTCGGCGCGACGGCTGGGGCGATCTATACGCTATCGCTGGTCGCCTGCGGCGAGCGGTTTCGCGGCGCCGCGCTGGTGTCAGCGAGTTCGTTGGTGGGGGCGTCGTGGAGCGCAGCCAGCTTCGGCGGGCCGCTGGTGGCTGGCGCGTTGATGAAGGGTGTCGGCAACGATGCGATGGTGGGGGTGCTGCTCGCTGCGGCGCTCGCGTTTCTCGCCGCAGCGTGGTGGGAAAGACGACGCGCCCCGATGCGGGCGATCGGCTGACGGTCTGGCACAGATCGTTGACGCAACGGTTAGCATGCCGATGCCCGTTTCGATGCTCGAGATCCGGCGCCTCTGAATCTGTCGTGGACGATGTTGTGGCCTACTCGAACGATACGGCGCGTAGCCGGCAGAACTCTGTCGCGCCTAATATGCAAACGGGGAAGCCATGATGGCTTCCCCGTTTTTTATCGCGGGCCGCCAGGCTTACCCCCGCGCCGGCAGAATCTCCCCAACACACGTGCCGAAACCCACGCGATACCCATCGCCCTGGCACCAGCCGGTAAGCGTCAGTTCGTCGCCGTCTTCGATAAACCCGCGTGTGCCGCCCTCCTTCAATTCCAACGGATTCTTGCCGTTCCATGTGGACTCGAGCAGGCTGCCGCACGAGTCGGCGGTCGGACCGCTGATCGTGCCCGATCCCATCAGATCGCCGACCCGCGTATTGCAGCCCGATACCGTGTGATGCGCGAGCTGTTGCGCCATCGTCCAGTACATGTGCTTGAAGTTGGTCCGCGAGATCGTGGTGGCCTGCTTTGCCGTTTGCGGCCGCAGCGTCACTTCCAGCGAGATGTCGAACGCGTGCTTGCCGTCGTGGCGCAAGTATTCCAGCGGCTGCGGTTCCTGCACCGGCTGTTCGACACGGAACGGTTCGAGCGCGTCGAGCGTCACGATCCACGGGGAGATCGTGGTCGCAAAGGTCTTTGCGTTGAACGGACCGAGCGGCACGTATTCCCATTGCTGAATATCCCGCGCGCTCCAGTCGTTCAGCAGCACCATGCCGAAGATGTGCGCTGCGGCATCGGCGCAGGCAATCGGCTCGCCCAGTGCATTGCCGCCACCGATCACGAAACCGGTCTCCAGTTCGATATCCAGCTTGCGGCATGCGCCAAACACCGGACGTTCCTGATCCGGCAGTTTCAGCTGACCGTTAGGACGCCGCACCGGCGTACCGCTCACCACCACCGACGACGCGCGTCCGTTGTAGCCGATCGGCATCTCCGACCAGTTCGGCAATAGCGCATTCTTCGGATCGCGGAACATCGAGCCGACATTCGTCGCGTGCTCCTTCGACGAATAAAAATCGGTGTAACCCGGAATCTGCACCGGCAGATGCAGTTGCGCGTCGGACTGGCGCACGAGCGCTTTCGAACGTAAGCCCACATCGTCGCGCAAGGTCGCCGTATCGCGCGCCAGCAGATGGCTCAGCTGGATGCGCACGCTGCGCCATGCATCGCGGCCAAGCGAGATGAAATCGTTGAGGGTGTCCTGCTCGAACGCCCGGTCCTTCATCGCAATGAATTGATCGGCCGATGCGATCGGAAGCTTGAGCAAGCCGGCAGCCTTAAGGACACTCAGATCGACGATCTCATCGCCGATCGCCACGCCCACACGGCGCGCGCCGTTGGTCTTGTCGCTGAAAATGCCGAACGGCAGGTTCTGGATCGAAAAATCGTTAGTCGAGTCGTTGGCCGACTCGACCCAGCTCTTGCGCGACGGATCGAGCGTCGCCTGAAGATCGCTCAATGCGTTCATCGTTGCTCCGGGTTGAAGTGTTTCTTGAGACCTTGCCAGCACTCGTAGTAATGCGCCTGCAATTGAGCGGTTTCGAGCGCGAAACGGGTCGGCTTGATCAGCGTGCGCGTTTCGAACATAAAGGCCATCGTGTCGCCGACTTTCTTCGGCGTGGATGTGTCGCCATGCGACGCTTTCTCGAAGGTGTCCGCGTCCGGCCCATGGCCCGACATGCAGTTGTGCAGACTCGCGCCGCCCGGCACGAAGCCCTCGGCCTTTGCGTCGTACACGCCGTGCACGAGACCCATGAATTCGCTCGCGACGTTGCGATGGAACCAGGGCGGGCGGAACGTATCTTCGGCCGCGAGCCAGCGCGGCGGGAAAATCACGAAGTCGATCGTGTCGACGCCCGGCGTATCGCTTTGCGATTGCAGCACCAGAAAGATCGACGGATCCGGATGGTCGAAGCTGATCGAGCCGATCGTGTTGAAGCGGCGCAGATCGTATTTGTACGGTGCATAGTTGCCGTGCCATGCCACCACGTCGAGCGGTGAATGACCGATATCCGCGCGCCACAGGTTGCCGTTCATCTTGGCGACGAGTTCGAAGTCGCCTTCGCGGTCTTCGTAGGCAGCATGCGGCGTGAGGAAATCGCGCGGATTGGCAAGGCCGTTCGAGCCGATCGGGCCGAGATCCGGCAGACGCAGCAACGCGCCGAAGTTCTCGCAGATATAGCCGCGCGCCGTGCCGTCCGGCAGGCTCACCACGAAGCGCACGCCGCGCGGGATCACGGCGATCTCGAACGGCTCGACGTCGAGTTGACCCATTTCGGTGGCGATGTGCAGGCGGCCCTCCTGCGGCACGATCAGCAATTCGCCGTCGGCGCTGTAGAAGAAGCGATCCTTCATCGAGCGATTCGCCGCGTAAAGGTGGATCGCGCAGCCGTTCATCGCTTCGGCTGAACCGTTGCCCGCCATCGTTACCCAGCCGTCGACGAAATCGGTCGGCTCGGTCGGCATCGGCAATGCGTCCCAGCGCAACTGGTTCGGCGGCGTCGGCGGCACCTCGGCGAAGTTGGCGACGAGCCGCGGCGAGGGTAGCTGCGTGAACGGCTGGTGGACCGCCGCCGGACGAATCCGGTACAGCCACGAACGGCGGTTATGGCCGCGCGGCGCGGTGAATGCAGTACCCGACAGTTGCTCGGCGTACAAGCCATAGGCCGCGCGTTGCGGCGAATTGCGACCTTCCGGCAATGCGCCCGGCAAGGCTTCCGTAGCGAATTCATTTGCGAAGCCCGACTGATAGCCCGGCTCGATTTCGAGCCGCGAGCTGGCGGTATTCGGCGTGCGTGTTTGGGTATCCATGCAAGGTTCTCCGTTGATACTTGATCTGTCGACGTGATCTGTCTGTCTCAGGCCGTCCGCGGCTCGGATGGGCTGCCGCGTTGCCGCGTGGCAGCAGCCAGCGCGATCACCAGCAACGCGGAGCACAGCACCGGCACTGCGGCGGCATGAAACAGCGATTCATTCGACCAGTTCAGCGCAATCAGTTGCCCACCGATCAGCGGCCCGATCACCGAGCCGATGCGCCCAATGCCGAGACTCCAGCCGATGCCGGTAGAGCGCAGCGTGGTCGGATAAAAATGACCCGCCAGCGCGTTGACCGCCGGCTGTCCGCCGACCACGCAGAAGCCGCCTGCGAATACGACAAGCAGCAGCCACGGCAGCGCATGCGCCACCGTACCGATGGTGCCGACCGCCAGCGCCGCGCCCGCGAAACACACGAACAGCACGCGCACAAAACCAAAACGTTCGATAAACCAGCCCAGTAGCAAGGTGCCGACCACACCGCCGGTTTGCAGCACCGTGCCAACGATCACCGCCGTGCCAGGCGAGTAGCCGGCATCGCGCATCACGGTGGGCAGCCAGTTCGACAGGAAATACAGATCGATCAGGTTCATGAAGCTGATCGCCCACAAAATCAGCGTGACCGGGCCACGGCCCGCGCGGAACAATTCGGCGACGGGCGCGCCACCGTTGCCCTTCTCACGCACGACGACGCGCGTATTGGCATCGATCGGCAGCGCCGGATCGAACTTCGCGAGCCAGCGCAACGCACGATCGCTGCGCCCTTTGAGGACCAGGAATTGCAGCGACTCCGGCAATGCCGCCAGCATCGCGAATGCGAGCAGCAAGGGCACCGCGCCGCCCACCCAGAACACCGCGCGCCAGCCGTATGCGGGAATCAGCGCGGCGCTGATGAAACCGCCTAAAGCCGCGCCCAGCGTGAAGCCGCACGACACCAGCATCATGCGCTTGACGCGATGCGCGGGGGTGGAAAACTCGCCGACCAGCGCCATCGCATTCGGCATGATGCAACCGAGCCCGAGGCCCGTAATGAAGCGCAGCGTGATCAGTGCAGGGATTGTCGTGACGAAGGGCGTGGCCAACATCGACAGCGCGAAGAAAAACGTCGCGCCAATCAATACCGGACGCCGGCCGACGCGGTCAGCCAGCACCGACAAGCCCAACGCGCCCAGCAGCATGCCGAACAGGCTGGCGCTGAACACTGGCCCGAGCGCCGCTTTCGAGACATGCCATTCACCGATTACGCTCGGCGCGACATAGCCCATGGCTTGCGCGTCGAAGCCGTCGATCACGAGACACAGCCCGCATAGCGCGAGCAGCGTCAACTGGAATGCCGGGTGATGCGTTTCGCCGAGCACGCGCTCGACTTCGATCACATTGGCGGCGGCCACGGCCGGTTTAACACTCATGGGTTGTCCCCTCATCCTGACTGGATTGTTTGGTCGCGGCGGGCACTCGATCGGCGATCAGGAAACGCGCCGTTTCCCATGAGGAACACACAAGCGCGATCGCCATCGCAGCCTCGCCGCAATTTACGTATGGTAAAACTAATTACGCATAGTGAAATTAACGTATACCCTGGAAGCTCGCCCCAAAAGCCCCGACGGCCCGTCGCGACAAGCGTTCGGCCGATAACGTTATGAGCATTTTGTTCAAGTGCGCGCGGCGCGGACTGCTACCATCAGTGGATGAGGCAACCAGATCGCGTTGCCAGGCGCCCCGTGCGCACCTATCGCCATCCATTCGCCTACATGATTCCGCCGACCATCCCCAATCTCATTGCCCGTGCCGCCGACCACCCATTTCTCGGCGAACATCTGGTGATGGGAACCGGTGTGCATAGCGAGATCGCGCTGGCGCAATTCGGCGGCGTCGAACTCGCCAGCGCCTATGAGCCGATCTTCGATATCAGCGTGCATGCGCTGGCGCAGTCGTTGTCGTCGGGTGCTGAGGGCGTGGATCGTTTCGGCGATGAACTCGGGTTTCAGGCGGTCACACAGCGTCTGGACGGCGCGCCGTTCGATGCCTTCGATCCCTTCGACCGGGTCGCCGACGATCAGGAACTCGTCGCACTCGACCGCATGTCGCGCGCGCTGCATGCGATCAATTTCTTCGGTGCGCAGCGTCACGGGCTGCTGTTTCTGCGCGTACACGAGCGCTTGCTCAAGAGCGTCAAGTACGACCACGGACGGCATTTCTCGAGCGTGCTGGTGTCGTTCGGACTGAACCCGTCGCGAGTGGTGATCGAATTGCCGGCAGCCGCGGTCGCGCATAAGACCTTCCTCGGCTATCTGACCACGAGCTATCAGCGCTACGGCTTCAAGGTGGCGGGGAATCTCTCGAATGCGGGGCAGATTCTGTCGGTATCGGAAACGGCGCGGCTCGACTTCATCAAGATGGATGCGGCGACTGCGTTGCGCGATTCGATGGTGAAGCCGCTAGTCGGCTATGCGAGCCGGCTGCGGATTCCACTGATTTTCAATCGGGTGATGGATGAGCCGCAATTCGTCGCGCTGCAACAGTACGATGTGCGCTTCGTGCAAGGGCCGTTGTTCACCGCGCATTATCATGATCGGGCGGTGTGAGTATTGATTGCCGAAGCCGCTGCGGCGCGGACTGCGGCATGGCAGCGCCGAGGATGGACTTGAGTCCGCGTTCGCACGGGATGTCCGGTTCGCTGCACAGCGCAGACCGCTGCTTCAACCGGTATCGCCCAGCCGTCTCGCTAGCGCCTTCAACCGCGGCGCCACGTTTTCCCGAAATATCGCCTCTCCCATGGACGACGCCGGCCCGCTGCAACTGAGCACCAGCCAGCGGCCCTCGCGCGGCTCGCGAAACGGCACCGCAACCGCGTTTACGTCGTAATGCCATGCGCGGAACGAATAACAGCAACGTTCCTGCGCGAAGGCTTCGATTTCCTTTTCCGCATCGGCCAGCAACGCAGCCCCCTCTTTGCCCGCGACCTTCCCGAGCTCGGCCAGCAAGGCAGCGCGCACGTCCAACGCCTGCACCGCCAGATAGGCGCGCCCCATCGAACTGGTCAGCATCGACAATTTCGAACCGGAAGCGAGTCCGAGCGTCAGCGCGGTTTCGCTGCGGATCGTCTCCAGATAAATCATGTCGAGGCCGTCACGGCATCCGAGCGACACCGCTGCGCCCACTTCGCGCGCGAAGGTGCGCATGTGCGGGCGCGCGAGTTCGAGCGTGTCCGTGCCCGAGAGCAACGCGAAACCGAGCGACAGCACGCCGGCATCGAGCGCATATTTACCCAGGGTTTCGTCGAGCCGCAGATAGCCGAGCACGGTCAACGTGTAGGCCAGACGGTTGACGGTCGCCTTCGGCAAACCCGTGCGCTCGA
Source organism: Paraburkholderia caffeinilytica (assembly GCF_046030355.1). GTDB lineage: Bacteria > Pseudomonadota > Gammaproteobacteria > Burkholderiales > Burkholderiaceae > Paraburkholderia > Paraburkholderia caffeinilytica_B. The sequence goes on from NZ_JAQQCQ010000002.1 coordinate 242,521, forward strand.
CGAAATCGCGATTGCCGAGCATCGTTTCACCCGGCTTGAACGCGCGCAGCAAGTCCAGCCCGCGCGCAAGGGCGACGACAAATTTGCGCTCATCAAGCGGGTCGGAGAGAGTAGATGTGGGCGTCATGGGGTGGTACACTCGGGCATGTTTTGCAAAACATTGTTTCGCAGAGCGGAACTTAAGTCAAGCTCAAATCCGTTTTAGTCAAGCAAGGAATCAGGAGATACGTCATGGCAGAGGCCGCGCAGTTCCACTGGGAAGACCCGTTGCTGCTGGATCAGCAGCTCACCGAAGACGAGCGCATGGTGCGCGACGCCGCCGCCGCTTACTCGCAGGACAAGCTGCAACCGCGCGTGCTCGAAGCGTTCCGTCACGAAAAGACCGACATCGAGATCTTCCGCGAGATGGGCGAACTCGGCCTGCTCGGCCCGACGATCCCCGAACAATACGGCGGCCCTGGCCTGAATTACGTGGCGTACGGCCTGATCGCGCGCGAAGTGGAGCGCGTCGATTCCGGCTACCGGTCGATGATGTCGGTGCAGTCGTCGCTCGTCATGGTGCCGATCTACGAATTCGGCTCGGAAGCGCAAAAGCAGAAGTACCTGCCGAGGCTCGCCACCGGCGAATGGATCGGCTGCTTCGGCCTGACCGAACCGAACCACGGCTCCGATCCGGGCAGCATGGTCACGCGGGCGAAAAAGGTCGACGGTGGTTATTCGCTGTCGGGCTCGAAGATGTGGATCACCAATTCGCCGATCGCAGACGTGTTCGTCGTATGGGCGAAGCTCGAAGAGAACGGTAAGGATTCGATCCGCGGTTTCATTCTCGAGAAGGGCTGGAAGGGGCTGTCGGCACCGACCATCCATAGCAAGGTGGGCCTGCGTGCGTCGATCACCGGCGAGATCGTGCTCGATGAAGTGTTTGTGCCGGAAGAAAACCGCTTCCCGGAAGTCAGCGGCTTGCGCGGTCCGTTCACGTGCCTGAACTCGGCGCGTTACGGCATTGCCTGGGGCGCGCTCGGCGCGGCTGAAGCCTGCTGGCACACGGCGCGCCAGTACGTGCTCGATCGCAAGCAGTTCGGCCGGCCGCTCGCGGCGAACCAGTTGATCCAGAAAAAGCTCGCCGACATGCAAACCGAAATCACACTCGGCCTGCAAGGCGTACTGCGTCTCGGCCGCATGAAAGACGAAGGCACGGCCGCCGTCGAAATCACGTCGATCATGAAACGCAATTCGTGCGGCAAGGCGCTGGACATCGCACGGCTCGCGCGTGACATGCTCGGCGGCAACGGTATCTCGGACGAGTTCGGCATTGCGCGGCACCTGGTCAATCTGGAAGTCGTGAACACCTATGAAGGGACGCACGACATTCACGCGCTGATTCTCGGGCGCGCACAGACGGGAATTCAGGCGTTTTTCTGATGCGTTGAATGCCTTGATGGCGGGGTTTCGTCCTGGCCGCCGAAAGGAAAATCTGACCTTAGAATAGAAAAAGGCCGGTTCATTTTGAACCGGCCTTTTTTCGTTGTGCCGCCGTGTTGCAGCTAAGCGTGCGCTTCGTGGCGCATCAGCCGCTTACTTATTCGGCTGCGGCGTCAGACGCAGGTACGGGCGCAGGGCCTTATAGCCCTTCGGGAATTTCTGTTTGATGACTTCTTCGTCCTTCAACGACGGCACGATCACCACGTCGTCGCCCTGCTTCCAGTTGCCGGGCGTAGCGACCGAGTGGCTGTCGGTGAGTTGCAGCGAGTCGATCACGCGCAGCACTTCATCGAAGTTGCGCCCGGTGCTGGCCGGGTAGGTAATGGTCAAACGCACCTTCTTTTTCGGATCGATCACGAACAGCGACCGGACCGTGAAGGTTTCACTCGCGTTCGGGTGGATCATGTCGTACAACTCAGCGACCTTGCGATCACCGTCAGCGAGAATCGGGAAGCCGACACTGGCGGCCTGCGTCTCGTTGATGTCCTTGATCCATTCCTTGTGCGACTCGGCACTATCGACCGACAATGCAATCGTCTTCACATTGCGCTTCTCGAATTCGCCGGCCAGGTTCGCCGTCAACCCCAGTTCGGTCGTGCAGACTGGCGTGAAGTCAGCGGGGTGCGAGAACAACACACCCCAGCTATCGCCTAGCCATTCGTGGAACTTGATGCGACCGACACTCGACTCCTGTTCAAAATCCGGTGCGATATCGCCAAGACGTAGACTCATGAAGCAGCTCCTTGATTGTGCTCGGACATTCCGCGTGAGCATTCGCGCGCGACGCCCCGCTAAAGCGCGCCTGGCAAAATTGCAGGATACGGGAGTGGCGCTATACAACGAACCAACATTGCGTCACTACCTTATGCGTTTTTGTAATTTTCACCAATTTAGTGGAAACTTTGCGGGACAGATCAACTCCATCTTAAGCAAACTTTGCAGGACGGAGCAACCCGATCTCAAGCAAACTTGCTGCACGCTAATGCAAAGGTGCAGTTTTTAAGGTTTTGCTTCAACCGGGAACGGTTCGTGCGTTTGTTTTCATGAATAGAGCGCTGCGCTCGCCAGCGGCCGTTTCTTTGGTTACGATTCACGCGTGGCGTGAAACGAAGGGAGCTGTCAATGTCGGAAGTCAACAAGGAGAGATTGATGTCGGATATCAAAACCGTCCTCGCGGACGCTGAAGATTTGCTGAAACAGGCCGCGAGCGCCACCGGCGAGCGCGCTTCGGAACTGCGTGAAACGGCGCTTACGCGCCTGAAGCAGGCTAAGGAAAAGGCGGCTGACGTGCAGGTCGTGGTGGTCGAGAAAGGCAAGAAGGCCGCCCGCGCTACCGACGACTACGTGCATGAGCATCCGTGGGCATCCATCGGCATTGCCGCGGGCGCCGGCGTATTGCTGGGGCTGTTGATCAACCGCAAGTAACACTGGCGCGCTGCCGGAGGAAGCAGGTCCGGCACACCAGCGAATCGAGTTGACCGGCGCATGTCTGGCCGGTCCGCTTCTTTTGGCGCGCTCGTTTTCATGCGCCGGTTAGGCCTTCACGCGCAACGCCCAAAGCCATGACGATCGAAACACAATCGCAGCACGGCGAACATAGTCCATTGCGCCGTATCATCGGATCCGTGTTTGCCATTTTGCAAACGCGGCTCGAACTGGTCGGCATCGAACTCGCCGAAGAAAAAGACCGTCTGATCGGCGTGCTTTTCCTCGGCCTCGCGGCCATGATGCTCGCAACGATGGCCTTGATTGCTTTGACGGCGCTGGTCGCCATCGCATTCTGGGACACCTACCGGTGGCAAGCGCTCGCCGGCATCACGGCGGTTTATGCCATTGCGGGATTAGCTTGTGCGCTGAAAGCGCGCAGCGGTTTGCGCAATGCTCCAATGGTGTTCGAAGCGACCCTTGCCGAGTTCGAAAAAGACCGCGACGTGTTCCGCAAACCGTGACACGGTAGGCGTAACGGGCTCATGGGCGTACCTCGAATGCCCTTAGCCTTCGAAGAGACTTCGCATGCATCTCGAGCGATTTGCAGCATAGTTTTACTGCCCCACCTCCACTGCCGCCGACACGCCATGAGCCCGACCCATTCCGATACCGCATTCCGCAACAAGCGCCACCCGGCCAAAGATCTGAGTGCGCCACACCTGCGAGCGCTACGCAAGGAATTGCTGCTGGTGCGCGCGGATGTCGAGCGCATGGAACTTGCTCAGGCGACCATCGAATTGCGGCAGGCAGTCACGCACTTTAGCTGGCTCAAATTCATTCTGCCGGGCTTCGGTGGCATGCGCGTGGGTAGCGGATCGAAGGCGAGCGTCTTCAACGCGGGGAGCATCGGCGCGCTCCTCAAACAGTACCCGCTTATCAGTTCGATCGCTTCGCTGCTGTTGGCGAAGCCGCTGCGCGCGACCCTCGCCGCCAGTGCAAAACCCGCACTCAAATGGGGCAGCCTTGCGCTTGCCGGCTGGGAAGCGTACCGGATCTGGAAGCAGATGAAGAATGATTCCGCCGCGTCTGCCAACAATAAGGAAACGGCTGTTGACAGCGGGTACTGAAGCGCGACGCGAGAACGGGCTATTTGCATGCTATTGAGTTTTTGCATGCCGTTTGCATTGCCATTGAGTTTTGCTCCCGTGGTCGACGCACTCTCCATTAGCGCCCGCTAGCTCGTATTCCAGCACTCGCCGCTGGTCGGCAGTGTACCGTTGGCACCGTTTCTGTTGCTTCGCAGCCCTGTCGCGTCCAGCGTGAAGGTGCCGCAAGCATCGTCGCGCATAGGACCGATTTCGGTCGGCACCGCCTCGACCGAATAACCACCGTTTGCGTCGTCTGGCGGCAGCACTTGCAACCGGTAGATCGGTGTGCCGAATTGCGGCGCCTGATCCAGACCCGGCGGCAATATCACGGCCCTGTCGACTGCCGAACCCTCAATGAATTGCGCCGCCCGATAAAGGGCGGACGACGCGTCGACCCGGTGTGTTCGCGCGACGTGGCTCCGGTACGAGGGCACCGCAAACACCACCAGCGTGGCAGCAATCGCCAGCGCGATCATGAGTTCCAATAGCGTAAATGCAGATGTGTGCGGCCTCATCATGGACCTCCTTTCAAAATGGGCGAGCGGCAACGCGACGCCAATGCCGCTCGATCTGCTCGCCTGCAATCACGAGTTCCATCTGTAACCACACCTGTGACTCTTTGGTCTGGCCGAAGCCACGCGAAGTCAGTAAATAGCCCCGGGCATCGGAGCGAGTGCCCAAACGCCATGCCTCGATCAGACATTGCGGCGCACGCAGCGATCCGGGCCATTGCGCGACAGGTGCGACGGCGCCGGCTTCGAAGGCGGCTTCCTCTTTCCATTGCGTCGGCTCACCGGGTGAGAGCGGCATCACTGGTTGTGGCTCAAAAGCTGCCGCGGTGACCACGCTCCGGGCACATAACGTCAGCGCGGAATCCGCGGCATGAAATGCCTGCAAATAGTCGCGCACGTTGTTGGCGCTACGCGCTGCCGCCACCGATATCTCAAACCAGGCCGCGGAGGTGGCCAACATCATCGCGGAAATCAGCAGGACAATCGGCAGGACGGTGCCGAGAGTGCGAGTGCGTAATCTGCGACCGGTGCGCGCAACGCGTGTCAAATGTTTCGACGACGCGCGATGCGTTGGATTGCAAATTCCTCCTGTCACAGGGATTCCTCCGCATGATTGCGTATCGCCACCCGTCGCCAGAAAGCCTGCCGTGCCCGCATGTCGGCGCCAAGAGCGCTCGCGCCGTCGCAATCGACATAACGCACACGCCGTCCTTGCGGCGCTCCGCGGACGAGCACGCAGAGATCGACGGCAACGATCTTTGCCCATTGACTGGCCGTTACCGCTGACGCATCCATTGCGGCCGACCCGCCGGCCAGCCAGTATCTGAATCGCACGTACTCGACGCCTTCGACCAACGGCTGCGCGGACCCTGCCTTGCCATTGCCTTCGCAGTAAAGCTCCGGCTCACCGGTCGAACCACTGACCCTGGCGAAGTATCGGTTGACCACCAACACGCCTTGGCCGCCGAGTGCCGCATTGCTGTTCGTTACGGCCTGACCGAGGCAGTCTGTCGATTGGCCGGTCGCTGACGGCCAGGTCGAAACGGTGTCCCCGACATAACGAACTACGATGCCGTCCGAACGAGCGGGCAACGCCTCGCAGGCAACGCTGTCGTCCGCGCCGGTCGGGCGTCCACCCGAACAACCGAATAACGGCGGCGGCCTAACGAACCTCGCGGTGTCTGCGGGCACGAAGCCGGCCATTTGAATTTGCTGGCCCATCAGCGTAAGCGAGGTCAGGCCGGCTTCGCGGATCCGCATCGCATCACTCGAGCGCTCGAACACGCTACGCTGCGCCGTATAAAGCGAGACCGCGCCAGCGGTCACCAGCAGCCCCAGCGCAATGGCGATCACAAACTCGACGAGCGTATGGCCGCGCGCAATATCCCCACGTTGCGTCATCTTGCGAACGCCAATACAACGCACGATGAGCCTGTGGGAATATCCATAGCACCGCACGATTCGGGTTTATCGATGACATCGTCGGCGCGCGGCGTGTCGCGCAGGGTCATCCACATGACGCGTGCGGTGGATAAACCGTTGCTCGCCCCGACCGACGCTTCGCCATGCGGCAACAGGGCCGTTGCGCGCGCGCTCCATTGCCTGACCGCAGAATCGCTAGATGCAGGCTCGAGCATCGCTTCGGCAACGGAATCGGCTATCCATGCCGCGTGCTCGCGCATTGCCATCGCACGAGCTTCGCGCGCAGTCCACAACTGACCAGCGATCAACCCGAGCGCCGTCACCGCCATCAGGGCGACCGCCAGCATTACTTCGATCAGAGAACTACCCTTATGTCTTGTTAAACGCGTTACCGGACCGTTGTGCGCCCACGGATTCGATGGATATCGCCTCACGATGCCGCTCCACATGCGCCCTCGACAATCCGCGCGCGCCCGCCCGCCGCGATGTGGATGCAACGCCGCCACTTGTCACCCTGCGTCGCTTTCGACGGCACACGCGGCGCGATATCAAAGCTGCGAAAGGTGCCGATCAACTGCCCCGCCGGTGGCGTAAACGTGAGATTTGTCTGCGTCCCGGTGATGCTGACCGCTGCAAGCAAAGGATGCGCGCGCAATAGCGAGAGCGTGCCACCTCGTTCGGCCAGAACGGCCCAGCCGCATGACCAGTCCGTGACGCCGTTCCCACAGGCCTGGCCTGCCGCAAGACAATGCCGTGCCGCGTCGATTCGGCATACCGTGACGCGAGCACCGCGGCGCAATGCCTCGCTGCGCGCATAGGCTAGCGTTGAGGCAAGCGCCTTCGCGCGTGCATCGACCTGGTCCCGCACGTGCCATGCAACGAACGACGGCGTCGCCATTACCGCAATGACCGCCAGCAGCGCGACAACAGCCAGTGTTTCGATAAGCGTAAAGCCGCGGTACGGCCGCAAACAGACTGCATTCCATTTCATCTGCATCCCTGATCGTTTCAAAGAATGCAGCCAATCTAGCGATTCGCAAGGGACTCAACAATCGGCCGAATGGCCAGGTGGCACTCAGACGCTATCCCGCGCAAAAATGCACGCGTGACGAACCATAACGGGAGCGGAGATGCAGATGCGCGAACCTACGCAGCGGAAAACAAAACCTGGCGCGCGACTTCAGGCGCGACAGCAATCAGCGCTTGCGGGACGGCTTGGGAGGAGAGGAGGCACGGCGAAATTCTTCGATCACGTCCTCAAATTCGGAGACGTCTTCGAAGCGCCGGTAAACAGAAGCGAAACGAACATAGGCAATCGTATCGAGCGCACGCAACTCGTTCATCACGAGTTCGCCGAGGCGCTCACTGCGCACCTCACGCTCGCCGCTGCCGAGCAGTTGATACTCGATGCGGGCGACTGCCGCGTCGATCGCGTCCGCTGCCACCGGGCGCTTACGCAGCGCCAGTTGCATGCTCGCGACGATCTTGCGGCGATCGAATTCCGTGCGGCTGCCATCCTTTTTGACGACCGACGGCAACGCCAGCTCGACCCGCTCATACGTCGTGAAACGTTTGTCGCAGGCCGGGCAGCGGCGGCGCCGGCGAATCGTCGCGCCGTCTTCGGACACGCGGGAATCCACAACTTGCGTATCGGCGTGACGGCAGAAAGGGCAGTGCATGGCGGCTTAGCGGTAAACCGGGAAGCGCTGGGTCAGCTCGGCGACTTGCGCGCGCACACGTTCGATCGTGGCTGCGTCTTCCGGGTTGTCCAGCACGTCGGCGATCAGGTTACCTACCTGCTCCGCTTCCTTGACGCCAAAGCCGCGCGTGGTCATGGCCGGCGAGCCGAGACGCACACCGCTCGTCACAAACGGCTTTTCCGGGTCGTTCGGAATCGCGTTCTTGTTGACCGTGATATGCGCCGCGCCGAGCGCAGCTTCCGCTGCCTTGCCGGTGATCTTCTTCGCGCGCAGATCGACCAGCATCACGTGGCTTTCGGTGCGGCCCGAGACGATGCGCAATCCGCGCTTGACCAGCGTTTCAGCCAGCACGCGCGCGTTCTCGACGACTTGCTGCTGGTACGCCTTGAATTCCGGCGACAGGGCTTCCTTGAACGCGACGGCCTTACCGGCGATCACGTGCATCAGCGGACCACCTTGAATGCCCGGGAAAATTGCCGAGTTGATCTGCTTTTCGAACTCGGCCTTCATCAGGATCACACCACCGCGCGGGCCACGCAGGCTCTTGTGCGTGGTGGTGGTGACGAAATCGGCGTGCGGCACCGGGTTCGGGTAGACACCCGCAGCGATCAGGCCGGCATAGTGCGCCATGTCGACCATGAAATACGCGCCAACCGACTTGGCGATCTTCGACAGGCGCTCGAAGTCAATGCGCAGCGAAAACGCCGACGCGCCAGCCACGATCAGCTTCGGCTTGTGTTCCTGAGCCAGCTTTTCAGCAGCGTCGTAGTCGATATCTTCGGCTTCGTTCAGACCGTAGCTCACCACGTTGAACCACTTGCCGGACATGTTGACCGGCGAACCGTGCGTCAGGTGACCGCCGTGCGCGAGGCTCATGCCCATGATCGTGTCGCCCGGCTTGAGCATGGCGAAGAACACACCCTGGTTCGCCTGCGAGCCGGAGTTCGGCTGCACATTGGCGGCTTCGGCGCCGAACAGTTGCTTCACGCGGTCGATCGCCAGCTGCTCGGCGATGTCGACATATTCGCAGCCGCCGTAATAGCGCTTGCCCGGATACCCTTCGGCGTACTTGTTGGTGAGCTGCGAGCCCTGCGCAGCCATCACGGCCGGGCTCGTGTAGTTTTCCGACGCGATCAGTTCGATGTGCTCTTCCTGACGGCGGTTCTCCTGCTCGATGACCTTCCAGAGTTCAGGATCGACGTTGGCGATGGTGCTTTGGGCTCTGTCAAACATACGGATTCCGTTGAGTGTGTTCAGGTTGACCGGATCGTGCGCCGAATCTTGCGTAGAGGGTACGCAGCGCTGCTGGCGGCTGGGCCAGCCCTGACGTGGCGGATGGAGAATCGCCGCACACGCGAGGCAGGACAGCCACCGTCAGCGCAGATCAATGCGCGCGGATCACGGCTGCCCAGGCGAACGGCAAAACGGCTCCCTGCGCTTCACGGTGGGTTGCTCCACCTTGAACCCGATTGCTTGAACCGGTTCTATCGCCAGTCACGCAGGGATGAGCGCGTTAGTTTATTGGAAGAGGATCGAATAGGCAACCGACTTCCTGCCGGGCCGGCGGGCGCTCGCGAAGCCGCTCCTGGCACCGCCGCAGGCGGCGTGCAAACGTCTGATAATTGCATACCCACAACCCGCTCCGCGTCTCTGCCGCGGCCGCTGGTACGGTTGGTTCATCCTTGCCGCAGCGCCGCATTGGAAGTAGGCTTGGGACCTTTCTCTCCTACCAATCAGGGAACTGCAATGATCGTGTTCGTCACCGGAGCGTCCGCAGGATTCGGCGCCGCTATCGCCCGTTCTTTCGTCAAGGGCGGCCATCGCGTCGTCGCCACTGCGCGCCGCAAGGACCGCCTGCAGGCACTCGCCGACGAACTCGGCGACGCCCTTCTGCCCTATGAGCTCGACGTGCGCGACCGCGCCGCCGTCGAAGCCGTGCCGGCCTCGCTGCCCGCGGATTTCGCCGCGGTCGACGTGCTCATCAATAACGCCGGTCTCGCGCTCGGCATCGAGCCGGCACAACGAGCAAGTCTGGACGAGTGGAACACCATGATCGAGACCAACTGCACAGGCCTCGTGCAGGTCACGCACGCACTCCTGCCCGGCATGGTGGAACGCAACCGCGGGCACATTTTCAACCTGGGTTCGGCGGCCGGCAGCTGGCCGTATGCGGGTGGTAACGTCTATGGCGCCACCAAGGCGTTCGTGCACCAGTTCAGTCTGAATCTGCGTGCCGATCTGACCGGTACGGCATTGCGCGTGACCAACGTCGAGCCGGGCCTATGTGGCGGCACCGAGTTCTCGAACGTGCGTTTCCGCGGGAACGACGAAAAAGCGGCCAAGATGTACGAGAACGTACAACCGCTGACACCCGAAGATATCGCCGACTCGATCTACTGGATCGCCACGCGCCCCGCCCACGTCAACATCAACACGATCGAACTGATGCCGATAGCCCAATCCTTCTCCGCTTTGTCCGTTCATCGCGGCTGAAATTGCAGCTGAGGCCCGCCAGGCGGGGCGTACATCTTGAAACAGACCTCGGGGTATGCGTTCCGGTAAAATGCGCGGCATGAATATGTCGACCAGCCAGCCCGGCACGGAAATCGGCTTCACGTGGCCAATCCGCGTGTACTACGAAGATACCGACGCCGGCGGCATCGTGTTTTACGCGAATTACCTGAAATTTTTCGAACGTGCGCGCACCGAGTGGCTACGCGCGTGTGGCGTCGACCAGAATCGGCTCGCCGGCGAAGCGGGGGCAATCTTCATCGTGCGCAGCACCGCAGTCGACTATCGGGCGCCGGCCCGGCTCGACGATGTCGTCAAGGTGGTGAGCCGAATCGAACGTCTTGGCCGCGCATCCGTCGATTTTGCGCAGGAAGCGTGGCGGGACGGCACGCTGCTTGCTGCCGGTTCCATCCGGGTCGGCTGCGTCGACCGCATTGCGCTGCGGCCGGCCGCGATTCCTCCGCCGGTTCTTGCGGCTTTGCGGCGCGGGCCGGGCGTGAACAACGGTGGCATGTCAACGGACAACGACTGAACCCCGTTGTTACGGGGCCAGTGAACTCGTATCGATCAAGCAACACAAAGCATGGTTCGGCTTGCAATATCGCCGATGCTTCCGTTTTGCTCACGGCAAGCTTCGAGTGACCTTGCAGCCGGACGCCCCCTTCCGGGACGTTAAAACGAACCTTTATGAACACTACACAAGATCTGTCGATCGTTTCTCTCGTACTCAATGCGAGCCTGCTGGCGCAGGCCGTCATGGCGCTGCTGCTTCTGCTGTCGCTGTTGTCGTGGACTTTCATCTTCCGCAAGTGGTTTGCGATCCGCCGGGCACGCGCGCAAACTGAACGCTTCGAACGCGATTTCTGGTCGGGCGGCGACCTGCAGGCGCTCTATCAGAGCGCCGCGAACAACCGCCACACGATCGGCGCGCTGGAACGGATTTTCGAATCCGGCATGCGTGAATTCCTGAAAGGCAAGGAAAAGCGGCTGAACGATTCAGGCGCGATTCTCGACGGTGCACGCCGTGCCATGCGCGCCGCGTTCCAGCGTGAAATGGACGTGCTCGAGGCAAATCTGGCGTTTCTCGCGTCGGTCGGCTCGGTCAGCCCGTATATCGGTCTGTTCGGCACGGTATGGGGGATCATGAATGCGTTCCGCGGCTTGGCCAACGTGCAGCAGGCTACGCTTGCGAATGTCGCGCCGGGCATTGCCGAAGCGCTGACCGCCACCGCAATCGGCCTGTTCGCTGCGATTCCGGCTGTGGTCGCCTACAACCGCTACGCGCACGACATCGACCGTCTGGCGATCCGCTTCGAGACCTTCATCGAAGAGTTCTCGAACATTTTGCAGCGTCAGGCACAGTAAGGAGTCCACGATGGCAGGTTCTTCTTCCGGCATGCGCGGCTCCCGTCAGCGCCGCGCGATGGCCGACATCAACGTCGTGCCATACATCGACGTGATGCTCGTGCTGCTCGTGATCTTCATGGTGACCGCGCCGCTCGTCGCCCCGTCGATTGTCAATCTGCCGACCGTCGGCGGCGCCGCGCCGCAGCAGCAGACTCCGCCCGTGATCGTGAACATCCGCGCGGACGGCAATATGAGCGTCAAATACAAGGACGATTCCGGCGCGCAGCAGCAGGAAGACATGACCAAGGCCGATCTGCACGGCTTCATCTCCGACCGCGCGCAGTCGCACCCCGATCAGCCTGTCGTGATCGCCGCCGACAAGACCGTGAAGTACGAAGTCGTGATGAACGTGATGTCCGAGTTGAAGGCTCAGGGTGTCAAGCGCGTTGGATTGCTCGTCAAATCACAATGATCCGCAAGAATTCCGAATATCCGCTTCAGCCGCCGCGTGAACGCGGCACCTGGCGAGCCTTTGTGTTCGCCCTGGTGATGCACGCGCTGCTCGGGTTCTTCCTGTATCACGGCATTCAATGGCAGAACAGTACGCCCGAAGGCGCTGAGGCAGAACTGTGGACCGAGGTGCCGGATTCGGCGATTCCGCGCCCGCCCCCACCGCCGCCCGTGCCGGTCGCCCCTGCCCCGCCGCTGCCGGATGAACAGGCCGATATCGCGCTACAGGAAAAGAAACGCCAGCAGCAGGAAGCGGCCCGCCAGGCACAACTGGCCGAGCAGTTGCGTCAGCAGAAGCTGCAAGCCCAGCAGGAAGCCGAGGCGAAGCGCCTGCAGCAACTGGCGGCCGATCAGGCTGCACAAAAAGCTGCGGCGGCCAAGCAGAAACAGTTGCAACAACAGCAACAGCAGCAGGCCGACAAGCTGAAACAACAGCAATTGGCCGAGCAGCAAAAGCAGCAGCAGTTGAAAGAACAACAGGAACAGCAGAAGCAGGCCGAGGCCGACGCGCAGAAGAAGGCTGATGCGCAAAAGGCGGCGAAGGCCAAGGCGCAAGCCGATGCAGCGGCGCAAGCGAAGAAGGTCGATGCGGAGCGTCGTGAGCGGCTCGCGCAGATGCAGGGCATGGCGGGCGGCACGAGCTCGACGAGCAATGGGCTCGGAAAGAGTGGCGCCGGTAGTGGCTCGGGCGGCAACGCGGCGTCCTCGGGATTCAACGACAAAGTGCAGCGTCGCGTTCATCCGAACGTCATTTGGTCGGGTCCGACTGAAGGTCTCGTAACGGATATCGCCGTACGATGCTCTCCGTCCGGGACCATTCTTGGCGCAGCGATCAAGCGAAGCAGTGGCAACTCGGAATGGGACGCTGCAGCACTCCGGGCTGTTCAGCAGTCTGACCCGCTGCCGCAAGATGTAGATGGAAAAACCCCTGCAAGCTTTACGATAAGGTTGAGGCCAGCAGGCTGATGGAGACACTGCGAGAAGGATGTATGCCGGACGCATGGGAACGAATCCGGCATTCCAGGGTCTTTCTGCTGTCGATATATGCTCTAAATTGTCTTTTGGGAATCCATACAGCATGAGTTTGATGACCAAGCTAGGCCTGCGAACACTCGTAGCGTCGTGCCTGATTGCCGTCGGCGGCGCCGCGCACGCGGAACTAACAGTCCTCGTGACGGGCGTCGGGTCCACCCAGTTTCCGATCGCAACGGCGAATTTCGCCAATGAAGCGAACTCGCCGCAGCAGGTCAGCACGATCGTGCGTCAGGATCTGCAACGCAGCGGGAAATTCACGAATATCGACGCGGGCAGCACGCCGGTCGCCGAAACTGATTCCGTCGACCTCGGCAGCTGGAAGGCCAAGGGCGCCAACGCGTTCGTGTCGGGCAGCGTGAACCGCTTGCCGAACGGCCAGTACGAAGTGCGCTTCAAGCTGTACGACACCGTCAAGGGCGAAAGCCTGGGTGGCCTCGTGCTGGTGAGCCCGGAAAGCGGCTTGCGCATGAGCGCGCACAAAGTCGCGGACTATATCTACGCGAAGCTGATGGGCGGCCGCGGCGTGTTCGCCACGCGCCTCTCGTACGTCATCAAGACCGGTGGCCGTTATCAGTTGCAGATCTCCGATTCGGACGGCCAGGACGCGCACATCGCGCTGTCGAGCCCCGAGCCGATCATCTCGCCAGCCTGGTCGCCTGATGGCACCAAGGTCGCGTACGTTTCGTTCGAAAAGAAAAAGCCGATCGTCTATATCCACGACCTGCCTACGGGCCGTCGCGTGGTCGTATCGGACCAGAAGGGTAACAACAGTGCGCCGGCATGGTCGCCGGACGGCCGCACGCTGGCCGTCGCGCTCTCACGCACCGGCAACACGCAGATTTTCGCCGTCAATGCGGACGGCAGCGGCCTGCGGCGCCTGACGCAAGGCAGCTCGATCGACACCGAACCGTGCTTCTCTCCTGACGGCCAGTCGATCTATTTCACCAGCGACCGTGGCGGCCAACCGCAGATCTACAAGATGTCGGCCCAAGGCGAGAACGCCGGCACCGCGCAACGCGTGACCTTCACGGGAAGCTATAACACCAGCCCGCGCGTGAGTCCGGACGGTAAGCAGCTCGCCTATATCTCGCGCGTCGGCGGCGGCTTCAAGCTGTATATCCAGGACCTGCAAGGCAACACTGCGACGGGCCTGACGGACACCACGCATGACGAATCGCCGAGCTTCGCGGCGAACGGTCAGTACATTCTTTACGCCACACAGGTGAACGGCCGTGGCGTGTTGGCCGCAGTATCGACCGACGGTCGCACTCGGCAGGTCCTGTCCGTTCAGGGTGGCAGCGTACGCGAGCCATCCTGGGGCCCGTTTATGCAGTAACGTTGATGCAATAACACAAGGAGAGTAACAAAATGATGTCAAAACTTCGTTTCGCATTTGCCGTATTGATGGTCGGTGCGTTGGCCGCATGTCACTCGGGCGTCAAGCTCGACGAAAACGCTAACAAGGGTGGTGCAGTTTCGACGCAACCGAATCCGACCGATGTCGCTCAGGTCAACGTCGATCCGCTGAACGACCCGAACAGCCCGCTCGCCAAGCGCAGCATCTACTTCGACTTCGACAGCTATTCGGTCAAAGACGACTATCAATCGCTGCTGCAACAACACGCGCAATACCTGAAGAGCCATCCGCAACGTCACGTCCTGATCCAGGGCAACACCGACGAACGCGGCACCAGCGAGTACAACCTGGCACTCGGCCAGAAGCGTGCTGAAGCAGTGCGCCGTTCGCTGTCGCTGATGGGTGTAGCGGACTCGCAAATGGAAGCCGTGAGCCTCGGCAAGGAAAAGCCGCAAGCGACCGGTCATGACGAATCGTCGTGGGCACAAAATCGCCGCGCCGACCTCGTGTACCAACAGTAAGTAACAGGTGATGAGCCGAATGACGCATCGTTTCTCCTGGCTGCGGTTTGCCGCAGCGGCCTGCGTCGCGGGCACGGCCTTCGCGGCTGTGCCCGCGCATGCGGGCATCTTCGACGACGATCAGGCCCGTCAGGCCATTCTCGATCTGCGCTCGAAGACCGATAGCCTATCGAGCCAGCTGTCGGCCGCACAACGCACGATCCTCGATCAGTCCAACCGCCTCGATCAGCTGAATCAGCAGGTCGCGACGCTGCGTGGGCAGAACGAAGACATGGGCAACCAACTCTCCACGCTGCAAAAACAGCAGAAGGACTACTACACCGATCTGGACACGCGGCTGAAGAAATTCGAGCCGCAGCAACAGACTGTGGACGGTGTCCAGGGTGAGGTGCAGCCGGGTGAAACCGATTCGTTCAATGCGGCTTCACAGCAGTTCCGCAACGGCGACTTCAAGAATGCGGCGGCGTCGTTCCGCAGCTTCATCTCCAAGTTTCCGAACAGCCCTTACCAGCCGACCGCGCAATACTGGCTCGGCAACGCGCTCTATGCGCTGCGCGACTACAAGGGCTCGACGGCGACCTGGCAAGGTGTGGTGAAGAACTATCCGCAGCATCCGCGTGCGCCGGAAGCACTGCTCGCGATTGCGAACAATCAGCTCGAGCAAGGTCAGAAGGCTGCGGCCAAAAAAACGCTGGAGCAGATCGTCGCGCAGTACAGCGGCTCGGACGTCGCGCAGTCGGCTCAAAGCAAGCTGTCGCAGATCAAGTAAGGCCGTACATGGTTTAGCAGTTGGCGTAACGCGCAGTGGCCACGCAGTATTCAAATCAACAGCCACGCGCGCCTCTCGCTGGAAAGCCCGGGGTAGCGATACCTTGGGCTTTTCACTATCTGAAGTGCCGATAGCTCGACTCACCACCATGGGTTGACAGTCCGCAGGTGCGATCGCTATAATCTCGCTTCTCTTTTGGGTCGTTAGCTCAGCTGGTAGAGCAGCGGACTTTTAATCCGTTGGTCACAGGTTCGAATCCCGTACGGCCTACCAAAGATTTAAAGGGCTCAGCGCAAGCTGAGCCCTTTTTCTTTGCCCCAGCAAACCGGCACACACTCCGCAATCAAAAGGCCAACGGCGAAATCAGCCGAGGGGGCGTTGTGACCGACTCCCTGGGACCACTCGCCGATTGCCAAGTTATCGCGAGGGGCAAAGTCTGATCGGCGTTTGAATGTCGATACCGCGCCCGCTTTCCACGAACGCGGCTCATCCCACTCAGAACCGATACTCCGCCTTCACCGTCCCCTGCTGCGCCGACGCATGCGTCGTATTGATCAATGCATCGTACCCAACCGACACGGTCAGGTTCTTCATCGGCTGCATGCTGACGCTCACGCCCGTGGTCAGATAACCACGCGGCAAGCTCGTACCCGGCGCGGTGAACAACGTGCCGTCCTGTGCCGAGACGCTGACCGCGCGGCCCGCATCGAGCACCTCATGCGCGTAGCCGACCCGCAGTTGCACCGCCATCGGCCGCCATGCGTCGCCGAACGCACGATCCAGCGTGAGACCCACATACGGTTGCAGGCTGTGGACATTGTCCGTGCCCACGCGCAGATCCTGACCGCCCGCACCGCTCTCGCCGAAACCATTCGCGTGGAAATACGCGTAGCGCAAGCCCGCCAGCGGCGTCAGCACGAAGCTGCCGAGCGTCAGCGGCAAGCTCGCCTGCGCGCCCGCCGTGAACTCCTGTCCGACGTGATCGCCCTCAGCCGTGCCGACACCCGCGAACGGCCGCTTCTGCGACAGGAAGTCGACGCCATAGCTCACCGTGCCTGACACCTGCACCGGCCCGAGCGGACGGCTCGCGTACAGCGCGGCGCGCAGCGTGTCCTGCGTGCCCGAATCGCCGGTGGACTGTTCGTCGAGATCCGTATGCGTGTAGCCTGCCGCCACGCCCACCGTGTAGTCGCCCATCCGCTGATCGAGGCCGGCGAGGAAGCCGTACTGGTTCGCCTGGAAGCCCGGCGCGCCATTCGTGCCGCCGACCTTCGTCTGCGCGCCGCTCGCGTTGATCCACCCTGCGGCGACGCCCGGCGTCGCGCCTGATGCGCCCGCGCCGCTCAAATGGCCAAGCAGCGCGGCCGTGGTGGTCTGCGCGTTGAGCAGCGCCGCCGTGCCCTGCGCGGTGTAGATGCTCGTGTTGACCGGCGCGATCACGGTCGGCGCCGTGCCGCCGCCCGGCGTGCCTTGCGCGTTGGCCAGCACCAGTTCGACCGTATTCGCCCCATACGACACCGACGATTGCAACGCTCCGAGATTCGCGCCCGTCGACGCATTGAACGCGCTGTTGGTGAACGTGCCCGTCACGCCGCCCGCCGCCGACACCACCGTGTACTGCTTCGCCGTGTACGTGCCCGGATCGAAGGTCACGGCCAGCGCGCCGTTCAGCGCCGCGCTGCCGGTCACGTTCAGTTGCGATGCCGCGGTCGGGCTCACTTCGATGGCGAGCGTCGCGTTGCTGGCCTGTGTGTAGTTGCCGCCGACGTTCAGCGTGCCGATCGAGCCGCCCGGCGCCACCGTGCCATTGTTCGTCACGTTGCCCGCCACCGTGCCGTGACCGCGCAACGTACCCGCGCTATCCACCAGCGCATTGCCGGCAATACGCGCGTTGAGGTTGTTGATGTCGCCGACTTCAAGTTCACCCGCGGCCACCTCGGTCGTGCCGCTGTAGGTGTTCACACCGTTGAGGATCAGCAGACCGTTGCCGTTCTTCTGCAGCGAGCCGTTGCCCGTGATCGTGCCGGCGTACGTGCCGGCGCCGCTCACGCCCAGCGCGGCGTTGCTCAGATTGATGGCGCTGCTGCCCGCGCCGGCCAGCGACGCGAAATTCACTTGCAGCGGTTGAGCCGAGCCGCCGTTGCCGACGTTCAGCGCGCCGCCGTTCATCGTCAGGCCGCCCGTGCCGAGCGCGTTCGCCGAAGTGAGCGTGAGCGAGCCGCCGTTCACCGTGGTGCCGCCGGAGAACGTGTTCGAGCCGCCGAGCGTCAGCCCGGCGTTGCCGTTCTTGATCAGGCCGCCGGTGCCCGACACGTTGCCCGACAACGTCGTGTCCGCGCTGCCGCCGACTGTGGTCGTCGCGTTGAGCACGATCGCGTTCGCGACGTTGACGGCCGTCGATGCATCGAGCGTCGCGGCGTTGTTCACCGTTAGCGTGCCGGTGCCCAGCGCGCTGTTGGTGCCGAGCACGAGACCGCCGCCGTTGAGCGTGGTGCCGCCTGAATAGGTGTTCGCGCCGCTGAGCGTTTCGACGCCCGCGCCGTTCTTGACCAGCGCGCCTGTGCCGCTCAGCGTGCCGGCGAAGGTCTGGCTGGTCGCGTCGCCGAAGGTCAGCGTATGGCCGCCGAGCGCGACCGCGCTGCCCGCCACGCCGGAGAACGCGCCGAACGTCTGGTTGCCCGCCGCGTTGCTCATGTCGAAGGTCGCGCCCGCGCCGGCAAGACTCAGCGCACCGCCCGCCACGAGACTGCCCGCGCCGCTGAGCGCGAGCGTGCCCGCGTTGATCGTCGTGCCGCCGGTGTAGGTGTTCGCGCCCGTCAGTGTTTCCGTGCCGTTGCCGGCCTTCACGATGCCGGCCGTGCCGCTGAGCGTGCCGGCAAAAGTCTGGTTCGAACTGTCGCCGAACGTCAGCGTATTGCCGCCCATGGCCACCGTGCTGCCCGCCACGCTCGAAAGCGCGCCGATCGTCTGGTTCGCGCCCGCCGCGCTGATGTCGAAGTTGGTGCCCGCCGCGCTCAGCGTCACGCCGCCGGTCGCCGCCAGACTGCCACCCGCGCCGAGTGCCAGCGTGCCGGCGCTGATCGTGGTGCCGCCGGTGAAGGTGTTCGCGCCGGTCAAGGTCTCCGTGCCGCTGCCGACCTTGGTCAGCGTGCCGGTGCCGGCGATCCCGCCGCTGAACGTGCCGTCGGTCGCGCTGCCCACCGTCAGGTCGTTCGTGCCGACGTTGATCGTGCCCGAGCCGGTCAGCGTGCCGAACGTCTGCGTGCCGTTGCCGGCCGACAGATCGAACACCGCGCCGCTGGCGACGTTGACCGTGCCGTTTGCGTTGAGGCTTGCGTTCGCGCCCAGCGCGAGCGTGCCCGCGTTGACCTGGGTGCCGCCGGTGTAGGTGTTGGTGCCGTTCAGCGTGAGCGTGGCGCTGCCGTCCTTGGTCAGGCCGCCTGTGCCCGAGATCGAGCCGTCCAGTGTCAGATCGTTGGTTCCGTTGACGCTCAGACCCGCGTTCAACACGACGTTGTTGGCCAGTGTGGTGGCCGCATTGCTGTCGAGCGTGGACGCGCCGTTCACCGTCAGCGCGCCCGTGCCGAGCGCGGTATTGCTGCCCACCACGAGGCCGCCCGCGTTGAGCGTGGTGCCGCCGCTATACGTGTTGTTGCCGCTGATCGTTTCGGTACCGGCCCCTTCCTTCACGAGGCCGCCGGTGCCGGTCACCGAACTGGCGAGCGTCTGGTTGGTCGCGTCGCCGAAGGTCAGCGAGTTGCCGCCGAGACTCACCGTGCTGCCTGCCGCGCCGGAGAGTGCGCCGACCGTCTGAGGGGCCACAGCGCCGCTGATGTCGAAGCTCGCGCCGTTGCCGGCCACGTTGACCGAACTGCCGGCGGCGAGGCTGCCGTTGCCGGACAGCGCGAGCGTGCCGCTGTTGATGGTCGTGCCGCCGGTGTAAGTGTTCGTGCCGCTCAGCGTCTGCGTGCCGGTGCCCGCTTTGACGACGCCGCCGATGCCGCCGATCGTGCCGCCGAAGGTCGTGCTGTTCGCGCTGCCGAGGGTGAGCGTCTGCGCGCCGAGCGAGACCGATGTGCCACCGACGCCGGACAGCGCGCCAATGGTCGGGGAGGCGGTCGCGCCGCTCACGTCGAGCGACGCGCCCGCGTTCGCCAGATTCACGTCCGACGCGCCCGACAGGCTGCCACTGCCCGACAACGCCAGCGTGCCAGATTCGATCGTGGTGGTACCGCTATAGGTATTCGTTCCCGCGAACGTTTCGGTGCCCGAGCCCTGCTTGATGATGCCGCCGGTGCCGGTGAACGAACCCGCGAAAGTCTGAGTGGTGAAATCGCCGAACGTCAGCGTGTTGCCGCCCAGCGCCACCGTGCTGCCGGCCATGCTCGACAGCGCACCGACGGTCTGGTTGGCGCCAGCGCCGGAGATGTCGAAGGTGGTGCCCGCCGCGCCGAGGGTCAGCGCGCCGCCGGCCGCGAGATTGCCGCCCGCGCCGAGCGCGAGTGTGCCCGATTCGATGATGGTGCCGCCGGTGTAGGTGTTGGAGCCCGTCAAGGTTTCGGCGCCGGAGCCCTGTTTGACGACGCCGCCGGTGCCGCCGATCGTGCCGCCGAAGGTCGCGTTGGTGGCGTCGCCGAAGTTCAGCGCGTTGGCGCCGAGCGAGACCGCCGTGCCTGCCACGCCGGACAGCGCGCCGATCGTCTGGTTGGCGCCCGCAGCGCTGATGTCGAAAGTGGCGCCCGGGTTCGCGAGATTGACGCCGCCCGTCGCCGCGAGCGAGCCGCCCGCGCCGAGCGCGAGTGTGCCGGCATTGACGTTCGTGCCGCCGGTGAACGTGTTCGCGCCGCTCAGCGTGGTGGTCGCCGCACCATTTTTTACGATGCCGCCCGCCCCTTCGATCACGCCGGTGAGTTCTAGCGCATTGCTGCCGCCGAGCGTCAACGCCACGCCCGTATTGAGCGCGATCTGATTGGCAAGCGCGGCGCCCTGATTGTTGTCGAGGGTCGCATTGCCGCCGACGATTACCGTGCCGGTGCCGAGCGCCTGGTTGTTGCCGACGACGATTCCGCCCGCGTTCAGGTTGGTGCCGCCGGTGTACGTATTGACCGCCGACAGGGTCAGGGTGCCGCTGCCCGCCTGGGTGAGCGCGCCCGTGCCCGAGATCGTGCCCGACAGGCCGAGGTCGGTGCTGCCTCCCACGATGAGGCCGTTGCCGCTCACACCGATGTTGTTCGACAGCGTGAGACCCGGCACCAGCGACTGGATCCCGCCGCCGGTGGACGTGATCGTGCCGGTGCCCAGCGATGCGGCGTTATTGACGAGCGCGGTCGCGCCGTTTTCCAGCGTCGCGTCGCTGACACCCGAGGCGCCCTGGAGCGTCCACGTCCCGCTCTGCACGTCCAGATGACTGAAGTCGATGTAGTTGGCGTTGTTGATCGTGCCTGTCGCCGACACGCCCTGTTGCAGGCTCAGTGTGTTGTTGCCGCCCGCGCCGCCGTCTACCACGCCGGTGGCCGCGAAGTTGATCGTATTCACGCCGATGGTGAGGTCCTGCGCCACGGCGGTGCCGCCGGCCGCATTCACCGACGAGTCGGTGGTCGCGATGAATTGATTCGTGCTGCTGGCGCCCATCGACACGCTGCCGTTGATGGCGCCCGAGTTCGTGAACGTATTGCCGCCAACCGAACTGGCGAGCCCCACGCGTCCGGTGATCGTGCCGGAGTTGCTGACGTTGATCTGCGCGCCGCCGTAGGCCACGATCACGCCCGCGTCGGCGCCAGTCATAGTGCCGCCGCTGATGGGCGTGGTCGACATCGTGCCGGTATTCGTGATGTTGGTGACGCCGCCGGCGCCGTTCTGCGACACGAGCGCCATGCCGGTCTGACTGAGCGTCGTGCCGGTGGAGCCGTTGAGTGTGCCGTTGTTGGTGATGGTCTGCGTGCTGGCCACCGCATTGCCGATCACGAGCCCCCCCGACAGGATGCTCAGGTTCGAGCCCAGCACGGTCGGATCGACCCGGCCGTTGTTGGTGACGGTGGTGTTGCTGCCGGTCAGCGTCAAAGACGAGCCACCGATACCGAGCAGCACGCCGAGACTGCCGCCCGGATTGATCGTGACGTTCAGGTTGTTCGCGCCGTTCGTGTAACTGGGCGAAAGCGGATTCGCGGCGCCGGAGCAGCTCACGTTGCTGCCTGCCGACGTACAGCTCGCGTGCACGGGAATAATGCCGGCACCCACCAGTGCGACGAATACACCCATGGCGGGCAGCAGTTTGGGCAGTTCGGCATGTTTCGAATCGCGAACGCGAGCCATCTCGTGGTCTCCATTTGGAAAAGTTTGTTATATGGATATCGGCTTTTATCCTGGAAGCTATAGGGCTATTGAGCTGTTTCGATCGATGCGAACGACACGTTCACGCCAAACCGAAGTCGCTGAATGCGCAATGCGGGTACCGCCGTGGCGCGACAGCGAGACTTCTTATGGAATACGGGTATTGCAGATCGTGACTTCGCGGCGGACAGGCACGGTAGCGGTAAAGCGCTCTCAGGCGTAAAAACTTGTTTTGTCTGAATAGTAATTGTGTAAGGCGGAAAAAGACTACCGTAGCGTGCCGGAAACTGTCAATGAACTCGCGGCTGTAGCGGGGTTTTCCGCGCGATTCTGTTCACAGAGCGCGACGCGCTTATTATTTATTGAATGATTGACGTGACGCGAAATAACAGGCCGTTGTCGAAAAGACAACAGCCCTTATTATTACAGCGAGTTACGAATGCGGAGTGATTTTTTAAACACGCAAACGTTGTCACCGCTACGATATAAAAATTCCAAGGTAAATCCGCGCAGTCAATCGTGCGCGGATAAATCCTCGCGGCTCATTCCGGATATGCCGCCAATTACACCGTTATTGCGCGCTTGTCCTGGACAACCGCCGCAGCCTTATTTATTGCCGGCCGGCGAGACGACGCTGGGCGTGGCCAGCGTATTGTTCGTCTTCGGCGCCGGTGCGGTGTCGGCGGGCGCGCCGTTCATGCCCGGTTGCATACGTGCGTTCGGCAAGCCCGAATTTGTGCCGCTATCCGAGCCGGTGGTACCCGGCGTGCCGTAGCCGCTAGTCGTGTCGTTCGTCTGACCCGTTGCGGGGCTGGCCGTGCTGCCGTGGCTCGACGAACCGTTGCCGCTACCGCCGCCGCCCGCGCCCGCTGTCTGCGCGTAAGCGCCGCCGGACAGCGCAAGGGCGGCGACGGCTGCGATCAGGATGCTGGTTGCCTTGTTCATGATCCGTTCCTCCTTAATAGGGACTGGAATGTGGGCGCAGACGATTTTCGTCTGCTTGATCATGAGTTCAGCAAGCGCCATGCCGCGCGCGTTTGCTGCTTGCCACACGATGGGATTCGCACCTGAACCATGGCGCGAGATGCGGATCGGCGAACGATGGCTGTTCGCTTCTTTTCAGAACAACGGAAAAGTGTGACCGTCCGGCGACGCATTCTCACAGCGCGAATCACAAAGCCCCACACAGTCATCAGCCCGCTCTTACATCACGCTTCTTCGATACGAAACAGATACAACGGACTCCGAACATTGATATTTATTGAGACGTAAAGACGTGCAATGATCGCCGCCGATTCTGCGAATCGCGCAGCAATGCTGCGTGAGCAGACACTTCGGCAACACCGCAAATCCGTGGGCTTTCATTCCGTCAATATGTCCAATTTTCTGTTCGACCTCGTCTCGAACCTTGTTCTGCTGGGTGTGGTGCTGAGCGTGTGTCGTCTGTACAACCGGCTCGTATCCGGCGCCGCGCTCAACGGTCCGCATATTTTCATCGCGCTGATATCGGCCGCCCTGGTGCTCGACGCCGCGTTGACCTTTCTCGTGTTCGCCGATGCGCAGAACCGCTACGGCAAGTTCAGCACGCCGACCGCGTTCTTCGAACGCGCCAGCGCGTATGGACTGGCAGCCATTGCCGCATTGGCGTCGCGGTACGTGGCACGTCGTCGCGTGCGCGCCGCCAGAACTAATGACAATACACTGGTCATTCGCACGTCCCCGTATTCCGAATCCCATCTGCCGATGTAACGCCACACGGTCCGTTTTCTTCCCCTACGCAATCCGCATCGTCAGCGGGAACGGTCCTTGCGGTTGCGCGCGCCGTCGCGTATAACTTTCGAAGATCGAGATTTATCGTTTGCGCCCGTCGCCGGGCATTTGCCGCTGTATTGCACTACCGCCGTTCAATCAGTCGAAGGCAACTTAACCAGCGAGGAACATCTTGGATCTCGAAACCGTACGCGTGTTCATCATGACCCGAGGCATCGACCTCGGCACCAAGGTACTCGGGGCGATCGTATTGTGGATCGTCGGCCGGTGGGTCATTGGCCTGATCACCGGCTTGCTGCGCAAGCTGCTATCGAAAAACGGCCGCGTCGATCCAACACTCGCTAAATACCTCGGCTCGATTCTCGGTGCGCTGCTGAACCTGCTGCTGATCCTCGCGATCCTGCAGGTGTTCGGTGTCCAGACTACCTCGTTCGCCGCGTTGCTCGCCGGCCTCGGCCTTGCAATCGGCACTGCTTGGGGCGGGTTGCTCGCTCACTTCGCGGCAGGCATCTTCATGCAGGTACTGCGGCCGTTCAAGGTGGGGGATTTCGTCATGGCGGGCGGCGTTACGGGCACGGTCTCGGAACTGGGCCTGTTCGGCACGACCATCGTAACGCCCGACAATGTGGTCACCATCGTCGGCAACAACAAGATTTTTTCGGACACAATCTCGAACTACAGCGCATTGCCGGTACGGCGTGTCGAGTTGACCGCGAAGATTGCAAACGGCGTTGATCCTACGGATGCGATGAACCGGCTTAAGACGGCCGTTACGCAGATTCCTAACGTGGCCGAGAGTCCCGCACCGGATATCGAGGTGCTAAGCTTCACGCCGGAAGGACCGTTGCTATGCGTGCGCCCCTACACGCACACCGACCATTACTGGCAGGTCTACTTCGATACCAACCGCGCGATCATCCAGACCTTCAAGGATGCAGGTTATCCGACACCGGAAACACCGATTGCGCCACGTATAGTCAGTTGAGCATGATCCGCGCGTAGGTCTCTGGATCGAGGCTGACGTTCGCCAAGGTGAACCGTTTTTCGCTGGCTCAGTCATCCGACTTATCAGGAACCGGACCGCACAAAACAAACGGCGTCGCGATTTTCGCGACGCCGTTTGTTTGTCCAGCTTCGTACCACGTGAAGTGTCAGTGGCTGCCCGACTTGGCCGCAGCGTTCTTACGCGTCACTTTCCACAGCGCGCCGAGCACAACCGGCACGACGGCCGCGCCGATACCCACCAGCACGATCAGGTTCAAATACTGCCGGATGAACGGAATGTTGCCGAAGAAGTAACCGAGGAACACCAGCAGCAACACCCAAAGCAGCGCACCCAGGACATTGAAAAGCTGGAACCGGCTAACCGTCATCTCCGAGGCGCCCGCGACGAACGGCGCAAATGTGCGAACTACCGGAATGAAACGCGCCAGCACGATGGTCTTGCCACCATGCTTTTCGTAGAAGTTATGCGTCTTCTGCAGCGCGGCGCGGTCGAGGAACCGCTCAAGTAAAGGGATGTGCGAATTGAACACCCGAGGCCCGATGGACCGCCCGACCATGTAGTTAACCGTGTTGCCGACAACCGCTGCGACAAGCAGCAGCACGATCAGCAAACCGAGATTCATTTCACCGGTCGCACAAAAGGCGCCGCCGATGAACAGCAGCGAATCGCCCGGCAGAAACGGCAGGACGACCAGCCCGGTTTCGCAGAACACGATCAGAAACAGCACCGCGTAGACCCAGGCGCCGTACTCGTGAATAAAGACTCCCAGAAACTTGTCGATGTGCAAGACAAGATTGGCGAACTGTAGCAGCGTGTCCAAAAAGCGTCCTTTATTAAGCGAATGTGAAGCGTGGCGGGAGCGGCGAGCCGGCAGCCTTGCGGGAGATGAGCAGCGAGCGCATGCTCGCCGCTGGAAATTGACCGCGTCATGATACCGAAAGTGCCCGGCTGCGATTAAAAATCTGCCGTGTGTGGGCAATCTCGACGCCATGCGGCGGTTCGGCAATTCGACGGTCACCGGTCGCAAGACCGCAGTCATCCAACCCTTCGGCCCGCATTCAGCCTGCTCACGCCGAATCGCTATAATTTGGCCATGTCAGAATTCTCCGAAACGCCTGCCGGCACCGCCGACGCGGCCGCAGTTTCCGCCGCCGCGCCCGTCCCACGCCCGTTGCGGGCGATCCAGCCCCTGCCCGATCAGCTGATCAGCCAGATTGCCGCCGGCGAAGTGGTCGAGCGGCCGGCCTCGGTCGTCAAGGAATTGCTGGAAAATGCGCTCGACGCAGGCGCGCAGACGCTGCGCATCCTGCTCGACGAGGGCGGCGTCAAACGCATTTCGATCACCGACGACGGCTGCGGCATCCCCGAAAACGAACTCGCCCTCGCGCTGATGCGTCACGCGACCAGCAAGATCCGCTCGCTCGCCGAACTGGAAGCGGTTGCCACGCTGGGGTTTCGCGGCGAAGCGCTGGCGTCGATTGCATCCGTCGCGCAGATGGCCATCACGAGCCGCACGGCCGACGCGCCACATGCTGTGCGCGTCGACGCGCAGACGGGCGTGCTGAGCCCCGCCGCCGGCACCCAAGGCACCACGATCGAAGTCCGCGAGCTGTATTTCAACACGCCTGCACGCCGCAAATTCCTGAAAAGCGAGCAGACCGAACTCGGCCATTGCCTCGAACAGATTCGCCGCGCGGCGCTGGCGCGGCCGGATGTCGCGATTTCGGTGCTCCATAACGGTAAGGCGGTCGAGCACTGGAACGCCAGCGAGCCGCCGGCGCGTGTCGCCAAAATTCTCGGCGAAACTTTTGCGACGGCTCATTTACCGCTCGACGAGTCCGCCGGCCCGCTCGCCGTCTACGGCTGCGCCGGCCTGCCGACCGCGAGCCGAGGGCGCGCCGATCAGCAGTACTTCTTCGTCAACGGCCGGTTCGTGCGCGACAAGCTGCTCACGCACGCCGTGCGCGCCGCCTACGAAGACGTGCTGCATGGCGACCGCTATCCGTCCTACGTGCTGTTTCTCGATTTGCCGCCCGAAGCGGTCGACGTGAACGTGCATCCGTCGAAAATCGAAGTGCGGTTTCGCGATTCACGCTCGATTCACCAATTTGTGTTCCACGCCGTGCAGCGCGCGTTGGCGCGGCACGCGGGCGCGTCGCCGGAAACGACCGCCGGTGGACATGCGGCGCATCTGGAAGCGGCGCCGGGCGGGCCTGCTTCGTTCGGCGCTACGCCGCTGGGCGGGGCGGGTGTGAGCGGCGGTGGCTTTAGCGCCGGTGCAGGCGGCTTCGGCGGCGGAGGCTTCGGCGGCGGGTCCGGATCCTCACAGCCAGGCAATACGTGGATGCGCCAGGCGCGCATGACACAAGGCACGCTGCCGGTTGCCCAACCGCTAGGCTTCTACGACGCCCTCTTCGGCCGCAGAGACACCCATGCCGGCACCGTGGAAGGCGCGACGCTCTTCGAAGCACGCGACTCGACAGCGGCCGGGCCGTCCCCGTACAACGCCTCAGGGACGTACGCACCGCCTGCGTTCAATGCCTCGGACGAGCAACCGCTCGGCTTCGCCCTCGGTCAGATTCACGGCATCTATGTGCTCGCGCAGAACGCGCATGGTCTCGTGATTGTCGACATGCACGCTGCGCACGAGCGCATCCTGTACGAGCAGTTCAAGAACGCCCTGGCCGATCGCACGATTGCCGTGCAGCCGCTGCTGATCCCGCAAACCATGCAGGCCGATCCGATTGAAATCGGCACGGTCGAAGAGGAGCGCGACACACTGGACGCACTGGGTTTCGACCTCGCCGTGCTGTCGCCGACCACGCTCGCCATCCGCGCCGTGCCGGCTCTGCTGAAAGACGCCGATCTGCTGGCGCTGGCCCGCGCGGTCCTCTCGGACCTGCACGCGTTCGGCGGCTCCCGCGTATTGACCGAGCGTCAGCATGAACTGCTCGGCACGCTCGCCTGCCATCACGCGGTGCGCGCGAACCGGCGTCTGACGCTCGACGAAATGAACGCGCTGCTGCGTCAAATGGAGGCGACCGAGCGCGCCGATCAATGCAATCACGGGCGTCCGACGTGGTATCAGTTGACGCTGTCCGATCTCGATCGGCTGTTCATGCGTGGGCAATGACGGTGCGCCTGATTACGCTGCTTCGGCGCACGCCGTCTTGCCTATGACCTCAAGCACTTCCGGCACACCCACGCCGGTCCCTTGCCTGCTCGGCCCGACTGCATCCGGCAAAACCGCCGCCGCGCTGGCACTCGCCGCGCAGCGGCCGGTGGAAATCATCAGTGTCGATTCGGCGCTGGTCTATCGCGAGATGGATATCGGTACTGCCAAACCGACGGCGGAAGAACGCGCGGTGGCGCCGCATCATCTGATCGATATTGTCGATCCGGCGGACGCGTATTCGGCGGCGGAATTTCGCAGCGATGCGTTGCGCCTGATCGGCGAGATCAGTGCACGCGGCCGGCTGCCGTTATTGGTCGGCGGGACGATGCTGTACTACAAGGCGCTCACTCAAGGCCTCAATGATCTGCCGGCCGCCGATGCCGACGTGCGCGCAACGCTCGATGCCGACGCC
The DNA here is from genome assembly GCF_046030355.1 of Paraburkholderia caffeinilytica. Taxonomy (GTDB): domain Bacteria; phylum Pseudomonadota; class Gammaproteobacteria; order Burkholderiales; family Burkholderiaceae; genus Paraburkholderia; species Paraburkholderia caffeinilytica_B. Next base: position 270,956 of record NZ_JAQQCQ010000002.1, read on the forward strand.
GCCCGCGACGGCTGGCCGGCAATGCATGCGCGGCTCGCCACTGTCGATCCCGCTACGGCTGCGCGTCTCGCGCCGAACGATTCGCAGCGAATTCAGCGAGCGCTCGAAGTTTTCATGCTGACCGGGCAAGCGATGTCCGCTTTACTGGCCGCACCCGCTCGAACGGACGACGCCGCTTTGGCATGGCGCTTCGTGCCCATTGCGTTGGAGCCTTCCGAGCGCAGCGTGCTGCATGCTCGCATCGAAAAGCGCTTCGACGCCATGCTGGCCGGCGGCTTTATCGAAGAAGTGGTGAAATTGCGCGCGCGCGGGGATCTGTTGCCCGAGATGCCGTCCATGCGATGTGTGGGATATCGGCAGGTCTGGGAATATCTCGACGGGGCGGTCGACTATCCGACCATGCGGGACAAGGGCGTCTTTGCCACCCGGCAATTGTGCAAGCGGCAGCTCACGTGGCTGCGCAGCATGACAGAACGGGTGGTTGTTGATTGCTGCGATCCTGGCGCAACTGCACAGGTCGTCAGCCTGATTGAAGCGTTGATTTGAGTTTTTTACCCGCGCGACGTGTTCTTTCTGTACGCCGCGCGGGCAAGCCAGTCTTTGATCAGGCTGGCTGCTTAGTTAGATCACTACCGTCTGAGCTTCACCGGCTGCGCTTTCGCGAATCACGCCGATCTTCCAGACCTGCTCACCGGCCGCCGACAACAGGCCGATCGCCGCATCGGCATCAGCCGCGGAAACAACCACCGCCATCCCGATCCCGCAGTTGAACACGCGATGCATTTCCGCATCCGCCACGCCGCCGTGCTTCTGCAGCCACGAGAACAGCGGCGGCAGCGGCCAGCCACGGTGATCCAGTTCAGCCGTCAGACCTTCACGCAAAACGCGCGGAATGTTCTCGACCAGCCCGCCACCGGTGATGTGCGCCATACCCTTCACCGCGATCTGCTGCATCAAGGCCAGCAAAGGCTTCACATAAATATGCGTAGGCGCCATCAGCGCATCGGCCAACGAGCGGCCATCAAAATCCGCGTTCAAATCCGGTTGCGCGCGCTCGATGATCTTGCGCACCAGCGAAAAACCATTCGAATGGATACCGCTCGACGCCAAACCCAGCACCACATCGCCCGGGGCGATCGTGCTGCCGTCGATAATCTTGCTCTTTTCCACCGCGCCGACCGCAAAACCGGCCAGATCGTATTCACCGTCCGGGTACATGCCCGGCATTTCAGCCGTTTCGCCGCCGATCAGCGCGCAGCCGGACAGTTCGCAGCCGTGCGCGATGCCCTTCACGACCGTTGCCGCCGTACCGACGTCCAGCTTGCCGCAAGCGAAATAATCGAGGAAGAACAACGGCTCAGCGCCCTGAACCAGAATGTCGTTCACGCTCATCGCCACCAGATCCTGGCCCACGGTGTCGTGTTTATTCAGTTGAAATGCAAGGCGCAGCTTGGTGCCGACGCCGTCCGTGCCCGAAACCAGCACCGGCTCCTTGTACTTCTTCGGCACTTCAAACAGCGCGCCAAACCCGCCGATGCCGCCCAGCACGCCGTCGCGCATCGTCTTTTTGGCAAAGGGCTTGATCGCGTCGACCAAGGCGTCGCCCGCGTCGATGTCAACACCGGCGTCGCGATACGACAAACCTTGGGCCGAATCAGTTGAAGGCTGGGCGGATTTCGGTTGATTCATGGGGAAGAGCTCGAAGGTCGGTAAAATGCGATTTTACCCGATGCCGACCAGAGTCGGCGCTTCCGCGCTTACTCGGGTCCCATACAGAGTTGCCGGCCGGCTGGCTGGAATTTGAATCACCCTGACTCATCCGGTCGCGACGACACCTGGGAAATAACTTTGCAACAAAACCCCTCGATCCTGACGCCTGTGCAGCGCCGTGCCTTCATCTGGCTGGCGATCGCGCTGGGTGTCGGCATTCTGCTCTGGCTCCTGAGTCCGGTCCTCACACCATTCCTGCTGGGCGCCATTCTCGCGTACATTCTGCAACCGGGCGTCGCGTGGATGGTGCGCCGGCGTGTGCCGCGCGGACTCGCTGCCTTGCTGATGATGCTGCTGTTCTCGCTGCTGATGACGCTGCTCGTGCTGCTGGTGCTGGCCGTCATCCAGAAAGAAGGTCCGCAGTTGAAGCAACAGGTGCCCGTGCTGTTCGCCCACGTGAGCGCGTGGCTGCAACCCAAGCTTGCTTTACTGGGCCTTGCCGATTCGCTCGATTTCGCCAGCATCCGCGATCTTGTGATGGGGCAGCTCGAAGGCAGCGCGCAGCAGGTCGCACTGTATGTATGGACGTCCGTTCGCACCAGCGGCAACGTGATGATGACGGTGGTCGGCAACCTCGTGATGGTGCCGCTCGTGCTGTTTTATCTGCTGTACGACTGGAACCGCATGCTCGCCCGCATGCAAATCACGGTGCCGCGCCGCTGGCTCGAAAAAACGCTGCAACTCGCGCGCGACATGGACCAGATGCTGTCGCAATACCTGCGCGGCCAACTGCTCGTGATGGCGGTGCTCGCGGTCTATTATGCAATTGCGCTGACCGTCGCCGGCTTTGAGATCGCGCTGCCGGTGGGTATTTTCACGGGCCTCGCGGTGTTCATCCCGTACATTGGTTTTGCAACCGGTCTCGCGCTGGCGCTGCTCGCAGCCCTGCTACAGTTCGGCGACTGGTATGGCTTCGGCGCGGTCGCGCTGATTTACGGCGTCGGCCAGATCGTAGAGAGCTTTTATCTCACGCCGCGCCTGGTTGGCGAACGGATCGGCCTGCACCCGCTCGCGGTCATCTTCGCGTTGCTCGCGTTCGGTCAGCTGTTCGGCTTTTTCGGCGTGTTGCTGGCGTTGCCGGTCAGCGCCATTCTGTCGGTAGCCATGCGCGAGTTGCGTCAAAGTTATCTGGCGAGCACGCTTTACAACAATTGAGTCACTGGCTGCTCATTGACTATTTATGGACGTTTTAGGACCCGGACTCGGGTCATTTACGGCCTAGGCCTCATTTTCGGCATTCACCTACTGTGCTTCGTCAACTGACGCTCGATCTCGGCACCCCGCCGCCTTCGACATTCGACAATTTCTTCGCTGGCGCCAACGCCGAGCTGGTCACGCGACTGCGCGAGCTCGACAACGCGCTCGCGGCCGGGCCAGTGGCCGATCGCACCTTCTACCTCTGGGGCGAAGCCGGCAGCGGCCGCACGCATCTGCTGCAGGCGCTGGTCCACGAAGCGCCGCCGGGTCATGCCCGCTTTGCCAGTCCGCAGAGCAGCCTCGCCGCGTTCACGTTCGACCCGCGCGTCGCGCTGTATGCGATCGACGATTGCGATGCCCTGTCCGCGGCGCAGCAGATTGCCGTGTTCAACCTGTTCAACGAAGTGCGCGCGCATCCCACCAGCGCGCTCGTCGCCGCGGGCAACGCGCCGCCGATCGGCATGACGGTGCGCGAAGATCTGCGCACCCGTCTCGGCTGGGGTCTCGTGTTTCACCTCGCACCGCTGCCGGACGAAGGCAAGGCCGCGGTGCTGAAACACGCGGCGCGCGAGCGCGGCATCATGCTTGCCGACGACGTCCCCGCCTACCTGCTCACGCATTTTCGCCGCGACATGCCGAGTCTGATGGCATTGCTCGATGCGCTCGACCGCTTCTCGCTCGAACAGAAACGCGCGGTCACGCTGCCGCTTTTGCGCACCATGCTGGCCTCGCCCGACGCCGACGAACGGCGAACCGCGCCCGCTTCGTCCGCCTCATCTGCGTCCCCCGCCGCCGCTTCAAGTAAAATAGGCCCCCATGGCTAATCTCGCACTCTTCGACCTCGATCACACGCTCATTCCCACCGACAGCGACCACGAATGGGGCCGCTTCATGGTGAAACAAGGCATGGTTGACGCCGAAAGCTTCGCTCGTGAAAACGACCGCTTTTTCGCCGACTACAAAGCCGGCAAGCTCGACATTCACGCTTATCTGATCGCCATGCTCACCCCGCTCGCGAAATACACGCGCGCGCAGCTTGCGGACCTTCACGCGCAGTACATGCATGAAGTGATCAAACCGGCGATCTTTCCGGTCGCGCTGGAACTGGTCCGGGAGCACCGTGAAGCCGGCGATCTCTGCTGCGTGGTCACCGCCACCAACGAATTCATCACCCGCCCGATCGCTCAGGCGTTCGGCGTCGACGCGCTGATTGCCTGCGAGGCGGAAACCGTCGACGGCCAGCCGCACTCGCCGTACACCGGCCGCCCCACCGGCACGCCGAGTTACAAAGAAGGCAAAATCGTCCGTACCGAAGCGTGGCTGGCATCGCTCGGCAAGACCTGGAGCGACTTCGAGCGCAGCTATTTCTATAGCGACTCGCACAACGACATCCCGCTGCTCGAGAAGGTCACCGATCCGATCGCGACCAATCCCGACGACACATTGCGCGCCCATGCGCAGGCCAAAGGCTGGCGCATCCTCGAACTCTTTCAACCCTCGTGATCAAAAAACTTATCCGCAAGCTATTCGGCCAGGACTCGGCGCCCGCTGACGACACCCCGCCCGCCGAAACCGAATCAGACGAAGCCGGCGAGGCACCGGCACGCAACGCGTCCAGCGCCACCAAAGCGCGCCGCAAACCGGCACGCCCGGCCGCCAAAACCGTGCGGGACCCCGACGTGCCGGTCATCATTCCGCACGACGTGCATGGCATCGATCAGTCGCTGATCTCGAGGAACGCGATTCGCGTCACCGAAGGTCTGCAGGAGGCGGGGCATCGCGCGTTTATCGTCGGCGGTGCGGTGCGCGATCTCTTGCTCGGCATCAAGCCGAAAGACTTCGACGTCGCGACCGACGCCACGCCCGAACAGGTGCAGAAGCTGTTCCGCCGCGCGCGCATCATCGGCCGCCGGTTCCAGATCGTGCACGTGCAGTTCGGCCAGGAAATCATCGAAACCTCGACGTTCCGCGCGCTGGTCGATCCACCCGCGGCCGACGCAGCACCGCCGCGTCGCCTCAAGCGCGACGAGCTCGACCGCCGCACGCATGCGGTGGACGCCAGCGGCCGCGTGCTGCGCGACAACGTCTGGGGCGAGCAGCACGAAGACGCCACGCGCCGCGACTTCACGATCAACGCGATGTACTACGATCCGGCCACGCAAACCGTGCTGGACTATCACAACGGCATGGCCGACATGCGCGCACGTCTGTTGCGCATGATTGGCGACCCGGCCACGCGTTATCGCGAGGATCCGGTGCGCATGCTGCGCGTGGTGCGTTTTGCCGCCAAGCTCGATTTCGAGATCGAGGACACAACCCGCGCACCGATCGCCAAAATGGCCGATCTGATCAACAACGTGCCGGCCGCGCGTCTATTCGACGAGATGCTCAAGCTGATGCTGTCGGGCCACGCGCTCGCCTGCTTGAAGCGTCTGCGCCAGGAAGGCTTGCATCACGGTCTGCTGCCCCTGCTCGACGTGGTGCTGGAACAGCCGATCGGCGAGAAATTCATCACGCTCGCGCTCTCCAACACGGACGCTCGCGTGCGCGCCGGCAAGCCGGTGTCGCCGGGCTTCCTGTTCGCGACGCTGCTGTGGCACGACGTACAAACCCGTTGGCAACAATTTGAAGCGAACGGCGAATATCCGGTGCCGGCCCTGCATCGCGCGATGGACGAGGTCCTCGACATGCAAACGGAGAAGCTCGCGATCCACAAGCGCTTTTCGTCGGATATGCGCGAGATCTGGGGGCTGCAACTGCGCCTCGAGAAACGCTCGGGCAGAAGCGCGCTGAAGCTGCTGGAACACCAAAGATTTAGAGCGGGGTATGATTTCCTCCTGTTGCGCTGCGAATCGGGCGAACTCGATGAGTCGGTCGGAGCGTGGTGGACGGAGTTCATAGAAGGAGACGTCGCTGCGCGTGAAACTTTGCTCACGCAAGGCGGGAAGGACCGAAGCCCCAGAAAACGACGGCGGCGCAGCAGTGGCGCGAGGAGCCGCAAACCGGGCGACGGAATGGAGGGCGGCACGCAAGCCGAACGCACAGCCAGCGATGCGGGTCATGACGGCCCGCACGAAGACTGACACAGCGTTGGCTGTTGCCGTCGAACGATAGTTGCAGGAAGTTATGCCATGACGGTTGCCTATCTCGGCCTCGGCGCGAATCTCGGGGACGCGCGCCAGACCCTGAAAGACGCGGTGGTGTGCCTGGCACAACAGCACACCATCTCCGTGCTCGCCAAGTCGAGCCTCTATCGCACTGCCCCGATCGACGCGGGCGGTGACGACTATTTCAACTGCGTCGTGAAGGTTGAAACGACGCTCCCCGTGCGGCATCTGCTCGCGCTGTGCCACAAGATCGAGCATCAGTTCGGCCGTGAACGGCCGTTTCGCAACGCCCCGCGCACGCTCGATCTGGACATCCTGCTCTACGGCGATCAATCGATCGACGAAGCCGATCTGATCGTGCCGCATCCGCGTTTGATCGAACGCGCCTTTGCACTGGTGCCGCTCGTCGAGATCGATCCAGCACTGATCATCCCGCAACACGGCCGCGCCGAGGCGCTGCTGGTTAGCGTGAGCGATCAACGCATCGAAAAGGTGAAGGGCCCGTGCCAGTGCCCGATGCTCAATGCATTGACTGCCGGCGCCCCTGCTGGGGACAAGGGCCGTTGCGAATGAATTCGCCGCCGCTCACCGTCACCGCGCCGCAACTCCGGCCGCCCTTTGGCTATCTCGCGATCGAAGGGCCGATCGGCGTCGGCAAGACCTCACTCGCGCGGCGGCTCGCCCAGCGCTGGTCGATGCAGGAACTGTTCGAGCGGCCCCAGGACAATCCCTTTCTCGAGCGCTTTTATCGCGACACCGCGCGTTATGCGCTGCCCGCGCAATTGCACTTCGCCTTGCAGCGCGCGCAGCAGGCGCAAGACGTGGTGGCCGCGCATGTGGCCGGCACACCGCTGATCGCTGATTTCATGACGCAGAAGAACGAGATTTTCGCGCGTCTGACGTTGCAGGAAGACGAGTGGCAGCTCTATCGCGCGCTCGCCGCGCGACTCGACGTGAGCGCGCCGGCACCGGATTTCGTGGTTTATCTGCAGGCCAGTCCCGAAGTGCTGTTCGCACGCATCCAGAAACGCGCGGTGCCCATGGAACTGCAGATTTCCGATGCGTATCTGCACGCGCTCTGCGACGCCTACAACGAGTTTTTCTATCATTACGACCGCACGCCCGTGCTGACGGTCAACGCTGAACACCTGAATCCGCTCGACTCGGACGCGGACCTTGCGCTACTCGCCGAACGCATCGAAACCATGCGCGGCCGCAAGGAATTCTTTGTCAAAGGCACGTCGCTTTAAGCGGCGCGCCCCTCCTTTTTCCAACGGATTTCCCCATGACCTATTTGCAGGAAGCGAGTCGGAGCGCCATCACCGTGCCGAAACTGCAGGCGATGCGCGACGCTGGCGAAAAGATCACCATGCTGACCTGTTACGACGCGAGCTTCGCCGCGTTGCTGGATCGCTCGGGCGTCGACGTGCTGTTGATCGGCGACTCGCTCGGCAATGTGCTGCAAGGCCAGACGACCACGCTGCCGGTCACGCTCACCGACATCGCATATCACACGGCGAGCGTCGCGCGGGCGCAGCCTTCGGCGCTGGTGGTCGCCGATTTACCGTTCGGGACGTACGGCACGCCGGAAGACGCCTTCAGGAGCTCCGTGGAACTCATGCGCGCCGGCGCGCAGATGGTGAAACTCGAGGGTGGCGAGTGGCTCGCGGAGACGGTGCGCTTTCTGGTCGAACGCTCGATTCCGGTGTGTGCGCACATCGGTTTGACGCCGCAATCGGTGCATGCGTTCGGCGGCTTCAAGGTGCAGGGCAAGACCGACGCCGGCGCGAGCCAGATGCTGCGCGACGCACTCGCCGTGCAGAATGCGGGCGCCCAATTGGTCGTGATAGAGGCGGTTCCGACGCTGCTCGGCAGCGAAGTCACGAAGCAGTTGCGGATTCCGACGATTGGCATCGGCGCGGGTCCGGATTGCTCGGGTCAGGTGCTGGTGTTGCACGACATGCTGGGGATTTTCCCCGGCAAGCGGCCGCGCTTTGTGAAAGATTTCATGCAGGGGCAGGCGAACATCCAGGCTGCGGTGGAAGCGTATGTGCGTGCCGTGAAGGACGGCTCATTCCCGGGGCCTGAGCACACGTTCTGATCACGCGGTCGGATCACGGGCTACCTCGGTCGGGGGCGGTTGCGGTCGCGCCTGTTTGGGACCCGTCCGATATCGTCTGAAAACGTGGTCGTCTATCTTCGTCTACCCATTAACGCGGCGCTGCCGCGAGACGAAGAGAGATGACCATGAGCCCCTTTTGCCTGATCGACGTAGCGGAAATCCGCAACCACGCCACCGCGCCGCACGATGTGTGGGAATCCAGCTGGCACGCACGACTGCCTGGGTGGATCGCTCGCTTATTGCATGTTCGCCATGGTTGAGTGGCTCGTTGTCGGCGGCTGTGGCGGCATGCGGTATCCGAAGTTGGATGGCCTACTTACTATTGTTCGCCACGGTTGAGCCGTTCGTTGAGCGGTCGGGCGGTATGTGATATCCGAAGCAGGCAGCGTGGGGTCCTTGTTAGGCACCTTTGCCTTGCGGCAATCGCCTCTTAGTCTTAGCCCAGCACGCGCGCTTTCACCGCCCCTCGCAGTGCGTTGCACACCACAAGCGCTTCGGCATTCCGCACATCGGCGCGAGTCAGCACGCGCTCAGTCGCGTGAAGACCGGCATCCTCCAGCAACACCCCGCGCATGATCCCGGGCAGCACGCCCGATTCTAGTGGCGGCGTCCACCACCGCCCCGCCAGCTTCACAAACACGTTCGACCGGCCACCTTCGGTCAACTCGCCGTGCTCGTTGAAGAACAGCGTATCGAATGCGCCCTTCGCTTCGGCTTCGCGCCAACCGCGATCGTATTCGGCGCGGCGCGTGGTTTTGTGGCGCAGCAGCGGATCATTGGCGTCCGTCGCGGGAAAATCATGATCCGGTCCGAGCAGCACGCCGACCGTCGAGTCGGCCAGCGGCGTCAGCACTGCCGCCGTTATGTGGGCCGTGCCGTTTTTGCTCAATGCGAGGCGCAGACGGTGCGGGGTTTGCGTCGGCAATGCCGCACATTTCTCCGCGATTTGCGTGCGAATTTCGTTTTCGTCGTCGAGTTTGAAACCCAGCGTTGCGGCGCTCGCCGAAAGCCGCGCGAAATGTCGCGACAGATGCCGCACGCCCTCTTCCCGCGTCGCATACATCGTTTCGAAAAGCTCGAAGCCAGGCTCAGCGCCGGTTAGAAAGCTGGCCTTCAATTGGCATTCCGCATATTCGTCGGTGGCGACGCTGTCGAGCACGATGCCCGCGCCGACGCCCATCTTGCCATGCAACTCACCCGGTTGCGCGGCCGGGGTTAAGGTCAAGGTTCGAATCGCGACGGACAGGCAGAAGTCGCCACAAGCGGTGTTGCCGGTGGTGCCGGTGGTGCCGGTGTTGCTTGTGTTGCTTGTGTTGCTTGTGTTGCTTGTGTTGCTTGTGTTGCTTGCTGTGCTCAAGGGCGCGTCGAGCCAGCCGATCGCGCCCGTGTAAAGTCCACGCGGTGTGCTTTCGAGCGCCTCGATCAATTGCATCGTGCGATGCTTCGGCGCACCGGTAATCGAGCCGCATGGAAACAGCGCGCGCAGGATCTCGGCGAAAGACGTGCCGGCGCGCAACGTCGCATGCACGCTCGACGTCATCTGCCAAACCGACGCATACGGCTCGACCGAAAACAGCGCCGGCACATTCACCGACCCAGTCTGCGCCACGCGCGACAGATCGTTGCGCAACAGGTCGACGATCATCACGTTTTCGGCGCGATTCTTCGGGTCGTTGGCGAGGAAGTCAGCCGCAGCGCGATCCGCGTCAGGATCTTCCGACCGAGGCGCCGTGCCTTTCATCGGACGGGCGCGCAATAGCTCGCCTTCCTTCTCGACGAACAACTCCGGCGAGCACGAGAGCACCCACTCGCCGCCCGGCAACGCAATCAACGCGCCGTATGGCACCGGCTGACGCGCGCGCAGCCGCCGATAAAACGCGGTCGGCGAGCCAAATACGTCAAAACCAAGCCGGTACGTGTAGTTCACCTGATAAGAATCGCCCGCGCGGAGGGCGGCATGGATCGCATCGATCGCCTTGTTGAATTGCTGTGGATCGACGCTCGCACGCACGTTTGCCGTACCCGCCACCGATGCCTCAGCCGCTCCGCCGTCGCGCGTCATGAGCCACGCGTCGACCTCGTCGCGCGACAACTTCTCGCAACGTTCGAACAATAAAAAACGCAGCGTGGCATCGCCACGCTGCGTTTCTTTCAATGCCTCGTGAGAAAGGCCGCTGTCCAGAAGATGCCGGCCAAACTCATAGTCGGCGAGCACGACGGCATGCAAACCACGCCGTGTGTCCGCGGCCACGGTCTCACACACGACCTCAAGTTGCGCGGCGTCCGCACAAACCCGTTCATGCATAAAACCCGTGTACAGACGACTCGAACGGCGCGCCGCCGTCGCGTCGCAGTCGTCGAGCAACGCGAACACTGCGCCGCGCTCATCTGCCGTCATGCTTACCGCCACATCAAACCGCTATTAATCGAAGAAGCTCTTCACCCGATCGAACCAGCTCTTGCTCTGCGGGCTATGCCGCGCGCCGCCTTCCACAAGTGCCTTCTCGAATTGCTGCAGCAACTCGCGCTGCGATTCGGTGAGTTTGACCGGCGTTTCGACTTGCACGTGCACGTACAGATCGCCGGCAATGCTCGAACGCAGCCCCTTGATACCCTTGCCACGCAGACGGAACGTCTTGCCCGATTGTGTACCTTCCGGCACCGTGAAGCTCGCGCGGCCCGCGAGGGTCGGCACTTCGATTTCGCCGCCGAGTGCCGCCGTGGTAAACGGAATCGGCATCTGGCAGTGCAGGTCGTCGCCGTCGCGCTCGAACACCGAGTGCTGCTTGATGTGAATCTCGACGTACAGATCACCCGACGGACCACCGTTGATGCCAGGCTCACCGTTGCCGGCCGAGCGGATGCGCATGCCGTCGTCGATACCTGCCGGAATCTTCACTTCCAGCGTCTTGGTTTCCTTCACCTTGCCCGCGCCGTGGCAGTGGCCGCACGGTTCAGGGATATAGGTGCCGGTGCCATGGCACTTCGGGCAAGTCTGCTGGATGCTGAAGAAACCCTGCGACATCCGCACCGAACCCGAACCGCTACAGGTCGGGCAGGTTTCCGGCTTGGTGCCGGGCTTCGCGCCCGAGCCGTGACAGATTTCGCACGACACCCAGCTCGGCACGCGAATCTGCGTGTCGTAACCGTGCGCGGCCTGTTCCAGCGTGATTTCCATGCTGTAGCGCAAATCGGCGCCGCGATACACCTGCGGACCGGCACGGCCACCACCGCCGCGCGCGGCGCCGCCGGCCGCCTGGCCGAAGATGTCGCCGAAAATATCGCCGAACGCATCGGCAAAACCGCCGAAACCTTGCGCACCGGCTCCGCCCATGTTCGGATCGACGCCCGCGTGGCCGTACTGATCGTACGCGGCACGCTTTTGCGAGTCCGAGAGCATTTCATAGGCTTCCTTCACCTCTTTGAAATGCTCTTCCGCATCCTTGTTGCCCGGATTGCGGTCGGGGTGGTGCTTCATCGCAAGCTTGCGATAAGCCTTCTTGATTTCGTCGTCGCTCGCGTTCTTTGCGACGCCCAGAACCTCGTAGTAATCCCGTTTCGCCATATCGGTTCAACGCCACTCGCGCAATGCGACGCGGTGGCTCCTCTTGAATGCTGGAGTCTTGCGACTCGTCCGGCCGCTGTTCACACCGTTTTTACGCGGCTCAAACAACGCCCTCCATAAAACAAATGTGCCCGGAGAGCCCAAAAAGGCTCACCAGGCGCGATAACCGCTTTGCAGGTTCATGCACCCGGACGGGAGCAAACCGTTTTGCAGCCAGGCCGCACACATCGCTGTGTGCGGCTTTACGGTCAGATTGCGACCCGGCTTTAGTCTTTCTTCACTTCCTTGAACTCGGCGTCGACCACGTCGTCCTGCTGCTGGCTTGCGCCACCCGCCGATGCGCCCGCACCTGCCGCGCCCGCTGCCGCAGCTTCGGCACCTTGCGCAGCCTGCATGTCGGCGTACATCTTCTCGCCCATCTTCTGCGAGGCGGTGGCCACGGCTTCGATCTTGGCTTCGATCGCGGCCTTGTCGCTCGAACCGCTCTTCAGCGTTTCTTCGAGGTCCTTCAGCGCGGTTTCGATCGCTTCCTTCTCGCCGGCGTCCAGCTTGTCGCCGTATTCGGTGAGCGCCTTCTTCGTGCTGTGGACCAGCGCGTCACCCTGGTTGCGGGCGTCGGCCAATTCACGCAGCTTGTGATCTTCTTCAGCGTTCGCTTCGGCGTCCTTCACCATCTTCTCGATTTCGGCTTCGGACAGACCCGAGTTCGCCTTGATCGTGATGCGGTTTTCCTTGCCGGTCGCCTTGTCTTTCGCGCCGACGTGCAGAATGCCGTTCGCGTCGATGTCGAAGCTCACTTCGATCTGCGGCGTGCCGCGCGGTGCCGGCGGAATGCCTTCGAGGTTGAACTCGCCCAGCAGCTTGTTGCCCGCCGCCATTTCGCGTTCACCCTGGAACACCTTGATCGTCACGGCGCCCTGATTGTCGTCAGCCGTCGAGTAGACCTGTGCGTGCTTGGTCGGGATCGTGGTGTTCTTGTTGATCATCTTCGTCATCACGCCGCCGAGCGTTTCGATGCCGAGCGACAGCGGGGTCACGTCGAGCAGCAGAACGTCCGTGCGGTCGCCCGACAGAACCTGACCTTGAATCGCGGCGCCAACGGCGACGGCTTCGTCCGGGTTCACGTCACGGCGCGGATCCTTGCCGAAGAATTCCTTAACCTTTTCCTGCACCTTCGGCATGCGGGTCATACCGCCGACCAGAATCACGTCGTCGATTTCGCCGACCTTCACGCCTGCATCCTTGATCGCCATGCGGCAAGGTTCGATCGTGCGTTCGATCAGTTCTTCAACCAGTGCTTCCAGCTTGGCGCGCGTGATCTTCAGGTTCAAATGCTTCGGACCCGAGGCGTCGGCCGTGATGTACGGCAGGTTGATTTCAGTTTGCTGGCTCGACGACAGTTCGATCTTCGCCTTTTCAGCCGATTCCTTCAGGCGTTGCAGCGCGAGCACGTCTTTCGACAGGTCGACGCCTTGTTCCTTCTTGAACTCGCCGATGATGTAATCGATGATGCGCTGGTCGAAGTCTTCACCGCCGAGGAACGTATCGCCGTTCGTGGACAGCACTTCGAACTGCATTTCGCCGTCAACGTCGGCGATTTCGATGATCGACACGTCGAACGTACCGCCGCCCAGGTCATACACCGCGATCTTGCGGTCGCCCTTTTCGGCCTTGTCCAGACCAAACGCCAAAGCAGCCGCGGTCGGTTCGTTGATGATCCGCTTCACTTCCAGACCGGCGATGCGGCCTGCGTCTTTGGTCGCCTGGCGCTGGCTGTCGTTGAAGTACGCGGGAACCGTAATCACAGCTTCGGTGACCGGCTCGCCGAGGTAGTCTTCAGCGGTCTTCTTCATCTTGCGCAGCGTTTCCGCCGAGATTTGCGGCGGCGCGAGCTTCTGATCGCGCACTTCGATCCATGCATCGCCGTTATCGGCCTTCATGATCTTGTACGGCATCAGCGCGATGTCTTTCTGCACTTCTTTTTCTTCGAAGCGGCGGCCGATCAGGCGCTTAACCGCGTACAGCGTGTTCTTCGGGTTCGTAACCGACTGACGCTTCGCAGGCGCGCCGACCAGAATCTCGCCGTCTTCCATGTAAGCGATGATCGACGGCGTGGTGCGCGCGCCTTCCGAATTCTCGATCACTTTGACCGAATTGCCTTCCATGATCGCCACGCACGAGTTGGTCGTGCCAAGGTCGATACCGATGATTTTGCCCATTTTTACTAATCTCCTGACTTTGATCGCTGCGGGAATCGCCGTTTTTGCCCATCTGGCGGTACGGCGATCCGCTCTGAATTCCTGCCTGCACTCAACATAAGTGCGTCCGCATCGTTTTCAAGACCTCTTTTGCGATGCGGTCTTTAATTTTTTCAATCGGCCGAACTTTTGCCGCTTTTTTCACCATCTGCCGTGCTGCCGGCCACCGTGGCTGCACGAATCTTGTCCTGCGTTGCCTCACACGGCCACAGTCGCAGCCGCGGACTGCCCGAGACGGTGCACGCCGGTTACCCGATCGAGCCGCTTGCCTCGGTAAAAGAAAGATGGGTCACGCTGCAAAGCATGACCGCGGCGGCGACGACGGGAATATCGGCTATGACGGCACGTGTCAGGCGGACTGGCTGACTGGCTGACAAACGGCTTCTGCTGCGGCCCGTGCCGCAGCATGGGCTGCTTACTTCGGCGCGGCGACGGTCACGAGGGCCGGACGCAGCACGCGGTCGGCGATCACGAAGCCTTTTTGCAGCACAGCGACGACGGTGTTCGGTTCCTGATCGGCCGGCACCATCGAAATAGCCTGATGACGGTGCGGATCGAACTTCTCGCCAACCGGGTTCAAGGCGACGACGCGACCTTTCTCCAGCGCGCCGGAGAGCTGGCGCAGCGTGAGTTCGACGCCTTCGCGGACTTTTTGCAGGTCGTCGGACGAGTGCGCAACTGCGGCTTCGAGGCTATCGACCACCGGCAGCAGATGCTCAGCGAAGCTTTCGATCGCGAACTTGTGGGCCTTGGCGACATCTTCCTGAGCGCGGCGGCGCACGTTCTCTGTCTCCGCCTTCGCACGCAGGAAGTTTTCCTGCATTTCGGCAAGCTTCGCCGCGGCTTCGGCCAATGCGGCTTCCGCGCCGGTTGCCGGCGCTTCAGGCGCTGCGTTTGCAGCCGCGTCCTGCTGGGATGCCGCAGCCTCGGCGGCCTGGCGCGCGGTTTCGTCGGCGGGCGTGGGATTCTGGCTCGTCGGGTTCTCTTGCGTGTTTTCCATGTCGCTGAAAGTCGTTAAAAAGTTAAAGCTATCGGTGGCGGCAACGCGTCAAAGCGGCCGCAATTTGTGCGTTGCAAAATTGCGACAGACAACTTGGTACGTTAACGCGTATCGAAACGGCAGATGGGGCCGGAAAGACCCAATTCAAGCGCCTCTCGCGGAACTTTTCACACCGTGAGCGGCCGGCAGAAATGCCCGGTTACAACCCTTATTGCGTCGCAATCAGATTGAGATTGAGATTGAGTGCGCCCGACAAGTGGCCTATGCTCCAATAAAGCGTCGGAAAAGACACGTTAACCCTAATCTAACGTAAGCCTTACCGACATTTTTCAATCCACCTGATTCGCCTGTTTCCGTCCTGAATCTTCCCAAGGGGAGTACCGTGAAACTGACCTTTGCAATATCGGTGGTCGCATTGGTACTGATCGCGGGCACCACGACCATCTGCATGTCCGGGGCCGTCAACGATCACACCACCGAATACGGCGGTGTGCACGCGACGATGGAACAATTGTTCAATCCCCACCTGAAAGTTTGTCGATAGTGCGCCGGTCGCGCTTGGTCGGCCTGCCGTGCAAAGCGGCGGCCGGTTCGCGGTATGTCTTGCGCCGCTCCTGCTCGACCTGCCGCTTCACTTTGCTCTCTTCGGTTTCTCCATAAAGGGTCTGCGCGACGCTGGCCGGGCCACGCACGTCGCATACGCCCAGCACTTCCACCTGCCAGACAATCCGCTCGATCTCGATCTCGACCAGGTCGCCGACGCGCACATCCTTGGCCGGCTTGACATTCGCGCCGCCAATGCGCACGTGCCCTTTGTCGACGGCATCCGCCGCGAGCGAGCGGGTCTTGAAGAAGCGCGCCGCCCAAAGCCATTTGTCGATGCGCAGCTTCGCGCCCGGTTCGGTTGAAATCCTGTAATTCATGAGCCTGCTCAAGCTCCAGTCGTGTGCGGCACTGGCACCGCTTGCACGGGCCAGCCCTGCAGATTCTGCGCGACGATTTCGCCGAGCGCGGCGATCCACGGTTGCGAGGCGTTCACGCAGGGAATCCGATGGAACTCCTTGCCGCCCGCCTGCAGAAACTCGTCGCGTACTTCCATGCCGATTTCTTCAATCGTTTCAAGGCAGTCGGCGGTAAAGCCCGGACAGAACACGTCGGCACGCCGAACGCCCGCCGAGCCCAATTCCTTCAGCGTAGGCGCGGTGTACGGCTGCAGCCACTCGGCCTTGCCGAAGCGCGACTGAAACGTGATACGGCATTCCACCTGCGTCAATCCCAACGCCTGTGTCAACAGCGCGCCGGTCTGCTGGCATTGCTCGTGGTACGGATCGCCAAGATCCATTGTGCGTTTGGGCACGCCGTGAAAACTCAGCACCAGCTTGTCGCCCGCCGCGAAGTCCGGCCGGCCGTGCTGATGCCAGTAATGGTGCACCTGAGCGGCGAGCGCGGCGATATACGCCGGATGATCGGCGTACTGCCGCACCGTGCGAATTTCCGGCTGATTGCGCATGCGCTTGAGGGCTGAAAAGGCGTCGTCGAAAGCCGTGGCCGTGGTCGACGACGAGTATTGCGGATACATGGGCACCAGCAGCACGCGCTCCGCCCCCGCCAGCTTGAGCTGGTTCAGCATGGCCGGAATGCCGGGCGTGCCGTAGCGCATCGCGTAGTCGACCAGCACCGTGTAATCGTTCAATTGCAGCAGATGACGCAACCCTTCCACCTGCTTCTCCGTGAAGACGCGCAGCGGCGAGCCTTCCGGCATCCACACAGCCGCGTACTTCTTCGCTGACGCGGGGCTCCGGAACGGCAAAATCAACACGCGCAGGATCACCTGCCAGAGCAGCGCCGGAATTTCGACCACGCGAGGATCGGACAGGAACTGCGCAAGATAGCGCCGGACCGCACGCGGCGTCGGCGCGTCGGGCGTGCCGAGATTGATCAGCAACACGGCGACACGGTGTGACGTGGCGTTCTGCGATGGCCGCTCGAGGTCGAAGCGCATAGGCAGCAGGAGTAACCGCTTTGGGCGGAGAGTCGGTTCAGGTGGAATTCATTATAGCGGCGCGGTCCATTGCAAGGTCCGCCAGGGACCCCTGGCCATTCGGCCAATTGGCAAGCCGCGCGCCGTCACGCATCATGTGCAGCAAGAGGTGCCGCTGCCGGCAGATACCGCCGCTTACTGCTGACTGAGCGTCAGGGAAAGCAACCGCGCGGTGATGTCGACAATCGGAATCACGCGGTTGTAGGCCATGCGGGTCGGCCCGATTACGCCGAGCGTGCCGACGATCTTGCCGTTCACCTCATAAGGCGCGGTGACGACGCTCATTTCCTCGATCGGCACGAGATTCGACTCGCCGCCAATGAAAATCTGCACGCCCGCGGCGTGGCTCGACACGTCGAGCAATTGAAGGAGACTGGTCTTTTGGTCGAACACATCGAACAGCTTGCGCAAGCGCGCCATGTCCGACGACAGGTCGGCGACTTCGAGCAGGTTGCGCTCGCCGGAAATCAGCACGGTCTCGCCGGTATCGGATTCGTCCGTGCTGGCTGTGACCGCGGCGTGCATCAGCGTAGTCATGTCGCCGCGCAATTCGTCGATTTCTTCGCGCAGCCGGCGGCGCACGTCGTCGAACGAAAGGCCCGCGAAGTGCGCGTTGATGTAATTGGAGGCTTCCACCAGTTGCGACGGAGAAAAGTCGCGCTGGGTTGCCATGATGCGGTTCTGCACGTCGCCCTCGGGCGTCACGATGATCAGCAGGATGCGCTTGTCCGACAGGCGCATGAATTCGATCTGCTTGAACACGTGGCTGCGCCGCGGCGTGAGCACCACACCGGCGAACTGCGACAGATTGGACAGCACGCTGGCCGCCGCGGCGACGATTTTCTGCGGCTCGCCGGCCTGCAGCGTGGTTTTGACGGTGCGCATCACCGCTTCTTCGTCGGCGGCGGATTCCACCGTCAGCATGGTGTCGACGAACAGCCGGTAGCCGCGCGGCGTGGGAATCCGGCCCGCCGAAGTATGCGGACTGATCACGAGCCCCAGGTCCTCGAGATCGGACATCACGTTGCGGATCGTTGCCGGGCTCAGTTCGAGGCCGGAATAGCGTGACAACGTGCGCGAGCCGACCGGCTGACCTTCGGCGATGTAGCGCTCGATCAGCGTTTTGAGGAGGGTCTGTGCGCGGGGATCTAGCATGACGGAAAATTTTAGCTCAATGAAACGACTACAGCGAGCGCTAACGGCGCCAACCTCTGGCTATCGCACCGCCGGTTGGCGGAGTGAAGCCTGTTATTCTGTGCGGCGCCTTGACTGGCGCTGGGTCCAGCGTCATCGCCGGCGTGTCGCCCAGGCTCATGCCCTGCGGCTCGCCGGCCACCATTGTGCCGGGTCCGCTGGCGGCACGCCGCCGGACTCCAGCCGGCGCGCATGTCATCAAGGTTTCACCATTCTAACGATAATCGCCCAATACGCTGCCAGCGCACTTGCGCCGGCCTGCTACCGGGTCTGCCTGCGGTTCTTTTCAGGCCCTACCTATGGTGTAATGCCGGCATGCAAGTGACCAGCCAGTTCAAGACCGTCGCGCTCGTCGGGCGCAACAATACGCCGGGCATTGGCGAGCCGCTAACCGCGCTCGCCTCGTGCATCGCGAGGCGCGGCTTCGAGGTCGTATTCGAAGCCGACACCGCCGCCGAAATCGGCGTCACCGACTATCCGGCGCTGCGTCCCGCCGAGATCGGCGCGCGCGCCGACGTTGCCATTGTGCTAGGCGGCGACGGCACGATGCTAGGCATTGGCCGTCAGCTTGCGCCCTATCGCACGCCGCTGATCGGCATCAACCACGGGCGGCTCGGCTTCATTACCGACATTCCGATCTCCGACATGCGCGAGATCGTGCCGCAAATGCTCGCCGGCAACTTCGAGCGCGAAGAACGCATGCTGCTCGAAGCGCGCATCATGCGCGACGGCACGCCGATCTATCACGCCCTTGCCTTCAACGACGTGGTGGTCAACCGTAGCGGTTTCTCGGGGATGGCGGAGCTGCATGTCTCGGTGGACGGGCGCTTCATGTACAACCAGCGCTCGGACGGCCTGATCGTCGCCACGCCCACGGGTTCGACCGCCTATGCACTGTCGTCGCAGGGGCCGATCCTGCATCCGCAATTGCAAGGCATCGTGCTGGTGCCGATCGCGCCGCACGCGCTGTCGAACCGGCCCATCGTGCTGCCGGACGACTCGAAGGTGAGCATCCAGATCGTCTCGGGCCGCGAAGTAAACGTCAATTTCGACATGCAGTCGTTCACTTCGCTGGAATTGGCCGACACGATCGAGGTGCGCCGCTCGCGTCATACGGTGCCGATGCTGCACCCGGTCGGCTACAGCCATTTCGCGACGCTGCGCAAGAAGCTGCACTGGAACGAATACCCGTCGCACGAAGAAGATCCCAAGCCCTGAGCGGCCGGACCGCCGGAATACGGAACGCCGGCCCCCGGATGGCCTGCCCCCGAAACGCCAGCCGCCGGAAGGCCGGTTCTCGGAAGGCCCCCGGAAGGTCGTCTCCCGGAACGCGAACGCCGCCGCTGCCGAACCCTGACCATCACGCTCATCAGACGACCTCCATGCTTCGCCACCTCTCGATACGCGACTTCGTCATCGTCGCCGCGCTCGATCTCGAATTCGACAGCGGCTTTACCGTTTTCTCAGGCGAAACAGGCGCCGGCAAGTCGATCCTGATCGACGCACTGGCCCTCGCGCTCGGCGCCCGCGCCGATGCGAACGTGGTGCGCACCGGCGAGAGCCGTGCCGACATCACCGCGGAGTTCGAGACGCATGCGCAAGTCGATCAATGGCTCGACGAGCAGGCGCTCGGCGCAACCGCCGACGACGATCACCACGGCGGCACCGTGATGCTGCGTCGCGTGGTGGATGCGACCGGCCGCTCGCGCGCGTTCATCAACGGCACGGCGGCGACGCTCGCGCAGTTGCGTGAAGTCGGCGAGATGCTGGTGGATATTCACGGGCAGCATGCGCACCAGTTGCTGATGCGTCCGGACGCGCAACGCGAACTGTTCGACACCCACGCCGGCCTCACGGAAACCGCTGCAACCGTCACGCGTGCATGGCGGTCGTGGCGGGAAAAGGTTCAGGCCGTCGAGCATGCGCAAACGCGCGACCGCGAGCTGCAACTGGAGCGCGAGCGTCTCGCCTGGCAGCTCACCGAACTGGACAAACTGTCGCCGCAACCGGGCGAATGGGAAGAGGTCAACGCCGAACACCGGCGCCTGTCGCACTCGGCCAATCTGATCGACGGCGTGCAAGGGGCGCTCGGCGCGCTCTCCGAATCGGACGAGGCGATGATCACGCATCTCGCCTCGATCGTGTCGAAGGTGCGCGACCTCGCTGAAATCGACCCGGCGCTGAACGACGTGCTGGCCGCCCTGGAGCCGGCGGAAATCCAGTTGCAGGAAGCGGCCTATTCGCTCAGCCACTACGCGCAGAAGCTCGAACTGGATCCCGACCGGCTCGCCCAGGTCGAAAAGCGTCTCGATGCGCTGCACTCGACCGCACGCAAATTCCGCCTGCAACCCGAGACGCTGCCGGAAGAGCACGAGGCGCGTCGCGCGCAACTGGCCGCGCTCGACGCCGCAGCCGATCTCGACAGCCTGCACGCGGCCGAAGCCAAAGCCAAAGAAGCCTTCCTCGCCGAAGCGAAAAAGCTCTCGAAGGCGCGCGCCAAAGCCGGAAAGGCCCTGGGCGCAGCCGTGACCACGGGCATGCAGGAATTGTCGATGAAAGGCGGCAGCTTCGAAGTGGCGCTGGTGCCGTTGCCGGAAGGCGGCGCGCACGGGCTCGAGCAAGTCGAATTTCGCGTCGCCGGTCATGCCGGTGTGCCGCTGCGGCCGCTCGCGAAGGTCGCGTCAGGTGGCGAACTGGCGCGGATCAGTCTCGCCCTGGCTGTCATTGCGAGCGCCGCGAGCCCGACACCCACCCTGATCTTCGACGAAGTGGACACGGGGATCGGCGGCGGCGTGGCCGAAGTGGTTGGACGATTGCTGCATCAACTGGGACAAGCACGTCAGGTGCTGTGCGTCACGCACTTGCCGCAAGTTGCCGCGCGTGGCGATCACCACTTCCAGGTGGCGAAGTCGGGCAACGGCAAGGGCGGCACGGTCAGCAGCGTGACCTCGCTCGACCGCGCGAGTCGCGTCGAAGAAGTCGCGCGGATGTTGGGCGGGCTGGAGATCACCGCGACGACGCGCAAGCATGCGAAGGAAATGCTGGCAGCCTAGAAGCGCAGGCGGCAAACCATCGTGGCCGCCTCCTGCCAGCACAAGGCAAGGTCGGCGGCGGTCCCTGCCCCTACTGAGTTGCGCAAAGCGCAACTCAGCCAAACACCCGCTCCCAAAGCCCCAGTACCGCTTCACGCTCAGTCACCACCAGCGCCGGATCGACCCGCGCCTTCTCCATGCCGTCCAGCCGCAACTGGTGCTGCAGCTTCCGGTAGACCCGATAAGCCGCCCCGACCGTCTCCGCTTCCGCCTCGCTCATCAAGCCGAAGCGCGACACTTCACGCAGCAGCGCGATGTTACCGGTATTGCGGATCAGTTCGGGATCGCTCGCCGCGTGCAGCAGCACCCAGTACTGCACGGTGAATTCGATATCGACCATGCCGCCGCGATCGTGCTTCAGGTCGAACAGCGCGGTATGGTTCGGATGCCCCGCCTCGACGCGCTCGCGCATCTCGACGATTTCCTTTGCGAGCGGCGCGGCCTCGCGCGGCGTGGTCAGCACCTGTTCGCGGATCTGCTCGAATTTCGCGCCGATTTCGGCGTCGCCCGCGCAGTAGCGCGCGCGGGTCAGCGCCTGATGCTCCCACACCCACGCCGTGTTGGCGGCATCGCCTTCGCGTAGTTGATAACGGCGGAACGCGTCCAGATCGGTGACGAGCAGGCCCGACTCGCCGTTCGGCCGCAGCCGCAAGTCGACATCGAACAAGGTGCCCGCGCCGGTCGCCGTCGTCAGCCAGGTGATGAGGCGGCGGGTGTAGGTGGCGTAGACGTCGGCGGCGGCATCGTCCGGATCGTCGTAGAGGAAGATGACGTCGAGGTCGGACGCGTAGCCGAGCTCCTTGCCGCCGAGCTTGCCGTATGCGATCACTGCGAACTTCGGCACCTCGCGATGGCGCTTGGCCAGTTGCTTCCAGACCGCTTCGAGCGTGACGTCGAGCACGGCGTCGGCGAGTTCGGACAGGCGGTCGCTCACATGCTCGACGCTCAGCCTGCCGGCCAGATCGATCAGCAGGATGCGGAACACCTCGGCCTGATGGGCGTGGCGCAGCAGATCCATCTGTTGCTCCACGCCATCCGCCGCGGCCAGACGCAGGCGCAGCGTGCGCTTGAATTCAGGCCAGTCGAACGGACTGTCCATCGCCTCGTCGTCGAGCAGTTCGTCGAGCAATTGCGGGTGGCGAATCAGATAACCGGCGGCCCAGCGCGAACCACCCAGCACCGACAGCACCCGATGCAGCGCCTGCGGATATTCGGTCAGCAGCGCAAGGTACGCGCCGCGCCGGCTCACGGCTTCGAGCAGATCGAAGAAACGCGCCACCGTATCGCCGCGCCGTTCGGGCGGCTCCAAGGTACGCGCGGCTTCCAGCGCTCGCTGCGCGACGATATCGAAGCGCTGACGGCTGCGCTCGGCGAGCCCCGCGTAACGCGACGACTGCCATACCGCACGCAGCCGCGCCAGCAGCTCGCCCGGCTCGGGCACGCCCAATTCGATCAGGCGCGCGCCAAGCGCGTCGTCTGCGCTGTCGTCGGCGAGCGCGCTGCTCCAGACCCACGCCGCCGCGCCGTCTTCCGGTGCGCCGCAGCCGTCGCGGCCGCTCACCTTGTCGGCAAAAATCTGGTCGAACTGCTGTTCGACGAACTCGCGGTGCGCGTCGAGCTTGAGCATCAGTGCGGCATAGTCGTCACAACCCATGGCTTGCGCGAGCGCCACACGCTCCTCGGGATCGACCGGCATTGCGTGAGTTTGCGCGTCGTTGCGGTATTGCAGACGGTGCTCGAGTTCGCGCAGGAAGCGGTACGCCTGCGAAAGTTTCACGCAGACCGAGGTATCGATCAGCCCGTGCGTGGCCGCGTGCCGCAAGACGGCGAGCGTCGGCCGCACCCGGAAGCCGGCATCCTGGCCGCCGCGGATCAGCTGAAAAACCTGAGCGCTAAATTCGATTTCGCGGATGCCGCCACGGCCCAGCTTGATGTCGTCAGCCTTGTCGGGGCGCATCGAGGCGCGCCGCTGCGCTTCCTGGCGAATCTGCAAATGCAGCGCGCGAATCGCGCTGATCACGCCGAAGTCGAGATAGCGCCGATAGACGAACGGCGTGACGATCGCGTCGAGTTGTTTCTGCAGCCGCACAGCCGCCTCGCTCGTGCCTTCGGATACGAGCCGGCCCTTGATCCACGCATAGCGCTCCCACTCGCGGCCCTGCACGTAGAAATACTCTTCGAGCATGCCAAGGCTGCACACAAGCGGCCCGGAATCGCCGTTCGGCCGCAAGCGCATATCGACCCGGAACACGTAACCGTCGGCGGTCACCTCCGCCAATGCGCCGATCAACCGCTTGCCCAGACGCGTAAAAAAGTCCTGCGTCGCGATCGGTGAACGCTGGCCGCCCGCGGTCTCACCGTCCTCTTCATAAATGAAGATCAGATCGATATCCGACGACACGTTCAGCTCGCGCCCACCCAGCTTGCCCATTCCGACCACGCCGAGCGCAAGCCGCTCGCCCTGCGGTCCGCGCGGTTCGCCATAGAGCGTTTCGAGTTCGGCGGACACGACCGCGAGCGCACGCTGGATCGTCGTCTCGGCCAGATCGGTCATTGCGCCGGTGACTTCGGCGACATCCGCCTCGCCCGCCAGGTCGCGCTCCATCACGGCGCAAAATACCTCGGTACGCAACTGGCGCAAAGCCCGTTTGAGTGCATCCTCACTCAAAGGACCACCGCCCGCGCCACCCGCTTCTGCGCACAGCGCGTCAAACCGCGCATCGATCCGTTCGCGTGTGAGCGGTGCGGACGCGAGCGCCGCCACCTGCGGCACGATTTGCGGACGAGCCGCCGCGGCACGCGCCGCGTAATGTGAATAGCTTGAACTCAGGAGAGTAGCGTCGGTCATCAGGGGTCTGGCTCGCTCGTTGCTTTGTCAGTATTGTTCAGTTCGCTGCAACACACGGGTCCATGCGGACCCCATGGCCTCGCACAGGTCTGGAGACGGCATGGAGAAAGGGTTTGCCGGAGGTCCGCCGACGCTTTCCCGTGTGTTACATTTCGTCGTTAATTCGCAAAACTACCATACGCCCACCCGCCGCAGCATGTCCGAGCGAAACGAATCCGCCGACCCGCACGAAACCGGGCAGGTCCGGCCTGTGAGCGGAAGCGACCACATCGTGCTGCGTCGGACCTTTCACGTGGTCCTGGCGCTCGCCCTGGTCCTGTACTTCATCGCGACGGGCCTCTTTCTCGGCCTGCGTTACGTAGTGCTGCCGCGCGTCGACGCGTTCCGGCCGCGCATCGAGGCCACGGTCTCCGAAAAGCTGCACGCCCAGTTCACCATCGGCAAGCTGGCGCCGCATTGGAGCGGCTTCCAGCCGGGCCTCGACGTCACCAATATCGTCATCCGCGACGCTGAAGGCAACGCGGCGCTGACCATTCCCCATGCCACCGCCACCGTTTCGTGGAAGTCGCTCTGGCAATTCCATCCCGCGCTGTCCAGCCTGATCGTCGATCAACCCGATGTGCTGGTATCGCGCAGCAGCGACGGCGTGATTTCGGTGGCGGGCGTGCCGGTGCCCACCCGGCACAGCGGCAACGACACCCTCTCCACATGGCTATTGCGCCAACAGGCGATCGTGGTGCGCGGCGGCGTGCTGCGCTGGCGCGATGCCGAACATGACGCGCCGGAACTCGCCCTGCGCGACATCCGGATTGCGATTCTCAACGACGGCTACGATCACCAGCTCGCGTTGCAGGCGCCCGCCGACGGCCATGTCCTGCACGGGCCGATCGACTTCCGCACGCATTTCAAACACGCCCGGCTCTCCGCGATCGGCAAGCCGATCAACTGGGCCGGCCAGGTCTATATGTCGACCGGTCCGGTCGATCTGCCGACTCTCGCGCGCTACATCAATTTTCCGATCGAGACGTTCGCCGGCCGTATCGACAACGCCATCTGGGCCGATTTCGCCGACGGCCGCATGACGTCAGCGAGCGGGCAACTGGCCGGTACGAATGTCTCGATGCGGGTGCGCCCGACCCAGCCCAAGCTGGACGTGCCCATCGCCAATTTCTCGTGGCGCGTCACGGTCAACCAGGGCGACTACACGCTGCAATTGAACGACTTGCACGCCGAACTCGGCCAGCCGCCGCTCGACGACGGCACACCACTCACCCGCACCCTCGCGCTCACCACGCTGAACGGTCGCCTCCGGACCGCCTCGCTGCAGCATGGCCAACTCGTCAGCGTCAGTGGCGACCGCGCCGATTTGGGCATCCTCGCCGAATTCAGCCGCGCGCTGCCCTTGCCGCGCCTCCTGCTGAACAATCTGGTGCGCTTCAATCCACGCGGCATGGTGGCGAACTATGTGATCGAGGTGGAACGCGGCAAGCCCGAGTCGGGCGAAGCGGGCAGCGACCACCGGCCGAGCGGCGCCGAGCCCATCGAGCGCTATCGTTTCAAGGGCGATCTGCAGGGCATCAGCATCGCCGCGCAGGAACCGCCGCCGGGACTCACCCCGCTGAACCACCCGCGCGCCGGCATTCCCGGCATCGAAAATCTATGGGGCAGCGTCGATGCCGACGAAAAACACGGCACCGCGACGCTCGACACCTCCAACGTCGCGATTACCTTGCCAGGCGTATTCGACGACCCGCGCCTGACACTCGACCGTCTGCATGGGCGGGCAGACTGGACCATCACGCCCAAGGCGCCGGGCGAAAATCACCCTGCCTTCAAAGTCAAGCTGGCCGACTTCGGCATCTCGAACGCAGACGCTGACGCCACCGCTACCGCCGACTACAGCAACCCAGGCCATGGGCGCGGCTCGCTCGATCTGAAGGCCGACTTCCAGCGCGCGCAGGTCACGCGCATCGTCCGCTATCTGCCGACCAGCATCAGCGAAAAGCTGCGCATCTATCTGGGCCATGGGCTGCAAGCCGGCATCTCACGCGGCGCGACGATCGAAATACACGGCGATCTGACCAAATTCCCCTACTCGCGCGCCCCGGAGGCCGGGATTTTCCATATCGTCGCGCCGTTCAAGGGCGGCAAGTTCGACCCTTCGCCGTACCCGCCGCGCAACATGAAGAACGGCACGCCGAACGTGTGGCCGCCGCTGGATGGCATCGACGGCGTGTTCGAACTCAAAGAGAACAAGCTGCGCTTCGATATCGACCGCGCCCATTACAAGCGGGTCGCGTTGAACAAGGTGAACGGCAAGATCGACGATCTCGGCACCCGCGCATCGGACCTCATCATTACGGGCAACGGCCGTGGGCCGCTGGCCGACATGCTCGACTACGTCGACGCAAGCTCGCTCGGCATCATGGCCAAGCATGAGACCGAAAAAGTGCGCGCCGAAGGGCCCGCCGCGCTGGCGCTCAAACTGACCGTGCCGCGCACGCCGAAGCCGCATATCGGCGTGGAAGGCGCGGTGGGTTTCCAGAACAATCGCCTGACCGTCGATAACGTGCCGCCGCTGTCGCAACTGAACGGCAAGGTGCACTTCACCGAACATTCGGCACAACTCGACCGGCTCTCCGGCCAGTTCATGGGGGGCGACGTACACGCCAATGGCGGTCTGAAGCAGGACGGCACGTATGCACTCGATCTCGGCGGCCATATCGCCGTCGATGCCGCGCGCGGCCTCAATCTGCATGGTCCGGCCGCCGAGGTGCTGACGCGCATGAGCGGTAGCGCGCCCTACTCGCTCAACGTTCGCGGCGCCAAAAAGCGGTTGCCCGAAGTCACGGCGAACTCCGATCTGACCGGCCTCGCCCTCGACTTCCCCGCGCCGTTCAATAAACCGGTCGGCACGCCGATGCCGCTGCACTTCGCGATCAGCCCCTTCGCCGATGCAAGCGAAGCCGGCCTGGAACGCGCCGATCTCACCTTCGGTCCGATCGCCGCCACCTATCTGCTGCGCTACCAGCCGAAAACGCCGCCGACGGTCGTGAGCGGCGCAATTGGCGTCAACAAGCCCGCCGACATGCCGTCCGAAGGCGTGATCGCCGCCGTCGACCTGGAAGCGTTCGACGCCGATGCATGGCGCGCGCTCGTCACGCAGATGCGCAACAAGGACGTGCCCACTCCCGCGCCCGCCGCTCCGACCACGCCGAATCCGACCCTCGCGCAATTCCTGCCGAGCCGCTTCGCGGTGCACATCGGTACGCTGACACTGCTCAAGCGGCACTGGGACAGCGTGATCGTCGGCGCGTCGCATGCGGACGGCAAATGGCAGGCCAATATCGCGTCGAACCAGGTGTCGGGCCACGTCTCCTGGCTGCCGGGCGCCAGCAAGGAATCGCCGGGCACGCTGCAGGCACGCTTTGCCCGTGTGGTGATCCCCTCGGCCACGGATAAAGACCTGCTCGGCCGGGCCATTTCCGCGCCGGCGCAGAACATGCCGTCGATCGATCTGGTGGTCAACGAGTTGATCGTGCGCGATCGCAACATAGGCCGGCTCGAAGTCGATGCGCACAACTTCGAAGAAGACGGTGTGCCAGTCTGGCAACTCGACAAGCTGGACATCACCAACCCCGCCGCGACGTTGACCGCCACCGCGAACTGGCGCACGTCGACAGGCTTCAGCAACACCGCCGACGAAGCCACGCCGCGCCGTACCGTGTTCAATTTCAAGCTCGACATCAAGGACGCCGGCGCGCTGCTGGAGCGCTTCGGCCAGCCGCACACGCTCAAGGCCGGCAACGGCACGCTGTCCGGCAAGGTGGTGTGGCTCGGCGGCCCCACCACCATCGACTATCCGACGCTCAACGGCAATCTGGCCGTCGATCTGCGCCATGGGCAGATTCTCAAGGTGGACCCAGGCGTCGCGAAGCTGCTGGGCGTGCTCAGCCTGCAAAGCCTCGCGCGCTTCGCCACGCTCAATTTCCGCGACGTGATCGGCGAGGGGCTGCCGTTCGAGCACGTCACCGGCACGGGCGAGATCCACAATGGCATTGGCCGCACCGAGAACTTCGAGATGGTGACGGCGCCGGCCCGCGCTGAGATGAAGGGCTCGGTGGATCTGGCGCAGGAAACCCAGGATCTGCACGTGCAGATCGTGCCGACCGTCAGCGCCGGCGCTGCCGTGATCGCCGCGACCGTAATCAATCCGCTGCTCGGGCTGGGCGCGCTGGTGGCCGATCTGGCGTTCAGCAAGTCGGTCTCCACCGCGTTTGCGCGCGAGTACGCGATTACCGGCCCGTGGTCGAAACCGCACATCGAGCGGGTGAAGAGCGATCGCGGTAAGATGGACGCTCCGGCTTCGACCGTGGAAGCGCACTGAGCCCGATCCTGTGTTTGATCAGAAGAGCGCCGTGCCGCCCCACCGTCCCCAGCCAGCCTTGAACGACGTATGCGGCGCCCACGGTTCGCGCCGCCGCCTTGCCGGGAGTTTTTCGAAACGCTCATGAGCGAAACACACGTCTCTTCATCCTCGTCCACCGCTTCGTCCGCTGCCTCGCCCAGCGTGGTGTCCAGCGGATCTTCCGAAAGCGCGTTCCGCGTGGCCGCGCTGCAAATGGTGAGCACGCCGGATCGCGAACGCAATCTGGCCGAAGCGGAACGACTGATCGCCGAAGCCGCCGCCGACGGCGCGCAACTGGTCCTGCTGCCCGAGTATTTCTGCTTCATGGGCTTCAAGGACACGGATAAGCTCGCCGTGCGCGAGCCCTACCAGGACGGCCCGATCCAGCGCTTCCTCGCCGACGCCGCGCGCCGCCACAAGGTCTGGGTAATCGGCGGCACCTTGCCGTTGATGTCGCAGGAACCGGCACGCGTGCTGAACACCACGCTGGTGTTCGACCCGCAAGGCAACGAGGCCGCGCGCTACGACAAGATCCATCTGTTCAATTTCGAAAAGGGTGAAGAATCGTTCGACGAGGCACGCACCATCTGCCCCGGAGGCGAAGTTCGCACCTTCGAGGCGCCGTTCGGCCGGGTCGGCCTGTCGGTCTGCTACGATTTACGCTTTCCGGAGCTGTACCGGCGCATGGGCGACTGCGCGCTGATCGTGGTGCCGTCGGCGTTCACTTACACCACCGGCCGCGCGCATTGGGAAATGCTGCTTCGCGCCCGGGCGGTCGAAAACCAGTGTTACGTGCTGGCCGCCGCGCAAGGCGGCAAACATGAAAACGGCCGCCGGACATGGGGCCATAGCATGCTGATCGACCCGTGGGGCGAAATCGTCGCGGTGCGCGACGAAGGCACCGGCGTGGTGGCCGGCAATCTCGAGCGTGCGCGCATCGACGAAGTGCGGCAGAGCCTGCCCGCCTGGCGTCACCGCGTGCTGAGCTGCTGACGTATTACCTGACATTGAAAGTGCGGCGCCTGTCACTCATATAGGGGTGATAGAAGCGCTAACCGAATCCTTCGTATCGAGCAGAACATACTTCGCATGAACATCATCGAACCCGGTATCCGTAATCTCGCCACCGCCAAGGATATTCTCCTGACGCCCTACGGTCTCGACGAATCCCTGCTCACCCGCACGCTCGCCGAAATCTTCACGCACAAGATCGATTACGCCGACCTGTACTTCCAGTACACGCGCAGCGAAGCGTGGAGTCTGGAAGAAGGCATCGTGAAGTCGGGCAGCTTCAGCATCGACCAGGGTGTCGGCGTGCGCGCCGTGTCGGGCGACCGCACGGCCTTCGCGTATTCGGACGACCTGTCGCCCGAAGCGATCCGTCAGGCGGCGCTCGCCACCCGTTCGATTGCCAAGGCGGGCGGCGGCAAGCAGAAGATCAAGGTGGCCACATCGCTGACCGGCATTGCCGGGCGCGATCTGTACCTGCCCGCCGATCCGCTGCACTCGCTTGACGCGACCGCCAAGGTCAAGCTGCTCGAGCGCATCGAACAGATGGCGCGCGGCCGCGATCCGCGCATCCAGCAGGTGATGGCGGGCCTCGCCGGCGAATACGACGTGGTGCTGGTCGCGCGCAGCGACGGCGGCTTTGCAGCTGATATCCGTCCGCTCGTGCGCGTGTCGGTCACGGTGATCGCCGAGCAGAACGGCCGCCGCGAAATCGGCAGCGGCGGCGGTGGCGGCCGCTTCGACTACGGTTACTTTACCGACGAAGTGCTGTCGGGCTATGTCGACGACGCCGTGCATGCGGCGCTCGTGAACCTCGACGCCCGCCCGGCTCCGGCCGGCGCGATGACCGTCGTGCTCGGACCGGGCTGGCCCGGCGTGCTGCTGCACGAAGCGATCGGCCACGGCCTCGAAGGCGACTTCAATCGCAAGGGATCGTCGGCGTTCGCGGGGCGAATCGGCGAGCAGGTTGCGGCCAAGGGCGTGACCGTGGTCGACGACGGCACGCTGCCGAACCGCCGCGGCTCGCTGAACATCGACGACGAAGGCAATCCGACCCAGTGCACGACGCTGATCGAAGACGGCATCCTGAAGGGCTACATCCAGGACACGCTGAACGCACGCCTGATGAAGATGCCGGTCACCGGTAACGCGCGCCGCGAATCGTATGCCGCGCTGCCGATGCCGCGCATGACCAACACGTACATGCTCAACGGCGACAAAGACCCGCAGGAAATCATCGCATCCGTGAAGAACGGCTTGTACGCGGTGAACTTCGGCGGCGGCCAGGTCGACATCACGAACGGCAAGTTCGTGTTCTCGGCCTCCGAGGCATACATGATCGAAAACGGCAAGGTCACGTACCCGGTGAAGGGTGCGACGCTGATCGGCAGCGGCCCGGAATCGCTCAAATTCGTCAGCATGATCGGCAACGACATGAAGCTCGATTCGGGCGTCGGCGTGTGCGGCAAGGAAGGGCAGAGCGTGCCGGTCGGCGTGGGTCAGCCGACGCTGCGTATCGACAAGATGACGGTCGGCGGCACGGCCTGATTTGGATGTAGACGCATACTTCGTGCACATAACGCTCGAAGTATGCGGATTTACCGCATTTTTGCACCTTGCAGCTTGCCAACCCCGCTTGCCCGGGTTATAAAGTCACTCACCCTTTTTGACCAGCGACCTATTTCGCCATGTCCGCCAAGTTTTACTTTTATTTTTTTTGGCATCTCAGACCGCTGGCGGATCGAGAGGGGTGTTAGTGCACGCAAGACACCCAGAATTCACGAAAACCGCCAGCTAGCCTGGCGGTTTTTTTTCGCCCCACGCCTTTGAAACTTTTGCCGTTGAAATCTTTTTGATTGTTGTTCGCCGTGGCATCGCTGCCTGATCGCCGTCTGATCGCAGCCCTCGTTGCCCGTGCGAACACGCTACGACCGATTCAGGAGAACAAACATGCCCCCGCACAACACCGACGATGTCCGCATCCGCGAATTGAAAGAACTCACGCCGCCCGCTCACCTGATCCGCGAATTCGCTTGCGACGAAACGGTGTCCGACGTGATCTACAACTCGCGCAATGCGATGCATCGCATCCTGCACGGCATGGAAGACCGTCTGATCGTCATCATCGGACCGTGCTCGATTCACGATACGAAGGCGGCAATGGAATACGCCGGGCGTCTCGTCGAACAGCGCAAGCGCTTCGCCGGTGAACTCGAGATCGTGATGCGCGTGTACTTCGAAAAGCCGCGCACGACGGTGGGCTGGAAGGGTCTCATCAACGACCCGCACATGGACAACAGCTTCAAGATCAACGACGGCCTGCGCACCGCGCGCGAACTGCTGCTGCGTATCAACGAACTCGGCCTGCCGGCCGGCACCGAATACCTCGACATGATCAGCCCGCAGTACATCGCCGACCTGATCTCGTGGGGTGCAATCGGCGCACGCACGACCGAATCGCAAGTGCACCGCGAACTGGCTTCGGGGCTGTCGTGCCCGGTCGGCTTCAAGAATGGCACGGACGGCAACGTCAAGATCGCCGTCGACGCGATCAAGGCCGCCTCGCAGCCGCACCATTTCCTGTCGGTCACCAAGGGCGGCCACTCGGCGATCGTCTCGACGGCCGGCAACGAGGACTGCCACATCATCCTGCGCGGCGGCAAGACGCCGAACTACGACGCGGACAGCGTCAATGCGGCATGCGCCGATATCGGCAAGGCCGGTCTCGCCGCGCGTCTGATGATCGACGCGAGCCACGCGAACAGCTCGAAGAAGCACGAGAACCAGATTCCGGTGTGCGCGGACATCGGCCGGCAGATTGCTTCGGGCGACGAACGGATTGTCGGCGTGATGGTGGAATCGCATCTGGTCGCAGGCCGCCAGGATCTGCAGGAAGGCTGCGCGTTGACGTACGGTCAGAGCATCACCGATGCCTGCATCGGCTGGGACGAAAGTGTCGCCGTGCTGGAAGGTCTCGCCGAAGCGGTCAAGCAACGGCGTGTGGCGCGCGGTAGCGGCAACTAAAAAATCGCCAGGCGCCTCCGCGCGATCGATGTAGTTGGCTCAACGAAAACCCGGCTCATGCAGCCGGGTTTTTTATTAGCCGAACGGACGAATGGTGCTCCATGCGCCGCCTCTGTACCGTAACAACTCGTTGCCGGGTCGGATACGACTTGACCGGGCTGAGTGTTACGTATAAGATTTTGTACATGAAAGGTGGCTATGGGGCAGGAAAAAGAAATTCACTGGATGGGCTCCAGCTATCACGATTTACTCGCCTTTCCCGAAGAACCGCGTCGCCGGGCCGGATTTCAACTTGGCAAGATTCAGGCAGGTCTGGACCCCGACGATTGGAAGCCGTTTGATTCGATCGGCGCCGGAACACGCGAGATTCGCATCCGTGAGGCTGACGGTATTTTCCGCGTGATGTATGTCACCAAGTTCGTGGAAGCTTTGTATGTACTGCATTGCTTCCAGAAGAAAACGCAGAAGCTCGGACCGCAGGATAGAAAGATTGCCGAAATGCGGTATCGCGCCATCATCAATGAGAGGAAAACTTAGCAAATGACGATCGACACAAAAATCCGTCACGTAACAAAACCCGGCGCAAACCTGTTTCTCGAACTCGGCTTCTCCGCCGAAGAAGCGAAGCGCTTGCACGCCGCCTCGCAAAAACAGATCAACGACACGCGGCTGCTCAAGGAGCAACTGATGACCGAGCTGTCCAGCTGGATCGAACAGCACCATTTGAAGCAGGCCGAGGCAGCCGAGATTCTGATGGTGTCGCGCCCGCGCGTGTCAGACGTGGTCAACAAGAAGACCACCAAGTTCACTATCGATACGCTGGTCGAAATGATGAGCCGGATCGGCAAGCCGGTCACGCTGGCTGTTGGGTAAGGCGCATGGCGCAGCCCGGTGTGCTCTCATCCGCAGCTTGCCATGCGTCCTGCTTCACTGCACCGCGTCCGAATCGAACGCTTCGATATGAATCCGCGCCACGCCGGGCAGATTGCCGCCGCGCTTAAGCGGACCGAAGCGCGATATTAGCCGGCGCTACGATCGTGCCGCCAGAGCACGTCGCTGCCGCCGTCCGCGCGATTGAGCACGCGCGCCAGCACGAACAGCAGGTCAGACAGCCGGTTCACATACTGGCGCGGCGCCTCGTTGACCGCTTCGCTTTCACCTAGCGCGACGATCGACCGTTCGGCGCGCCGGCACACGGTACGGCATACGTGTGCAAGCGCGGCCGCGCGCGAGCCGCCGGGCAGAATGAATTCCTTCAATGGCGGCAGGGTCGCGTTGTAGTCGGCGAGCCAGTCGTCGAGTTGGCCGAGATGCTTGTCGGTAATCATCGTATGGCCGGGAATGCAGAGTTCACCGCCAAGATCGAACAGGTCGTGCTGAATCGCGACCAGCGGCGCGCGCACGGTGTCGGGCAGCGTTTCGCACAGCAACACGCCAAGATTCGAATTGAGTTCGTCGACGTCGCCGATTGCGGCAATGCGCGCACTGTCTTTGCGCACACGGCGGCCGTCGCCGAGACCGGTGGTGCCGTCGTCGCCCGTACGGGTGGCGATCTTGCTCAAGCGGTTGCCCATGATATCTCCCATGCATTCATTCAGTGACGATGCGTCAGCACGGCGCCGGCGAGTCCGACAAGTGAGCCACCAGCTTGACCACCGGGTTATCCATATTGCGCGCATCGTGAAGTCGCCGCCATTATAGGAGCGGCAGCCGCCCCCGACGCCGGCCTGCAAGCGATCGGCGTAAAATGAAGCACATGCTGTAGAACAGCGCCGCCCCACTATCAGGAGACATGCGTGAATCATCCCGTACCGCCGGCCCCGCTGCGCCGGCCGTTTCCCGCCGAGTTGCTGACTGCCCTCAAAGCCACTTTCGGCGAACGCGTGTCCACCGCGGAAGCCGTGCGTACCCACCATGGCCGCGACGAATCGCCGTTCGATCCTCAACTGCCCGATGCCGTCGTATTCGCACGCACTACGGAAGACGTGCAAACCATCGTCAAGCTGTGCGGCCAATACAACGTACCGATCATCCCTTACGGCAACGGTTCGTCGCTCGAAGGGCATCTGCTGGCGGTGCAAGGCGGCGTGTCGATCGACCTGTCGGAAATGAACCGTGTGTTGTCGATCAACGCTGAAGACCTGACCGTCACCGTCGAACCGGGCATCTCGCGCAAGCAGTTGAACGAAGCACTGCGCGACACCGGCCTGTTCTTCCCGATCGACCCGGGTGCGGACGCGAGCATCGGCGGCATGTCGGCCACGCGCGCCTCGGGCACCAATGCCGTGCGCTACGGCACGATGCGCGAAAACGTACTCGGGCTGACAGTGGTTCTGGCCGACGGCCGCGTGATCAAAACCGGCACGCGCGCGCGCAAGTCGTCGGCGGGTTACGACCTCACGCGTCTGTTCGTCGGCTCGGAAGGCACACTCGGCGTGATTACCGAAATCACCGTGCGGCTGTATCCTCAGCCGGAAGCGGTCTCGGCCGCGGTCTGCACGTTCCCGTCGATGGGTGACGCCGTGCGCGCGGTCATCGAAACGATTCAGATGGGCGTGCCGATTGCGCGCGTCGAATTCGTCGACTCGCTCGCGATCCGCTCGATCAATCGCCATTCGAACCTCACGTTGCGTGAGGCGCCCACGCTCTTCTTCGAATTCCACGGCACCGAAGCCGGTGTGAAAGAGCAAGCCGAACTGGTGCAGGAGATCGCCGCACAGAACGCCGGCGAAGGTTTCGAATGGGCGACCCGGCCGGAAGATCGCAGCCGCCTGTGGAACGCGCGCCACAATGCCTATTTCGCCATGCTGCAGCTGAAGCCCGGCTGCCGCGCCGTCACTACCGATGTCTGCGTGCCGATCTCGCGCCTCGCGGAATGCGTGGTGGAAACCGAGCAGGATCTGAACGCGTCGCCGCTGCCTTGCCCGATCGTCGGCCATGTCGGCGACGGCAACTTCCACGTCGCCATCCTGATCGATCCGAACAAGCCGGAAGAGCTCGCCGAAGCCGAGCGGCTGAACCGTCGCATCGTGCAACGCGCGCTGCGCATGGACGGCACCTGTACGGGCGAACACGGCGTCGGTCTGCACAAGATGAACTTCCTGCTCGAAGAACACGGTGAAGTCGCCGTCGACACCATGCGCTCCATCAAGCACGCGCTCGATCCGCACAATCTGATGAACCCGGGCAAGATATTTTCCTGGGCGGCTTGAGGGATCATTCACGCTCAGCTCAGCTCAGCTCAGTTTCAACAGCAACAGCAACAGCAACAGCGGCACCGGCCACGCCTGCTGCCGCACAACCAGGCTTGACCGGGTACGCAGGGTGAAAGACACCAGGAGACAAGTCATATGAACGCACCCGTCGAACTGACGGCCGAAGTTCTCGCCCAACGCCAGCGCGAAGTCGTGCAGGCGCTGATGGCCGTGTTGCCGAACCACTGTCTGCTGTATCGCGAAGAAGACACCGTCGCCTACGAGTGCGACGGTCTCGCCGCATACAGACGTCTGCCGCTCGCGGTCGCATTGCCCGAGACGGAATCGCAGGTCCAGCGGATCGTGCAGATCTGTCATCGGCTCGACGTACCGATCGTGCCGCGCGGAGCGGGCACCGGTTTGTCCGGCGGAGCAATGCCGATTCGTCACGGCGTGGTGGTGTCGCTCGCGCGCTTCCGCAAGATCGTCGAAGTCGA
Organism: Paraburkholderia caffeinilytica; assembly: GCF_046030355.1. GTDB lineage: Bacteria > Pseudomonadota > Gammaproteobacteria > Burkholderiales > Burkholderiaceae > Paraburkholderia > Paraburkholderia caffeinilytica_B. The sequence goes on from NZ_JAQQCQ010000002.1 coordinate 307,281, forward strand.
CTCGTATGCCAGGACCGCAACCGTGCAACCGGGCGTACGCAATCTGTCGATCTCCGAAGCCGCCGCGCCCTACGGGCTTTACTACGCGCCCGATCCGTCGTCGCAGATCGCCTGCACGATCGGCGGCAACGTCTCTGAAAATTCGGGTGGCGTGCACTGCCTCAAATACGGTCTTACCGTGCACAACGTGCTGCGGGTGCGCGCCGTGACAATGGAAGGCGACATCGTTGAATTCGGTTCGCTCGGCCCTGACGCACCCGGGCTCGATCTGCTCGCGGTGCTGATCGGCAGTGAAGGCATGTTCGCGATCGTCACCGAAGTCACCGTCAAGCTGATCCCGAAGCCGCAAACTGCGCAGGTCATCATGGCCAGTTTCGACGACGTCGTGAAAGGCGGCAACGCAGTCGCCGGCATCATTGCTGCGGGCATCATCCCGGCGGGTTTGGAGATGATGGACAAACCGGCCACGCGCGCCGTCGAAGAATTCGTCAACGCGGGCTACGACCTCGACGCGGCAGCGATCCTGCTGTGCGAATCGGACGGCACGCCTGAAGAAGTGGCCGACGAAATCGTGCGCATGACCGCAGTGCTGCGCGAAGAGGGTGCAACCCGCATCCAGATTTCGCGCTCGGAAAACGAACGGCTGCGCTTCTGGTCCGGGCGCAAGAACGCGTTCCCGGCCGCCGGCCGCATTTCGCCCGACTACTACTGCATGGACGGCACCGTGCCGCGCCGCAGTATCGGGCCGCTGCTGGCGCGCATCGAAGTCATGGAGAAGAAATACGGCCTGCGCTGCATCAACGTGTTCCATGCCGGCGACGGCAACATGCACCCGCTGATCCTGTTCAACGGCAACGACATGGACGAGTGGCACCGGGCCGAAGCGTTTGGTTCCGATATTCTCGAAACGTGCGTCGAACTGGGCGGGACGGTGACCGGCGAGCATGGCGTGGGCATCGAGAAAATCAATTCGATGTGCGTGCAGTTTTCGCCCGAAGAGCGCGATACATTCCACGCGGTCAAGCGCGCCTTCGACGCGCCGGGTTTGCTCAATCCCGACAAAGGCATTCCCACCCGCGCGCGCTGTGCCGAATACGGCAAGATGCATGTGCGCGGCGGCTTGCTGCCGCATCCGGACCTGCCGCGGTTTTGATATGGCTTGCGACGCTGCCGGCCCAAGGCGGGTTCGCAGCGTCGCATGGTCCGTTCGCCGTGGGGCTCCCCCTCCCCACATAGTGGAATTCCTACGCGCCACCCGCCCGTTCCCTACGCATGCGCACCGCCGCCAACGCATCCCGCATACCCCACGCCCCTAGCACTTCCCGGCTCCCACCCTGATTACCCGATACGGGTCCGCTCCGGGTTGCCAGCGGCCCCCCGCCCGGTACAATCAATCGAAACACAACGACGCAGGACACCATGGAAGAGGACGACATCGTCGCCGTTTGGTCTGAACGCGTACGTTCAGCCAGCGCCGAAGGGCGCACATTGCGCATCCGTGGCGGCGGCACCAAAGACTGGTACGGTCAGACGCTGGAAGGTGACATCCTCGACACGCGCGCTTTTCGCGGCATCATCGCCTACGACCCGGCCGAACTGGTCATCACGGCGCGCGCGGGCACGCCCCTGCTGGAGATCGAGGCCGCGCTCGCCGAGCACGATCAGATGCTCGCCTTCGAACCGCCGCACTTCGGGCCGCAGGCCACCTTCGGCGGCTGCATTGCGGCGGGCATTGCCGGTCCACGCCGCCCGGCGGCCGGTGCGGCGCGCGACTTCGTGCTGGGCGCCGTCATCATGAACGGCCAGGGCCAGACGCTGCATTTCGGCGGCCAGGTGGTGAAGAACGTCGCCGGATATGACGTCTCCCGTTTGATGGCGGGTTCGCTGGGCACCCTCGGGCTGATCCTCGAACTGTCGGTCAAAGTGCTGCCGCTGCCGCAGGCCGAAGCCACGCTCAAGTTCGACATGAACGGCACCGACGCGGTCCGCAAGCTCAACGAATGGGGCGGCCGCCCACTGCCGATCACGGCGAGCGCATGGCGGCACGGCACGCTGGCCGTGCGAATGGCCGGCGCGGAAGCCGCGGTCAAGGCGGCGCGTACCGCCCTCGGCGGCGAAGTCGTCGATGCCGTCGAGGCAGAGCGCTTCTGGGCCGGTCTGCGCGAACAGACCGACTCGTTCTTTGCCGCCATCCCGCCGAAGTCCGCACTCTGGCGCCTCGCGCTACCGTCGATCACGGAGCCGATGCAATTGCCCGGCGCACAACTGATGGAATGGGGCGGCAGCCAGCGCTGGTGGATTACCGACACCGACGCGCAAACCGTGCGTATCAGCGCCAAACAGGCCGGCGGCCACGCCACCATCTTTCGGACCGGCTATGGCTACGACCGCAGCGCCGGAGTATTCACGCCGCTACCCGCACCGCTGATGAAAATCCATCGTGGCCTGAAAACCGCCTTCGACCCGGCCCGCATCTTCAATCGCGGCCGCCTCTACCCCGACTTCTGAGCGACGCGATGCAAACCAACCTCGCGGACTTCATTCGCAACACGCCCGATGGCGACGAAGCTGACGCCATCCTGCGCAATTGCGTGCATTGCGGTTTCTGCACGGCGACCTGCCCGACCTATCAGATACTCGGCGACGAACTCGACGGCCCACGCGGCCGCATCTATCTGATCAAGCAGATGGTGGAAGGCGCGGCGGTCACGCGCAGCACCCAGGTTCATCTGGATCGCTGCCTCACTTGCCGCAACTGCGAGACGACCTGCCCCTCCGGCGTGCAATACGGCAGGCTGGTCGAAATCGGCCGCAAGATCACTGAGGAAAAAGTCGCGCGTCCGTTCAGTCAACGGATGGTGCGCCGGCTGCTCGCGAGCTTCGTGCCGAACAGCGCGCTGTTCACGCCGACCATGCGCATCGGTCAGCACATCCGCCCGCTCCTGCCCAAGAAATTGCGCGACAAGGTGCCCGCCCGGCAGCGTCCGCTCGAATGGCCCACTGCGCACCATCCGCGCAAGATGCTGATGCTCGCGGGCTGCGTGCAACCGTCGATGATGCCGAACGTCAACATCGCGACGGCGCGGGTGCTCGATGCGCTCGGTGTGGAAACGCTGATCGCGCCCGAAGCAGGCTGTTGCGGTGCGATCCGTCTGCACCTCGGCTACAACGACGAAGCGCTCGACGACCTGCGCGCCAACATCGACGCATGGTGGCCGTATGTCGAGCAGGGTGTCGAAGCGATCGTCATGAACGCGTCCGGCTGCGGCGCGACGGTCAAGGAATACGCGCATCTGCTGCGCAACGATCCCGCGTATGCGGAGAAGGCGCGCCGCGTGACCGAGTTGACGCGCGACGTCGCGGAGATCCTGCCGGAGTTCGAAGAAGCGCTCGTCGCCGTGACGCGCCGCCGCGCGATCCATACGGTGGCGTTCCATCCGCCGTGCACGTTGCAGCATGGCCAGCAGGTGCGCGGCAAGGTCGAACATCTGCTGACGGCGCTCGGCGTGGAAGTGCGCCTGCCCGCCGACAATCATCTCTGCTGCGGCTCGGCCGGCACCTATTCACTGACCCAGCCCAAGCTCTCGTACGCATTGCGCGACCAGAAGCTCGAGCGGTTGCAGGCGCAGGAGCCGCAAGTGATCGTGTCGGCGAACGTCGGCTGCATTGCGCATTTGCAAAGCGGCACGTCCACGCCGGTCGCGCACTGGATCGAACTGGTGGAGCACATGCTGTCCGCCTGAGGCGAGCGATCTGGACGAGAAGCGCGGCACGTGGCTTGCGGTACATCACCGCAAGCGTTTTCGCCTGTCCGGCAGCGGCATAAAGCGGCACGAGGTGGCGGCGTCCGTATAATTCGATCATCGCCTTTCGCTGGACTTCCGGATCCGTTCCATGCCCGATCTGATTCACAACCTCGAAGCGGTGCAGCAGCGCATCGCCCTCGCCGCGCAGGTGGCCGGACGCGATGCGCGTTCGATCACCCTGCTCGCGGTCTCGAAGACGTTTCCCGCCGAAGACGTGCGTGCCGCCCACGCAGCCGGTCAACGCGCGTTCGGTGAGAACTACGTGCAGGAATCCATCACCAAGATCGAAACGTTAGCCGATCTGCGCGCGTCGCTCGAATGGCATTTCATCGGGCCGTTGCAATCGAACAAGACGCGCCCGGTTGCCGAAAATTTCGACTGGGTGCATTCGGTCGACCGCCTGAAGATCGCACAGCGGCTCTCGGAGCAGCGCCCGGACAACCTGCCGCCGTTGAACGTCTGCCTGCAGGTCAACATTAGCGGGGAAGCATCGAAAAGCGGTGTGAGCATTCCCGAGGCCGTCGAAGTCGCGCAGGCAATCGCCGCGCTGCCGAAGCTGAATCTGCGTGGCCTGATGTCAATTCCGGAGCCGGCTGGCAACCTCGAAGAACAGCGCGTGCCGCATCGGCAACTGCGTGAACTGTTCGAGCGTCTGCGTAACGACGGCCTCGAACTCGATACGCTCTCGATGGGCATGTCGAGCGACCTCGAAGCCGCCGTGCTGGAAGGCGCGACGATCGTGCGCGTCGGTACTGCCATCTTCGGTGCGCGTGATTACTCTCACTGACCGTTTCAGATCTTTCCCTTCTCGACACCTCACGGCACTTCTTTCGGAACATCATGAAAATTGCTTTTATTGGCGGTGGCAATATGGCCGCCGCGTTGATCGGCGGTCTCATCAAGCGCGGCGTCGCGCCCACTGACCTGTACGCAATCGATCCCAACGAAGACGCGCGCCGACGCAACGAGCAGCAATTCGGCATCAAGACCGGCGCCGCCGCGGACGCCGCGCTCGCGTCGTACGACGCCGTCGTGCTGGCGGTAAAGCCGCAGATTCTGAAGAGCGTCGCCGAGACACTGGCGCCGCATCTGTCGGCGTCGCAACTGGCGATCAGCATCGTCGCGGGCATTCGTATGGATGACATGTCGCGCTGGCTGAACGGCCACGCGCGCATTGTGCGCGTGATGCCGAATACGCCGGCGCTGATCGGCATGGGCGTCACGGGCCTCGTTGCAACCGGCAGCGTCGACGAAGCGGGCCGCGCGCTCGCGTCGCAGGTGCTGGGTGCGGTCGGCGAAACCGTCTGGTTCGACGACGAAGCAAAGATCGACGCCGTCACCGCGATCTCGGGCAGCGGCCCCGCTTACGTGTTTTATTTCATCGAAGCGCTGCAGGAAGCCGCGCGCCAACTCGGCATGGACGAAGCGCAAGGCCGCGCGTTGGCCGTCGCCACCTTCACCGGCGCGGCACAATTGGCCGCGAATTCGGACGAGCCGCCGAGCCTGTTGCGTGAACGCGTGACGTCGAAGGGAGGCACCACGGCGGCCGCGCTGACGTCGTTCGACGCTAGCGGGATCAAGGACGCGATCGTGCGCGGCGTGCTTGCCGCCGATGCGCGCGCCAAGGAAATGGGCGACGAGTTCGGCAAGCTGTGAGGACGGTCTGGCTGATCGCGGTCGGCGGTCGGTTAGCCATTTTTAAAACGAAGCCGCCGCGTAATGCGCGGCGATCCCGACAAACAACGCGCCGCCCAGCCAGTTGTTATGACGGAACGCCGCGAAGCACGCCATCCGCTCGCGATTGCGGATCAGTGTGTAGTGATAGATCGCGCAGCCCACCGCCGCCGCCCATCCCAGCCAATACAGCGCACCGAAGCCGAGCATCACGCCGATGCCGACATAAATCCCCAGCGTCACCGCATAGCACAGCATGATCGCCGCCACGTCGAAGCGGCCGAAGGTCAGCGCCGACGTGCGGATGCCGATCTTGATGTCGTCGTCGCGATCGACCATCGCATATTCGGTGTCGTACGCAACCGACCAGAACACGTTGGCCAGCAGCATGATCCAGGCGAGCATCGGCACGTGGTTCTGAATCGCGGCGAACGCCATGGGAATGCCGAAGCCGAACGCAATGCCCAGATAAGCCTGCGGAATGGCAAAGAAGCGCTTCGTGAACGGATACGACCCGGCGACGAACAGCGCAGCCACCGACAATTCCTTGGTCAGCGTATTCAGCGGCAGAATCAGCAGAAAGGCCAGCAACGACAAACCAGCGGCCAGCGCCACCGCTTCCCACGCCTTGATCTTGCCCGAGGTGATCGGACGGTTTTCCGTGCGCTTCACGTAGCGATCGAAATCGCGGTCCGCGTAGTCGTTGATCGCGCACCCGGCCGAGCGCATCAGCACCGTACCCACCGTAAAGATCACCAGCAGCGGCCACGACGGATGGCCGTCGGACGCGATCCACAGCGCGTTGAGCGTCGGCCACAGCAGCAGCAGGCTGCCGATCGGCTTGTCCATGCGGACGAGGCGCAGATACAGAGGAAGTCGGGCGAACATGGGCGGATTCGGAGAAGTGCAGACGGTGCGGCTATTTTACGGGATGCGGACCGCGAGGCGCCTTCAGGCAGGCGAGGCTGACCAGCCCGGCGCTTTATGGCTCATCAACCGGAGCTATGAAACTACCACCGGCCCTTCGCCGTAGGGGCACGCGATGCGGCAACCGCACCGCGCCTTGTGCTAAAGCTGAATCCGAATCCGAATCCAGTACCGCAAAAAACAAAGCCTCCCGCAAAAGGAGGCTTTGTTTGTTTTGCCACTCGACTCAACTCAATGCAGCGCTCAAGCGCCGCACTGCAATCCCGGGCACAACGCCCGGAATGTCAGGCATTTAAGCCAGCATCGAGCGCAACATCCACGCGGTCTTTTCATGCGTTTGCATGCGTTGCGTCAGCAGGTCGGCGGTCGGCTCGTCGTTGGCGGCTTCCGTCGACGGGAAAATCGCGCGTGCGGTACGCACCACGGCTTCCTGGCCTTCCACCAGTTGGCGGATCATGTCTTCCGCAGCCGGCACGCCGTCCGCTTCCGGAATCGACGAGAGCTTCGCGAATTCCTTGTAGCTGCCCGGCGCATGCACGCCCAGTGCGCGGATACGTTCAGCGATCGAATCGACCGCGAGCGCCAGCTCGTTGTACTGCGTTTCGAACATCAGATGCAGCGTGTTGAACATCGGACCCGTCACGTTCCAGTGGAAGTTATGGGTCTTCAGGTAAAGCGTGTAGGTGTCGGCGAGCAGGCGCGACAGACCTTCTGCAATCTTCTTGCGATCCTTGTCGCTGATCCCGATATTGACGTGCTGTACGGCTACGGCTTCTTTCTTGGCCATGATGACTCCTTTGAAGAGTGATACGAACCGATCGGCAAAGTGACGGCGTGCGGATAGCAAACCTGGCACTTCGAACGCCCGCCAGTTTATCTTAGAAAGCAGCTGCGTTCGTGTGACGCGTGGCCGCTTGCCGCACCCACCGCCGGCCGCTCAATCACGCGCCCAGCGCATGCTGCAGAGCCTGCGCGACGATCACCACGAGTCCGCTCGAGACGATCGCAAATCCCACAACCTTGCGCAGCATCAATGCTTGCTGCCGTTGCGTACCGCGAGCGGCCGACGAGCCGCCAATAGTGGACATCATCATCTGGATCATGATCGTGCTTCCTCGATTCGTATCAATACCGGCGGGGCGCCGATGCGCCCCGCCTTGCTGCATCAATTCACTTCAACTGCTTACTTCTTGCCGCCTTCGGCGAGCTCGGCTATCGCGGCGATCACGCCTTCGGCATAGGCCGGATCGGCACGGCGGAAATGCTCGATCTGACGTGCGACGATATCTTGCGGCACACCGTTGATATGGCGTGCGATGTTGCCGAACAGACGCTGGCGCTGTGCCGCGTCGAAGAGCGCAAACAACATACCCGGCTGCGTGTAGTAATCCTCGTCCTCGGGATGGTCGTAACGATCGACCGTTCCCGCTGCGAGCGGCGGCTCCGACGCGTTGGTGTCCTGCGCGAAATCACCGAAGCGGTTCGGCTCGTAGTTCACGTTGCCGCCGAGATTGCCATCCGTGCGCATCGCGCCGTCGCGATGGAATGAATGGTGAACCGGGCAGCGCGGGGCATTCACCGGAATCTGATGGTGATTGATACCGAGCCGGTAGCGCTGCGTGTCGCCATACGAGAACAAACGGCCTTGCAACAGGCGGTCCGGCGAGAAGCCAATGCCAGGCACCACGTTGGCCGGCGTGAACGCGGCCTGCTCCACGTCCGCGAAATAATTCGCCGCGTTGCGGTTCAACTCGATCGTGCCGACGTCGATCAACGGGTAGTCCTTCTGCGACCACACCTTCGTGATGTCGAACGGATTGAAGCGATAGTTCGCGGCTTCCGCTTCCGGCATCACCTGAATGGCAAAACGCCATGTCGGGAAGTTGCCTGCGTCGATGCTCGAGAGCAGATCCTGTTGCGCGCTTTCGCGGTTCTGCGCCACCACTTGCGCTGCTTCGGCATCGGTAAAGTTCTCAATGCCTTGCATCGACTTGAAGTGGAACTTCACCCAGAAACGCTCGTTGTTCGCGTTGATGAACGAATACGTGTGCGAGCCGAAACCGCGCATCTGGCGGTAGTTCTGCGGAATGCCGCGATCGCTCATCAGGATGGTGACCTGATGCAACGATTCCGGATGACGCGACCAGAAATCCCATGCCGCGATATTGCTGCGCATATTGGTGTACGGGTCGCGTTTTTGCGTGTGGATGAAGTCGGGAAACTTCAGCGGATCGCGAATGAAGAACACCGGCGTGTTGTTGCCGACCACGTCCCAATTGCCTTCTTCCGTGTAGAACTTGATGGAGAAACCGCGCACGTCGCGTTCTGCGTCGGCCGCGCCGCGTTCGCCCGCCACCGTCGAAAATCGCATGAAGAGCGGCGTGTCCTTGCCGACCTGGGCAAACACCTTCGCCTTCGTGAAGCGCGAGATGTCGTGCGTGACCTTGAGCGTGCCGAATGCGCCCGACCCTTTGGCGTGAACGCGGCGTTCCGGAATCACTTCGCGGTCGAAGTGAGCCAGTTTTTCGAGCAGCCAGACATCTTGCAGCACGACCGGACCGCGCGCGCCGGCGGTCATCGAATTCTGATTGTCGGCGACGGGTGCGCCTGCTGCGCTGGTGAGCTTATGTTCGGACATGCATAACTCCTGAGTGGTTTTTATCGGAAATGGAATTGAGAAGGAGGTGCGGCGCGCGGATGCGTACGGCTTATGCGGACAGAGCCCGATCGACCAGCAAGGACAATGCAACCGTGCGCATGCTGCTGACCGACGCGGCGAAGTTGCCGGTGCTGCCAGTAACCATGCGGGCGGGTTGAAGGGGTTGAGCGGCGACGGCTTGGACGTGCTGCGAGTTCGATTGCGTCATGATTTCCTCCGGGTCTGTGGGATCGGGCGATCCATGGAGGAAACTATAACAATCCTATCAAACAAACGTGTTTGATTAATTTTATCTATTTGATAGGGATTGGCGCTATCGGCGCCTTAGGCGCTTGCCCGACCGGCCGCCGGGAAGGCGGCAACGGTCGGTGCGGGTATGACATGCCGCTTAGCTGACGGCGACAGGCAGATCGAGCTTTTTGACGCCCGTCAGATCGCAGGCATTGATGGCGTCGCAGATGGCGTCGATAGCGGGCATCCGCGTGAAGCTCTTGCGCCAGGCGAGCACGACGCGGCGATCCGGTACCGGTTCGTCGAAGGCGACGTAGCTGAGCAGACCCGCGTCGATACCGGCGGCGTGCGGCTTGACCTCCTGCACCGACATGCGCGGCAGCACGGTAATGCCAACGCCGCTCGCCACCATATGACGGATGGTTTCCAGCGACGAACCTTCGAAAGTCTTCTGGATACCGTCCGCGTTCTGCGAGAAACGCATCAGCTCAGGGCAAACGCCCAGCACATGGTCGCGGAAGCAGTGGCCGCTACCGAGCAGCAGCATGGTTTCCTGCTTCAGGTCCTCGGCGTCGATCTTGGCGCGGTTTTCCCACGCATGGCCGGACGGCAGCGCGACGACAAACGGCTCGTCATAGAGCGGACGCTGCATGAGACCCGTTTCCGGGAACGGCAACGCCATGATCGCGACGTCGATTTCACCCTGCTTGAGCAGTTCAATCAACTTGACGGTGTAATTTTCCTGCAGCATCAGCGGCATCTGCGGGACCCGCTTGATCATCTGTTTGACGAGCGTAGGCAGCAGGTACGGCCCGATCGTATAGATGACGCCGAGGCGCAACGGCCCGACCAGCGGGTCTTTGCCCTGTTTCGCGATCTCCTTGATGGCGAGCGTTTGTTCGAGGACGCGCTGAGCTTGCGTGACGATCTGTTCGCCGATCGGCGTGACACTGACTTCGCTGGTGCCGCGCTCGAAAATCTGGACGTTGAGTTCATCTTCGAGCTTTTTGATGGCCACCGACAGAGTCGGCTGGCTAACGAAACACGCTTCGGCGGCCCGGCCGAAGTGCCGCTCGCGGGCAACCGCGACGATGTATTTCAATTCGGTGAGCGTCATTGGGGGACCAATCAGTGCGATGAGTTCGATAGGTTCTAGTTATACACCTATAGGGTCGGTTCGCCAACCTTTTGGGCTTCCAGAGGCGGCAGGCGCCGCGCGGCAAGTGCTGCAAGCGAGGCATTGCGGCAGGCACGTAGAGGCGAAGCGCCGCGCCGGAAGAACACAAAGAAAGCTAATCGCGCAGGCTTACGGACCATGCCGCCGCCAACAGCACAATTCTAGGCCTTCAAATATTGTTCTCGCGCACCCAGCCACCGAGCCAGATGCTGGATCACCACGTCGGGATACGACGCGAGCAAAGCCGCGGCGGCCTCTCTGGCCGGCTCGATGAGCCATTGATCATTCTCGAGATCGGCAAACCTCAACATGGCCGCACCCGACTGCCGGGCGCCAAGAAACTCGCCCGGACCGCGAATCTCGAGGTCGCGCCTGGCGATTTCGAATCCGTCAGTCGTTTCCCGCATGGTCTGCAAGCGCGCCCGCGCCGTCATCGACAACGGCCCCGTGTATAGCAGCACGCACACCGAAGCCGCGCTCCCGCGCCCCACCCGCCCGCGCAACTGGTGCAACTGGGCGAGGCCAAACCGCTCGGCATGCTCGATCACCATCAGCGACGCATTCGGCACGTCGACACCCACTTCGATCACCGTCGTCGCCACCAGCAGCTGCACCTCGTTGCGCGTGAACGCATCCATCACCGCGGCCTTCTCCGCCGGCGCGAGGCGTCCGTGCACCAGACCGACATTCAATTCCGGCAACGCGGCGACCAGCGTCTCATAGGTCTCGACGGCGGTCTGCAACTGCAAGGTCTCGCTTTCCTCGATCAGCGGACACACCCAGTACACCTGGCGCCCCGTCAGCGCAGCCTCACGCACGCGGCCGATCACCTCTTCGCGCCGCGCATCGGAGATGAGCTTGGTCAGAATCGGCGTGCGGCCAGGCGGCAATTCGTCGATGGTCGAGACGTCGAGATCGGCGTAATAGGTCATGGCCAGCGTGCGCGGAATCGGCGTGGCGGACATCATCAATTGATGCGGCTGGAAATCGCGCGCCCCGTCGGCGGCCTTGCGCGCCTTGGCGCGCAAGGCGAGACGCTGCGCCACGCCGAAGCGATGTTGTTCGTCGACGATCACGAGACCCAGCCGCGCAAACTCGACCGCGTCCTGGATGATCGCGTGCGTGCCGATGACGAGTTGGGCCGTGCCCAGCGCCGCCGCTTCGATCGCGGCGCGCTTTTCCTTTGTCTTCAGGCTGCCGGCGAGCCACGCGACGCTTACGCCGAGCGGCTCCAGCCAGCCACGCAATTTGCGCGCGTGCTGTTCGGCGAGGATTTCGGTTGGCGCCATCAGCGCCGCCTGGTAGCCGGCGTCGATCGCCTGCGCCGCGGCCAGCGCGGCCACGATGGTCTTGCCGCTGCCGACATCACCCTGCAACAGCCGTTGCATCGGATGAGGCTGCGTGAGGTCGAGCGCGATCTCGCCGCCCACGCGCTCCTGCGCCGCCGTCAGCGAAAACGGCAGCGCCTTCAGCAAACGCGCCACCAGCGCCGCTTCGTCGCCCAGCTTGCGGCGCGGCATGGCCGGCGCGGCGCGCGTGCGACGTTCGTCATGGGCGCGCTTCAACGACATCTGCTGCGCCAGCAATTCCTCGAACTTGATGCGCACCCACGCCGGGTGCGTGCCGTCGATCAGCGCGGTTTCATCGGACTGCACGCCCGGATGATGCAGCGTGCGCACCGCCTCCATCAGCGTGGGCACGCCGAGCGGCTGCAAATAAGCCTGCGCGATCGGCTCAGGCAGTAACTCCGGCAACGCGGTGCGCGACAACGCGTTGTCGATCGACTTGCGCAGATACGCCTGCGTCACGCCCGCCGTACTCGGATACACCGGTGTCAGCGCTTGCGGCAGCGGCGTGTCTTCATCGACCACGCGCACCGCCGGGTGCACCATCTCCATACCGAAGAAACCGCCGCGCACGTCGCCACGCACGCGCAGCCGCGCGCCGATCGCCATCTGCTTGACCTGCGAGCCGTAGAAATTCAGAAAGCGCAGGACGAGTTCGTCGCCTGCGTCGTCGCGCAGTTTCACCAGCAACTGCCGGCGCGGGCGATAGGCAATTTCGTTATCGAACACCACGCCTTCCGTTTGCGAAATGCCACCTGGCAGCAGATGGCCGATCGGTGTCAGCGAGGTCTCGTCTTCGTAGCGCATCGGCAGATGCAGCACCAGATCGATGTCGCGCGTGAGGCCGAGTTTGGCGAGCTTGTCGACGGGTTTGGCCGCGGGTTTGGCGCCGGCTTCGGCAGCACGCTTCCCGGCGGCTTTACCCGCGGGTTTGCCGGCGGGCTTGTCGCCGAATGGGTTGACCATTTCGCCTTCACGCGCGGCCTTGTCGCTCGCCGGCGCGACGTCCGCGCCGAGGTCGTTCAGGTCGGCCGCCGCTGCTTTGCCCCGCGAGACGCGGCGCTTCGGCTCGGCGCTCACTTCATCGGTAGCGGAGGGCAATCGGCGTTCGGACAAAGGCATGGGTTGCTTCGCAAGTACAATATCGGCTGTCAAAGGTGTCGCCGCCAAGCAGCACACGGGTCCGCGGGCCGCTCCGGCGTCCCGCAATCATAGCCGCCCGGCTCCGGCTTCGGCTCAATTCAGTCCCAATTCGCTTCCAGTCGTCCGCATGTTTACGCTTTCCGATTTCGATTTCGATCTGCCGCCCGAGCTGATCGCACAAGTCGCGCTGCCCGAGCGCAGCGCCAGCCGTCTGCTCGAAGTGGCCAACCTGGCCGGCGCGGCCGACGCCGCGCGCCTGATCGACCGCCGCTTTGCCGAACTGCCCGAATGCATCACGCCCGGCGATCTGCTGGTCTTCAACGATACCAAAGTCCTGAAGGCGCGCTTCCTCGGCCAGAAGGCCAGTGGCGGCAAGGTCGAAGTGCTGGTAGAGCGTCTGACGGGTGAGCGCACGGCGCTCGCGCAAATCCGCGCGAGCAAGAGCCCGCAGCCAGGCACTACGATCCGTCTGGCCGACGCGTTCGACGTCACGATCGGCGAACGCGTCGAACCGTTCTACACGCTGCATTTCCCCGACGACTGCCTGACGCTGATCGAGCAATTCGGCCGCCTGCCGCTGCCGCCGTACATCGAGCACGATCCCGACGCAACCGACGAAACCCGCTACCAGACCGTGTTCGCGCAAAATCCGGGCGCGGTGGCTGCGCCCACCGCCGGTCTGCATTTCGACGACGCGCTGCTCGCGCGGCTCGACGCTCGCGGCGTGGAGCGCGCGACGCTGACGCTGCATGTCGGCGCGGGCACCTTCCAGCCGGTGCGGGTGGAAAATCTGGCCGAGCACAAGATGCACAGCGAGTGGTATCACTTGCCGCAATCGCTTGCCGACAAGATCGCGGCGACGCGTGCGCGCGGCAACCGCGTGATCGCGGTGGGCACGACGTCGATGCGCGCGCTCGAAGCCGCCGCGCGCGATGCCGAAGCCGCCGGCCGCCCGCTCGGCGCGGCCAGCACAGAGACCGACATCTTCATCACGCCCGGCTACACATTCCGCGTGGTCGACCGGCTGGTGACCAATTTCCATTTGCCGAAGTCGACGTTGCTGATGCTGGTGTCGGCGTTCGCGGGGGTCGAGACCATCCGTGAAACGTATCGGCATGCGATCGAACAGCGTTACCGCTTCTTCAGCTATGGCGACGCGATGCTGCTGACGCGCCGCGACGTCTGACACGTTTCGTGTCGCACGGCAATATCCCGTGCGATAGCGTTGCGCGCCGGCAGCGCGCGCGGTAGTCTGCCGCTCCTTGCTACGTTGATGTAGCGGCAGTTGTTGCCGACCTCTCCTGCGCCCACATGCAGTGGCAGATCGGCGCAGCATCTCGAATTTTTTACCCAGCCGCCGCGGCCTACCCGGCGGCGTTCATCATTTGCGCCGGACTGTTCTCCGGTGGCACAGGAGTTCCCCATGACCGACGGTCATACCCACGATACAAGCGGTACCTGCAATACCTGCGCGAGCCAAGGCGAGCGCCCTGACAACGGCCTCAAATTCGAACTGCTCGGCACCGACGGCCAGGCCCGCCGCGGCCGCGTCACGCTGAACCACGGCGTGGTCGAGACGCCGATCTTCATGCCGGTCGGCACGTACGGCACCGTGAAGGCGGTCCAGCCGCGCGAGCTCGAGGAAATGCACGCGCAGATCATCCTCGGCAACACTTTCCACCTGTGGCTGCGCCCGGGTCTGGAAACCATCGAGGCGCACGGCGGCCTGCACGGCTTCATGGGCTGGAAGAAGCCGATCCTGACCGACTCGGGTGGTTTTCAGGTGTTTTCGCTCGGCGATCTGCGCAAGATCACCGAAGATGGCGCCACGTTCGCCTCGCCGATCAATGGCGACAAGCTCTTCCTGTCGCCCGAAGTGTCGATGCAGATCCAGAAGGTGCTGAACTCGGACATCGTCATGCAGTTCGACGAATGCACGCCCTACGCGACCAACAACGTGCCGACTTCGCATCAGGAGGCGGCCGATTCGATGCGCATGTCGATGCGCTGGGCCAGGCGCTCGATCGACGAATTCAACCGCCTCGGCAATCCGAACGCGTTGTTCGGCATCGTCCAGGGCGGCATGTTCGAAGACCTGCGCGACGAGTCGCTGGCGGGGCTCGCGGAGATGGATTTCCACGGCCTGGCGATCGGTGGGCTGTCGGTTGGCGAACCGAAAGAAGACATGATGCGCGTGCTGAACCACATCGGCCCGAAGCTGCCGCCCGACAAGCCGCACTACCTGATGGGCGTCGGCACGCCGGAAGACCTGGTGGCGGGCGTGGCCGCCGGCGTCGATATGTTCGACTGCGTGATGCCGACCCGCAACGCGCGCAACGGCTGGCTCTTCACCCGTTTCGGCGACATCAAGATCCGCAACGCCGCGCACAAGAACTCGCTGCGCCCGCTCGACGAGCAGTGCGGTTGCTACACCTGCCGAAATTTCACTCGCGGCTACCTGCACCATCTGCATCGTGTAGGGGAAATCCTCGGTGCGCAGTTGAACACGATCCACAACCTGCACTACTACCTCGAATTGATGCAGGAAATGCGCGACGCGATCGACGCAAAACTGTTCGAGCCTTTCCGCAAGCGCTTCCACGAGAACCGCGCGCGCGGCATCGACTAGCCGGCATTCGGGAATCCGCTGACGAATTTGCCGGAAGAATCTGCTGGCGTCGCGCGGAAAACCTTACAATTAACTTTCGCGCACGGCAAAAAGGCTTTAAACGGTTGATCGGAAAGCCGATTCGCCGTGCCGACCCCTGTCAGGCCGGTGGTAGAATAACCGGCTGATTTTTTTGATTGTTTCGATATATACCGGAGAGACCAACGTGTCGTTCATTACCGATGCCTTCGCCCAAGGCACAGCAACAGGTGGCATTGAATCGAACCTGATGAGCTTCCTGCCGCTGATCCTGATGTTCGGCGTGCTGTACTTCATCATGATTCGCCCGCAAATGAAGCGCCAGAAGGAACACCGCAACATGCTCGCCGCCATGGCCAAGGGCGACGAGGTGGTGACGAACGGCGGCATCGTCGGCAAGGTGACCAAGGTGGGTGAAGCTTACGTCGGCGTCGAAATCTCGGAAGGCACGGAAATCACCGTGCAAAAAGCGTCGGTTACGACGATTCTCCCGAAGGGCACGATCAAGTCGCTGTAAGGCCTGCTCTCTCGCGTCCGGCGCGGCCTCGCCGGCGGTTCTCGCAGCACAACGCTGAACTGCCCGCGCTCATCGCCGGGCGCATCGCTTCCAAGCCAACCTTCCCGTTGGACCACTCATGAATCGTTACCCCCTCTGGAAATATGCCGTGATGCTGGTGGCTCTGGTCATCGGCCTCGTGTACACGCTGCCCAACCTGTTCGGCGAAGCGCCGGCGGTGCAGGTGTCGAGCGGCAAGGCAACGGTCAAGCTCGACTCGACCACGCTGTCGGCAGTCGAAACGGCGCTTGCCGCCAATCAGATCAAGCCTGACGAAGTCACGTTCGACAATTCGTCGACCAACGCGAACATCCGCGTGCGCCTGCTGGACACCGACACGCAGTTGCGCGTGAAGGACCTGCTGCAGAAGTCGCTGAACAGCGACCCGACCGACCCGCAATTCATCGTCGCACTGAACCTGCAAAGCGCGTCGCCGCGCTGGCTGACCGCCCTGCATGCGCTGCCGATGTACCTCGGTCTGGACTTGCGCGGTGGCGTGCACTTCCTGCTGCAGGTCGACATGGCCGGCGCGCTCAACAAGAAGCTCGACTCCGACGCTTCGGATGCACGCACCATGCTGCGTGACAACAACATCCGTGACGGCGGCGTGAACCGCGTCAACCAGACGGTGGTGATCAATTTCGCCGACCAGGCCACGGCGGACGCGGCATCCAAACAACTGGGCCGCGGCATCAGCGAACTCCAGTGGGCCTCGCAAGCGAACCCGGACGGCGGTGTGCAACTGGTCGGCACGTTCACGCCGGCGGTGCAGAAAGCCGTGCAGGACGCTGCGCTCAAGCAGAACATCACCACGCTCCATAACCGCGTGAACGAACTCGGCGTGGCCGAGCCGGTGATCCAGCAGCAAGGCTCGGACCGTATCGTCGTCGAACTGCCGGGCGTGCAGGACACGGCGAAGGCAAAGGACATCATCGGCCGCACGGCAACGCTCGAAGCGCGCCTCGCCGACCCGGTGAACACGCATCCGAATCCGTCCGATCCGGTGCCGCCGGGCGACGAACTGTTCACGCAAGGCAACCAGACACCGGTGCTGCTGCGCAAGCAGATCATCTTCACGGGTGACCGCATCATCGACGCGTCGGCAGGTTTCGACGAACATCAGCGTCCGTCGGTCAATATCCGCCTCGACTCGGCCGGTGGCCGCGCGGTGCGCAGCGTCTCGCGCGACAACATCGGCAAGCCGATGGCGATGGTGCTGTTCGAAAAGGGCAAGGGCGAAGTGCTGACGGTGGCGACCATCCAGTCGGAACTGGGTGACCGCTTCCAGATCACCGGCCAGGCCACGCCGCAAGGCGCCGCCGACCTCGCGCTGCTGTTGCGCGCCGGTTCGCTCGCGGCTCCAATGGACATCATCGAAGAACGCACGATCGGTCCGAGCCTCGGCGCGGACAACATCAAGAAGGGCTTCCACTCGGTGGTGTGGGGCTTCGTGGCGATCGCCGTCTTCATGATCGCGTACTACATGCTGTTCGGCGTGATCTCGATGATCGGCCTGTCGGTCAACCTGCTGCTGCTGATCGCCGTGCTGTCCATGTTGCAGGCCACGCTCACCTTGCCGGGTATCGCCGCTATCGCGCTCGCGCTCGGTATGGCAATCGACGCAAACGTGCTGATCAACGAGCGCGTGCGCGAAGAACTGCGCCACGGCGCGCCGCCGCAACTGGCGATCCAGAACGGCTACGCACATGCATGGGCGACGATTCTCGACTCGAACGTCACCACGCTGATCGCCGGCCTCGCGCTGCTCGCCTTCGGCTCCGGCCCGGTTCGTGGCTTCGCGATGGTCCACTGTATCGGCATCCTGACCTCGATGTTCTCGGCCGTGTTCTTCTCGCGCGGCATCGTCAACCTCTGGTACGGCGGCAAGAAGAAGCTCAAATCGCTGGCGATCGGTCAGGTGTGGCGTCCGCAGGCGGAAGGCATCGATGGTGCTGCCGCCTACCTCGGTAACGACGACGCCGCGACCGACACAGCACGAGCCGTCGCCGCGGCCAGCGCCAAGCCCAAAGCCAAAGCTGCGGCCCAAGCGCGTGCCAAGCCGACCGTGCGCCGCCGCGACGCGTCCGGTTCGTCGAACACGCCGCAGAAACCGGGTTCATCCCGCTGAGTCCCGGAGAACAAGACCATGGAATTTTTCCGTTTTCGCAAAGACATTCCGTTCATGCAGCGTGCGTTGCTGTTCAACGCCATCTCGCTGCTGACGTTCGTCGCTGCTGTGTTTTTCCTGCTGCATCGCGGGCTGCATCTGTCGGTGGAATTCACCGGCGGGACGGTCATCGAAGTACAGTATCCGGGCGCCGCGCCGCTCGAACCGGTGCGCGGCACGCTCGGCAAGCTCGGTTATGCCGACGCTCAGGTGCAGAACTTCGGCACCTCGCGCGACGTGCTGATCCGTCTGCCGCTCAAGCAGGGCTACACGTCGGCTCAACAGAGCGACCAGGTGATGGGCGCGCTGAAGGCCGACACGCCGGAAGTGCAATTGCAACGTGTCGAGTTCGTCGGCCCCCAGGTCGGCAAGGAACTCGCTACCGACGGCCTGCTCGCGCTGGCCTGCGTGGTGATCGGCATCGTGATCTATCTGTCGTTCCGCTTCGAGTGGAAATACGCCGTGGCCGGCGTGATCGCGAACTTGCACGACGTGGTCATCATTCTCGGCTTCTTCGCGTTCTTCCAGTGGGAGTTCTCACTGTCGGTGCTGGCTGCGGTGCTCGCGGTGCTCGGCTATTCGGTGAACGAATCCGTCGTTATCTTCGACCGGATTCGTGAGACCTTCCGCCGCGAACGCAAGATGACCGTGATCGAGGTGATCAACCACGCGATCACCAGCACCATGTCGCGTACCATCATCACCCACGGCTGTACGCAGATGATGGTGCTGTCGATGTTCCTGTTCGGCGGCCCGACACTGCACTACTTCGCTCTGGCGCTGACGGTCGGTATTCTGTTCGGTATCTACTCGTCGGTGTTCGTCGCTGCAGCGCTCGCCATGTGGCTCGGCGTGAAGCGCGAAGACCTGATCAAGGACAAGAAGGAACGCGTCGATCCGGACGATCCAAACGCAGGCGCGCAAGTTTGAGCTTGCCGTCGATAGCGTCGTCATGAAAAAAGGCCGGTTCTCGCGAACCGGCCTTTTACGTTTACCGCCTGTGCCGCGTTTTAACGGAAGCCAAGCTTGCGTCGCGCCGCCATTAGCGCCACCAGGCTAATCGCCGCCGCAAAAATCATGTAATAGCTCGGCGCGGCCTTCGAACCCGTGAAGCTGATCAGCCACGCGATGATGAACGGCCCGAAGCCACCGAAGATCGTCACGGCGATGTTATAGGCCAGCGACATGCCGGTCGTGCGCGTCTGCACCGGGAACATCTCGGAGAGCAAACCCGGCAGCGCCGCGAAGTAACCCGTCATCAGAAAACCGAACACCACCTGCAGCGCGATCAGCGTGCCGAAAGTCGGATGCGCGACCAGATACACGAACGCCGGATTGATCAGCACGAGAAGCAGCAGCGCCGAAATCAGCATGATCGTGATGCGCCCGTGGCGATCCGACAGATGGCCGACCAGCGGCGAAAACACCATCTGGATTACACCGGTCAGCGCAATCGCCGCGAACGCGACCGAAGGCGCCAGACCCAACTGCTTCACGCCATAAGTCGGCATGAACAGCACCAGATAGGTCGACACCGTGCCGAGCACCACCACACCGATCGCAATCACGAGGCGCAGCTTCTGGTTCGCGAAGGTGTCGCGCAGCGGCGTCGTGGTGGTTTCCGCCGCAAGGAACTCCGGCGTTTCGTCGAGCTTGGTGCGGATGTACCACGCAACCGGCCCGATCAGGAGCCCAAAGAAGAACGGCACGCGCCAACCCCAGGAGGCCATCTGCTCCGGCGACAGCTTGCCGGTCAGCAACACACCGAAGCCGGCCGCGAGCAGCGTGGTGAGCCCCTGGCTCGCGACCTGCCAGCTCGCGAAGAAACCACGCCGCCCCGGTACGTGTTCCGCGAGGAAAGCCGTGGCACTACCGAATTCGCCACCCGCCGAAAAACCTTGCATCAGACGCGCCACCACGAGAATCACGGGCGCGGCAAGACCAATGCTCTGATACGTCGGCAAAACCGCAATGATCAACGTGCCGCACATCATCAGCAGGATTGACAGCGTGAGCGCCGCTTTGCGTCCGGCGCGGTCGGCATAAGCACCGATCACAATCGCGCCGAGCGGCCGCATGAAGAACGACACGCCGAAAGTGCCAAGGGTCAGTAGCAGCGAGATCGTGTCATTACCCGCCGGAAAAAACAGTTTCGCGATGGTGACCGCAAAAAATCCGTACACCACCAGATCAAACCATTCCAGCGCGTTGCCAATCGAAGCGGCGACCACCGCGCGCCACGAATTCCTCCGGCTCCCCGCCAGGCTTGTCGCTGTCGTTGCATTCATGCAGATCTCCAATGCGCGCGAAATATTATTGACGTAGGCTTTACGCTGAATCTTGCCGAACTGGGTGCGCGCACAACCAATGCGGTGTCAGCGCTCTATGTACCTGAAAAATTAAAACGGCGCGAGCAGGAAATCGCCTGCGGCCATTGCACAAGGCTTCCGGCGCTTCGGGGAGGCAATAAAAAAACCGCTTCATCGCAAAGGCGAACGAAGCGGTTTTTTGTTGCGACGCAACGACGGCACCCTCGTGTCACTCAATACGAAGACGCAAAAGGCCCGTTAACGCGCTTATTGCTTGATGCCTTCGGCCTGAATATGCAGCTTGGTATCCATGCTGAAGCCGTACTTCGCGCCAAAATCCATGCCGTAGTCAGAGCGGTTGAAATGCGCGCTCGCTTCCACGCCGCACACTTCGCGCTTGAGCACCGGGTGCTGCATGCACTTGAACGATTCGATCGTCAGATTCAGCGGCTTGGTCACGCCACGGATCGTCAGGCTGCCGATCACCTGGACCGGCTTGTCGCCGTCGAACTTGATATCGGTACCCTTGTAGGTCACTGTCGGATACTTGGTCACGTCGAAGAACGCGTCCGTCTTCAGATGCTCATCGAGCTTGCTGTTGCCGGTGTCTACCGAAGCCGGGTCAACCGTGACGTCCACCGTGCCGGTCTTCGCCGCGCGGTCGAGCGTGACCGTGCCGGAGCTCTTGGTGAACTTGCCGCGCCACACCGAGAGGCCGCCGAAGTGATCCGCTTCGAAGCTCGGATACGTGTGGGTCGGGTCGAGCTGATACGTATCGGCCGCAAATGCGCCGAGCGAGAAAGAAGAGGCCAATGCGCCGACGGCGATCAAGAGGGATGTTTTCAATTCATGCTCCTTGTGTTTCCGGAATTCCTGACCTGAAGAAAAGCGGCCGCGCCCAGAGAGCGCGGCAAACGTCACTTGTGTGCTGCAACGATATGAAACTTGATCACCACCTCATCGGCGACCACCGAGGTATCTTTCCATTCGCCCGTACCGATGTCGAATTGCGAGCGCTTGATCGGCAACGAGCCGTCGAACGTTTGCGTCGCACCCTGCTGGGTGACCGTGACCGGCACCACGACGGTCTGCGATTTACCCTTGATGGTCAGCTTGCCTGTGACCTTGAACTGATTGCCGCCGGCCGGGGCGATCGCACTCGACACGAAAGTTGCAGCCGGATAAGTCTTCGCGTCGAACCAGTCCTTGCCGCGCACCTGGTCGTTGTAGCTTTCGTCGCCGAGATCGTAGCTGGCCACGTCGATGCTGAACTGTGCACTGCCGTCGGCCGGTTTTGCCGGATCGAACTTCACTTGCGCGGTGAATTTGCCGAACTTGCCTTCCACCGGCACGTTCATCTGCTTCGAGGTTGCCGTCACCGAACTCTTCGCGACGTCTACCTGGGCCAGCGCACTGCCGGCTGCAGTCAGCGAGGCCGCGGCAAACGCGGCGAGCATGTAGCGATAAAACGAAACTTTCATGGTTATCCTTATTTGATGAAAGGGAGCATGCGCGACAACAGGCCGTCGCGGTCCAACCATTGATGCTTGAGCGCCGCCGCGACGTGCAATATGACCAGCACGAGCAGCGTGTAATTCAGCGCGATATGCACATTCTTCAGCAGTTCCTTGAGATGCGGGTCCGGTGCGATCAGACGCGGCAGCGGAATCAGGCCGAGGTACACCACCGGCACGTTGGCCGCCGAGCTATACAGATAGCCGGAGACGGGAATCACGACCATCAGCACGTAAAGCAGCAGATGCGTGAGATGCGCGGCGCCGCGCTGCCAAGCCGGCATGCGGCGCGGCATCGGCGGGGCCGCGTGGGTGGCGCGCCACAGAATGCGCAGCACGGCGAGCGCGAACACCGTCACGCCGATCCATTTGTGCCAGGAGAAGTAGCGCAGCTTGGCGGGCGTGAAGCCGGGAATATCGGTCATCACCCAACCGAGCGCGAAGCCGCATACGATCAGCAGCGCGATCAACCAGTGAAAGGCAATGGCGGTCCGAGTGTACGACTCCCTGCTACCGAAAGAAGGATTGAGTGCCATGACAGGTCAACGCAAGCTAAGAGAGGTTAACGGCGCAGCCGCCCCTGCTATTCCATGCCGGCGGCAATGCATGCTGCATCGTGCGACGCGATAGAACGCATGGCGGCTGCGGCACACGCCAAGGCCGCCATGCTACCGCAAGCGGAAAAAGCTGGCTGTGCATGGGACCCGAGTTAGCGCTTGAACACTTACTTACTCCGTTCCCCATGCAAAGCCGACTGCCCTGAACACGTCCACGCGGAAAGTTTTCCCGCATGCAGAATAGTATTGAACAATTGGGGACGGACAATGTCAGAAGTAAGCATTTTTGTGTAAGACTATTCTTGTTTTCGACGTCGGCGGGGCCGCTGCTTCCACAAGGTGCAATGGCCCGCCCAGCGGACAAGCGCGTTTGGTACTATTGCTCCACGCTTTCTGCAGCCCTGTCCTAAAACCGGCATCGCACGCCTCCCATCACGTCGTTAGCCCTTCTGCCGTATGGACCATGACAACCTGATCGCGTGCCATGAATGCGATACGCTGTTCCGCAAGCCCCGGCTTGTCGGGCGGGAAGTCGCACGCTGTCCGCGTTGCGGCGCGACGCTCTATCGCGGCGTTTCCCGCAAGCTCGACAGCATCTGTGCCATGACGCTGGCCGCGCTGATCACCTTCATCATCGCCCAGGCCTTCCCGATCGTCGAACTCGAAACCAACGGCATCACCTCGCAAACCACGTTGTTCGGCGCGCTCATCGCGTTATGGGGCGAGGACATGCAGATCGTTGCGGTCATGGTGTTCTGCTCGACCATCCTGTTCCCGCTGACCGAACTAGTCGCGCTGCTCTACGTGCTGATCCCGCTGCGCGCCGGCTACGTGCCGCCCGCCTTCAACCGGGTGTTGCGCGCCATTCAATTCGTACGGCCGTGGGGCATGATCGAAGTGTTCATGCTCGGCGTGCTGATCACCATCGTGAAGATGGTGAGTCTCGCGCGCGTGATTCCCGAAGCGGCGCTGTTCGCGTTCGGCGTGCTGACGCTGATGATCGCGGTGGTCCTCACGTTCGATCCACGCGTGCTGTGGGATGTGGCCGACGAAATGGGCGACCGCGACCGGCGCCCGCTGCCGCGCACCTCCGCGGACAGCGCGGCGGCTGCCGTCAGTTCGGTCGCCGGGCCGCCCGCGCCGCCGGAGGTGCAAGCCGGAACGCAATCCGCGTTGCCGCCAGGCGTGCCACCGGCCCCGCACCAGGGATGAGCGCGCCATGAAATACGTCACCGCGAAGCGCGCTGGCCTCGTCGCCTGCCATGCGTGCGGACGCGTCGAGCCGCGCATCCGCTCCGTCACGCCGCAGCACTGCAGCCGTTGCGGCGCGGTGCTGCACCGGCGCAACCCCGATAGCCTGATGCGCACCTGGGCGCTGCTGATCGCCGCGGCCTTGCTGTATATTCCCGCGAATCTGCTGCCGGTGATGCATACGTCGTCGCTGCTCGGTTCGGAAGACGACACCATCATGAGCGGTGTCGTGTACTTCTGGACCTCGGGCGACTGGCCGCTGGCCGTGATCGTGTTCATCGCCAGCATCATGGTGCCGATGCTCAAGCTCAGTGTGCTGGTGCTGCTCACCGCCACCGCGCAGCGCCGCTCGCGCTGGCGGCCGGAGCAACGCACCACGCTGTACCGGATGGTCGAACGGATCGGACGCTGGTCGATGCTCGACGTGTTCGTCGTCACGCTGACCGTCGCACTGGTCCGTTTCAAGTCGCTTGCCGTGATCACGGCCGGACCGGGCGCGATCGCCTTCGGCTCGGTGGTGATTCTGACGATGATGGCATCCATGCAATTCGATCCACGGCTCATCTGGGACAACGTGGAAGGCAGTACTCCAAAACCTCAGGACCTCGACCATGACTAGCCCGCAAGGACCGACGCCCGCCTCCGATGCGCCGCGCAACGATTCGAACGGACCGAAGCTGCCGCCCCAACTGCCCGACCCCGACATCGAGCCGAAGAGCCGCTGGCTGCCCTCGCTCGTCTGGGTGATTCCGCTGATCGCCGCGCTGATCGGCCTCGCACTCGTGATCAAATCGGTGACTGAAAGAGGCCCGACCATCACGATCACGTTCACGAGCGCGGAAGGCCTCGAACCCGGCAAGACCAAGGTCAAGTACAAGGACGTCGACGTCGGCTCGGTGAAGACCATCACGCTCTCGAAAGATCTGTCGCACGTGCTGGTCCAGGTGCAGCTCACCAAGGAAGGCGAAGACTTCGCGGTCAAGGATTCGCGCTTCTGGGTGGTGCGCCCTCGCGTCGGCGCGAGCGGTGTGTCGGGGCTGACCACGCTGCTCTCGGGTGCGTACATCGGCGCGGACGCCGGCCATTCGCCGGACACCGAAAAGAACTTCGTCGGCCTCGAAACGCCGCCGCCGATTACCGGCGACCAGAAGGGCCACCAGTTCATTCTGCACGGCGACTCGCTCGGCTCGATCGACATCGGTTCGCCGATTTTCTACCGCCGCGTGCAGGTCGGCCAGGTGGTCGGCTTTTCGCTGGACAAGGACGGCACCGGCGTGACGATGCAGGTGTTCGTATCGGCGCCGTTCGATCAGTACGTCGGCACCAATTCGCGCTGGTGGCACGCGAGCGGCGTCGATCTGCGGCTCGACTCGAGCGGCTTCAAGCTGAATACGCAGTCGCTTGCGACGGTGATCGTCGGCGGCTTGTCGTTCCAGTCGCCACCGGGCCAGGGCGTGGGTGCGCAGGCGCCGAACAACATGACGTTCCGCCTCGGCTCCGATGAACAGGATGCGATGCGCGAACCGGACGGCGTGCCGTTGCGCGTGGTGATGAACTTCAATCAGTCGCTGCGCGGGCTGTCGGTCGGCGCGACGGTCGACTTCCGCGGCATCGTGCTGGGTCAGGTGACCAACATCGGCATCGACTACGATCCGAAGACGCGCAGCTTCACGATGCCGGTGACGATGAACCTGTACCCGGACCGACTCGGCAAGCGTTTCCGCGAAACCGCGCCGGTGCCGGGCAGCCTTGCGGGTCAAAGCTTGCTGCAACAGCTCGTCAAGCATGGTCTGCGCGGCCAGTTGCGGACCGGCAATCTGATTACGAGCCAGTTGTACGTGGCGCTCGATATCTTCCCGAAAGCGCCACCGGCCACGGTTGATGTAACGGGCGACCCGCTCGAATTGCCGACCATTCCGAACTCGCTCGACGAACTGCAGGTGCAGGTCGCCGACATTGCGAAGAAGCTCGACAAGGTGCCGTTCGACCAGATCGGTTCGAACCTGAACAGTGCGCTGAAGAATGCCGACCAGCTGTTCACGCGACTCGACAAGGAAGTCGTGCCGGAGGCGCGCGACACCCTGGCCGCGGCGAAGCAGACCTTCGGTTCGGCCGAGGCGACGCTGCAGCAGGACTCGCCGTTGCAGTCGGATGTTCATCAGGCGTTGCAGGAACTGACGCGCACGTTGCAGTCGCTGAATGCGTTGTCGGATTATCTGGAGCGTCATCCGGAATCGCTGTTGCGCGGTAAAACAGGAGATAAACCATGATGTTTGCCCGGCTCCCCCGCCCGCCGCGCGGGCTCGTGCGAGGCGCTGTTTATGTTGGCGCTCTGGCCGGACTGGTGGCGATGGCGGCGTGTTCGTCGCCGAGCAGCCGCTTCTATACGCTCGGCGCGGAGGGTGCGCCTGCTGGCGCCACGGCACCGGTTAGCGCCCGGACCACGGCGGCGCCGGCGTGGCTGATCGAAGTCGCGCCGATCGACGTACCGCCGCAAGTGGCAAAGAATCAGCTTGTGGTGCAGACGGGGCCGACGCAGGTTCAGGTGCTCGAACAGGAGCGTTGGGCGTCGTTGCCGGGTGACGAGATTCGGCGGGCTTTGTCGACCAGTCTGACGCAGCAGTTGGGCACGATCGACGTGTATGGCACCGCGTATCCGGATACGACGCCGGTGTACCGGGTCAGCATGAATGTGCAGCGGTTCGAGTCATGGCCGGGGTCGCATGCGTTGATCGATGCGGTCTGGAGTGTGCGGGCTGTGCGTGGTACTGCTGTGATGACCTGTCGGAGTGTGGTGAGTGAGCCGGTTAGCGGCGGCTACGACGCGCTTGTTAATGGGCATCGGGCGGCGTTGCAGCAGATTGCTGGGCAGGTTGCGGGTGCGGTGCAGGGGATGGCGGTTATTGTGTCTAAGGGTGGCTCCGCTGGTAGGGTTGTTGTGCCGCCGGCTTGTCCTTCTGGTGTTGTGGCTGCTGCAGGTAGTTGAAGGGTTTTTTGCCCTGCGGGCGCTGGGGTGGTTTGGGGCGCTTCGCGGGGTGGGGTTTGGTGGTGGGTTTTCGGTGGTGGTTTTGCGGTTTTGGTTTTTCGTTGGTCTGGATTTTTTTTGGCCTTTTCTTGAATTGGTAGTGGTCTATTAGCGTTGCCCCTGTGCGGGGCGGCACTTACTTTCTTTGCCGCCGCAAAGAAAGATAAGCAAAGAAAGCGGCTCACACCGCTAATGCTAAGTGGGTACCGTGGTCCGCTACGGATAGTGGTGCATCTGGAATCCGTGTCCTCGCACATTCGGCGCCAGTGACAAAGCCGTCATACGTCCAGCGACGCTGCGCGCGCCGAAACCCATTTCTTAAAACCACCCGCTACGTTTTGACCTTCGTGTTTTACCCATCTCCCAAACTCGTGATTGCTTCGCAACCGTAATGGCAGTAGCAGTAGCAGTAGCAGTGGCAGTGGCAGTGGCAGTGGCAGTGGCAGTGGCAGTGGTTGCGAGTGCGAGTGCGAGTGCGAGTGCGAGTGCTGCACATCATCATTCCATTTGAAGTGGGGATTTGTTTATAAGTGCAGAGGCACGTTGGCAAGGCGAAGCCGATGACTCCCACCATCTCCAAGCGATGCCGCTGGTTTCCTTTGCATACCCATCCGCGACGCACGCAGTGCGGAGTGGGAATTGATGACACCTTTGTCACTACCGCCGAATGTGCGAGAACACAGATTCCAGATGCACCACTACCGTAACTGTGCGGAGGCCCCGCTTATGAGCTGGCGGTGTGAGCCGCTTTCTTTGCTTATCTTTCTTTGCGGCGGCAAAGAAAGTAAGTGCCTGCCCCGCACAGGGGCGAACGCTAATAGACCATTAGCAATTCAAGGAAAGGCCAACACCGCAAGCAAACAAGGCAAGGGAAAACCCAAATAAACCAGCTCAACAAAAAAGCTAGCACCGCAGGTACACAACCCAGCCCCCACAGGCACCCACCCCCGTAGGGCAAAAACCCCAAAATGTTCACCTCAATCAAAAGACTCCTAAAGAAATGGCGCGCCTCCCGCGACAGCGGCCACCAGCTAGACGCGCTACTAGCAATCGCCGACAAGACGGCACCTTATCCAGACCGCAGTGAATGGCTGATCGAACTCGCCCACTGGATCCACCGCAGCCGCGCAGTAGTCCCCCCCGAACAACTCGATAACATCGAAGCAGACACCCCATCACGCTCAACCCCAGCACACACCAGAATCCGCTATCTGCTCCACGTACTGGACCGCAACCCGGCCTGGAAGTCCAACGTCGCGGGCATTCTCCGCGCGCTTCTGCGCGAAAGCGACGGCCTCTCGCTTCTCTGTGATGCGGGCATGCCCGTGCACTCAGGCTTCTTCGGCGCACTCTTCGAGCGCCTCGAAGCCTCACTGATTCCCCCCGCGCCAAACCAGCGCGATCTGCGCGCGATCGTCACGCTGATGTTCAGCCAGGAACGCGACGCCGAATGGATCGCCAATCTGCCAACCGATCTGCTCACCCGTATCCGCGCCCTCTTCGACTACGAACAGGACGACAGCGAACCACGCGACACCACCCCGTTCTCGCTTGACCTGCTGGCCGCCCTGCACAACCTCACCTGCCAGATCAGCTCGACCGGTCTGTCGCAAACTGTCCGCAGCCGTCTCGGCGAAGTCGACGTCGGTGACCCCGGGGACGTACGCGTCGCTATGGAAAAGCAGCCGTTCTACCGGCTCACGCGCGCCATGCTCGCCGTCGAAGCAGCCCATCAGGCGGTCAGTGCCGGCGCCCCGCAAGACAAGCTGCTGCATGAGGTCAACTATCTGCGCCTGCTGCTCGACGAATGCCGCAGCGCCACCGACAACGTCTTCGCCCATCTCTACCGCAACGGCGTCAGTGTCGATATCGTGTTCCAGGTCGAGCGGATGCGCATGCGCATCGTGCGCGCGGAGCATCTGCTGAACGCCTGGATGGCGCAGGACGATCCGCACGCCGGCGCACGGCTCGCCGCCGAACTGGTGGACGCGAATCGCGCGAGCCAGAGCGTCGCGCATCTGGTGCGCAGCAATTTCTCGTTGCTGGCGCGCAAGGTCGTCGAGTACAGCGCCGATACCGGCGAACACTACATCGCCCGCGATCGCGCCGAATACCTGAAGATGCTGCGCATGGCGGCGGGCGGCGGACTCGTGACCGTCGTCACGGTCTGCGTGAAATTCGCCATCACCGGCGCGCATCTGCAATCGATGTTCGAAGGCCTGCTCGCCGGCATCAACTACGCGGCCAGCTTCCTGCTGATGCACTTCCTGCATTTCTCGCTCGCCACCAAGCAACCGGCGATGACCGCGCCCACCCTCGCCCGCGAACTCGACGGCACCGGCACGCCGGCCGGCGTCGACAGCTTCGTGAGTTCGGTGACCGCCTTGATGCGCACGCAGGCAGCCGCGGTGCTCGGCAACGTGCTGCTGGTGTTTCCCGTGTGCTTCGCCGTGCAGTTGCTGTGGCACGCGCTGTTCAACGCCAACATCATTTCGCCCGAGAAGGCGCACGCCACGCTGCACTCGTTCTCGCTGGCGGGGCCGACGCCGTTCTACGCGGCGCTGACCGGCGTGCTGCTGTGGTCGTCGAGTTTGCTGTCGGGTTGGGCGGACAACTGGTTCGTCCTGCATCGCGTGGCGGATGCGCTCGCCTATAACCGGCGTCTGCGCATGACGCTCGGCGCGGCCGGCGCCGCCCGGCTCGCCGCGTTTTGCCGCTCGAATGTAGCGGGCGTCGTGGGCAATATCACGCTCGGCCTGATGCTTGGGCTCGTACCGGCGATCCTCACCGCCTTCGCCTTCACCTTCGAGGTGCGTCACGTGACGCTGAGCGCGGGCTCGATCGGCATCGCGCTCGGCGTGCTCGGCAAGGACGCCTTGAAGTTGCCGGAGCTGTGGTGGGCGGTCGCGGGTGTCGGCAGCATGGCGATCCTCAACGTGGCCGTGAGTTTCGCGCTCGCCTTCTACATGGCGGTGAAATCGCGCGACTTGCGCCGCAACGCCGTGCGCTCGCTGCGTGGCGCGATCTGGCAGCGGGTGTTCAGGCATCCGCTGGAACTGGTATGGCCGGCCAAAACGGCGCCGCACCCCGACCGCGTACAATAGCGCCTTATCTAACGCCTTCCGGCAACCTCAATGTCCTTCGATTTCTTCCTTCCCTGTCCGCGCGGCCTTGAAGCCTCGCTCGCCACCGAGCTCGCCGAAATCGCTGCGAAGCACCTGAACGGCGCGCCGTTCGCGGCCGGCGCGCAAGTGCCGGGCGGTGTGCATTTCCGCGGCGGCTGGGCCGCCGGCATGGCCGCCAACCTGCACTCGCGCCTCGCGAGCCGCGTGCTGCTGAAAATCGCGCATCGGCCGTACCGCAGCGAGCAGGACATCTACGCGCTAGCGGTCGAACAGCGCTGGGAGCAGTGGTTCTCGGCGAACGAGACGCTGCGGGTGGATGTCACCGCCATCAAGTCGCCGCTGCGCAGCCTCGAATTCACAACGCTGCGGGTCAAGGACGCAATCTGCGACCGTCTGCGTGAAGTCAGCGGCGCGCGGCCGAACATCGACACCGCCATGCCCGACGTGCGCGTGTTCGCCTTCCTCACCGCCACCGAATGCACGCTCTACCTCGACACCTCCGGCGATCCGCTCTTCAAGCGCGGCTGGCGGCTGGACAAGGGCGCGGCGCCGCTGCGCGAGAACCTCGCGGCGGGCATCCTGCGTCTGACTGGCTGGACTGCGGGCACGCCGTTGTACGACCCGATGTGCGGCAGCGGCACCTTCCTCGCGGAAGCCGCGCAAGTGGCGCTGAATATCGCGCCGGGCGCGGAGCGCCGCTTCGGCTTCGAAAGACTCAAGCAATTCGACGCCAAGACATGGCAAACGCTGAAGGCCGCCGCGCTCGACGCCAAGCATGCCGCGCGCACCTCGCGCGCCGACCTGCAAATCTTCGGCAGCGATATTTCCGGCGATATGCTCGACAAGGCACGGGCGAACTTCCAGCGCGCCGGTCTGCCTTCCATTCCGCTCAAGCAGGTCGATGCGCGCGGCATGACGGCGCCATCGGCTGAGCCGGGCATTCTCGTCGCGAATCCGCCGTATGGCGAGCGGATCGAAGTGCGCGGCCGCAATGCGCGCGGCGAAATCCGCGAAGGCCGCGCCACACGCGAAGGCCGGGATGACGAAAGCTTCCACCGTGTCCAGGAAGAAGCACCGGACAGCGAGTTTTTCCAGTCCCTCGGCGATGCGCTGAAGCAGCGCTTCACCGGCTGGCACGCGTTCATCCTGACGTCGGATCGCAAACTGCCGGGCCAACTGCGTTTGCGTGAATCGACCAAGACGCCGCTCTTCAACGGCGCGCTCGAATGCCGGCTGTTCCGCTTCGATCTGATCGCAGGCAGCGTTCGCCAGCGGCCTCAGAACAACGACACGCCAGCCGCTTAATCCGGCGCTGAACAACAGCATCGAAAGAAACCGCGGATACTGGTCCGCGGTTTTTTTTCGCCGGTACCTTCGGTAGTCAACGGGAGTCGGGTCTCATCCATTGCCACCTCGACTTATTTGTCCTCCGTGATTCGTCCTCCGCGCCCACCATGCCCTTTCGCGACGTCCGCCACGCCCTACTGACACTACGCTGTCAGTAGCCCCCCTGCACACTCCTTCTCACGCCATCCGGCGCTTTGCACGGCCTACCGCCATCCACAGGAGAGTGTCATGTCCGCATCATCCAAAGTTGTTGCATGGTTCGAGATCCCGTCCGTCAATTTCGACCGCGCTGTCCGCTTTTACGAAACCACCTTCGACATCAAACTGAACCGTCAGGAAATCGGCGGCCAGCCGATCGCTATCTTCGGCTACGAGGAACCGGCCACCGGCGGCGCGATCGTCCATAACCCGTCGATGACGCCTACCAACGACGGCGTGCTCGTCTATCTGAACGCGCAACCCACCGTGGACGCCGTGCTTGCCCGCGTCGAACAGGCCGGCGGCAAGACCGATGGTCCGGTGATCAAGCTGCCGCAGGACATCGGCTACATTGCGTTCTTCACCGACACGGAAGGCAACCGCCTCGGCCTGCATTCACGGACCAACGGTTGAACACGCAAAACGGCACGTAAGCACGGCGGCCAGCAGGCACCCCGCAGAACGCCGACCGGAGCGCGGCATGCGGCGCTATCATCGCGGGACTGTCCCCGTCCTTTTCTACAAGACGCCCACGATGACGCGCCGCGCCGACCGCCTGTTCCAGATCGCCGAACTGTTGCGCGGACGGCGTCTGACCACTGCGCAACAACTCGCCGACTGGCTGAATATCTCCCTGCGCACGGTCTATCGCGACGTGCGCGATCTGCAATTGTCGGGCGTGCCCATTGAAGGCGAAGCGGGCATCGGCTACCGGTTGAGCCGCGCGGCGAGCCTGCCGCCGCTTACCTTCACCGCCGATGAACTGGCCGCGCTCGCAGCAGGCGCGCGGATGCTCGAATCGTGGGGCGGCGCGGGCTTCGCGAGCGGCGCGCGTGGGGCGTTGGCGAAGATCGCCTCGGCCATGCCCGCCGACAAGCGCGCCAAGCTCGAACGTCTGGCGATCTTCGCGCCGTCGTTTCACATCAAGGCGGATTTTTCAGCGAAGGTGGATATCCTGCATCGCGCGATCGACGCCCGGCACGTCGTGAGCTTTGCCTATACCGATGTGAACGGCGCAGCGACCGAACGGCGCGTATGGCCGCTCGCACTGGCTTATTGGGGAGCGCGCTGGACGCTCGGCGCATGGTGCGAATTACGGAGCGATTTCCGCAATTTCGGGCTGGAAAAGATTCAGGCGCTTCAGGTGCTCGAACCGTACCCGGATCTGGAAGGACGACGGTTGGCGGACCTGCTGCGGCATGTGAATGCGAAGCCGCGATAAGGATGCAGACGAAGCCGCGGTGGTGACGGGACGCGAGTGCTTCTCTTCCCGGTGCGAGGCGGCAGTACGCCCGGCGGTTCGCCGCCCGCCGTCAGGCAAGCCGCGAACCGCCGAGGCACGTTATTCCACCGCCTTCACCATATCCTCGATCACCTTCTTCGCATCGCCGAACACCATCATCGTCTTGTCCATGTAGAACAGATCGTTGTCGAGACCGGCGTAACCCGCCGCCATCGACCGCTTGTTCACGATGACCGTACGCGCCTTATAAGCCTCAATGATCGGCATACCGGCAATCGGCGACTTCGGATCGTTCTTCGCCGCCGGATTCACCACGTCGTTCGCGCCGAGCACCAGCACCACGTCGACCTGACCGAATTCGCCGTTGATATCGTCCATTTCGTAGACCATGTCGTACGGCACTTCGGCTTCGGCGAGCAGCACGTTCATGTGACCCGGCATGCGCCCGGCCACCG
This sequence comes from Paraburkholderia caffeinilytica, assembly GCF_046030355.1. Classification (GTDB taxonomy): domain Bacteria; phylum Pseudomonadota; class Gammaproteobacteria; order Burkholderiales; family Burkholderiaceae; genus Paraburkholderia; species Paraburkholderia caffeinilytica_B. Next base: position 340,638 of record NZ_JAQQCQ010000002.1, read on the forward strand.
GGTGAATCGCGTACTTCACCTCGATACCCTTCTCGACCAGCTTGTCGGTCAGCTCCTTCAACGCATGCTGCGCACGCGCCACGGCAAGACCATACCCCGGCACGATCACCACGGTTTCAGCATTGCCTAGCATGAACGACGCATCGTCGGCCGAACCGGATTTCACCGGACGCTGCTCCGCCGCGCCACCCGCCGCAGCCGCCCCCGCCTCGTTGCCGAAGCCGCCGAGAATCACGTTGAAGAACGAACGGTTCATCGCCCGGCACATGATGTACGACAGGATCGCACCCGACGAGCCCACCAGCGAGCCCGCGATGATCAGCATCGGATTGTTCAGCGAGAAGCCGATGCCTGCCGCCGCCCAGCCCGAGTACGAGTTGAGCATCGACACCACCACCGGCATATCCGCTCCGCCGATCGGAATGATGATCAGCACACCGAGCACGAACGCGATCAGCGTCATGATGATGAACGGCAGCCACGACTGCGTGAGGAAGAAGATCACGCCGAAGCCGAGCATCGCGATCGCAAGCAGCAGGTTGATCAGATGCTGCCCCGCATAGACGACCGGTGCGCCCTGGAACAACCGGAACTTGTACTTGCCCGACAGCTTGCCGAACGCGATCACCGAACCGGAGAACGTAATCGCGCCGACGAACGTGCCGATGAACAGCTCGACCCGATTGCCGTACGGCAGGAAGCCCGGAATCGGATTATCAGGATCGACGAGGCCGAACGCCGACGGCTCCGACACCACCGCATACGCAATACAGACGGCGGCGAGACCGATCAGCGAGTGCATCGCCGCGACCAGTTCCGGCATCTTGGTCATCTCGACGCGCGCAGCCACGAACGCGCCGATCGCTCCGCCGACAATCAGCGCGGCAAACAGCAGGCCGAGGCCGAGCGCCAGATTGGAGCCAAGCCCGGCAGCCTGTTTGACGATCAGCGCAATCGTAGTGAGGATCGCGATGGCCATCCCGACCATGCCGAAGGTATTGCCGGTGCGCGCCGTCTTCGGATTCGACAGCCCCTTGAGCGCCTGAATGAAGCAGACCGACGCGACCAGATAAAGCAGCGTGACGACGTTCAGACTCATTACGCGTTCTCCTTGGCAGCGGCGGGGAGCTTCTTCGGCTCTTTCTTGCGGAACATCTCCAGCATTCGCCTCGTCACGAGAAAGCCGCCGAACACGTTCACCGCTGCGAGCGCGACCGCCAGCGTGCCGAAGAACTTGCCCGGCGTGCCCAGCGTGAGACCGGCCGCCAGCATCGCGCCGACGATCACGATCGCCGAGATCGCGTTGGTCACGGCCATCAGCGGCGTGTGCAGTGCGGGCGTGACGTTCCAGACAACGTGGTAGCCGACGTAGATCGCCAGCACGAAAATGATCAGGTTGATGACGGTGTGGTTGATGACTTCCATCGCCGTTCTCCTCTATGCCTTACGCGTGACTTCGCCGTCACGGGCCAGCAGCGTGGCCGCGACGATGTCGTCCGCAAGATCGATGTTCAGGGCGCCTTCCTTGGTGATGATCAGCTTGAGGAAGTCGAGCAGGTTGCGTGCGTAGAGCGACGACGCGTCGGCGGGCACCATCGACGCCAGATTCGTATAGCCGACGATCTGCACGCCGTGCCGGGTGACGACCTGGTCCGCTTCGGTCAGCGGACAGTTGCCGCCGCGACGGCCTTCGTATTCGGCGCCGCGTCCTGCCGCGAGGTCGACCAGCACGGAGCCGGGTTTCATCGCCTGCACGGTTTCCACCGAGATCAGCGTCGGCGCGGCACGGCCCGGAATCAGCGCGGTCGAGATGACCACGTCAGCCTGCTTGGCACGCTCGTGGACCAGCGCCGACTGGCGCGTGAGCCACGAAGGCGGCATCGGCCGCGCGTAGCCGCCAACGCCCTGCGCGGCTTCGCGTTCCTCGTCGGTTTCGTAGGGCACGTCGAGGAATTTGGCGCCGAGCGATTCGATCTGCTCTTTCACCGCCGGCCGCACGTCCGACGCTTCGATCACCGCGCCGAGGCGCTTGGCGGTCGCGATCGCCTGCAAACCGGCCACGCCTGCGCCGAGAATCAGCACGCGGGCCGCCTTCACGGTGCCGGCCGCGGTCATCAGCATCGGCATGAAGCGCGGATAGAGCGTGGCGGCCAATAGAACCGCCTTGTAGCCCGCGATGTTCGCCTGCGAGCTCAAAACGTCGAGGCTCTGCGCACGGGTGGTTCTAGGCGCGGCTTCCAGGGCGAACGCCGTCACGCCCGCAGCCGCCAGCTTTGATGAGTTTTCGGTATTAAACGGATCGAGCATGCCGACCAGCGTCGCGCCGCGCTTGAGCAGCGGCAACTCGGCATCGGTCGGGGACTGGACCTTGAGGACCAGATCTGCGCCAAAAGCAGTGGCCGCGTCGACAATTTCGGCGCCGGCGGCTGTAAAGGCATCGTCAGGAAAGCTCGCGCCGGTGCCGGCGCCGCTCTGGACTGTGACCCGGTGGCCCTGGGTCACATACTTCTTGACCGTTTCGGGCGTCGCGGCGACGCGGGTTTCGTGCGCGCGCGTCTCGGCTGGCACTCCGATGTGCATCTTTTTTTCCTCCTCGACTTCCTGTTTTACGACAGAGCTGCCGACGAGGCACGCCGGCTTGCAGGTGCAACGGCTAACCGCGTCACTTTAACCGAAACCTGGGGGTGCGCAGAAATCGGGGACAATCCGGGGGTCTTGGCCCGGCGGACGCCTCGTGGCTTGCGGGCCGGGAACGCCATGCGTGCGTTGCCTGCCGTTTCGCGGCAGGTGCGCGCCGCCGGCCTCACCTGCCGCCCAATCAAGGCCAGCGGCCCTGCCGGTCCATCCCGGCCGTCCGCTTCCCGGCAGCCCTGGCCCATAAACGGTAAAATGCGCACCCATGAAACCGGAAACCTGGCTGCCGCACGTCACCGTTGCGGCCATCGTCGAGCGTGACGGGCGTTTTCTCGTCGTCGAGGAACATACCGCCGACGGCCTGCGCCTGAATCAGCCCGCCGGCCATCTGGAGGCGGGCGAAACGCTTCTGGAGGCGGTTATCCGCGAAACGCTCGAGGAAACCGCGCATCCGTTCGCGCCCGAGGCGCTGGTCGGCATGTACATGACACATTTTGAGCGGCCCGGCAGTGAGGGTGTGACGTATCTGCGCTTCACCTATTGCGGCACGAGTGGCGAAGCGGATGCGGAGCGCGCGCTCGATCCCGACATTGTCCGCACACTGTGGATGAGCGCCGACGAATTGCGCGCCTGCCCCGAACGGCATCGCACGCCGCTCGTGATGCAATGCCTCGACGATTACCTCGCGGGGCGGCGTTTCCCGCTCGACTTCGTGCATACGCATTCGGTCGGGCATAAACAGATATAAGCAGACGGCAGCCGGCTTTACGAGCCGTCGCTGGCTTAACCCGTCGTAAACGAGGCTGATCCGCCACAAGCGGCAAGGCAACCGGCCGGGCAATACAGTCAACCCACGATCAATGAAGTCACGCAGTACCCAGTGAGCACCTTATGAGCAAGCAGAAAGTCGTAGTAGGCATGTCGGGCGGCGTCGATTCGTCGGTTACCGCGTGGCTGCTGAAGGAACAGGGCTACGACGTGGTCGGCCTGTTCATGAAAAACTGGGAAGACGATGACGACAGCGAGTACTGCTCGACGCGGCAGGACTGGATCGACGTCGTCTCGGTCGCGGACCTGATCGGCATCGACGTGGAAGCGGTCAACTTCGCCGCCGAATACAAAGACCGCGTGTTCGCCGAATTCCTGCGCGAATACTCGGCCGGCCGCACGCCGAATCCCGACGTGCTGTGCAACGCCGAGATCAAGTTCAAAGCCTTTCTCGATCACGCGATGTCGCTCGGCGCGGAAACCATCGCGACCGGCCACTATGCGCGGGTGCGCGAGAACAACGGCCGCTTCGAACTGCTGAAGGCCTTCGATCATACGAAGGACCAGTCGTATTTTCTGCATCGGCTGAATCAGGCGCAATTGTCGAAGACGCTATTCCCGCTCGGCGAGATTCCGAAAACCAGAGTCCGCGAGATCGCCGAACAGATCGCGCTGCCGAATGCGAAGAAAAAAGATTCGACCGGCATCTGTTTCATCGGCGAACGGCCGTTCCGCGACTTCCTGAACCGCTATCTGCCGACCCAACCCGGCCCGATGAAAACCACCGACGGCAAAGTGATCGGCGAACACATCGGCCTCGCCTTCTACACGTTCGGGCAGCGCAAGGGTATCGGCCTCGGCGGCAGCAAGGACGGCAGCGGCGAGCCGTGGTTCGTCGCCGGCAAAGATATTGCGTCGAACACGCTGTATGTCGCGCAAGGCCACGAGCATCCGTGGCTGCTGAGCCATACGCTCTCCGCCGGCAATACGAGCTGGGTGGCGGGCGAACCGCCGGCCGAAGGTTTCGCGTGCGGCGCGAAAACCCGTTACCGGCAGGCGGACGCAGCATGCTCCTTTAGCACGGCCGGTGTCGGCGAAGGCCTTTTCGAGCTGAATTTCGACGCCGCGCAATGGGCTGTCACACCGGGGCAATCTGCGGTGCTCTACGATGGCGACGTGTGCCTCGGTGGCGGCATCATCGAACATGCGGCGACCGGGCAGCCAGCGGCGCGCCAGCCACAACAGGCAGCCTTGCTCACCGCCCGTTGAGCCCTGAGTCCGATCGTGCGGCAACGCTTTGGCGCCGCCGCACGCGGTTTACCTGCATGCCTCATCTTCAAGGTTCAGACTTCACGCTTCACCCATACGCGTCACCTTCAAGCCGCAGCTAGCTTCACGATAACAAACAGGTGTTCGTTCCCCTCGCGGCAGACTCCGTCTGCGCCGACAGCGTCGACGATCCCGCCGCGACGATCCTCACTGCACTGGAGTCCCCATGTTTTCTCGACGTTATCTGGCGATGTGGTGCGCAGTCATTCTGCTCGCAGCCTGCGCGCTGTTTGCCGCGACGCATCACATTTCGTGGCTCTGGATCATCGTGCCGGTGGCGCTCGTCGCGCTCGGCCTGTTCGACCTGAACCAGGAACGGCACGCGATTCTGCGCAACTATCCGCTGTGGGGCCACTTCCGCTTCCTGTTCGAATTCATCCGCCCGGAAATCCGCCAGTATTTCGTCGAAGACGATACCGAAGAGAAACCGTTCTCGCGTGCGCAACGCAGCATCGTCTATCAGCGCGCGAAGAACGACGTGGATAGCCGCCCGTACGGCACCGAGCTCGACGTGAAAGCCGTCGCGCACGAATGGATCAGCCACTCGCTCGCGCCCACCACGCTCGACAGCCACGACTTCCGTATCGTCGTCGGCCCGGACCGCGCGCAGCCGTACTCGATGTCGATCTTCAACGTCTCCGCGATGAGCTTCGGCTCGCTGTCGGCGAATGCGATCATGGCGCTGAACCTCGGCGCGAAGAAAGGCAACTTCGCGCACGACACGGGCGAAGGCTCGATGTCGAAATACCACCGCGAGCATGGCGGCGACATCATCTGGGAAATCGCTTCGGGCTACTTCGGCTGCCGCAACGACGACGGCACCTTCAGCGCGGAAAAGTTCGCGAAGCAGGCCGCCGAGCCGCAAGTGAAGATGATCGAAGTGAAGCTCTCGCAAGGCGCGAAGCCCGGTCACGGCGGCGTGCTGCCGGCCGCGAAGATCACGCCGGAGATTGCGGAAACGCGCGGCGTGCCGATGGGCCGCGATTGCATTTCGCCCGCCACCCACTCCGAATTCTCGTCGCCGCGCGGCCTGCTCGAATTCGTCGACCGTTTGCGCACGCTGTCCGGCGGCAAGCCGACCGGGTTCAAACTGTGCATCGGGCATCCGTGGGAATTCTTCGGCATTGCGAAAGCCATGCTTGAGACGGGCATTCTGCCGGACTTCATCGTGGTCGACGGTGCGGAGGGCGGTACGGGCGCCGCGCCATTGGAATTCACCGATCACGTCGGCGTGCCGTTGCAGGAAGGCCTGCTGCTGGTGCACAACACGCTGGTCGGGATCGGCTTGCGTCAGCGCATTCGCATCGGCGCGAGCGGCAAGATGATTACCGCATTCGACATCACCAAGACGCTGGCGATCGGCGCGGACTGGGTCAACGCGGCGCGTGGCTTCATGTTCGCGGTGGGTTGTATTCAGGCGCAGACCTGCCACACCGGCCGCTGCCCGACCGGCGTCGCGACGCAGGATCCGGTGCGTCAGCGTGCTTTGGTCGTGCCGGACAAGGCCGATCGCGTGTTCAACTTCCATCACAACACGCTGCATGCGCTGAAGGAAATCATTCAGGCCGCAGGGCTCAAGCATCCGGCGGAATTGCGCGCGCATCACATCGTGCGGCGCGTGTCGTCGCATGAGGTGCAGTTGATGTCCGAGTTGCTGAAGTATCTCGATCCGAACGATCTGCTGAACGGCAACTATCGCTACACGCTGTACGAGAAGTATTGGCCTATGGCGCAAATCGATTCGTTTGCGCCGAAAGTGGAACTGGCCGCGACGTAATCGGATTGTGACGGCGATCGGTCAGTGGGCCGGTCGTCTCGGAGTCCTGGATGGTGACGGCAAGTTCTTGCAGCAAAAATAAGAATCCTTAAGAGCTTGTCTTATATACAAGTCCAGTGGCGAACCGTACATTTGCGTGGTCTTTTCCCCGCGCAATGTTCATGGTTACCCCCTCTTCCGTTTCGCTGCCGCTCGGCGAGCATACGCAACTCGTCCAGACCCGCCACGGCTGGATGCTCGCCAATCCAAACGACTTCTATCTCGGCCGCGCCCTCATCGAATACGGTGAATGCAGCGAACTCGAGTCCGCTGTGTTGCGGCAGTTGCTGGTGCGGCCGGGTATCGTCGTGGAAGTCGGCGCGAATATCGGCGTGCATACCATTCCGTTGGCGCGTGAGGCGCAGGCGCGCCGCCGGGTGATCGTCGCGTTCGAGCCGCAGCCGGTGATCTTCCAGAACCTCTGCGCGAATCTCGCGGCCAATGGCGTGCGTAACGCGCTCGTGTGGCCGTATGCATGTGGGGCAAGTGCAGGGACCCTGCATTTTGCGCAGCCCGATTATGAGGCGCCAGGCAACTTCGGCGGCGTGGCGATGCAAACAAAGGCCGCCGCGAACACGATCCCGGTTCCGTGCGTGCGGCTGGACGACGTACTGCGTTCGCATACCGTTGGGTTGCTGAAACTCGACGTGCAAGGGTTCGAGCTGAACGCGCTGCTAGGCGCGGAGGAAACCATCGCCCGCTCGCGGCCGGTGATTTACGTAGAGAACGACCGGCTCGATCAGTCACAGGCGTTGATCGAATGGTTGTGGTCGAAGGAATACAGGCTGTGGTGGCATTTGCCGCCCTTATTCAATCCGGGGAATTTCTTTGGGCGCGTGGAGAATATCTACGGCAGCCTGCTGTCGTGCAATATGCTCGCGCTGCCCGGAGAACTGGAGATCGAGATCGAGGGGTTTGCCGAGGTGACGGACGCGGATTGCGCGACGCATGCGTTGATGAGCTTGAGCAGTTAGCGGACGGGACACCCTCACACCGCCCGCAAAACGAACGAACATCGGCCGCCTGAAGCGGCCTTTTGTCATTTGAAGGGCGCATCGAGGTCCGCTCACCCCCGCAAAACGGACACCCCCCTCCCTTTCCGTTAAAATCTACGGTTTAGCACTTCGCTCCACGGCCACCTCGCACGCTTCGGCGTTTGCGGCGCGGCCCTATGCCCGAAAGGCACTTCATGCTCACGTTTCAGCAAATCATCCTGACACTGCAGTCCTACTGGGATAAGCAGGGTTGCGCGTTGCTCCAGCCGATCGACATGGAAGTCGGCGCGGGCACGTCCCACGTTCATACTTTCCTGCGCGCAATCGGCCCGGAACCGTGGCGCGCCGCCTATGTACAGCCGTCGCGCCGCCCGAAAGACGGCCGCTACGGCGAGAACCCGAACCGCCTGCAGCATTACTACCAGTACCAGGTCGTGCTGAAACCGGCGCCGGAAAATATCCTCGACCTGTACCTCGGCTCGCTCGAAGCACTCGGCTTCGACCTGAAGCAGAACGACGTGCGCTTCGTCGAAGACGACTGGGAAAATCCCACGCTCGGCGCCTGGGGTCTGGGCTGGGAAGTGTGGCTGAACGGCATGGAAGTGACCCAGTTCACCTACTTCCAGCAGGTCGGCGGCCTGGATTGCAAGCCGGTGCTGGGCGAAATCACTTACGGTCTCGAACGCCTCGCGATGTATCTGCAGAAGGTCGAGAACGTTTACGACCTGGTCTGGACCGAATGGGAAGAGCACGGTCCGAACGGCCCGGAACTGCGCCGCCTGACTTACGGCGACGTGTACCACCAGAACGAAGTCGAACAGTCGACCTACAACTTCGAGCACGCGAACGTCGATCTGCTGTTCACGTTCTTCAACAGCTACGAAGCGGAGGCCAAGCGCATGATCGAAGCGCAGATCGCGCTGCCCGCGTATGAACTGGTCCTCAAGGCCGGCCACACATTCAACCTGCTGGACGCCCGCGGCGCGATCTCCGTCACAGAACGTGCGGCGTATATCGGCCGGATTCGCGCGCTGTCGCGTCTGGTTGCACAGGCTTACTACGACTCGCGCGAAAAGCTCGGTTTCCCGATGCTCGGCAACCCGGTGCACGGCGTGCCCGGTCTGACGACCGACGCACAGGATGCCGCGATGCCCGCATGGGCGCCGCCGCTGAAAATCGAACGCAAGATCGATCCGGACTGACGAGAACATCAAGAAATGACTCAACCCCATCAAGCTACCCTGCTCGTCGAACTGCTGACCGAAGAACTGCCGCCGAAAGCGCTCGCGCGTCTCGGCGATGCGTTCGCCGAAGGCATTGCGCAGCGCCTCGCGGCGCGCGACCTGATCGAAGGCGAACTGTCGTTCGAACGTTACGCCACGCCGCGCCGTCTCGCCGTCACGGTCAGGAACGTGCGTTCGGTCGCGCCGGAAAAACACGTGCGCGAAAAAGTGCTGCCGGTTTCCGTCGCGCTGGATAAAGACGGCCAGCCCACCGCGCCGCTCGCCAAGAAACTGGCCGCGCTCGGCTTCCCCGATTTTTCGGTGAACGACCTGGAGCGCGCGCAGGACGGCAAGGCCGAAGCCTTCTTCCTGCGCTACGCCGCGCCGGGCGCCACGCTCACTGAAGGCCTGCAAGCCGCGCTCGACGAAACGATCGCCAAACTGCCGATCCCGAAGCCGATGACGTATCAGCGCCCGGACGGCACCAGTGTGCAGTTCGTGCGCCCCGCACATCGTCTGACCACCTTGCACGGTGAACAGGTCGTGCCGGTCACGGCACTGGGCGTCGACGCCGACGACACCACGCTTGGCCACCGCTTCCTGTCCGAAGGACTCGTGCAGATCCAGCACGCGGATGCGTACGCCGACACGCTGTTGCACAAGGGCCGCGTGGTTGCGAATTTCGCCGACCGCAAGGAAACGATCCGCACGCATCTGCTCGCGCAAGCCGACGGCGACCAGGTCGTGATGCCGGAATCGCTGCTGGACGAAGTGAACGCGCTGGTCGAATGGCCGGTGGTCTACGCCTGCCGTTTCGAGGACGAATTCCTGCAAGTGCCGCAGGAATGCCTGATCCTGACCATGCAGACGAACCAGAAATACTTCGCGTTGACGGATGCGAACGGCAAGCTGCGCTCGCGCTTCCTGATCGTGTCGAACATCGAAACGAAGACGCCGGGCGATATCGTCGAAGGCAACGAGCGCGTGGTGCGTCCGCGTCTGGCCGATGCGAAGTTCTTTTTCGAGCAGGACAAGAAGAAGCCGCTCGCCGAGCGCGTGCCGCTGCTCGCGAACGTCGTCTATCACAACAAGCTGGGTTCGGCGCTGCAACGCGTCGAACGCGTCGAGGCGCTGGCGGGTGCAATCGCCTCGCTGACCGGCGCGGATGTCGCGCTCGCAAAGCGCGCCGCGCGTCTCGCCAAGGCCGATCTGATCACCGACATGGTCGGCGAATTCCCCGAGTTGCAAGGCACGATGGGCACGTACTACGCGCGCCACGACGGCGAGCCCGAAGAAGTCGCGCTGGCATGCTCGGAACATTATCAGCCGCGTTTCTCCGGCGACGCCTTGCCGACTACGGCAACCGGCACCGTCGTCGCGCTTGCCGACAAGCTCGAAACGCTGGTCGGCATCTGGGGCATCGGCCTGCAACCCACCGGCGAGAAGGACCCGTTCGCGCTGCGCCGTCATGCGCTCGGCGTGCTGCGGATTCTGGTCGAGAAGCAGTTGCCGGTCGATCTGGTCGAACTGCTGCGCACCGCTTATGCTCAATTCGCTGCCGTACCGGGCGTCGCCGATTCGACGCAGGCAATCTACGAATTCAGCATGGACCGCCTGCGCGGTCTGCTGCGTGAACGTGGCTACGCGCCGGGTGAAATCGATGCGGTGCTGGCACTGAACCCCACGCGCCTCGACGACATCGTCGCGCGTCTGGACGCGGTGCGCGAATTCGCGGCGCTGCCGGAAGCGGCATCGCTCGCGGCTGCCAACAAGCGCATTTCGAACATCCTGAAGAAATCGGAAAGCGCCACGACCGGCGGCGTTCAAGTCACGTTGCTCGTTGAAGCAGCCGAAAAAACCTTGCATGCGCAGCTTGAACAGGTCGCACCACGTGTGCAATCGCAACTCGCCGTGCGCGACTACACGGGCGCACTCACCGCGCTTGCCGCGTTGCGCGAACCGGTCGACACGTTCTTCAACGACGTGATGGTCAACGCCGAAGATCCGGCGTTGCGCGCCAACCGTCTGGCTTTGCTCGGCGCACTGCATCAGCAGATGAATTGCGTCGCCGACATTTCCCGACTCGCCGCCTGAGCCCCGCGCCATGCCGACAAAAAAAGTGGTGATCCTCGACCGCGACGGCGTGATCAACGTCGATTCCGACGCGTTCATCAAGTCGCCGGACGAATGGGTCGCCCTGCCCGGTTCGCTCGAAGCAATCGCGCGGCTGAACCAGGCGGGTTATCGCGTGGCGATCGCCACCAACCAGTCGGGCATCGGCCGCGGTCTCTTCGACATGAACGCGCTCAATGCGATGCATCTGAAAATGCATCGCGTGGCGGCGGCAGTCGGCGGGCGCATCGACGCGGTGTTCTTCTGCCCGCATACGGCACAAGATCACTGCGAATGCCGCAAGCCGAAGCCCGGCATGCTGAAGATGATCGCCGAACGTTTCGAAGTCGATCCGCACAATACGCCGGTGGTCGGCGACGCAATGCGCGACCTGCAGGCGGGAGCGTCGCTCGGCCATCCGACGCATCTGGTGCTGACCGGCAAGGGCCGTAAGACGCTCGCCGCCGGCGGCCTGCCGGAAGGCACACGCGTGCACGACGACCTGCGCGCGTTCGCACTCGACTTCCTTTCCGACGCTCAAGAGTGATGCGCGCCGCGCGCGTCCCCAACCCTCACCGACCACGCCGATGCGCTTCATTCGTTCGTTGCTGCTGCTGATCTACTTCGTGCTCTTCACGGTGCCGTACGCGACCGCGTGCTTCATCGCGTTTCCGTTCATGCGCGCCGACAATCGCTACTGGATGGCGGCCGGCTGGTGCCGCGCCACGCTCCAGACAGTGCGCAGGCTGAACGGCATCCGCTACGAGATCGAGGGTTTTGAGAACCTTCCCAACGGTCCGGCCGTGCTGCTGTCGAAACATCAATCAGCCTGGGAAACGCTGGCGTTTCCGGCGCTGATGCCGCGGCCGTTGTGCTACGTGTTCAAGCGCGAGCTGCTGTATGTGCCGTTTTTCGGCTGGGCGCTCGGCTTGCTGAAGATGGTCCACATCGACCGCAAGGAAGGTAAATACGCGTTCGAATCGGTCATCAAGCAAGGCAAGCAGCGCATGGCCGAAGGCGCCTGGGTGATCATGTTTCCGGAAGGCACGCGTACGCCGACCGGCAAGCAAGGCAAGTACAAAACCGGTGGCGCGCGTTTCGCGGTGGCCACCGGCGCGCCGGTCGTGCCGATCGCGCACAACGCCGGACGTGTGTGGCCGCGCAACTCGTTTCTCAAATATGCGGGTATAGTCACAGTGTCGATCGGCAAGCCGATTGACACGACGGGGCTCACGCCCGATGAAGTGAACACGCGCGTCGAACAGTGGATCGAAGCTGAAATGCGTCGCATCGATCCTACTGCGTACCGCGCGGCGGAAAGCACCTCCGCCGCCGCACCAATCTGACGCGCCCGCGCCCTCGAAGGCGCATTTGCGCGAAGCCGAATCCGATGCAGAAGTCTCCTACGTCGCAGCCCGCTGCGGCGCTCGATAACCGGCAGCTCGATCTCCCGCTCTTCGCCGAGCCGGGGTCGACGTCGTCGTCCCCAACACCCTCCGCACCTTCAGCAGACACGCAGAGCGGGCAGCAGCCGGCCGTGCCGCTCGCGCCGGACGGCACCAAGCTGCGCAGCCTCACCATCGGTTCGCGCACGCTTCACTATGTCCTCAAGCGCTCGGCACGCCGCTCGATCGGCTTTGCGATCGACAGCACCGGCCTGATGATTACCGCACCACGCTGGGTCACGCTCGCCGATATCGAAACCGCGATCACCGAAAAGCAACGCTGGATTTTTACGAAGCTGATCGAATGGCAAACGCGCGTCGAACAGCGCGCGCTGCCCAAGGTCGACTGGAAAGATGGTGCGGAAGTGCCGTATCTCGGCCAGCCGGTGCGCGTGAAGCTCGGTGCGCCGCAAGGCACGCTTGCGTTCAATGCGGATGAAGCCGCACTGCAAGTGCCGCTGCCGTTGCAAGCGGACCCGCAGCAGATCAAGGATCGGGTGCAAGGGTGGCTGCAGGGCGAAGCAAAGCGCCTGTTCGGCGAGCGCCTCGCGATCTACGCGGAGAAACTGGGGGTCAACTATCGCGCGTACGCGCTCTCTTCGGCCGCCACACGTTGGGGCAGTTGTTCGAGCGATGGCAAAATCCGCCTCAACTGGCGGCTGATTCACTTCCCGCTGTCGATCATCGATTACGTCGTCGCGCACGAACTCGCGCATCTGCGCGAGATGAATCATAGTCCGCGCTTCTGGGAGACGGTTGAATCGATTTTTCCGGAATTCCGCGAAGCGCGGCAGACGTTGAAGTCGCATCCGCCGGAATTGCTGCCGACGCTTTAAAGCCTTTGGGTCGTCGCCGGCCCTGCTTTAAGACTTCGGCCTTGAAGTCTTAAAGCCTTGAGCCATGAAACCGGCGCCTCAGCCTGAAGCGCCGGCCTTCCGAAACCCGCACTGAAACCCGCGGTTCACTCCGAGCAGAAGGTTTCCTGCAAGTGACGCCACGTCACCTTGCCATGCGCGTCGAGATCCATCACCGCTGTCGAGCGCCGCACGTTCGCATTGCCCGTGTCGTCGCGTTGATACTCGCGATATTTCACCACCGCACCCGACGGATACTCGGACACGATTTCCATATCGCGAATGGTGATCTGCGAGCCGGGACGCGCACCGTTCAGCTTCGCAAAAATCTCACGCAGGCCTGCGTTGTCCAGCGCGAGACCGGACGGCATGACCAGCGTGAATTGCGGAGCGAAGCGCGCCATGATGCGGTCCAGCGCGCCGGGATCCGCGGAGCCGTCGAACAAAGCCTGGATTTCGACGTGGATGTCGCCAAGTTCTTTGAAGTAGGGATTGCTGTTATTCATTACCAGTCCTTGCCCCGGCCGCTAACGTCACTTTTTCTTCTGAATAAATTCGATCTTGTAGCCGTCCGGGTCTTCGACGAAAGCGATCACGGTGGTGCCGTGCTTCATCGGGCCGGCTTCGCGCACAACCTTACCGCCTTGTGCCTTGATTTTGTCGCAGGTCGCGTAGGCGTCGTCGACTTCGACGGCGAGGTGCCCGAAGCCGGTGCCGAGTTCATACGACGGCGTGTCCCAATTGTGCGTGAGTTCGAGAACGGTGCCGTTGCGTTCGTCTTCGTAGCCGACAAATGCAAGTGTGAACTTGCCCTCCGGATAGTCATCGCGGCGCAGCAATTTCATACCGAGTATTTCGGTGTAGAAGGCAATCGAACGGTCCAGGTCGCCGACCCGGAGCATGGTGTGAAGCAGGCGCATCGTGTACTCCTTGGTGCGTGATGTCGAGAACGACAATGTACCCGGAATCACGCTGCGCTGCAGAGTGCGCCACACGCTGCGAAACGCGCGGCGCACCCGTTTTCAGCCCGCGCTTTTCAGCTCGTCGCGCAATGCGCGCCGCAGAATCTTGCCGACGTTGGTCTTCGGCAGTTCGCTGCGGAATTCGATGATCTTGGGACGCTTGTAACCCGTCAGTTGCTCCTTGCAGAACGCGAAAATATCCGCGTCGGTGAGCGCCGGATCTTTTTTCACGACATAAAGCTTCACCACTTCGCCCGCTTCCGCGTCCGGCACGCCGACCGCCACGACTTCGAACACACCCGGATGCTTCGCCACCACGTCTTCGATTTCGTTCGGATAGACGTTGAAGCCCGACACCAGAATCATGTCTTTCTTACGATCGACGATCTTCACGAAGCCCTCTTCCGTCATCACGCCGATGTCGCCGGATTTGAAGAAGCCGTCCGGCGTCATCACCTTCGCGGTTTCGTCGGGACGGTTCCAGTAGCCGGCCATCACCTGCGGCCCGCGAATGCAGATTTCGCCGCGCTCGCCGAGCGGCACATCATTGCCGGCGTCGTCGCGAATCACAATATCCGTGGACGGCAGCGGCAAACCCACTGTCCCGGTAAACGCGGTGGATGTCGGCAGATTGGTGGTGGCGCACGGCGAGGTTTCCGAGAGCCCGTAACCTTCGACGATCGGCACACCGGTCAGTGCCTGCCAGCGTTGTGCAACGGCCTGCTGCACCGCCATGCCACCGCCGTTCGATTGCAGCAGCTTCGAGAAGTCGAGCGTCTTGAAGTCCGGTTCGTTCAGCAGCGCGTTATACATGGTGTTCACGCCGGGGAACGAATTGATCGCGTAGCCTCGCAACGCGTTGATCAGCCCCGGCAGATCGCGCGGATTGGGAATCAGGATACCCATGCCGCCGCAACGCATTGTCAGCAAACCGCAGACCGTCAGCCCGAAGATGTGATACAGCGGCAGCGCGACGACCGTGATGTACTGCTTGATGTCGCTGCGCCCGCGATACACCGGTTCGCGCCACAACTCCGATTGCAGCACGTTGGCGATCAGATTGCCGTGCAGCAAAGTCGCGCCCTTCGAGACGCCGGTGGTGCCGCCGGTGTATTGCAGCACCGCCACATCGCCTTGCGTGAGCGTAACGGGTGTGAAACCCGAATCCGCACCACGCGCGATCGCATCGTTCAGCGCAATGCACGAAGTGGGCGGCACATTGTCCGCAATCTCGGGACTCCCGGCACCGAGCATCTCGCCGATCGAGGTCAGCACGACATGCCTGACCGACGTATGCGCCTGCACCGCATCGAGTGTCTTCGCGAACGTGTCGAACAACACGATCGCTTCCGCGCCGCTGTCGTTCAACTGATGCTCCAGTTCACGCGGCGTGTACAACGGATTGACGTTCACCACCGCGTAGCCTGCACGCAGGATCGCCGCCATGGCCACCGGATACTGCAACACGTTCGGCAGCATCACGGCGATGCGCGCGCCACGTGCAAGACCTAAGTATTGAAACCACGCCGCAAGATGGCGCGACTTCGTATCGAGCTCACCGTAGGTCAGCTCGCGGCCCATACAGACGAATGCGCGCTCTGCCGCGTGCGCCTGGAAACTCCGCTCCAGCAAGTCGCCGACAGAGCTGAACTGCGTTGTGTCGATCTCGGCCGGCACGCCTGGTGGGTAGGACTTCAACCAGATTTTTTCCATGTCTCCTCCTTGGGATTTCGCATCGCGATGCGCCAATGCACGATGTGCCACTGCGCCGGCACGTCAATGCGAGCCGCGCGGGTTCTATCGTGTAGTAAGCGCGGGCATACGCCGCGCGGGCCGGTCGAAGCAATCGAAGAATCTGCGCAACTGTTCGGCCGTGCCGTACTCCAGCACCACTGTGCCGTCCTCGACGCACTTCGGCAACTGCGTCGCCATGTCGCGCAACATGCCGTACAGCGTGCGGGTTTCCAGCGCGAGTTGAACGTCGATGCCCGATGGTGTGCGCTCGTGAACCTGCAAGACGCCACGCCGTAGTTCGAGCGCATATGTTTCATTGCGATCTGTCATGCGGAAAGCGAGGGTCATCTGCACGTCGGCGCAACGTTCCGGATCGACGTTCACGCTAAAGCGCTGGAACACATTGCGCAACGGCTGGGCACGCAGCACGTCTGTCGAGGCGAGACTCGCGCTGCCCCCAAACGGCAGTTCGTCGTAGGCATGTTCGAGTTCGCGCGCCGCGCTCAGATACCAGTTGCGCCAGTTGGTGTTCACCGTGCGGTAGCCCAACTCGCGCAACGCGTTCGCCTTGAGGCTGCGGGCGTCGGCGTCGGTGGTATCGAGGCGCACCAGCAGCGTGGCCAGTTCCACGGCCCAGCGCCAGTCGCCGTCAGCCAGAGCGGCACGCGCAGCGGCGCGCACCGCCTCCACGCCGCCCATCATCTTCACCATGCGCTGCGAACGTTCGGCACGCGGCAGCGGATCGAGCGACGCCGGATCGCCATCGAACCAGCCGAGCTGACCGCTATAGACCTGCCGTACCGAATGCTTGACCGTGCCGTAGTACTCGCCGAGCCACGCATGCTCCGCGAGATGCGGCGGCAGCGCGGGAATCGCCTCGGCAAGCTCGTCCGGGCTCAGGCCGAAGTTCATGTGGCGAATGGTCTGATCGTGAATGAACTGGATGGCGTCGCGATACACGCACAGCACCTCGGCGACATACCGCGCGCCGGATACCGGACGGCCGTGCGCCGGCACCATATGCGCCGCGTCGAAGCCGCGCATCATGTCGATGGTCTGATACCAGCGCACCGGATCGCGATAACGCGTGCCGCGCAGCGTATGCACGTTCGCGAGACATTCGCCCTGGATCACTTCCGCCGACAGCAGCACGTCGAGTTCGGGCAGCCACATGACGATTTCGTCATCGGCTTCGGAGGGCGCGTAGCGGAACTCGAAGCGCACGCCGGCCAGCACGATGTCGAGCTTGTCGTCGAACACGCGGGTCGGCGCGAAGAAGCTCGCCGGCTCGGCGATCAGCACCGGCCCGATGCCCGCGTTGACCTTACCGGTCGCGCCGGCCGGCAGCAGCGTGCCGAAGCTATAGGCCGAACGCGTGGCGAGAATCGGCGCCACGAGGTTCGCGTTGTTGATCACGGTATCCATCAACGAACGGTGCGCGATGATTTCGACACTGCCCGCCTCGAGTGCAGCCTCGTCGACGAAGGCGCGCACGCCGCCAGTATGGTCCGCATGGTTGTGCGTATAGACCACGGCTTTGACCGGCAGCGCGGCGTGCCGCGGATCGATCGCGCAGAAGTCCTGATAGATGCGCTTCGCGGCGGAGACCGCCTCAGTCGCGTCGATCACCACGATGCCGTCGTCGCCGACCACGAAAATGATGTTCGCAATCGCGTAGCCGACCGCGCAGTACACGCGTTCGGCTACGCGATAGATACGCTGCGCCATGCGCCGCGAGTGTTCGGTCAGGCGCGGCGGCACAGTCGGCGCGGCAATGGCGAACGCGAGGTTCACGCCGGCGTCGAACACGACATCGAGTGGTTCGCCGATATGCGGCGCGTCAAAAGCGGGATTACGGACCTGTTCGGGGCAACATGAACTCATGCGGTGTCTCCTTGACTATTCGGCTGCGCGTCGTGGAAATCGCGCTGCACCTGAGAATCGGTCTTCGATTAATGGAACCGGAATTCTGATTCCGATTTTTAGACAAAAAAATCAGCCGTCCGGCAAACCCAGGCAGCGCCGCAGCCGGATCTGCAGCCACGAACGCAGTTGCCGGCTGGAGAGCGACAACGGCCCGGGGTCGTTCAGCACGCTGTTGACCAGCATGCCGAGGATCATCTGCAGGGTGGCGCGCACCTCGAATTCGAGCGACTGGGACGCGTTGTCGCCGGCCTTGATGCCGCGCGACTGCGCCAGCGCGCTGACGAGCCGCGGCACGATCATCGCCAGGACCTCGTGATTGGTCGATTTCACGGCGTCCCAACTGGCTTTGCGCTGCGACGCCCGCAGCAACGACGCGTGATACAGCCCGCGATTGCGCCGGAACGTCATGACGTAAAACGAAATGACCGCGTCGGCCAGCGTGCCCGCGTCGTTCGAACGCCAGGCCGGATCACGCTCGACCGTCTCGCGCACGTGCTCGAGCGCCTCTTCCATTGCCGCGTCCTGGACGACTTCGAAGAAGCTGTCCTTGTTGTCGAAGCGACGATAGAACGCGCCGATCGACGTTCCCGCACGTTCGACGATGTCGTTGATCGACAGATCGTCGAGATTGCCGCTCGCTTCGATCAACTCGCGCCCGGCTTGCAGCATGCGAACGAGACCCTGCTGGCTGCGCGTCTGACGCGGCGCCGCGATGGTGCCGGACTGCGCTTCGCGGCCGCGCGGTGAGGTCGTCGTCATGCGGTATTCAGCCTTGATTCACTGCTCGGAGAAAATGAAAATTCGCGGAAAACCGGAATCTGGATTCCGAATCGTCCGCGATTGGGATCGCTGTGTCAACCGCATCCAGGGTAATCACGGAGACCTGTGATGCGATCCTCCGGCCAGCCGTTCAGCGGTCCATTCATGTCGCCAATGAGCCGGGATGCAGCAAGCCCTGCGCGGCGCAGTTGGCGTCCTCCATCACCTGTTCGGCGAGTCCCAGCGCGGAATGCGCAGCAGGCGAAGGCGTACGCTCGGCCAGGTACACCAGCGCGAATTCCAGCGCGAGACGCGGCGGATTGGCGAGCGGAATGCGCGCCAGCCGCCGCGTCTCCAGATCGCGCCGCACCGCGGACGCCGTGGCGAACAGCACGGCGTCGGTCTGCGCAACGACGTCCTTCAGCACCGCCACGTCGTTGCATTCGATCTGCAAGGGAATCTGCTCGTGCGCACGATACTTGAGCAGGCGATGCAACGCATCCTTCATGAACGCGGGCAAGGTCACCGACACGAGCGGGAACTCGCGCAATGCCGCGAGCTGCACCGTGCCGCGCGCGAACAAAGGATGGTCCGGGCGCGCGAACCAGCCGCCCTCGTGACGCGGCAGTCTCTGCAACGTGACGTCGGGCGTCACGGGCGGCACCCGGCGGTCGGTGACCAGAAAGTCGATCTGCTCGGCGCGCAGCTTGGCCAGCAGCCCATCGCCTTCGCCGAGTTCAATCGACACCTTGATCTTCGGAAAACGCCGCGCGAACTCCACCAGCAGGTCCGGCAGCAGCACCACCGACGCGTAGGGCCCGAGGCCGATGCGCACCTCGCCGAGCTCGTGCGCCTTCAGCAGTTCGACGTCGCGGAACAGACAGCGTGTTTCGAACAGCACGCGCCGGGCGCGCTCGACCAGCATTCGCCCGGCCGCCGTCATCGCGACGCCGCGGGCGGCACGGTCGAACAATTTCATGTCGACTTCCTCTTCGAGCGCCTGAATGCTGCGGCTCAGCGCCGGCTGACTCAGATGCACCCGCTCCGCCGCGCGCGCAAAGCTGCCTTCCTCGGCGAGCGCGATCAGATGGGTAAGGCGGCGGGAATTGACCTCATGCATAGTTTGCAAGCTCCCGATAACGAGAATGCACTTGAACAATTCAGTTATACCACCTCAAATGGGCGAAAACCCAGCGCCCCGCGCCAGAAATGGAGACACGTTTTGCCCACTTTCCTCAGCAGCACGAAGCGCTTCACGGCGCTTGCCGCCGACACGGCGTCGGCTCATCCCACCCAGGCGCATGAAACCGCGCAAGGCCGCCGCTGGGTGATCGTCGCCTCGCTGTTCCTGTTCATGCTGATCAACTTCGCCGACAAGGCCGTGCTCGGTCTGGTCGCGATCCCGCTGATGCATGACATGCAGTTGACGCACGGTCAGTTCGGCCTCGTCGGCAGCGCGTTTTTTGTGTTGTTCTCGATCTCGGGCATCGCGGTCGGTCTGATCGCCGACCGCGTCAACATGAAATGGCTGCTCGCCGCACTTGCGCTGATCTGGGCGGTGGCGCAGTTGCCCCTCGCGTGGCCGACCAGCTTTGCCGTGTTGCTGTTGTGCCGCGTTCTGCTGGGGGCGGGCGAAGGACCGGCCTCGCCACTCGCGCTGCATGTGGTCTACACGTGGTTCGACGACCACGAGCGCAATCTCCCCACCGCCATTGTTCAACAAGGGGCTACTGCGGGCGTCATCATCGCGGGACCGTTGCTTACCTATATCTCGCAGCGGTGGCACTGGCACGCGACGTTCCTCACGCTCGGCGTGGTCGGTATTGGCTGGACCTTCTTGTGGCTGTGCCTCGGCAAGACAGGTAATCGTCAGCACAACCCATCACCCGCGTTTGTCGCCACGGCAGGCAGCCCGCGCGCTGCGTCGTTGCGCTTCAGGCGCATGTTGAGCGACGGCACAGTCATCGGCGTGATGCTGCAATGCTTTGTCGGATATGCGGTGATCGCGATCGGCTTCACCTGGGTGCCCGCGTATTTCCGGCTCGGCCTCGGCTTTGCTGCGACCCAGGCCGGCTGGTTGTTTGCGCTGCAAGTCGCGGCGCAGATCCCGCTAGGCATTGCACTCGCGATGGCTTCACATCGCATGCTCAAGCGCGGCGTGCCGTCGAAGGTGGCGCGCGGCAAACTGATCAGCGCGGCGTGTGTGGTGAGCGGGCTTGCGTACTGCTCGTTGCTGTTCGGTGCGCCGCCGTTTATCAAAGTTGCCTTGATGGGACTCGCCAGCGCGTTGGCGATCCAGACGTTCACCTTCGGTCCGATGCTGGTCGCCGAAGTCGCACCGGCGGCACGCCGCGGAGCCCTGCTCGCGGTGACCAACTCGATCGTCACCACCGCCGGGCTGATCGGCCCCGTCGCGATGGGCAAGCTGCTCGGCGCGGCAGGCGACGCGCGTGGCTATGAGATCGGCTTCATGGTAACCGGCGTGTTGCTGCTGATCGTGGGTACGGCAGGGTTTGCATTGATCGACCCACAACGGTCGAAGCGGCGCATGGAGAGCACGCCTGCGTGAGACGCGAGGCCACGCTTTTGCATAGCTTAAGCGTGGTCATTGCGCAAATTCCCGTTCCCGCGCCGCATCATTCGAGCCGTTGACTAAATTCGTCTGACGGTACATTCTTTTGCACATCGTCCAGCCACGGTATCCCAAGAGACGGCGCAGCACAGAACAAACCCAGCAGGAACTGACCAGACCTGTTCTACTGGAGGACAACCGTATGCGTCGTGCGTGCTCCCGGCATGGGCCTGTTCGTTTGCGTCTGCTCGAAGCCCTGTCTTCCGCGCTCGGCATCGCGATCCTTCTGCCATGCGAGCCTGCGTTCGCCGCCTGCGACAACACTGCGCCGGTCAGTGGCCAAACCGTTACCTGCAGCAGTAGTACCCCTAATCCATCCAATACGCCGGTCGCCGCAGCCGCCGGAAGCACTAATGTCACGGTGAACGTGCAAGCGGGAGCCGAACTCGACGTCACCGGCAACAACGTCATCCTCGTACACGACGGCAGCACCGTCACCAACCTTGGCACGCTGAACGGCGCCGGCGATACCTTCGACGCCATCTCGGCGCACGGCTCGAGCGGCGGAGCGGGCCAGAATGTGCTGATCAACCGCGGCCTCATTACGACCAGCGGAGTCGAGTCGGAAGGCATGTTCAACAACGCTGCGGCGGTAACGATGCTGAACGACACTGCCGGCGTTATTCGCACCACCGGCAATGAATCGGCGGCCATGCACGACTTCCAGAGCGCAGGCGGCGGCACGCTAACCAACAATGGCACGCTGTCGACGAGTGGCGATAGTTCGCCCGGCATGGCCGCGTTGACGAACAATGACACGCTCGTCAACAACGGCTCGATCACCACGACGGGCACGGGTTCGTACGGCATGGTGGCCAACGGCAATGCTGTTAGCGGCCCCGGCGGCAATGTGCTGACAAACCACGGCACGATCGACCTCTATGGCGCAAATAGCCATGGCCTGGTGTCGTTCGATACGGCGCCCGGCGTCGTGACGAACACGGGCTCGATCACCGCGCGCGGCGCAAACGGTCTCGGCGCGCAATTCTCCGGCAATGTCACGTTGAACAATCTGGCGGGCGCGAGTATCGTCAGCCAGCAAGCCAACGCGATCGTGGCAAACGGCGGCGGCACGTTCAACAACGCGGGCACCATTTCAGGGGCGATCAACTCGATCGCCCTTACTGGCAATGCGGCGATCATCACCAACAGTGGCTCGATCACCGCGGCCGGCAGCCAGGCGATCAGTGTGATCGGCACGTTCGACACCGTCATCAACAACACCGGCACCATCGCGGGCGGCAACGGCCGTGCGATCTGGACCGATAGCGGCAACGACACGTTCAACTGGAGTGCCGGCACTGTCACCGGCTTCGTGCGTCTCGATGCGGGCAACGACATCGCCAACCTCACCGGCCTCACCGACACTAATCTCGCTGGCGTGCCGAGCTTCGACGGCGGCACCGGCAACGACGTGCTCACGTTCGATCGCACCTCGGCAAGCGGCCTCGGCCGTTTCATCAACTGGGAGACCGTCAACGTCATCAACGGCAGCCAGTTGACGCTCGACGCCAACGGCCTCCTGCTCGGCGACAGCGGCACCTTGACCGGCACGCTGAATGTCGATTCAGGCAGCACGGTGTTTGCAGGCGGTTTTGGCGGCACGGCGACGATAGCGCCGGCGGTCGCGGGTCAACTCGTGAACGTCAACAATGCGGGTACCTTCGATCTGACCAACGGCGCGACGGCAACGCGCAATACGCTGGTGATCAACGGCAACTACACCGGGATCAACGGCCGCTTGCTGCTACAGACGGTGTTGGGTGGAGACGGCTCGCCGAGCGACAAGCTGGTGATCGCGCAAGGTGTCGGCTCGGGCAATACTTCGCTCGGTGTCACCAACGTCGGCGGAACGGGCGCCGCCACGCTCACGGATGGCATTCTCGTGGTGCAGGCAAGCAACGGCGCGACGACCACGGCGACCGCCTTCACGCTGCCGAGACCACTGTCCGTGGGCGCTTACACGTACTACCTGTTTAAAGGCGGTGTGAGCGCAGGCACGGCAGACAACTGGTATTTGCGTTCGAGTGTGGCTGCGACGCCGACGCCAACTCCAACTCCCGCGCCCACACCTACCCCCACGCCGGCTCCAACGCCGACGCCAGGCGCCGCGGGCACGCCGGTCGCGGCGCCCGGTACGCCGTCCCTGCCTGCGCCGCCCTCTGCAGGCGCCGCCGCGACATCGCTCTACCGGATGGAGGTGCCCGTTTATGCCGAGGCGCCGGTTCTCACGCGTGAGCTCGGTATCGCGCAGATCGGCACCTTCCATGACCGTCAGGGCGAGCAGGTGCTGTTGAACGAAAGCGGTCCGCTCGCCGCCACATGGTCGCGCGTCTGGGGCGAACACACCTCACAGAGCAATGGTGGTGCCGCCAACCCCGAATTCAGCGGCACGATGGCAGGCGTGCAAGTGGGTCAGGATATCTACGCGGATCGCAGCGCGAGCGGCCATCGCAATCACTATGGCTTCTTCATCGGCTTTGCCCGCGCGCAAGGCGACGTGAATGGATTCGCACTCGGCTTCCCCGATCTGTCGGTGGGGCGGCTGTCGATCAATGCATACAGCGCAGGCCTGTACTGGACGCACATCGGCCCCGGCGGCTGGTACACCGATGCGGTGGTGATGGGCAGTTCGCTCACGCTGGACCCGATGTCGAATCAGGGCATTGGCGCAAGCACGCATGGACATGCCGTGACGACCTCGCTGGAAGCCGGCTTGCCGATTCCACTGCGCGCCAATCTCAGTCTCGAACCGCAGGCGCAACTGATCTGGCAGCACACATCGATCAGCGATCTTGACGACGGCATTTCGAGCGTATCGTTTCACGCGGCGAACGGCCTGGTGGGCCGGCTCGGCCTGCGCCTGCAAGGCAGCTTCGAAGGCGCGGGCGCGCAGTGGCAACCGTATCTGCGCGCGAATCTTTGGCGCTACTTCAACGGGACCGACAGCGCGACCTTCGCCGGCACAACCGTGATTCCCACCGATGTCGCCGCCACGGCCGCGCAGTTCGGCATCGGCGTGGTCGCGCATTTGAGCGCGCGCGGCAGCGTGTTCGCCACCGCGAGTTACGTCATGAACGTGAACGGCGAACACCGCAGCACGGTGGAAGGCAATCTGGGCGCGCGCTGGAGTTGGTAAGCGCTCAGAACTGATGCCGTATGCCGGCCATCAGCCCGATCTGGCTACCTTTCTGCGCGAGCCCGACACCGTTGACACCCTGCAACTGCGCGCCGATCAGGTCGCCCCGGTATAGCGAGTAGTCGCCTTCGAGATAGACATCGGTGCGCCTCGACAGGTTGTAGTCGGCGACCAGTTGGTACTGCCACGCCGAACCGTCCTGCGCAGCGGTTTTGCCGTCCTGCAGCGTGCGCCAGACGTTCGCGGCGAAGTGCCAGGTGTTGCCGACCTGCTGCATGATGCCGCCCATGATCATGCGACGCCGCGAAAAGTCGGTGTACTTGAGCGCGGCCAGCGCGGGCGCGGTGAACGGCCCGTTGGCGAAATTCGAAAAGCCGGCGTCATTCTGGTCGACGATATAGCCGACGGAGAAGCGGGTCAGGTTCCACGTGTACGAGCCACCGAAGGTCCACGCTTTCGCGGCTGCGCCATTGACCGAATCTTTCGACTCCTGATACGCGCCGCCGAAGGTGAACGGTCCGCCCGGTGCATAAGCGGCTGCCACGCCGATCTGACTGCCATACGAATTGCCCGCATTGCCACCGAATGCATAGCCGGCGGCAATATGAAAACCGTCATACTTCGCCTGGTACTGCACCTGATTGCTGGTCCAGATACCGCCAGTCATCGTCACTTCCGGCTGAAAGCTGAAATCGTACGGAATCCAGATATTGCTGCCGTAGCCGCCGATGGTAATCCCCTCGATCATCACGTTGTACTGACGGCCGAAGATCACCTGGCCATAGGAATCCGAACGCACGCCCACTTGCGCTTCATTGAAGAACGGCAAGGTAGGGTCGCTTTGACCGCCATTCATGTAGAAACGGTTTTCGAGCTTGAAGAACGTAGACCAGCCGCCGCCCAGATCTTCGACACCCCTCACCCCCCAGCGGCTTTCCGTCATGCCACCGTTGCCGAGTCCGATCGACGAATCGCCGGCCTGATTTGCATGGGTCAGATACCGCACACTTTCGTCGATCACGCCGTAGAGCGTCACGCTCGATTGGGCGTGCGCCATCTGACACGCCAGCGCTGCCGGCACCACTGCCATCGCCCACCTGCTTACGCGCTTCATTTCGTCTCCTCTTACAGATTCCCGCTTTTCACGGATATTTCGACACCGCCACGCCTGATGCAAAGTACCGGCACGCTGTTCATTTGAGGCCGCGCAAATCGACAGCAACGGTGCAGAGTCCGGCCCGGAGCCCTGCACAACAGCCCATCAAGGCTGTTTGAATAAGCTGACAAAATGCGTGTGGATGAACCTTAGCGCGAAACAGGGTCTGTAAGAAAATAGACTGACGTAAGTGTTGTTATGTCATCGAAGTGCTTGCAGCCTGTAAGAAGCACGCGTAGGCAGTGGGGTCATCGCATTGCGGGACAGACGGCTTTGATATCGTATGACCTATTCTCGCCTGGCTAGCCATCCGGCCAGCTACCGCGATCCGCGCCGCGGCCGCATACTGGCCACCGCCCCTTCACGCCACCCTTCATTTTCGCCACGCCGCCAGCCCATGAGCACCACTGTCCTCTCCACGCGCCGCGCCCCGGATAGCTTTGCCATCCTGCTGATGATCGGGCTGTGCGCGATCTGGGGGCTTCAGCAAGTTGCGATCAAGAGCACCAACGCGGCGCTGCCGCCGGTATTCCAGGCGGGCCTGCGCTCGGCAATCGCAGCCGTGCTGGTATGGGGCTGGGCGCGCTCGCGCGGCACGCCCCTTTTCCGCGACGACGGCACGCTGGGCGCGGGCTTGTTCGCGGGCGTGCTGTTCGCGGGGGAATTCATCTGCATTTTTCTCGGCCTGACGCTCACCAGCGCCTCGCGCATGGCGGTCTTTCTGTACACCGCACCGTGCTTCACCGCGCTTGGACTGCACTGGTTCGTCGACGGCGAGCGGATGCGGCGCATTCAGTGGCTCGGCATCCTGGTGGCGTTTGCGGGTATGGCGCTGGCGTTCGCCGACGGTTTCCTGCACGGCCATGCGGCGCAGGGCTCGACGCTGGCGGGCGTCGCCGGCGACGCGCTCGGCGTGCTGGCCGGCGTCGCGTGGGCCGCTACCACCGTGGTGGTGCGCGCCACACGCCTCGCTCAATCGAGCGCCAGCAAGACGCTGTTCTATCAATTGACGGTGTCGGCGGTGGTACTGCTCGCGCTCGCGCTAGGGCTCGGTCAGGCACGCGTGGCCACCGTCACCCCGCTGGCGGTGATGAGCCTCGCGTATCAGGCGGTGGTCGTGGCGTTCGTCAGCTATCTGGTGTGGTTCTGGCTGTTGACGCGTTACACCGCGTCGCGCCTGTCGGTGTTCTCGTTCCTGACACCGTTGTTCGGCGTGACCTTCGGCGTGCTGTTGCTCGGCGAGTCGTTCAGCCTGCGCTTTTTGATGGCCGCGGCGCTGGTGCTGACCGGCATCGCGCTGGTCAACGCCCCGGCCAGGCGGCAGGCTGCTTAGGAGAGTGAGGATTGCGAGCGCGACGGCGAAGCCGCCACGATCTGCGCCACGCGCACATATTCGGCTACGGGCACATCTTCGGCGCGACGTTGCAGATCGAAGCCCAAGGCCTCGAAATCCACCGCGTCACGAAAGGCGGCCAGGGTGTTGCGCAACATCTTGCGCCGCTGCGAGAAGGCAGCCGTCACCACCTCGCCGAGCACGCGTTCGTCCACCGCCGGCAGCTCATGCAGTTCGTACGGAATCATCCGCACGATTGCCGAATCGACCTTCGGCGGCGGGTTAAATGCTTCCGGCGGCACGTCGAGTTGCTTGTCGATCACGTAGCGGTATTGCAGCATGACCGAGAGGCGGCTGAACGCCTTGGTGCCCGGCTCCGCCACCATGCGCTCGACAACTTCGTTCTGCAGCATGAAATGCTGATCGATCACGCGATCCGCGAACGCGGTCAGATGGAACAGTAGCGGGCTCGAAATGTTGTACGGCAAATTGCCGACAATGCGCAGCGACGCCTTCTCGCCCGGGGCGGCCAGCGTGCCGAAGTCGAACGCGAGCGCGTCGCCCGCGTGCAGTTCGAGCAGGTCGCCGAATTTTGTCTTGAGGCGGCCGATCAGATCGCGATCCAGCTCGACAGCGTGCAACGGCGCTTCGGGCGTCGCCAGACGCTCGATCAGCGGTTCAGTGAGCGCGCCGAGCCCCGGCCCGATCTCGACCATGCGCTCGCCGCGCTGCGGCCGGATCACGTCGACGATCGAATCGATCACGCCCATATCGACCAGAAAGTTCTGTCCGAAACGCTTGCGCGCGATATGGCCTTGGTGCCGGCCCGGTTGCTGTCTGCTGGTGGACATCGAAGAAACGCTAAAAAGAGAACTGCTTAAGGATAGGAACAAATCGGGAACAACCCGGCAAAAAACCGGGTAACGCGCGCAACGACCGTGCAACAAACACACAAACGCACAACGGCAAGCGCTAAAAAAACCGCGAAACGCGGACGAAACGGCCGCATCGAGGAAGCCGGTCGGTCACGTCGCTGGGCGGACCCGCGCCGCGATAGCTGGATCAGCCCGCGCGGCGGTGTTGCGCCATCGAAACCGCCGTATCGATCGCGGCGATCAGACTGCCGGAGTCGGCGCGGCCGGTGCCGGCCAGATCGAGCGCCGTGCCGTGATCGACCGAGGTGCGAATGATCGGCAAGCCAAGCGTGATGTTGATACCTTCGCCGAACGTTGCGTACTTCAACACCGGCAGGCCCTGGTCGTGGAACATCGCCAGCACGCAATCGGCCTGTTCCAGATAACGCGGCTGGAACAAGGTGTCCGCCGGATAGGGACCAGGCGCGTCAATGCCTTGTTCGTTCGCGAGCTTCAGCGCCGGAGAAATCACCTCGATTTCCTCGCGCCCCAGATAACCGTTTTCGCCTGCATGCGGGTTCAAACCCGTCACGAGGATACGCGGCGCGGGCAAACCAAAGTGATGGCGCAGATCGTGATCAATGATGCGCAGCGTCTCGACGATACCTTCAATCGTGAGCGCGGCGGAGACGTCCTTGAGCGGCAGATGCGTGGTAGCAAGTGCGACACGCAACGGACGCTTGCCGGCGCCCGCCAGCATCATCACCACGCGCGGAGTGTGCGTGCGCTCGGCGAGATATTCCGTGTGGCCGGTGAACGGCACACCGGCATCGTTGATGGTGCTTTTTTGCAGCGGCGCCGTCACGATGGCGTCGAACGTGCCGGCCACGGCGCCGTCGATCGCGCTGTCGAGCAGATCGAGCACGTAGCGGCCGTTGGCGGCGTCCAGCTTGCCGGCCAGCGAGGGCGCGCCGAGCGGCCGATGCAGCACCCGCACGCGCTTGCCGTCCCCCACCAGCGCAGCCCAATCGACGCCGACCGCACGCGCCCGCTCAGCCAGCAAATCCGCATCGCCCAGCACGGTGAACTGTGCACCGGGCCAATGCGCCACCGCGCCCGCCAGTGCCTGCGCGGTCAACTCGGGACCGACACCGGCAGGCTCGCCGGTCGTGATCGCGATCTGCAACGGAAGGCTGGTGGACTGCGCGGCGGTTGTCATGGCGGTTATTGCGCGCTCGTGAGAATCGGCTTCACTTCCACGTAGGCGGTGTCGCGCAATTCGCGCAGCCAGTCGGCGTAGGCCTGTTCCGCCTTGCGCTGACCGATCGCCTGACGCGCCAGATCCATCTGTTGCGAAACCGAGCCTTCCGATTCGCGGCGGCCCAGCACCTGAATCAGGTGATAGCCGTATTCGCTGCGGACCGGATCGCTGATCTGACCGTCCTGCAGACTGTTCATGGCGCGCTCGAATTCCGGCACCGTTTCGCCCGGGCTGATCCAGCCGAGGTCGCCGCCTTGCGACGACGAACCGTCTTGCGAGTAGGTGTGGGCGAACTTCGCGAAGTCGCCGCCCGCGGCAATCTGGTTCTTGATTTCGAGCAGCTTCTGACGCGCCTGCGGCTCAGACATACCGTCGCCGACGCGCAGCAGAATGTGGCGAACGTGCGTCTGCACGAGCTTCGGTGCATCGGAGCTGGTGCCCTGGCCCGCACGGCGATCGACGAGGCGCACGATTTCGAAGCCGTCGTTGGTGCGGATCAGATCCGGACTGACGTCGCCCGGTCGCAGCGTCGAAGCGGCCTTGACGAACTCGGGCGGCAGCTTGGACGGCGGCAGGAAACCTGCATCGCCGCCTTTCGACGCATCCGGCGCCTGCGAATTCGACTTCGCCAGTTTTTCGAAGTTGCCGCCACCCTTGGCTTCGGTGAGCAGGGCCTGAGCCTTTTTCTGCGCAGCTTCGATGTCGGTTTCCGAGGCGTTCAGCGGCGCCTTCACGAAAATGTGCTGAAGGTGCAGATCGCTCGTCAGGCCGGAGTTCGGTCCGCGCTGGCTGGCGATGTAGTTGGCGACCTCGGCGTCCGACACCGTCACCTTGCTGTCCACTTCCTTCTCACGCAGACGCGAGAGCGTGAGCTCGGTGCGCGCGTCGCTCGTGAAGGTGGTCCAGGGCACGCCTTGCGCCTCGATACGTGCGCGGTACGTGTCCAGTGTCAGGTTGTTCGCCTGGGCGAGCCGCTCGAGCGTTTTTTGCACCGTGGCGTCGTCGATGTTGATGCCATCTTCTTTCGCCTTCTGCAGCTGGATGCGTTCCAGCACCATCTGGTTGAGCACCTGCTGGCGCAACTGGTCCATCGGCGGGACCGGTGCGTTCTGCTGGTTCAGCCGGTGGGTGATCAGGCCGATGCGCTCGTCGAGCTCGCGCCGCGTGATGACACCGTTGTTGACCACTGCGGCAATGGTGTCGACCGTCTGGCCGCTATTGCGGGACAGCGCCTGCGCCTGAACCGGCGCAACCGACAGGAAAGACGCCGCGGCGGCAAGACCGGCCGCAAGCGTTGCCAAGCGAAGCTTTTTCATGATTGCCACAGATACTCCAATGATGTCGGGCGCGCCTGGCCCGTCTTTTCGCATGCTATAAATGATCGGGCGAGCGTCATTCGTAATTGGTGAAACGCGCTTCCGGCGGCGGCGGCGGGGGCAACGGCGTATAGCCCGCCACGCTGGAGCGGAACGCGGAAATCAGCCCGTTGTCGACGCTCGACAAGCCCTTGAACGTCAACTGCGCGAGAAACCGCGTGCTCGACTGATTCTGCCCCGACGTATTCAGACCGTTCGCATAGCGCTGAATCCCGGCGCCGAGCGTCCAGCAGTCGGCGTCGTATTGCAGGCCGACCAGACCGTCGACGATCCGATGCCCGCCCAGGTCGTAATTGAACCGGCCTACGCCGTACACACGGTGCGTCAGCGGCCATTGCCCCGAAATCAGCATCTGGTTGATCGGCTGGTTGTCCAGCGTGGTGTTCGCGCGCGTGTAGCGATACGCGACGTTGATCACCTTGCCGCTCGCCGGACTGAACCCGAAGCCGATGCTCGTCTTCGTCAACTGGTTGTTGTCGGCATTATATTGGAACGCCGTTTCCGACGCGAAACCGGCGCCGAGCTTGAGTGACGCACCTGCGATCAGGTCCGAATGCGTGGCCTGTGTGCTGGTCTGCGTAGGCAGCAGCGTGACGCGCTGATCCTGGAAGTAATACTGCTGCGCGATCACGAAGCGCGCGCGTTCGTCGCCCGTGGCCGGGTTGATGAAGCGCGTGGTGATCGCCGCGGTCAGACGGTTCGCGTCGGCGATCCGGTCATTACCGACGAAGGTGTTCGGCGTGAAGATTTCCGCCAGCCCGAAGTCGGAGTCGGCCGTATCGAACAGCGGCGCGTTTTCCTGGTTGCGGTACGGCGTGTAGACGTAGTAGAGCCGCGGCTCCAGCGTCTGGATGTAATCCTCGCCGAAGATCCGCACCGAACGGTCGAAAATCAGCCCGGTGTCGAAGGAGAGCGTCGGGATCGACTCGGTGAAATTCTTCGGCGTACCGGGTGTAGCGATATTGTTCAGGTTGTACGACGCAAAGTGCCACTGCACCTTCGGCGTCACGAAGTAACCTGGCCCGACGACCGAATACGAGAGGTACGGGTTGAACATCACCCGCTGACCTTGCGTCATGTCCGCGGTGGTGATGCGGAAATTCGTGTAGTCGGCTTCCGCGCCGTAGTCGAAGCCGCCGACGTTGTACTTCGCGTACTTCACGTTCAACTGCGGCTCGCGGCCGTACGGCGCCACCGAAGGCGTCAGCGTCTGCCAGTGTTGCTCGCGGGCGAGCACGGACCACGGCCCGTTGTTATAGGTTAACCCGGCTTCCTGTTGATACAGGAGCTGGGTGCCGTTCATGAACTGACTGACCGACGACGACAGATCTTCCGGATACGTGTTGTCCGAGACCTTGTTGTAGTAGATATAACCGCCGAACCCGTTGCCGAAGTTCTGGTTGTGCTGGATATACAGCGCGTAGCGGTTGGTATGGGTCAGGTGATCGTCTGGCAGGAACTCGCCGGTGATCGAGCCAGAATACGTAGGCGACAGATAACGGAAGGTCGACTGCAACTGCACGCCGCGCTTCGAGATCAGCCGTGGCGTCACGGTCAGGTCGCGATTCGGCGCGATGTTGAAGTAGTACGGCACCGACAGTTCGAAGCCATTCGACGAACTGAGCGAGAACGTGGGCGGCAGGACGCCGCTGCGCCGTTCGCCCGACAGCGGGAACGACAGCCACGGCGAAGCGAACACCGGCAGGCCCTGGAAGAACAGCACGCTGTTGTACGCGACGCCTTCGTCCGCACCGGTGTCGAAATCGAACTCGCTGCCCTTGATATACCAGGCGGGATTGTCCGTGCACGAGCACGCCGTGTAGGTGCCCTTCGTGAATACCGAACGCTCGTTGTCGAGCAGGTCGACGCGCTCCGCGCTGCCCGAGCCGCCCGTCACGTTGAAGTGGTACTTCGGCGCGGACATGAAGCCTTCGCTCGAATCCACCCGCATGTGCGCTTCCGGGCCGGCGAACGTGGCGCCGTTGTTGTTCAGGTGAACCTGGCCGTAAGCGTCGGCCATGTCCGTGTCCTGATCGTAGTGCAGCGCGTCGGCCTTGAGCACGAACGTGTTACGCCGCACCTCGGCCGAGCCTTTGGCGGCCATGTCCTGGTCGGTGGTGCCGCTCGTCGTGTCGCCGAGTATGAAGGTGGCCGGCTTCTGGCCCGCCTGCAACGGATGCTCTTCGAGCTGCGGGGCGAGTTGCATGCCCCACGGCGCGTCGATAGGCTGCGGCTGCGCGGCCTCCCCCACCAACTGGGCGTGCGCAAGCGCGGGCATCAGGCCCGGAACGGCGATCAACGCCGCGACGAGCCGCCTTTTGCGCGGCACTACGGCACAAGAGGGAGTCGTTTGGGAAAGCTGTCTAGGCGGCATGTATCGTTTGGCGAATCGGCCCGTCCATCAGCTTCTGTAGTCACGATCCACCGCCTGCACACCCCGACCGTGACAGTCGGCTGTACATCAATATTTACAATCTGTCGAACGATGAGGCGGGCGGTAAAGCGGAACACGCAAAAGCTGGCGTGAGTCGCGTCAAAAAAGTCGTGGGGTATTATATGGCAAGACGTTGTCCCCCTGAATTTGCCGCCGGTTTTCATGACGCTGCCCCCTGCTAAAAACGCTCCCCAGAATTCCACCGACAGCCGCCTCGAATTGCTCAAGGCCTGGCTGAACGCCCACGCAGCGCGCTATGCGCTCGATCTCGACACGCTTCTCCCGGCTTCGTCCGACGCCAGTTTTCGCCGCTATTTCCGGCTCGCCGGTAAGGCGGCGGAAGGCGAAAGCGTCGGCACCCTGATCGCCGTCGATGCCCCGCCGCCCGAAAAGTGCCGCGAATTTGTGCAGGTCGCGCAGTTGCTCGGCGCCGCCAACGTACATGTGCCGCGCGTGCTGGAGGTCGATTTCGACGCCGGCTTCATGCTCGTCACCGACCTGGGCACCGATTCGTACCTCGGCGCGCTGACCGAGGCGCAACGCGGCGATGACCCGCGCCGGGCCCGCACGCTGATGCGCGACGCGCTCGACGCGCTGATCCGCTGGCAGCTCACGTCGCGTGAAGACGTGCTGCCCCCGTTCGACGAAGCCTTCCTGCGCCGCGAGATGGAGTTGCTGCCGGAGTGGTTCATTGGCCGCCATCTGGGCCGCGAGGTCGACGAGAAGACCCGTGCGCTGCTCGATCGCACCTTCGCGCTGCTGATCGCCAGCGCCCGGGCGCAACCGCAGGTGTTCATGCTGCGCGATTTCATGCCGCGCAATCTGATGGTTGCAGCCCTGCCGAACCCCGTGAATCCCGGCGTGCTGGACTTCCAGGACGCGGTATACGGCCCGATCACGTACGACGTCGCCTCGTTGCTGCGCGATGCGTTCCTCAGCTGGGACGAAGAGTTCGAGCTGGATTGCTTCGTGTACTACTGGGAGCGCGCGAAAAAAGCGGGCCTGCCGGTCGATCCGGATTTCGGCGAGTTCTACCGCCAGCTCGAATGGATGGGGCTGCAGCGGCACATCAAGGTGCTGGGGCTGTTCTGCCGGATCAATTACCGCGACGGCAAACCGCATTACATGAAAGATCTGCCGCGTTTCATCGGCTATGCCCGCAAGGTCGCGGAGCGCTACGCGCCGCTGCGCCCGTTCGCGAAACTGCTCGACGAGCTCGAAGGCCGCGCGAATGAAGTCGGCTACACGTTCTGACCGATGACGATGTCTTTGAAGAAAGCGATGATTTTCGCCGCCGGGCGCGGCGAGCGCATGCGTCCGTTGACCGACACGTGCCCGAAGCCTTTGCTCGAAGTGGGCGGCAAGCCGTTGATCGTCTGGCAGATCGAACGCCTCGCGCGTGCCGGCTTTCAAACCATTGTGATCAATCACGCGTGGCTCGGCGAGCGGATCGAAGCCGCGCTCGCCGACGGTTCGCGCTGGGGCGTACAACTGCGCTATTCCGCCGAGCATGAAGCACTGGAGACGGCGGGCGGGATCGTGCAGGCGCTGCCGTTGCTCGAAGACGATGGCAAGAGCGAAGTATTCGTCGCAGTAAGCGGCGACGTGTACGCGGATTTCGACTACGCCGCGCTGAGTGCTCGCGCTGAGACGCTGGCGGCAGGGCACGAGCCCGGCATGCATCTGGTGATGGTGCCGAACCCTGCGTTTCATCCGGGCGGCGACTTTGCTCTGGTCGACGGCGTGCTGTCTCTCGACGCGCAACCGCGCTTCACGTTCGGCAATATCGGGCTCTACGACACGCGCATGTTTCGCGATCTGCCGCGCGGCACGCGGCGCGCGCTCACGCCTTACTATCGCGAAACGATTGCCCGCGGTCTCGCGAGCGGGGAGTTGTATGAGGGCTTGTGGGAAAACGTCGGCACGCCCGCGCAACTGCAGGCGTTGGATCAGCGCTTGAGCGCACGCTGAGCGCTCACCGCCCGCTATCCCCCGCGCCCACCGTTTCCGCCGACTCCGGCGCCTGTGCGGCACGTTGCTGCTGCAACGCCCACATCTGCGCGAACAACCCGTTCGCGCGCAACAACTCGGCGTGCGTCCCGCGCTCGACGATCCGCCCTTTATCCATCACGATGATCTGCTGCGCGTGCACCACCGTTGAAAGCCGGTGCGCGATGATCAGCGTCGTACGATCGCGGGCGATCTGATCGAGTTCGTGCTGGATCGCGCGCTCGGAACGCGAATCGAGCGCTGAGGTCGCCTCGTCGAACAGCAGGATCGGCGGATTCTTGAGGATGGTCCGCGCAATCGCGACGCGCTGCTTTTCTCCGCCGGACAATTTCAGGCCACGCTCGCCGACCGCTGTTTCGTATCCCTTCGGCAACCCTTCGATGAAGTCGTGAATATGCGCCGCACGCGCCGCCGCGATCACTTCCTCGCGCGTGGCCGACGGCCGGCCGTAAGCGATGTTGTAGTAGATCGAATCGTTGAACAGCACCGTGTCCTGCGGCACGATGCCGATCGAAGCACGCAGCGAATCCTGCGTGACGTCGCGAATATCCTGACCGTCGATGGTGATCGCGCCACCCGTCGCGCGGTCCAGATCGTAGAAGCGGAACATCAGCCGCGCGAGCGTCGACTTGCCCGAACCGCTATGGCCGACCACCGCCGTGGTGCCGCCGGCCGGAATCGTAAAGCTCACGTCGTGCAGAATCTGCCGCGCCGGCTCATACGCGAAGTTCACCCGCTCAAAGCGCACCTGTGCACCGCTCACCCGCAACTCGGGCGCGTCCGGCACATCGGGCACTTCCTGGGCCGCGCCGAGCAGCGTGAACATACGATCCATATCGGTCAGGCTTTGCTTCAGTTCGCGATACACGACGCCGAGAAAATTTAGCGGAATGTAGAGTTGCAACATGAAGGTGTTGATCAGCACCAGATCGCCGAGCGTGAGGCGCCCGGCCATCACACCTTGGGTCGCGCGCCACAGAATGAACACGAGCCCGGTGCCGATGATCGCCTGTTGCCCGAAGTTCAGCGCCGACAAGGAACGCTGCGATTTGATCGCGGCCGTGCGATAGCGTTTGAGGTTTTCGTCGTAACGGTGGGCTTCCCACTCTTCATTGCCGAAGTACTTCACGGTCTCGTAGTTGAGCAGCGAATCGATTGCGCGCGAATTCGCCTTTGAATCGAGATCGTTCATGGTGCGCCGAAAATGCGTGCGCCACTCGGTGACTTTCACGGTGAACGTGATGTACACGGCGAGCGCAATGAACGTGACGATCGCGTAATACGCCTCGTATTTGACGACGAAAAATCCCAGCACGAGACCGACTTCGACCAGCGTCGGCAGGATGCTGTACAGCGAATACGAAATCAGTTGCGTGATGCCGCGTGTGCCGCGTTCGATATCGCGCGACATGCCGCCGGTCTGCCGATCGAGATGGAACCGCAAGGACAGCGCATGCAAATGGCGGAACACCTTCAGTGCAAGCTGGCGCACCGCGCTTTCGGTCACCTTCGCAAACAGGATTTCGCGCAGCTCGGTGAACAGCGAAGTGGACAGCCGGACCACCGCATAGGCGACCACCAGCAAACCGACGCCGCCCAGCAGAACGATCGCCGGCGAATCGTGCGCGCGGCCAAGCGCGGTGAGATGTTGCACCGACGCGAGGCTGTCGACGATCCGTTTCATCACGATCGGCACGCCGAGATTGGCGACCTTCGCGCCGATCAGGCAGCTCAGCGCAAAGCCGACGCGCCATTTATAGGTGGCAAGGTAGGGCAGCAGCGACAGGATCGTTTGCCAGTCGTTGCGGGGCTGGGTGGAGATCGGGGAAGGTTCGGGCGAGGGCGTACGGCGCATGGGATCGGCTGGGGAGAGTATGGAAGCGACGGAGTTCGCAGCGGCGCGCCGACCGGCAGCGTGCCAACCCGGCACCTTGCTCCATGTCGCGCGACCCGGCTGGGCGCTTTCCCGTACAATTCCTGATCTTTATATTGTCGCAGAAGCTGGCTGGCGCCGCTTTTCATGGGCCGTCCGGCCGCCGGTTGCACGTGGGCCGTGCCGCTGTGTGATGCAGTTGTCGTGAAATCCCCGCGCCTGCTGGTCGAACCGACCGAGCCATTACGAATTTCAAGGGTGTCCCGATGACCAATCTCCTTCAACTTCCGCAAAAGCATTGCGCGCTGCGCGTCGTGCCGCAACCGTCGGACGCGAATGTCCATGGCGACGTGTTCGGCGGCTGGATCATGGCGCAAGTGGATATTGCCGGTTCGATTCCGGCAAGCCGCCGTGCCAACGGGCGGGTGGCGACCATCGCGGTCAATTCGTTCGTCTTCAAGCAGCCGGTGTTCGTCGGCGATCTGCTCAGCTTCTACGCGGATATCATCAAGACGGGCAACACCTCGGTCACGGTGGAAGTTGAGGTCTACGCGCAGCGCATGAGCCTGACCGAAGACCTCGTGAAGGTCACCGAGGCGACCCTGACCTACGTCGCAACCGACAGCGACCGGCGTCCGCGCGCGCTGCCCGTGCTGGACTGAGAGGCGGTCACTGAACGAAAACGAGGCGCTTGGGCGCCTCGTTTAGTTTCACACGTCGTGTATGCCGGGTTGCGTTTGCAAACCGCGTTTGCCGGGTTGCGTTTGCAAGCCTGCGCCGGCCATGAATCTTCCGGCGCACGCACCAGCCACCTTGAAGCCGGCGAACGCCATCCGGCTCGCGGCCCTTACTGGCTCGCTGCCGCGGCGGCCGCCGCCTTCTTCTGCGCGTTCTGCAGATCCGTCGGATAGTTCGGATCATTGCGCGACGGGTTGTACCCGTTGCTCTCCAACTGCTTCAACTCGGCATTCTTCTTAGCCCGCGCCTGCTTGCGGGCGGCCTTGCGCTCGGCCTTGGTCGTGGTTGCCTTGGAGGCGGCCACCGGCTTGGCGGCATCGGAGTCCGCGCCGGCCGGTCCGCCCCCACCGCCGCCGCTTTGCGCGAACGCCGGTGCAGCGGAAGCCACACTCAGTACAACCGATGCCAGCAGCACAGCCCATTTTTTTGCAGGTGAAGAAGTCATTTTTCTCTCCAGTCGGATTGGCAGATATTCGACGGCGAAACGCCCATGACCGAGTACGAGCAGCGAAAAGCGGGCGCAACGCCACCTGAATCGATGCTTCGTGGTTCCCAGCGAACTCTGTGATGGGAATCCCGAATATATACGACTGCCACGCGCCCGGAAACCGCTTTGCGCGGTGAAACGCCACCTAAGTGCCCCGCGAGTGCTGCCGGAGTGCCGCCCGAACGGCGCGAGACGATACTGGCGTTCAGCACCGGGCAGTGAGGGGCAAGATCGGCTTCATGTAAGAAATTCCGACGTAAACCGTCGATTAATGTCGCTTTTTTGCCTTGCCGGGCGCTTTAATCTATTGGTCTAATGCATCAGAAGCACCGTCTGGCAAGCGAACAGCCACCTACTCACCCGCTCAGGCCAGCCCTATAAATCTTCTAACGGAAATGAGATGAAACTGATCGGAATGCTGGATTCGCCGTACGTACGCCGCGTCGCTATCTGCATGAAGTTGCTGAAGCTCGACTTCGAGCACCAGTCGATTTCCGTGTTCAGCACGTATGAGGCGTTCGCGAAGATCAACCCGGTTGTGAAAGCGCCGACATTGATTCTCGACAACGGTCAGAGCGTGATGGACTCAACCGTGATCCTGCAGTACCTCGCCACGCTCGCCGCGCCGGATCAGCGGATCTTCCCGTCACAGCCGGCATACTGCCTGCGCGCCGCACGCCTCACGGGCCTGGCGCTGGCCGCTTGCGAAAAGACCGTGCAAATCGTCTACGAACGCAATCTGCGGCCGGCGGAGAAACAGCATGAGCCGTGGGTCAATCGCGTGACCGAGCAATTGCTCGCCGCTTACCGCGAACTCGAAGAGGAACTCGCGTCGGCCCCGTTGCCGGTCGAACCGAACCATTTTGGCGCGGTGGACGTGACGGTGGCCGTCGCGTGGAATTTCACGCAGATGTTCCTGTCGGAGATCGTCGCCAAGGCGGCGCATCCACGCTTGCAGGCGTTTTCCGAGGTCGCCGAACAGCTACCGGTGTTCCTCGACACGCCTGCTGTCTGAGGTACGCCTAGCGGAAAACGTGAAACGGGAAGCGGAACTACACCGTCTCAGCTTCCCGCCCCACCCCGCCCTGGAACAACTCGGAGATCGCGTCGGTCGACAACGGCTTCGCGAAGTAGAAACCCTGCATCTCGTCGCACGCACGTTCCTTCAGAAAGTCGAGTTGCGCCGACGTCTCCACGCCTTCCGCGATCACCTGCAATTTCAGCGAATGCGCGAGCGCGATGATCGCCGATGTGATCGTTTCATCGTCGCCCGACACGCCAATATCCGACACGAACGAGCGGTCGATCTTCAAGCGGTCCACCGGAAAACGCTTCAGATAACTGAGACTCGAATAACCCGTGCCGAAGTCGTCGATGGCGAGGCCAATGCCAAGCGCGTGCAACTCGTTGAGCATCAATACCGCCTCTTCGGCATTGCGCATGATGGTGCTTTCGGTGAGTTCGAGTTCGAGATACTGCGGTTCGAGCCCAGTCTCGGCCAGCACCTGCATGACGAGTTTCGCAATGTCCCGCTGCTGAAAAACGCGCGCCGACAGATTCACCGACACCCGCGCCGGCGGCAAGCCTTCGTCCTGCCACGCCTTGTTCTGGCGGCACGCCTCGCGCAATACCCACTCCGACAGCGGCCCGATCAGGCCGCTCTCTTCGGCGACCGGAATGAACAGCGACGGCAGCACCAGGCCGACCTCCGGATCGTGCCAGCGCACCAGCGCCTCGGTGCCGACGATCTGCCCGCTCACGATATCCACCTGCGGCTGGTAGTGCAGCAGGAATTCGTTGTCGCGCAACGCACGGCGCAAACGCCGTTCGAGATTCAGGCGCGCGCCCGCGCTCGCGTTCATCTCCGGCTGATAGAACTGGAACGTATTGCGGCCCATGTCCTTCGCGCGATACATCGCGAGGTCGGCCTTTTTCATCAGCGTTTCCGCGTCTTCGCCATCCTGCGGGAAGAGGCTCGCGCCCATGCTGCAGCCGACATACAACTCGGTACCGTCGAGCCACACCGGCTCTGAAATCGATGCGCGCACCCGCTCCATCCACGCGATCAGCGATTGTTCGTCGACGGTATCGGTCATCACGATCACGAACTCGTCGCCGCCATGCCGCGCGACCGTGTCGCTGGTTCGCGTGCAACGTGCGAGCCGCTCGGCCACCACGCTCAGCAAGCGATCGCCAACGCTATGGCCGAGGCTGTCGTTGACGTTCTTGAAGCCGTCCAGGTCCATGAACACGACCGCGACGCCCTTGTGATGGCGCTGTGCAACGATCAAGGCATGCTGCAGGCGATCGCGCAGCAGGTTGCGATTCGGCAGCCGCGTGAGGCTGTCGTAGTTGGCCTGATATTCGAGCTGTTCCTGATAGCGCATCAGATCCGTCACATCATTGATCACGCCAATGTGATGCGTAATCACGCCTTCCGCGTTCGGCACCGGTGCGATGAACAGTTGATTCCAGAACAGCGCGCCGTCCTTGC
Organism: Paraburkholderia caffeinilytica; assembly: GCF_046030355.1. GTDB lineage: Bacteria > Pseudomonadota > Gammaproteobacteria > Burkholderiales > Burkholderiaceae > Paraburkholderia > Paraburkholderia caffeinilytica_B. The sequence goes on from NZ_JAQQCQ010000002.1 coordinate 380,982, forward strand.
GGTAGTTACGCACGACGGCGCTCACCTCGCGGTTCGCGGCAAGCGCCTGGCGAATCAACGCGACGCCTTCCTGGTCACGATCGTCGCGCTGCAGCACACGGCAGTCGTGACCGATCACTTCGGCGGGATCGTAGCCGGTGATACGCATGAACGCGGGGTTCACGTATTCGATCAGATTGCCCGACGGCGACGGCGCGGTAATCAGAATCGCGTTGACGCTGGCATCGAGCGCGCGGCTTTGCAGACGCAAGGCCAGATCGGCGCGCTTGCGTTCGGTGATATCCGTGTAGGAACCGAGCACGCCGATCACGCGGCCATCGCCGTCGGTGAACGGCAGCTTGCTGGTGACCGTGGTGCGGTGCACGCCGTCGATGATGATATCGACCTCGAAATTCATCTTCGGCACGCCTGTGCTCACCACCTCTTTATCGTGCTCGTTCAGCAGGTCGGCGAAGGCGCGCCACGGCATATCGCTATCGCTCTTGCCCACCACCTGCTCGGGGTACGAGAGCCCCGCGTCGCGCGCGAACGCCATATTGCAGCCGAGATAGTGCGACGCCTGATCCTTCCAGAAAATGCGCTGCGGAATGTTGTCGATCACCGTTTCGAGCATCTGGTTCGAACGCTGCGCTTCGGCTTCGGCGTTGATCTGTTCGGTGACGTCGTCGGCCAGCACGAAGAACGCGGCGCGGCCCATGAAGCTGAGCGCGTGATATGAAATGTCGGCGCTGATCGTCGAGCCGTCCTTGCGCCGGTGATGCCAGACACCCGCCATCGTGCGGCCGTGGTGCAGGACATCGCTGCGCTGCAGGTGCGATTCGAGGCGCGAGATTTCGGAATTCGGCCGGATCGCGCGGATCGTCATACCGAGAAATTCGCTTTCGGTGTAGCCATATTGCTGGATCGCGGCCGCGTTGACGGCGAGAAAGCGCAGCGTCTCGCGATCAAAAATGTACATCGGCACCGGATGTTCATCGAACAGGCCACGGAAGCGCTCGTCATTGCGGCCCAGCGCGCGGACGGAGCGCAGTTTCTCGCGCGCGCGGCTTTCGCGGGCGCCGAAGGTGAAGATCAGGAGCGCGCTGCCGGCCAGCATCGTCACGATCAGCAGAAACATCGCGCGCTGTGTTTCGTTCGCTGAGGTCGCGAGCGACGCCTGCAACGCCCCATTCTCCTGCTTGCGCAACGCCGCCAGGCCCTCTTCCACGCGGCCGAGGCCCAGCCCCAGATGCGTATAGGTCGACGCAGCCCACGCGCGCGACTCGTTCGGCGTGGCGCTGGCGCTCTTCAACAGCGCATCGTCGATGTCGTGTTGCAGCGCATGACTGTCCGCGCTCAGCCTGGCAAGCGTGCCGAGCATGTCCGGTTCGCCGGCGAGCTCCTTGCGCAGCTCGCGCTCCAGACCGGCCAGCGACGCCGCCATCGCGGCGGCCTCGTTGACAGGCGCGGCCTCACCCGACGCCTCGAAACGGCCGAGCGCGGCCAGGCCGCCGTCAAGCGCCGTATGGTAGGCGTCGAGATTCTGACGCACGTTCGTCGAACGCAGCATGCGCGCGTCGGCGTCGCGCTGGCCGCAAATCTGCGTGTAGGCGACGAACGCGTTCGCGCCGACCGCTGCGGCGACGACCGCCAGATTGATCAGCAGCCGCTTCGATAAAAAAGGAGTCATGGGTTCCGAACGTCGATCGTTCTGAGGGCGGGAGCGCGGGACCGCTTTCGGTGCGTCGGGTCACATCGAGTCTTTTTACGCGCCAACCCATGGATAACGGCAGGGTTCGGAACAGATTGAGGGTGCCCGGGAGAAAAATTTCGCGGGGCGGGGGGCGCGGCTTCAACGCGCGCGTGCGCGGTGGCCGCTTCGGGGCTGAGTGCGGCGGCGGGTTCGTAGTTTCAGGCGGGTAGATCTAGCCGGTCGCACCTAGCCGGCCGCACCTAGCCGGCCGCACCAAATTCCTTCATCGCGGGAACGAAGTCGTGGTTGCTTTCCGGCTTGCGCGACAATTTGGAGAGCACGTAGCGCTTGAACGGCTCGAGTTCGGCCCACTGCGCGACGCCGGGTGTGGGCAGGCCGGCCAGTCCCGCCTGATGAACCACGCCATCCGGTACGGCATCCGTGCGGCGCCAGACGGGCGCTTCCTCGGGCGTGAACCACTCCGGCTCGATATTCGCGTGGGTGCGCAGCATCTCAAACAGTGCGTGATCGAAATTCGGCTCAATTTCCGCGTCTTCTTCGACCGGAAAACGTGCCAGCAGCTTGCGGTCTTCGAGCGGCAGCAGTTGCCACTGCGCGAGCGTGATGCGCAACCCGAAGCGATCGAGATTGAAGCGCACCGACATCGGGATGAAGGTGAAATTCTCCGAGGACGCGACTTCGAAGTTGAACAGAAGCGGTGCTTCGTTGAGTCCCATGACAGTATTCCCCTTTGGTGGCGGGCAACGCGCAAGCCCAGCTTGAGGTATTTTAGAACCTTATTCGCGCGATAGCGGCGTGGTCTGGCGCTGCTTCGCGCCGCCGCGCAAGGCTGCAAGCCACGCAAACGCGCGCAACACGAAAGGAGTGAGGTCGCTTGAACGAACTGGAAACAGCCGGGCAGCCGGGCGCGGTGGAGCGCCAGGTGCATCGGCATCGCGGCGCGGCGGTCGAAACCGTCACCGATCACGTTGGTCAGGAATGGCCGGTGGCGCTCGTCTTCAACGGCATCTCGCACGCGGTAATGATGTGCACGCCGCGCGATCTGGAAGCGTTCGCGGTCGGTTTTGCGATTTCGGAAGGGATCGTGGAACGCGGCAGCGACATTCAGGACATCGAGGTCGAACTGCACGACGACGACGAATTGCCGCATGCCGAAGTGCAATTGAAAGTGGTGCAGCAGGCTTTCGTCGCGCTGAAGGAAAAGCGCCGCGCGCTCGCCGGGCGCACCGGTTGCGGCGTATGCGGGATCGAAAGCATCGATCTGCTGGACCTGAATCCGGAGCGCGTGCCGGACACTGGCTTTCTGCAACGCCTCGCGCCGGATGCGATCGCTCGTGCCGCGCGCGAATTGCCGGAACACCAGGCGCTGACGCGTCTGACCGGCGGCCTGCATGCCGCGGCATGGTGCGATGCGGCAGGCGCGATCCGCTACGCGTTCGAAGACGTCGGGCGCCACAACGCGCTCGACAAGCTGATCGGCCAGCTGGTGCTCGACCGCGTGGATACCAAGGAAGGTTTTGTGTTTCTGTCGAGCCGCGCCAGCTACGAGCTGGTGCGCAAGGCTGCGCGTGTCGACATACCGATGGTCGCGACGATTTCAGCGCCTTCTTCGCTGGCGATTGCGATTGCCCGCAAAGCGGGCGTACGGCTTGTCAGCTTCTGCCGGGAAACCAGCTACGTCGACTACGACACCTTGCAGCCGACGCAAGCTTGAACAGCCGCCGCCTCTTCTAACGCGCGAAACATTTTCAGGCACCGTCAGGCGCCTGAACTCAGCCGGTCAGTCGAACTGCCGGAAGTCTGGCTTGCGCTTCTCGAAGAACGCCTTGAACGCCTCACGCGCTTCCGGCGCGAGCAGCATCTTGCCGAAGTGCACCACTTCCTCGGTCATCTGCGTTTGCAGTTCCTGGTAGCTGGCGCGCTTCATCAGACTCTTGGTCACCCGCAACGACGACGCGGGCAGCGACGCCAGCTTGGCCGCTTGCGCAGCGGCGAATGCTTCGACTTCAGCCGCGGGCAGCACGCGATTCACGAAGCCCATGCGGTGCGCTTCGGCAGCGTCGAATGCCTCGCCGAGCAGCAGCTTTTCCGCTGCGGACTGATAACCGGCCACGCGCTGCAACAGCAGGCTCGAAGCCGCTTCCGGACACAACCCGAGTTGCGTGAACGGCAGCGAAAAACTCGCCGTATCCGCGGCATAGACCAGATCGCAGTGCAGCAGGAGCGTCGTGCCGACGCCGATTGCCGGCCCCGCCACGGAGGCCACCAGCGGCTTTTCCGCCGAACAGATCGCACGCAGGAACTGGAATACCGGAGAGTCTTCGCCGCCAGGCGGCCGTTTCATGAAGTCTTCGAGATCGTTGCCGGCGCTGAAAATGCCGGCGCTGCCGCGAATCAGAATCGCCCGGATCGATGCATCGCCCTGCGCTTCAACCAAAGCGTCGGCCATCGTCTGATACATCGCGGCCGTGATCGCATTTTTCCTGTCGGGCCGGTTGAAGGCAATCGTCAGCACGCCGTTGGCGCGCTCGACCAGAATATCCATTGTCATCTCCTCGTACTCCTGGTTGCTGCTGAATGGAAAAACGGTTCGCAAGCCAGCTGGCCTGCGAACCGTTTCTGCGGTCCCTGGCGGATCACCGCAGGAATCTCCGCGGCGATCATTGCCGGGGTCCCCGCCAACATCGCTGTGGGGACCACCGCGGGGACCATGGCAAACATGATTACAGACGTTCGATGATGCCCGCCGCGCCCATGCCGGTGCCGACGCACATCGTCACCATGCCGTACTTGAAGTTGCGGCGGCGCAGGCCGTGTACAACCGTCGATGCACGAATCGCGCCCGTCGCGCCGAGCGGATGGCCGAGTGCGATCGCGCCGCCGAGCGGGTTGATCTTCGACGGATCGAGGCCGAGGTCCTGGATCACCGCCAGCGATTGCGCGGCGAACGCTTCGTTCAGCTCGATCCAGTCCATGTCGTCGATCTTCAGGCCGGCGGCCTTCAGTGCGGCCGGGATCGCTTCCTTCGGACCGATACCCATGATTTCCGGCGGCACGCCGCGCACGGCGAAGCTGACGAAACGGGCGAGCGGCGTCAGGTTGAATTCCTTCAGCATCTTTTCCGACACGACGATCAATGCGCCCGCGCCGTCCGACGTCTGCGAGCTGTTGCCCGCCGTCACCGAACCCTTGTTCGCGAACACCGCGCGCAGTTTCGCCAGACCTTCCAGCGACGTTTCCGCACGCGGGCCTTCGTCGAGCGCGACTTCACGGGTCTTCACCCGCACTTCGCCGGTGGCGAGGTCGGGGAAACGCTCGGTGATCGTGTACGCGGCGATTTCGTCGTTGAACTCGCCGGCTTGCTGCGCGGCGATGGCGCGGCGATGCGATTCGACCGAGAACGCGTCTTGCGCTTCGCGGCTGATCTTCCAGCGCTCGGCGACCTTTTCCGCGGTCAGGCCCATGCCGTAGGCGATACCGATGTCTTCGTTACGATCGAAGATGTGCGGCGACATCGACGGCTTGTTGCCCATCATCGGCACCATGCTCATCGATTCGCAGCCGCCCGCGATCATCGCGTCCGATTCGCCGACGCGGATGCGATCAGCCGCCATAGCCAGCGCGGTCAGGCCCGACGCGCAGAAGCGGTTCACCGTGACGCCGCCCACCGTATTCGGCAGGCCCGCCAGCAGTGCGCCCATCCGCGCGACGTTCAGACCTTGCTCGGCCTCCGGAATCGCACAGCCGATGATGGCGTCTTCGATCACCTTGGTGTCGAGGCCAGGCACTTGCGCCACAGCCGATTTGATCGCGTGCACCAGCAGTTCGTCCGGGCGCGTGTTCTTGAACATCCCGCGCGGCGCCTTGCCGATCGGCGTGCGGCTCGCGGCGACGATGTATGCGTCTTGCAATTGCTTTGTCATTTAAAGCTCCTCTGTCGTCGCTCAGTTGCGCACCGGCTTGCCGGTTTGCAGCATGCCCATGATCCGTTCCTGCGTCTTTTGCGTGCCAAGCAGATCAACAAATGCCTGACGCTCGAGTTTGAGCAGCCATTCTTCGTCGACGAGGCTGCCCGCTTCCACGTCACCGCCGCACACCGCTTCCGCGATACGGCTGGCGATCAGGAAATCGTGCTCGCTGATGAAACGGCCGTCGCGCATGTTGACGAGCGATGCCTTGATGGTCGCAATCGCCGAGCGGCCCGCCACCGGCACCTGCGTGACACGCAGCGGCGGACGGTAACCCGCGGCGGACAGCGCGCGCGCTTCCTTCTTCGCGATATCGAGCAGTTCGAACACGTTGAACACAATCGTGTCGGACGGCTTCAGGTAGCCCATTGCGCGGGCGTCGAGTGCCGAGGCCGAAACCTTCGCCATCGCCGCGTTCTCGAACGACTTCTGCACGAACTTCAGCAGGTCGTTGGTCGCGCCGGCTGCGGTTGCGGCTTCCGCCGCGCGCAGTGCCGCTTCCTTCAGACCGCCGCCGGCCGGCACGAGACCCACACCGACTTCCACCAGACCGATGTAGCTCTCGATATGCGCGACACGCTTCGCGCTATGCAGCGCCAGCTCGCAGCCGCCGCCGAGCGCAATGCCCGACACGGCCGAGATCACCGGCACGCTCGCGTACTTCACGCGCAGCATGCCTTGCTGGAATTTCTTCACGAACGGCTCGATGCCCTTCGCGCCGCCCATCATGAACGCGGGCATGGCTTCTTCGAGGTTCGCACCGGCGGAGAACGGGCCGCCCGGCGTGCCGAGTTTCAGCGACGTGGGCTGCCACACGACCAGCCCCTTGCAGTCCTTTTCGGCCAGTTCGATCGCTTGCGTCAGACCGTCGATCACCGACGGTCCGATCGTGTTCATCTTGCTCTTGAACGACACGATCAGGACGTCGTTCTCGCCCGCACGGTCGTCGACCCAGGCACGCACGGCGTCGGTTTCGAACAGCGTCTTGCCGTAAGTCTTCGGATCAGCCGACGTTTCGCCAACCAGCGGTGCGCGGAACACCTGCTTGTCGTAGACCGACAGCGAGGAACGCGGCACGAACGTCTTCGAAGCCGGCGACCACGAACCTTCGTTCGTATGCACGCCGCCCTTCTCGGCAACCGGGCCTTCCAGCACCCACGACGGCAGCGGCACGTTCGACAGCGCCTTGCCTGCCGCGATGTCTTCCTGCACCCATTCGGCGACCTGCTTCCAGCCGGCCGTCTGCCAGCCTTCGAACGGACCTTCGTTCCAGCCGAAGCCCCAGCGAATCGCCAGATCGACGTCACGCGCGTTGTCCGCGATCGATTCCAGATGCACGCCGATGTAGTGATACACGTCGCGGAAAATCGACCACAGGAATTGCGCTTGCGGATGCTCCGATTCGCGCAGGAGTTTCAGACGTTCTGCCGGCGGGCGCTTCAGAATGCGGCCCACCAGTTCGTCGGCTTTCGCGCCGCCGTCGACATAGTCGCCGGTCTTCGGGTCGAGCACCTTGATCGCCTTGCCTTCCTTCTTGTAGAAGCCGCCGCCGGTCTTCTGACCGAGCGCGCCCTTCTTCACGAGTTCAGCCAGTACAGGCGGCGTTTCGTAGACCGGGAAGAACGGATCGTCCTTCAGCGTGTCCTGCATCGTCTTGATGACGTGCGCCATGGTGTCGAGACCGACCACGTCCGCCGTGCGGAACGTTGCCGACTTCGCACGGCCGAGACGCGAGCCCGTCAGATCGTCCACTTCGTCGAAACGCAGACCGAACTTCGCGGCTTCGGTGATGACGGCGAGGATCGAGAAAATACCGACGCGATTGGCGATGAAGTTCGGCGTGTCTTTCGCACGCACGACACCCTTGCCAACCACGCTCGTCAGGAACGATTCGAGTTGATCGAGGATTTCCGGCCGCGTGGTCGCAGTCGGAATCAGTTCGACCAAGTGCATATAGCGCGGCGGATTGAAGAAGTGCACGCCGCAGAAGCGCGCCTTCAGTTCATCCGAGAAACCGTTCGACAGTTCGGTGATCGACAGGCCCGACGTGTTGGTCGCGAAGATCGCATTCGGCGCGATGTGCGGCGACACTTTCTTGTACAGGTCGTGCTTCCAGTCCATGCGCTCGGCGATCGCTTCAATCACGAGGTCGCATTCGGCGAGTTTCCCGATGTCGTCGTCGTAATTCGCGGGCTGGATGTATTGCGCGTCGTCCTTCACGCCGAACGGCGCGGGCGACAGCTTCTTCAGATTTTCGATCGCCTTCAGGGCAATCGCGTTCTTCGGGCCTTCTTTTGCGGGCAGGTCGAACAGCAGCACGGGCACCTTGGCGTTGATCAGGTGCGCTGCGATCTGCGCGCCCATCACGCCGGCGCCGAGCACGGCTACCTTGCGAATGATCAGATTGCTCACGTCGTTCCTCCGGGGAGTTATGCGGTATCGCGAAGGGGTCTCTTAGGTTTCGCGATGTATGGCTTGTGGCGGTGGAAGGCGCCACGCCTCTTGAAGACGTGGCGCTTGCCGTAAGAAATGTGCCTTAGAACAGCGACTCTTCGACGTCCATCATCGACTTCGAACCGGCGCGTGCCTGGCGAATCGTCATGGCCGTTTCCGGCAGCAGCTTCGCGAAGTAGAAGCGTGCGGTCGCGAGCTTCGCCTTGTAGAACGGATCGCCCGATGCTTCGTTATCCAGCGCGATACGTGCCATGCGCGCCCAGAAGTACGAGAACACGAGGTGGCCGACGGTGCGCAGATACGGCACGGCGGCGGCGCCGACTTCGTCCGGATTCTGCATCGCCTTCATGCCGATTTCCATGGTCAGCTTCTGCACCTTGTCACCGATGTCGGCGAGCGGGTTGATGAACTCCTGCATTTCCGGCTTCACGCCTTCGGCTTCAACAAAGTCCGACACCAGCTTGCCGAACTTCTTCATCTTCGCGCCCATGTCGCCAAGAATCTTGCGGCCCAGCAGGTCGAGCGCCTGAATCGCGTTGGTGCCTTCGTAGATCATGTTGATCCGCGCGTCGCGCACGTATTGCTCCATGCCCCATTCGGCGATGAAACCGTGGCCGCCGTAGATCTGCATGGCGTGGTTGGTGCTTTCGAACGCGTTGTCCGACAGGAATGCCTTCAGGATCGGCGTGAGCAGCGCGACGAGGTCGGCCGCTTCTTTACGCACCGATTCGTCGGCGTGCGACAGTTCCTTGTCGATGTGCAGCGCGGACCAGTAGGAGAACGCGCGTGCGCCTTCGGCGTAGGCCTTCTGCGTGAGCAGCATGCGGCGCACGTCCGGATGCACGATGATCGGATCAGCGGCTTTTTCCGGCGCCTTCGGGCCGGTCAGCGAGCGCATTTGCAGACGCTCTTTCGCGTACACCAGCGAGTTCTGATAGCCGATTTCGGTCAGGCCCAGGCTCTGCATGCCGACGCCCAGACGCGCGGCGTTCATCATCACGAACATGGCGTTCAAGCCCTTGTTCGGTTCGCCGACCAGCCAGCCCTTCGCGTTGTCGAGATTGATCACGCAGGTTGCGTTGCCGTGAATGCCCATCTTGTGTTCGATGGAGCCGCACTTCACGCCGTTGCGCTCGCCCGGTTCACCCGCTTCGTTCGGGATGAACTTCGGCACGATGAAGAGCGAAATACCCTTGGTGCCATTCGGTGCGCCCGGCAGACGCGCGAGCACCAGGTGAACGATGTTCTCCGCCAGATCGTGTTCGCCGCTGGAGATGAAAATCTTCGTGCCGCTGATTGCGTACGAGCCGTCGCTGTTCGGTTCGGCCTTGGTGCGCAGGATGCCGAGGTCGGTGCCGCAATGCGGCTCGGTCAGACACATCGTGCCGGTCCAGATGCCCGCAACCAGCTTCGGCAGATAACGTTGCTGCAGTTCCGGCGTGCCGTGCGCATGCAGACATTCGTACGCACCATGCGACAGACCCGGGTACATCGTCCACGCCTGATTCGCCGAGTTCAGCATTTCATACAGCGCGTTGTTGACGAATGCGGGCAGGCCCTGGCCGCCGTATTCCGGATCGCAGCCGAGCGCCGGCCAACCGGCTTCCACATATTGTTTGTAGGCTTCCTTGAAGCCCTTCGGCGTGGTCACGACGCCGTCGCCGACGTACGTGCAGCCTTCCTGGTCGCCGCTGTGATTGAGCGGGAACAGCACTTCGGAGCAGAACTTGCCGGCTTCTTCGAGCACGGCGTTGATCGTGTCCGCATCGAGATCCGCATGCTTCGGCATCTGCTTGATCTCGGCTTCGACGTTAAGCAGCTCGTGCAACACGAATTGCATGTCGCGCAGCGGCGCGGCGTACTGTCCCATGACTCTCTCCTCTCCCAAGTTTGACAAGGAGCCTGGCTGTTAGCTGAGTCCGTGGATCGGATCTTTCAGCGCCGCTGAATCTGCTTGAAGTTCGGCGGCGCTGCTAACGGCTTTCGCTCTGATACGAAACAATCAATTTTTCCAGCGCGGCCCACGTCAAACGCACTGCGTCCGGCAAATGCAGGAAACGCGCGTCGTGATGCAGGCCGAGCGTGAAGCTGTACAGTTCGAACAGCATCAGCTGCGGATCGGTATCGGCGCGCAGATGCCCTTCTTCCATCGCCTGCGAAATTGCGCGTGTGAGCGCCGCACGCCAGATCGTCACACTCGACACCAGTTGCTCGCGCACCGGGTTATCTCCGCGGTCGTCGTACTCGACGGCGCCGCTGATGTAGATGCACCCCGTGGTGACTTCCTGAATGCGTTTCTCGATCCAGCGGGAAATCATCGCGCGCAAGCGCGGCAATCCACGAGGCTCGCGCAAGCTCGGGAAAAACACCTCGTCTTCAAAACGACGGTGATATTCGCGCACGACTTCGACCTGCAAATCCTCGCGCGACCCGAAATGCGCGAACACACCGCTTTTGCTCATCTGCATGCGCTCGGCCAGCAACCCAATCGTCAGACCTTCCAGTCCGTCGCGGCTTGCCAGATCAAGTGCTGCTTCGAGAATCGCGACTCGTGTTTGTTCGCCTTTTCGCATAGCTTTTTACCGTTCTAATGTGACCGAAAGAAAATCGAACGGCCGTACTATTATTGAGTGCTGCCGTCCGCGAAACAAGGACTTTATTAGAAACCGGTTTCTAACCTAGTTTCAATTCTGCGGCATCCGTCAATCAGAGGAAGGAGATTTTTTAGAGGCGTTTGCCTTCTTTTTGTCCCTTTCATTGACGCTGCGCCCTTGCGGTTATGTGCGAGGTGCCGATGAGCTAGTCATAGCCACCCACCGTTAGTAGCTTCATCACGGCCCGATAGGTCGTGTAGGCCAGCCAGTTGAGCAAGCGCTCGCCCGCTGGACGGGCATCATAGCGCGCCTCGTCGATCCGGCGCGAATCCTTGAATGCGGCGAGGATCGCGTCGCGCAATGCGCCGATCGACGGATCGTTCACCAGCACCACGTTGGCTTCGTTGTTGAGCATCAGGCTCAATGCGTCGAGATTCGACGAGCCGACCGTCCCCCAGTTCGAATCCACCACCGCGACCTTGCCGTGCAGCAGGGTTTTCTCGTACTCGGCGATCTGCACGCCGGCCTTGAGCAGCGCGCGATACAGGAACGGCACCGCATAATCGAGCGCCTTGAATTCCTTGCGCCCGATGATGAGCTTCACGTCGACGCCGCGCCGCGCCGCGAATACCAGCGCGCGCCGCAGCTTGCGGCCTGGCATGAAGTACGGATTCGCCAGCAGCACTTCGCTGCGCGCCTGGCCAATCGCGGTCAGATATGCCTTTTCGATGGCGCGGCGGTTGATCAGGTTGTCACGTGCGACAAAGGCCACGCAGGGCAGTCCGCCGGCCCAGAGCGCCTCGTTGCGATTACGGCGCCGGCGGCGCAGCGTGCCGAGCGACCCCATGGTCGTCGGACTGAAGTCAGGCTCGAGTGACTCCAGAGGCCGATGCCCAAGGCGAATCCGCCGCCATTGCACCTCGAACGCCTGGCGGATATCGGCGACCACCGGCCCGCGCAATTCCACCGCAAAATCCCAGCGCCGGTAAGGCAGCTTCTCACCGTTGTTCTCGTAATCGTCGACGATGTTGATGCCGCCGCAGTAGCCGAACTGATCGTCCACCACGGCGATCTTGCGGTGTGTACGCGAGAAGCCGAAGCGGCCGAACAGATGCGGGTTGTAGATGCGATGGTCGACGCCGGCGAGCGGCCATTCGTTGAACATCGGCAAGCGCGCGGTGCCGATGCCGTCCGTAATCACCCGCACCTTCACGCCGCGCGCGGCTGCGCGCAGCAACGCCGCGCTGACGGCCTGACCCGCGCTGTCGTTACAGAAGATATAGGTTTCGAGAACCACGTCACTCTGCGCTGCGTCGATGCGTTCGATCAGCGCGGCGAAGAACTCGTCGCCTGAGCGCAGCAGCTTGACGTCGTTGCCGCTGGTGAAGCGGTAGCGCTGCCAATAGCGGCGGCCAAGCAGCGATTGCCGGAGTCGCGCGAAACGGCGCGCGCCGCCGACGCTCACCGGGCACGCTCCTCGGGCTGGCCATTCAGGCGCCCAGCGAGCCGCTTCGGCAATTGCAGGATCGCGTCGGCATTCGACGACGAAAAGCAGCGCGAAGCCGCCTCTTCATACGGCAGCCACAGAAACGCGGTGTGCTCGCGCGGCGCGAGCGTCACTTCGAGCTGCTCGGGCACTTCCAGGCTGAACCAATGCTCGGTGTTATGGATCACGCCCTCGGCATAGCGATGCCGGAACTGGGGGTAGATCTCGTATTCGATCTCGTAGCGCCAATCGAATAGCGCGCTCTGCGGCACCAGCGTACTGCCGACCATGATGCCGGTTTCTTCAGCCACTTCCCGCGCTGCGGTGTCGGCGAGCGGTTCGTCGAACTGGTCTTTCGAGCCGGTCACCGATTGCCAGAAATCTGCGTGATCGGCACGCCGGATCAACAGCACATCGAGCGCGGGCGTATGGATGACGACGAGTACGGATTGCGGGATCTTCGGCGGTTTCGGCATGGCGTGGAAACTGGGCGCAACGCTGGCGCGGTACATGTCGGCGAGTGGTCCAATAAGCGGTCGAGACCGGTTGCTGCGACTGTAACGCAAAAAACGAAAAAGGCGCATCATGCGCCTTTTTCGCTTGCTTCGTCGTTCGCTTCTTCGTTCGCTTTTTTGCTCAACGCTGGTTGCCGGTTTCCAGGCAGCCAGCGCCCGGCTCAGCTTAGACCTTCGGTTCCGGTTGACGCAGACGGATGTGCAACTCGCGCAACTGGCGCTCGTCCACTTCGCTCGGCGCCTGCGTGAGCAGACACTGCGCACGTTGCGTCTTCGGGAACGCGATTACGTCGCGGATCGAATCGGCGCCGGCCATCATCGTGATGATGCGGTCCAGACCGAATGCGATACCACCGTGCGGCGGCGCGCCGTATTGCAGCGCGTCGAGCAGGAAGCCGAACTTGGCTTGCGCTTCTTCCGCGCCGATCTTCAGCGCGCGGAACACCTTGCTCTGCACTTCTTCACGGTGGATACGCACCGAACCGCCGCCGATTTCCCAGCCGTTCAGCACCATGTCGTAGGCCTTGGCGAGGCAGCGCGCCGGATCCGTTTCCAGATACTCGAGATGCTCGTCCTTCGGGCTCGTGAACGGGTGATGCGCGGCGACGTAGCGGTTGTCTTCCTCGTCGTATTCGAACATCGGGAAGTCGATCACCCACAGCGGCTTCCAGCCGGATTCGACCAGGCCGTTGGCCTTGCCGAATTCCGAATGACCGATCTTCAGACGCAGCGCGCCCAGGCTGTCGTTCACCACCTTCGCGCGATCCGCCGCGAAGAAAATGATGTCGCCGTCTTGCGCGCCGGTGCGCTCGATGATCGCCTTGACCGCTTCGTCGTGCAGGTTCTTGACGATCGGGCTTTGCAGACCGTCACGGCCCTTCGCCACTTCGTTGACCTTGATCCACGCGAGACCCTTCGCCCCGTAGATGCGCACGAATTCCGTGTAGCTGTCGATGTCGCCACGCGAGAGCTCGCCGCCCTTCGGCACGCGGATTGCCGCGACGCGGCCGTCTTTCGTGTTGGCCGGCGCGCTGAACACCTTGAAGTCGACGTCTTTAACCGCATCCGTGAGGTCGGTGAATTCGAGCTTCACGCGCAGGTCCGGCTTGTCCGAACCGAAGCGGCGCATGGCTTCCGAATACTCCATGACCGGGAATTTCTCAGCCAGTTCGACGCCGATCGTTTCCTTGAACACGTGACGGATCATCGCTTCGAACAGATCGCGGATTTCCTGTTCCGACAGGAACGAGGTTTCACAGTCGATCTGCGTGAATTCCGGCTGACGGTCGGCGCGCAGGTCTTCGTCGCGGAAGCACTTGACGATCTGGTAGTAGCGATCGAAGTTGGCGACCATCAGCAACTGCTTGAACAGCTGCGGCGATTGCGGCAGCGCGAAGAACTGGCCCGGGTTGGTACGCGACGGCACGAGGTAGTCGCGCGCGCCTTCGGGCGTGCTCTTGGTGAGCATCGGCGTTTCGATGTCGATGAAGCCCAGCGAGTCCAGATACTTGCGCACTTCGATCGCGACGCGGTAACGCAGACGCAGGTTGTGCTGCATCTGCGGACGGCGCAGGTCGAGCACGCGATGCGTGAGGCGCGTGGTTTCCGACAGGTTGTCGTCGTCGAGCTGGAACGGCGGCGTGATCGACGGGTTCAGCACGATCAGCTCGTGGCACAGCACTTCGATCTTGCCGCTCTTCAGCGAGGCGTTCGTCGTGCCTTCCGGCCGGGCGCGAACCACACCCTTGATCTGCAGGCAAAACTCGTTGCGCACGCCTTCGGCCGTCTTGAACATATCCGCGCGATCCGGATCGCAGACGACCTGAACGAGGCCTTCGCGGTCGCGCAGGTCGATGAAGATGACGCCGCCATGGTCACGACGGCGGCTTACCCAACCGCACAGCGAGACGGATTGGCCCAGCAGTTCTTCGGTCACCAGACCGCAGTATTCAGATCTCATCGACATGATGTTTGTCTTTCGTTTTGCATTGATTGGACGGCGCGCGGCGATAAACGCTGCGCGCCGGCATTACAGCGGAGGCTCGACTGTCGTGCGGCGCACCGGCGCCGGCGGCGCGGACGGCGCCACGACGCCCATCGAGACGATGTACTTGAGCGCGGCGTCGACCGTCATGTCGAGTTCGATCACTTCGCTCCTGGGCACCATCAGGAAGAAACCGGACGTTGGGTTCGGCGTAGTCGGCACATACACGCTGACATGATCTTCTTTCAGGTGATTGATCACGTCGCCGCCCGGAATGCCGGTCAGAAACGCAATCGTATAGGAACCGCGGCGCGGGTACTCGATCAGGAGCGCCTTGCGGAACGCATTGCCGCTGCTCGACAACAAGGTGTCCGACACCTGCTTGACGCTGGTGTAGATCGGGCCGACCACCGGAATATGCGCCACCACGACTTCCCACCACTTCACGAGCTTCTGCCCGATGAAGTTTTGCGTCAACAGCCCGACGACAAAGATGAACGCCAGCGTCAGCACCGCGCCGAGGCCCGGCAAACGGAAGCCGAGCGCGCGCTCCGGCTGCCATGAGGCCGGCAGCAGCAACAGCGTCTGGTCCATCGTGCCGATGATCAGGCCGAGCACCCACAGTGTGATAGCCAGAGGCACCAGCACCAGCAGGCCAGTCAGGAACACCGATTTGAGCGTCGTTTTTTTCGTCGTCATGTGTACCGCCAGAAAGCCGCGCGAGCCGATATCCGGCACGCGGCATGTGCGCCGCCCCGGAGGGCGGCAGTCCCACTAGGCGCTGCCGGCGCCGCTCGAACTCGCCGATGCGGCGGGTGCGGCAGCAGGCGCAGCGGGCGTTGCGGCTGCGCCCGACGAAGCGGCGGCCGTACCGTTGGCCGAAGCCGTGTCGGATTGCGCTGCGCCGTTATTCCCGGCTGCGGCGTTTTCGCCCGAATTCGCATTCGAGCCGCCATTCGCGTCAGGCTTGGCCGGCGGGCTCGCGCCGCCGTTGCCGCCGCGAAAATCGGTTACATACCAGCCGGAACCCTTCAACTGGAAACCGGCTGCAGTCACCTGCTTGCGAAAGGTGTCTTTCCCGCACTCGGGACACTGCGTCAACTGGGGGTCGCTCATCTTCTGAAGCACGTCCTTCCCGAAGCCGCATGACTCGCAACGATAAGCGTAGATCGGCATAATCTTTTCCCTACTGAAATCTTGTAACGCTTGCAAAGCCTTGAATTATAGCCGTATATGGCTAGTCACCCGCGAATTTCGGGGACAAACGCCAGGCGCAGCCGCCGTCTTCCTAAATTGGGTCGACCGCTATCGAATCAAGTGCGGGCTGCGCCACCCTGACTGGACGCTGACGCTCATTCCTCCTCGTCGCAGCTTGCTCCTCGAATCCGATCCGCTGGCAAACATCGCGGCCACCAACGGACCCGGTCATGACACGCTCAGCCACGACGGCGCCAGGTCATCCAGCGCTCGCGGCCGGCAAAGACGGCAATCGAGTCGTTCACGGCTTCGTCTTCAATCAGATCGAAGTACGGCGTGAGCAACGCGTCGAGTTCAGCGCGCTCGATGCCGAACGGCGGTCCTTTCGGCGTCGCACCGATGAAATAGAAACCCGCCAGCAGTGCGCCCTCAGGCAACAACTCGGCCATTCGTTGCGCATAATCTGCACGGCGCGCCAACGGCAGCGCGCAAAGGAACGCGCGCTCGTAGATCCAGGCCGGCGTGAATGGCGGTTCGTAAGTGAAGAAGTCAGCCTGCTCGACCAGTTGCGCGTGCTGTTCGCCCAATTGCTCGCGCGCAGCCGCCACGGCGGCCGGTGAAAAATCGATCGCCCGGACCGGATTGCCCTGCCGCGCCAGCCAGAGCGCCTCGTAGGCACTCCCGCAGCCGGGAATCAGCACGGCGGCGCCGCTGTGCCGGCTGGTGAACGACTGAAACGCCGCCGGCACGCCCGCCTGATCCCATGGCATGAAATGGCGTTCGAAGCGCTCGTCCCAAAACTCAGGCGAGTTGGGATCGCGGGTCGTGAAATCGGGCACGGATGGCTGGGTCGGGTCGCTCATGGGAAGCCTCGTAGGGATCAGCGGAAAGCGGAATCAACCGCCGTAGGCGAACGCCAGAAACGCCCGCGCCAGCACCGCGCCTACACCGACCGCCACGCCGAACAACAGCAGCCCTTGCAACAGCCGGTTGGTGCGCTTCTGTTCGAGCAGAATCTGGCGAATCATGTCGTCGTTCGCGCCGCGCGTATTGTCGTGACGCGCAGCCAGCACGTGATGGATCAGACGTGGCAACTGCGGCAGCGTCTTGCTCCACTGCGGCGCTTCGATCTTCAGCCGCTCGTACCAGCCACGCAAACCAATCTGCTCGTTCATCCAGCGTTCGAGATAAGGCTTGGCCGTCTTCCACAAATCCAGTTCTGGATCGAGCGAGCGACCGAGCCCTTCCACGTTCAGCATGGTTTTTTGCAGCAGCACCAGTTGTGGCTGGATTTCCACATTGAAGCGGCGCGAGGTCGAGAACAGGCGCATCAGCACCTGGCCGAGCGAAATATCCTTCAACGCACGGTCGAAATAAGGCTCGCAAACCGCGCGGATCGCGCTTTCCAGTTCTTCGACCCGAGTCGCAGGCGGTACCCAGCCGGACTCCAGATGCAGCGTGGCGACGCGGTGGTAATCGCGCTTGAAGAAAGCGAGGAAGTTCTGCGCGAGGTAGTTCTTGTCGAAGTCCGACAGCGCGCCGATGATGCCGAAGTCGAGCGCGATATAGCGGCCGAAGTGCGCTGGATCGAGGCTCACCTGAATGTTGCCCGGGTGCATATCGGCGTGGAAAAAGCCATCGCGGAACACCTGAGTGAAGAAAATCTCGACGCCTTCGCGCGCCAGCTTCGGAATATCGACGCCCGCCGCGCGCAGCGTCTCAACCTGGCTGATCGGCACGCCGACCATGCGCTCCATCACCAGCACGGTGGGCGTGCAGAACTCCCAATACATCTCCGGCACGAGCAACAGATCGAGCCCGGCGAAGTTGCGGCGCAGCTGACTGCCGTTGGCCGCTTCGCGCATCAGATCGAGTTCGTCGTGCAGATACTTGTCGAATTCGGCGACCACCTCGCGCGGTTTCAGGCGCTTGCCGTCGGCCCACAGGCGCTCGGCCCACACGGCGATGTCACGCAGCAAGGCCAGGTCAGAGTCGATCACCGGCAACATGTTCGGCCGCAGCACCTTCACGGCGACCGCCTTGCCCGCATGCTGTCCGGCTTTCACCTTCGCGAAGTGAACCTGCGCGATCGACGCGCTCGCCACCGGCACCCGCTCGAAATCGTCGAACAGCACGTCGACCGGCGCGCCGAGCGATTTCTCGACCAACCCGATCGCCACCGCCGAATCGAACGGAGGTACCTGGTCCTGCAGCTTGGCCAGTTCGTTGGCGATATCCACCGGCAGCAGATCGCGCCGCGTGGACAGCACCTGGCCGAACTTGACGAAGATCGGCCCGAGGCTTTCGAGCGCGAGCCGCAGGCGCACGCCCGGCGGCGCGTCGAACTTGCGGCCAATGGTGGTGATACGCAGCAGCAGACGCACGCGCCGGTCGTTGACGCGGCTAAGCATCATCTCATCGAGACCGAAGCGGATGACCGTAAAGAAAATCTTGAGGAAACGCAGAAAACGCATAGTTATGCCCGGTGACTAGCGCGTGCCGCGCAACGTGGCGGCGCCGCCCGGCGCATTGGCGCCGCGGGCTTCGACCTTCTGTTCAAGACGCTCGATACGCTTTTCCACGCGCGCCAAAGCATCGCGGGCGCGGGCCAGTTCGACATTGAAGTCTTCCAGCGCGGCACGCCGCACCAGTTGCGGGTTTTCGTCGAGCAGATATTCGGCGGCGGTGTCGAGCAGATTGCGCCCGGTACGCCGCGCATGTTCACCGACCGTGCGCACGACCGACGCCACCCGCCACGCCGGACCGTCGCCGATCAGCTTCGCCAGATCCTCTTCCGGCTCCCAGCGCAGATGCTCGGCAAGCTTGGCGATCACCGTCGCGAACTCGGCGTCGCCTTCGATCTTCACGTGCTTCATCACGGCGGCCTGGCCGCCTTGCACGAAGGCCGGCAAAGCATCGGACGGCACCGAAATGGTCACGTCGAACTGTTGCGCCTCGGCTTCCTCAACCGCGCTCAGATAGCCATCCGGTTGTACCAGCAGCATCAGCACGACGGGCGGACAGGCGAGTCTGGCGGTCTTGCCCGCGTACGGAGCGAGGCGCTCGCGAGCCCACGATTCGCGGGCGAGCAGATGATTGACAGCAGCAGCGAAGGGCTTGGCGGCGAGGGTCATTGAAAGTGGCAAGAAAAAACCCGCGTGGGCGAGGTGCCCGCGCGGGTTCCTATTGTAACGTCCGTTCGCTTCGCGGCCTGCTATGCCGAACGGCCAATGGTTTGTGCAAAGTCAGCGTGAGCAGGACTGCTTCCGCCCAGCCCCGTTGCTCCCTCAGTGCTGTGCCACCTGCTGGATGCCGGCCAGCAACCAGCCTTCGCCGGGGCGGTTCGACTTCGTCAGGTTCCAGACCTCGACGAAGGGCTCCGCCGCCGCACCCGCGGATTCGCGGATCAGGCCGGAGAAGCGCACGCTGGCGAAGTATTCGGTGGCGCGCTCTTCAACGCCCAGCAACTCCGCGTTCAGCTGCACCACGTCAGTCTGATTGGACTCGGCACCGCGCGACGACAGATCGACCTTCACTTCCGCGAACATTTCCGGCGTGGTGAATTCACGGATGTCTTCCGTGTTACCGACGTCCCACGCAGCTTGCAGGCGTACGAAGTACACCTTGGCGTTGCGCAGGAACGCTTCCGAATCGAAGCCGGCCGGCACGGCCGGAGCAGCGTTGATGGACGGCGTGGTCAGCGGGTTGCCTTGCGGTTCGAGGTACGAGCCAGTGGGCGGAGCGGTGTAACGCGGCTCCTGCGTGTAGCCGGTCCCACCCGCATTCAACGACGGCGAGCCGCCGGCGTACGCCGGTTGCGCCGTATCGCGTTTGCGGCCCATGAAGCGACGGATCAGCCAGATGCCGATCATCGCGATGACCGCGATCACGATGATGTTGGCCATCGCACCGGCAAACGCGCCGCCCAGGCCGAAGTGCGACAACAGCGCGGCGATGCCGAGGCCCGCCGCGAGACCGGCGATCGGCCCAAGCCAGCGCGAGCGGTTAGGCGCTGCGGCGGGTGTCGGCGCGGGCGCCGGTGCCGGCTGCGCGCGCTGCTGCATGGCCTGGTTGCTTTGGGAAGGTTGCGACGGAGCGGACTGTTGCTGAACCGTGTTCGACTGACGGCCAATGCTACGGCCGCCGCCCATGCGGCGGGCTTCCGCATCGAGCGAGGCGAGAGAGCCGGCCATGATCAGACCGACCACCGCGATCAGTCCGATTCTTCTCACCAACGACCGCTTAACCTTACGGGGAGATAACACACCTGAATCGGACATTTTCGTACTTTCCTTTAAAAAACGATGGGTTAGGAACCCTAGTATTTGGTCCCCACATGTAAAGCTACCACGCCAGCTGACAAATTGTAATATTTGACGCCGTCCAGGCCCGCTTGTTCCATCATTGTTTTTAAAGTTTCCTGATCCGGATGCATCCGGATCGATTCCGCCAGGTAGCGGTAGCTCTCGGCGTCCTTCGCAAACCGGTCGCCGAGCCACGGCAGCACCTTGAACGAATAGACGTCGTAGACCTTTTTAAGCGGATCCCACACTTTCGAAAATTCCAGCACCAGCAGACGGCCTGCCGGCTTCAACACGCGGCGCATCTCGGCCAACGCGACATCTTTGTGCGTCATGTTGCGCAAGCCGAATGCCACGGTTACCACGTCGAAGTAATTGTCCGGAAAGGGGATCTTTTCGGCGTCGCAAAGCAGCGCCGGCGTGATCACGCCCTTATCCAGCAGGCGGTCGCGGCCCACGCGCAGCATCGATTCGTTGATGTCGGTGTGCCAGACTTCGCCGGTTTCGCCCGCCTGTCTGGCGAACGCCTTCGACAGATCACCCGTGCCGCCCGCGATATCGAGTACCTTGAAACCCGGCCGGACGTTGGCCTGGGCGATCGTGAACATCTTCCACGCCCGGTGCAACCCGCCTGACATCAGGTCGTTCATCAAGTCGTAGTTGGAGGCGACCGAGTGGAATACGCCCGCCACCTTCTGCGCTTTTTCCTGTTCGTCGACCGATTGAAAGCCGAAGTGGGTTTTGCTCATCGCGCTCGTCCTTTCGCGTATTCTGAAATATGTTGCGCCGCATCAGTGCGGCGATCAGGGCGAATCGTATCAGTGACAGTGCCCGTGCGCAGCCCCGGCTGGCGCCATTGGGGCATCACGGTCGACGCCGGCCGCTGCCAGTTTGGCGAGATAGTCGCGCCAGAGTTCATCCTGACGGATGGCCATATCGTGCAGCAGGTCCCACGAATAGATGCCGGTGGCGTGCCCGTCGGAGAAAGTCGGCTGCAGCGCATAGTTGCCGACGCCTTCGATCATCGTGATCGTGACGTCGCGCTTGCCGGATTGCAGCGTCTCCTGGCCGGGCCCATGGCCCATCACCTCTGCCGACGGCGAATACACGCGCAGCAGTTCGAACGGCAGGCGATACGTTTCGCCATTTGCGTACTCCAATTCGAGCACGCGCGATTTGGAATGCAAGACCACGCCGGTCGGCACCGGGGTATCGCGAGTCAGTCCACTCATATTGACCTCACAAAGAAAACGCCGGGCCGCTCCAGGTTTTCGCCCCCTTCGGGGTCTGGTGCGCAGCGACAGGTTCGGGGGCATTCATCGTCACGCCGGGCTTTTCCCGGTTTTCACATGCCCTCGGAAGGCTTGGCACCAGGCGACAGGTTCGGGGTGCTCAGCCAAACGCCTGCTCGATTTCCTGCCGCACCGCTTCGCGCAGCAGGGTAGCTTGCGCGCGGCGCGACGACAGCATGGCTTCGGACACCGTGCGCTGGCGCGGCGCCCAGATCGGCAGCGGGAAATGAGCGTCGTTCGAAAAACGCGGAATCACATGCCAATGCACGTGCGGCACCTGGTTGCCGAGGCTCGCCAGGTTGACCTTCACCGGCTGGAGAATGCGCCGGATCGCACGTTCGACCGCGTACACGGCCTGCATCACGCGATCGCGGTCGCTCTCGGCGAGATCGGAAAATTCAGCGACATGCCTGTTCCAGATCACCCGGCAAAAGCCCGGGTAGTCGTGTTCGTCGGCGAGGACGACACGCAGGGTGTCGTCCTGCCACAGCACATCGCCGCCATCTTCACGGCAAAAAACGCATTCCATCGTCGTCCTCAGGCAAAAATCGTCAGTCGTGCCATTAAACCAGCACGCGCTCGATTCCGCCATTGTTCGCCCGCTGGACGTAATCCGCCATCCAGTCTTCGCCCAGCACGTGACGCGCCATTTCGACGACGATGTAGTCCGCCTCGGTGCCCGCGTCTTCGTTATAGCGCGACAGGCCTTGCAAGCAGGACGGGCAGCTCGTCAGGATCTTCACGTCGGTGGCGCCGTTCGGTTGCGGGCCGTCGCCGGCCTTGAGCACGGAGCCGTTCGGCGCACCCGCCGCGCCGGCCGATGCATTGGCTGTATTGATCCCATTCGCGCCCGCTTCGGCTACGAGGGGAATGCCACGCAGCTTCGCGGCGCCTTTGCGCATTTCCTCTTCCTTGCGGAAGCGGACCTGCGTCGAAATATCCGGACGCGTCACGGCGAGTGTGCCGGATTCGCCACAGCAGCGATCGTTCTTCTCGATCTTGTAGCCGTCGTTCTCCGACCCCATCAGCTGATTGACGAGCTTGACCGGGTCCATCGTCTTGATCGGGGAGTGGCACGGGTCGTGGTACATATAGCGCACGCCGTTCACGCCTTCGAGCTTGATGCCTTTCTCGAGCAGAAACTCGTGGATGTCGATGATCCGGCAGCCCGGGAAGATCTTCTCGAATTCGTAACCGGCGAGCTGGTCGTAACACGTGCCGCACGACACCACCACCGTCTTGATGTCGAGATAGTTCAGCGTATTCGCGACGCGGTGGAACAGCACGCGGTTATCCGTGACGATCTGCTCGGCCTTGTCGAACTGGCCCGAACCGCGTTGCGGGTAGCCGCAGCACAGGTAACCCGGCGGCAGCACGGTTTGCACGCCCGCTTCCCACAGCATGGCTTGCGTCGCCAGCCCCACTTGCGAGAACAACCGCTCGGAGCCGCAGCCCGGGAAATAGAACACCGCTTCCGTATCGGCGGTGGTCGTCTTCGGATTGCGGATGATCGGGACGATCTTGTTGTCCTCGATATCGAGCAACGCGCGCGCGGTTTTCTTCGGCAGGTTGCCCGGCATCTTCTTGTTCATGAAGTGAATCACCTGCTGCGTGACCTTCGGCTTGCCGACGGTTGCCGGCGGGTGCGCCGTCTGCTTCTTCGCGAACTTCTTCAGCACGTCGTTGCCGAGGCGCTGCGCCTTGTAGCCGATGCCCATCATCGCGGTGCGCGCGAGGTTGATGGTCTGCGGATTGGTGGCGTTGAGGAAGAACATGCCGGCCGCGTTGCCCGGGTTGAACTTCTTCTTGCCCATCTTGCGCAGCAGGTTGCGCATGTTCATGGTCACGTCGCCGAAATCGATCTTCACCGGGCACGGCGTCACGCATTTGTGACAGACCGTGCAGTGATCGGCGACGTCGTTGAACTCGTCCCAGTGCTTGATCGACACACCGCGGCGGGTCTGCTCTTCGTACAGGAACGCCTCGACCAGCAAGGAGGTCGCGAGAATCTTGTTGCGCGGGCTGTACAGCAGGTTCGCGCGCGGCACGTGGGTCGCGCACACCGGCTTGCACTTGCCGCAACGCAAACAGTCCTTGATCGACTCGGAAATCGCGCCGATGTCGGACTGCTGCATGATCAGCGATTCGTAGCCCATCAGGCCGAAGCTCGGCGTGTAGGCGTTGCGCAGATCGGCGCCTTCGAGCAGCTTGCCCGCGTTGAAGCGGCCATGCGGATCGACACGCTGCTTGTACTTGCGGAATTCGCCGATCTCTTCGTCGGTCAGGAATTCGAGCTTGGTAATGCCGATGCCGTGCTCGCCGGAAATCACGCCGTCGAGCGAACGCGCCAGCTTCATGATGCGCGCGACCGCCGTGTGGGCGTCCTGCAGCATCTCGTAGTTGTCGGAGTTGACCGGCAGGTTGGTGTGAACGTTGCCGTCGCCCGCGTGCATGTGCAGCGCGACGAACACGCGGCCACGCAGCACCTTCTTGTGAATCGCCTGAGCTTCTTCGAGGATCGGCTTGAACTCGCCGCCGTTGAAGATCTGACGCAACTCGGCGCGGATTTCCTGCTTCCACGACACGCGGATCGTACGGTCCTGCGTGATGTGGAACACGGTGGCGTCGGGTTGCTGGTCCGCGCGGTCGGCGAATTTTTCCGCCAGCCCTTCGTAGCCGAGGCCGACCAGATAGTGCTGCGCCTCGCGCACCGACAGATCTAGCTTGTCGCGCAGGAATTCCCAGCGCGTGCGCACCTTCTTCAGAATATCGAGCGCCTGCTGCACGCGATCTTCGAGCAACTCAGCGCTCGGGATTTCGTTGGCGTCGTCGCTCTTGCCGAGCGGCAGCTTGCCGCCCTTGAAAAACGCTTCGAGCGCGTCAACCAGCTGCAGCTTGTTCTTGATCGACAGTTCGATATTGATGCGTTCGATACCGTCGGTGTACTCACCCATGCGGTCGAGCGGGATCACCACGTCTTCGTTGATCTTGAACGCGTTGGTGTGCTTGGCGATCGCGGCGGTACGGCTGCGGTCGAGCCAGAAACGCTTGCGCGCCTCGGCGTTGACCGCGACGAAACCTTCGCCGCTCTTGCCGTTGGCCATGCGCACGACTTCCGAGGTCGCGTGCGCCACCGCGTCCGCGTCGTCGCCGACGATGTCGCCGATCAGCACCATCTTCGGAAACGCATTGCGCTTGCTCTTGGTCGCATAACCGACCGCGCGCAGATAGCGCTCGTCCAGATGCTCGAGGCCGGCGAGAATCGCGCCGCCCTGCTTCGACGTTTCGAACAGATAGTCCTTGATCTCGACGATGCTCGGAATCGCTTCACGCGCCTGACCGAAGAATTCGAGGCAGACCGTGCGCGTATGCGCCGGCATCTTGTGCAGAACCCAGCGCGCCGACGTGATCAGACCGTCGCAGCCTTCCTTCTGCACGCCCGGCAGGCCGGCCAGGAATTTGTCCGTGACGTCCTTGCCCAGTCCTTCCTTGCGGAACACGCGGCCCTTGATGTCGAGCGCTTCCGTGCGCAGCAGCTTTTCGCCCGGCGCGTATTTACCGTCAAACCACTTCAGTTCGAAACGCGCGACCTCGATGTCGTGAATCTTGCCGAGATTGTGATCCAGACGCGTGACTTCGAGCCAGTTCCCTTCCGGGTCGACCATGCGCCACCAGGCGAGGTTGTCGAGCGCGGTACCCCACAGCACCGCCTTCTTGCCGCCCGCGTTCATCGCGACGTTGCCGCCGACGCACGATGCATCCAGCGAAGTCGGGTCGACGGCGAACACGAAGCCGGCCTGCTCGGCCGCTTCGGTCACGCGGCGTGTGACCACGCCGGCGCCGGAGAAAATCGTCGCCACCTTGCGGTCGACGCCCGGCAGTTCGGTCATCTCGACCGCGCCCAGCTGTTCGAGCTTTTCGGTGTTGATGACAGCCGAAAACGGTGTAAGCGGCACCGCGCCGCCCGTGTAACCCGTGCCGCCTCCGCGCGGAATCACGGTCAGACCGAGTTCGAAACACGCCTTGATCATGCCGGCGATCTCGGCTTCGGTATCCGGCGTCAGCACGACGAACGGGTATTCGACGCGCCAGTCGGTCGCGTCGGTCACGTGCGAGACGCGGGACAAACCGTCGAACTTGATGTTGTCTTTTTCCGTGACCTTGCCCAGCACCTTGTTCGCGCGACGGCGCAGATCGAAGGTTTTCTGGAACTCGCTTTCGAAATCGTCGACGGCACGGCGTGCAGCCGCGACCAGCGTTTCGACGCGGGCAGCCCGATCGACACCCGCCTCATCGCCATGCTCGACCAGATCGGCGCGACGGCGCTTCTCGATCTCGCTCAGACGGTGATGCAGCGCCTCGATCAGCAACGCGCGGCGCTTCGGATTGTCGAGCAGGTCGTCTTGCAGGTAAGGATTGCGGCGCACGACCCAGATGTCGCCGAGCACTTCGTACAGCATCCGCGCCGAGCGGCCGGTGCGGCGTTCCGCGCGCAGTTCGGCCAACGCCGCCCAGGCTTCGTCGCCGAGCAGGCGGATGACGATTTCGCGATCGGAAAACGAGGTGTAGTTATAGGGAATTTCGCGCAGACGCGCTTCGGGATCGGCGGCCACCGCAGTGGCGGCCGCGTGCGGATCGAAAACTTGAGGTGCGTTCATGTTCGGACGACTCGGTGGGTCAACCGGGCGCGCTCATCTCTGAGAGGCGTCGGCGGACGGTGCGCGTGGGGCGCAATGCTGGAAATCTTCTAGGGGAGCGAAGCGCAACCGACGGCCTACCCACATCAGTCGCTTCACGGCGCTCAGAGACAGCTACACGATCGCGCGTGGCGGACGTGACGCTCCGCCGCGGGGCAAGACTCACGCGGGACGGGCATCAAATGGGCGATCCGAGGCTGCCAGTGCATCTTCCGATCCTTATTCCAAAATGGAATTCTACCTTATGATCCCGCCGCGCGTTGACGCCCGAAATCGGAGTCGGGGCGGGGCTTTGCGCGTTTTTGTGCGGAACGGCGTCCGCAAGTACGTGGGAAGAATTTTCCGACCGGACGGTCGGGCGGCCCTTTGCGGACGACGTTCGGACCTACACGGAAGGTTCACGGAAGGCCAGCGTGCACACCGTTGGCGCTATCATTGACCCTTTCCCGTCTCACAAAGCGCACCGCGCCACCCGCATGGCTTCCCACGACTACCTGAAGAAAATCCTGACCGCACGCGTCTACGACGTGGCCCGCGAGACCGAACTCGAACGCGCGCCGAATCTGTCGGCACGGCTGTCCAATCCGGTGTATCTGAAGCGCGAGGACAACCAGCCGGTGTTCTCGTTCAAGGTGCGCGGCGCGTACAACAAGATGGCGCACATTCCGGAGGATGCGCTGGCGCGGGGCGTGATTACCGCGTCGGCGGGCAATCATGCGCAGGGCGTGGCGCTGTCGGCGGCCCGCATGGGCGTGAAGGCGATCATCGTGGTGCCCGTGACGACTCCGCAGGTGAAGGTCGATGCGGTGCGCGCACATGGCGGCGCGACGGTCGAGGTGGTGCAGTTCGGCGAGTCCTATAGCGATGCGTATGGGCACGCCGTGAAGCTGCAGGAAGAGCGCGGCCTGACCTTCGTCCATCCGTTCGACGATCCCTACGTGATCGCCGGTCAGGGCACGGTAGCAATGGAGATTCTCAGCCAGCATCAGGGCCCGATCCACGCGATCTTTGTACCGATCGGCGGCGGTGGCCTGGCGGCAGGCGTGGCGGCGTATGTGAAATCGGTGCGCCCGGAGATCAAAGTGATCGGCGTCCAGACCGACGACTCGTGCGCGATGGCCGCGTCGCTGAAAGCGGGCGAACGGGTCACACTGAACGAAGTCGGGCTGTTCTCGGATGGCACCGCCGTGAAGCTGGTGGGTGAAGAAACCTTCCGCCTGTGCAGCGACTATCTCGACGACGTGCTGCTGGTGAACACCGACGCGCTGTGCGCCGCGATCAAGGATGTGTTCCAGGACACCCGCAGCGTGCTGGAGCCGGCGGGTGCCCTGGCTGTCGCCGGCGCCAAACAGTACGCCGAGCGCGAAGGCATCGAAAACCAGACGCTGGTTGCGATCACCTCCGGCGCGAACATGAACTTCGATCGCATGCGCTTTGTGGCGGAGCGTGCTGAAGTGGGTGAAGCGCGTGAAGCCGTATTCGCCGTGACGATTCCCGAAGAACGCGGCAGTTTCAGACGCTTCTGCGAACTGGTGGGCACGCGCAGCGTCACCGAGTTCAATTACCGCATTGCGGACGCGAATTCAGCCCATATCTTCGTGGGCGTGCAGATCAGGAATCGCAGCGAATCGGCACAGATCGCGGGCGCATTCGAAGCCCACGGCTTCGCCACGGTCGACCTGACCTTCGATGAACTCTCGAAGCAGCACATCCGCTACATGGTCGGCGGCCGCTCGCCGCTGGCCCATGACGAACGTCTGTTCCGTTTCGAGTTTCCGGAGCGGCCGGGCGCGCTGATGAAGTTTCTGTCGTCGATGGCGCCGAACTGGAATATCAGCCTGTTCCACTACCGCAACCAGGGGGCGGACTACAGTTCGATTCTGGTCGGCATCCAGGTGCCGGAGAGCGAGAACAGCGCGTTCGAACGCTTTCTCGCGACGCTTGGCTATCCGTACTGGGAAGAGACGCAGAACCCGGTTTATCGCTTGTTCCTTGCTTGATCTTTCAGGACTGAAACGCGCAGATGGCTCTCTCGCTTGTCGACAAACTGGTAGTGGCAATCTCGTCGCGCGCGCTGTTCGACTTCGAGGAAGAGAACTGCGTCTACGAGAAAGGCAACCTGCAAGCGTATGAAGCGTTGCAGCGCGAGCGGCTGGCCGTGCCCGCCAAACCGGGCGTCGCGTTTCCCTTGATCCGCAAGCTGCTGGCCTTGAATGCCGGCGGCCACCGGGTCGAAGTGGTGATCCTGTCGCGCAGCGATCCGATCAGCGGCTTGCGCGCGTTTCATTCCTGCCGTGAATATGGGCTGGCCATCGAGCGTGGCGTGTTCACACGCGGACGCGCGCCATTCGGTTATCTGAAGCCGTTGAACGCCTCGCTGTTTTTGTCCGCGAATCAGGACGACGTGCGCGACGCCTTGGCCGCCGGATTTCCGGCCGCGCGCGTCTTGCCCGAATCGGCGAAAATGGCGAGCAAGTATCCCGACGAGATCCGGATCGCGTTCGACGGCGACGCCGTATTGTTTTCCGATGAAGCCGAGCGCATCTTTCAGAAAGATGGCTTGCGCGCCTTTGTCGGTCATGAGATTCACAACAAGGATTTGCCGCTCGCGGATGGGCCTTTGAAGCCGTTGCTCGAAGCGCTGCACCGCCTGCAGAAACTCGCGGACGAAGCCGCACCCATGCATATTCGTACGGCATTGGTGACGGCGCGCTCGGCCCCGGCGCATGAGCGCGCGATCCGCACATTGATGGCGTGGAACATCGAAATCGACGAAGCGATGTTTCTCGGCGGCCTCGACAAGAGCGCGTTTTTGCGCGAGTTCGAGCCGGACTTTTTCTTCGACGACCAAATTGGCCATTGCGAATCGGCCCGCGTCGTGACGGCGACGGGGCACGTGCTGAGTGGCATCGTGAACGCATCATGACACCCGAACAATCACCGCTGGGTAAGGCTTCCACTTACACCGAACAATATGACGCCTCGCTGCTCTTTCCGATTGCCCGGAAGAATGCGCGCGACGCGATTGGAATCGGCGCGCAGTTGCCGTTTTTCGGCACGGACATCTGGAATGCTTACGAGCTTTCCTGGCTGAACGCGCGCGGCAAGCCGCAGATTGCAGTGGCGACTTTCTATGTGCCGGCTGATTCGCCGAATATCGTCGAGTCGAAGTCGTTCAAACTTTATCTGGGGTCGTTTGCGCAGACGGCTTTTGAGTCGATGGACGTGGTGCGTGACACGATCAAGCGGGATGTTTCCGCTTCTTGCGGCGCGACAGTGTCTGTTCATCTGACTGCACCGTATGAGTTCGGCAAGCTGCAGATGGAAGAATTTGAAGGTTTGTCGCTAGACCGGCTCGATCTGGATACCGATGTTTATCATCCTGACGCTTCATTGCTGAAGGCCGCGCTCGATGAAGCACCGGTGGAGGAGACGTTGTTCTCTAACTTGCTGAAGTCGAATTGTCCGGTGACGGGGCAGCCTGACTGGGGCAGCCTGCAGATTCATTACGTCGGGCCGCAGATCGATCATGCAGGCTTGCTGAGGTACATCATCTCCTATCGGAATCACACCGGGTTTCATGAGCAGTGTGTCGAGAAGATTTTTATCGATGTGATGAAGGCTTGTAAGCCGGTCAAGCTGGCTGTCTATGCGCGTTACACCCGGCGCGGCGGGCTGGATATCAATCCGTTCCGCACCAACTACAACCTGCCCATGCCGGACAATATGCGGCTGGCGCGTCAATAGCCCACAAATAGCCGATTGGTTTTTCGCCGCAGATACTCAATAGCATCTGCGGCGAATAAAAAACTTCAGGCCACGGGCTTCTTATAAGCCACGCAATCAACCTCGACCCGGCAATCGATCACCATCGACGAAACCACACAAGCCCGAGCCGGCGGGTTCTCGCCAAAGTACTCACGAAACACCTTGTTGAACGAAGCGAAATCACGCGGATCGTCGAGCCACACGCCGCAGCGGACCACATGCTCCGCCCCGTAGCCCGCTTCCTTCAAGATAGCAAACACGTTCTGAATCGCCTTGTGCGATTGCTCGACAATCCCGCCGTTGATCACCTCGCCGTTTTCCATCGGCGTCTGCCCGGACACGAATAACCAGCCATCCGCTTCGACTGCCCGAGCAAAGGGCATATGTTGACCGCCGGTACCCTTGCCACCTTCAACGCCATATCGCTTCATCGTCCCACTCCTTAAAAAATCCGGCACGCGGCGCGAGCAACGCCACAACCGCTTGCCATATCAATCAGACAACCAGAATCAAAACGCGCCGTGCGCATCACCCTTCGACGCCGCACCGCGCGCCACGAAATGCCCTGCCCGTTCGCCGGTCACTGCGCCGTCGCGATAAGCCAGCACGCCATTCACCCACACCGCGTCAATGCCGTCCGCGGCCTGTTGCGGCTTTTCGAACGTCGCCGCGTCGCGCACCCTGGCCGGGTCGAACAACACCAGATCCGCGTGATAACCGATATGCACCTCGCCGCGCTGCGCCAACCCGAACCGGCATGCCGACAAGCTGGTCATCTTGCGCACCGCCTCTTCGAGCGGCAGCAAACCGGCGTCACGCACGTAGTGCCCAAGCACGCGTGGAAACGCACCCCACAACCGCGGATGCGGCAACGGATCGTTCGGCAATCCATCCGAGCCGACCATCGTCGCGGGATGCGACAGAATGCGCCGCACGTCGTCCTCGGACATGTTGTGATACACCGCGCCCGCCGGCTGCAAGCGCTTGCCCGCCTCCTGCTGCGTGACGCCCCACTCGGCGGCAATTTCCTTGATCAGCTTGCCCGCCATCTCGGGATGCGGCTCGGACCACGTAATCGTGATGTCGATATCGCCTGTCACCTGCTTTACATCGAGCGTCGACGAACTGCGGTTGTACGGATAGCAATCGCAACCGATCGGCTGCAAACGACGCGCACCTTCCAGCGACTTCAGCACTTCGACGCTACGCCCCCAGTTCGACGGCCCCGCGCACTTCAGATGCGAAATCACCACCGGTACGTGCGCGTGACGGCCCACGCGGTACGCTTCGTCCATCGCATCGAGAATCGCGTCGAACTCGGTACGCATGTGCGTCGTGTAAAGCGCGCCTGCGGCGGCAAGCGGCTCGGCCAGTGCCATCACTTCTTCAGTCGGCGCGGAGAAGGCGGAGCCGTACGCGAGCCCCGAACTCAGACCCAACGCCCCGTTCGCCAACGCCTCCTCGAGTTGCGCGCGCATTCCGTCGATTTCCGCCGCGGTCGCCGCACGATCGAGCCGGTCCATCTGATTGCTGCGCAAGGCCGTATGCCCGATCAACGCGCCGACGTTCACCGCCGGACGCGCGGCGTTCACCGCTTCGACGTACGCAGCGAAAGTCGGGTATTGAAACGCGTCACGCTCGCCAAGCAGATTCATCGGGTCAGGCGGATCGCCCTTCAACGACACCGGCGACGCACTGATCCCGCAGTTGCCGACGATCACCGTCGTCACGCCCTGCGTGATCTTCGGCAGCATTTGCGGCGAACGGATCACGTGCGTGTCGTCATGCGTATGAACGTCGATGAACCCCGGCGCCAACGCGCGGCCGTTGGCCTCGACCACCTCTTCGGCGAGCCAGTTCGACAGATTGCCGATCGCGGCGATGCGGCCGTCACGGATCGCAACGTCGCGTTCGACCGGCGGTGCGCCCGTGCCGTCGTACAGTTGCGCGCCGACGATCAGCGTATCGGCGGCTTCGGGATGCGAATGCATGGATCAGTCTCCTAACGGTTGTCGATCGCCGCCGCCGCGATGCGTGTCGAGCGCGTGCTTCATGCGGCGCAGCAATTCCCGGCTCTCGTCACCCTGACTGACGGCAAGTTCGGTGACGAGCACATCGAGCGCCATCATCATCGCGTAACGCGACGACGACGGCTTGTAAATGAAATCGGTTTCAAAGGCGACGATCGGGATCACCCAATCGGCCAGTTTGGCCAACGGCGAAGCCGGCGCGGTCAGCGCGATCACAGTCGCCCCGTAGCTGCGCGCGATCTTGCAGTTCTCGACCATTTCGGGCACGCGCCCGGTGGTGGACAGCGCGATCACTACGCACTCGCGCGACACGGTGCTCGCCACCATGCGCTGCAGCAAGCCGTCCTGATAGGTCGCCACCGGACGGCCGAGGCGCACGAGCCTGAAGCGCATTTCGTCGGCGAGCGCGGTCGAGCCGCCGCCCATGCCGAACACGTAGATCATCCGCGCGGCGCGCAATGCGGCTGCCGCTTCGTCTAACGGCGCCTGCCGCAGCAATTGATGGTTATGCGCAAGCGCCGTCTGCAGTTCGTCGAACACGCGGGTGGCAATCGGCTCGGGCGCGTCGGCAGGTCCACCCGCCTGCAGGAAGCGCTGACCGACAGCGGCCGCCTGCGCGAGCCGCAGCTTCAACTCCCGTACGTCACGGCAGCCCACCGCCTTGGCAAAGCGCGTCACGGTCGCGACGCTCACCTCCGCCTGCTGGGCGAGCGCACCGATGCTGGCGCGCGATGCGCCGGTCAGGTCGTCGAGGATCAGCGCCGCCACCTTACGTTCGGCCGAACGCAATTCCGGCGCGCACTCGGCGATGCGCGCGACGATATCGAAGGCCAGCGGTTCGGCGGTTGAGTTCATTGCGGACTGTGGAGTGTCTCGCGCAGGCTTACAAGAAGCCTCCGGCAAGCCGTGGTACTAAATAACATTTCTCCATCCATCGTACTTTCGGTAACATGGTAAAGTCAACTTTGATTCGATTTAACTGGACGATGGAGCAGGGAGACATGAAAGTTACAAACTATCAGGGCGCAACGATTGATCCTTATAGCAAGGGCTTGGGCATGGTTCCGGGCACCAGCATCCAACTCACGGATGCCCCGCGCCTCGAGTGGAACCTGCTAAACGAAGACGTGAGTCTGCCCGCCGCCGTGCTGTACGCGGATCGCGTGGAACATAACTTGAAATGGATGCAGGCATTCGTCGCGGAATACGGTGTCAAACTCGCGCCGCACGGCAAAACCACCATGGCGCCGCAGCTGTTTCGCCGTCAACTCGAAACGGGCGCATGGGGTATCACGCTCGCCACCGCGCATCAGGTGCGTGCGGCGTATCACGGCGGTGTTTCGCGGATCCTGATGGCCAACCAGCTGGTTGGCCGCCACAACATGATGATGGTCGCCGAGTTGCTGAGCGATCCCGATTTCGAGTTCTTCTGCCTCGTGGATTCGGTCGAAGGCGTCGAGCAACTGGGTCAGTTTTTTACGTCGGTGCGCAAGCCGCTGCAAGTATTGCTCGAGCTCGGCGTGCCCGGCGGCCGCACCGGCGTGCGCGACGAAGCGCAGCGCAATGCGGTGCTCGAGGCAATCGCGCGCTATCCGGATGTGTTGAAACTGGCGGGCGTCGAGCTGTATGAAGGCGTGCTGAAAGAAGAACACGAAGTGCGCGAGTTCCTGCAGAGCGCCGTCGCGGTGACACGCGCGCTCGTTGATGAAGGACGTTTTGCCCGCACGCCGGCGGTTCTGTCGGGCGCCGGTTCGGCCTGGTACGACGTGGTCGCGGAAGAGTTCGCGAAGGCCTCGGAGACCGGCAAGGTCGAAGTCGTGCTGCGGCCCGGCTGCTATTTGACGCATGATGTGGGCGTCTACCGCAAGGCGCAGACGGACATCTTCGCGCGCAATCCGGTCGCGAAGAAAATGGGCGAAGGCTTGCTGCCTGCGCTGCAACTATGGGCGTATGTGCAGTCGATTCCGGAACCGGATCGCGCGATCATCGGCCTAGGCAAACGCGATTCCGCTTTCGACGCAGGCATGCCGGAGCCATCGCGCCACTATCGTCCGGGCACCGAAGCGCCGCGCGATATCGCGGCGAGCGAAGGGTGGGAGATTTTCGGCCTGATGGATCAGCACGCGTATCTGCGGATTCCCGCGGGCGCCGATCTGAAGGTAGGCGACATGATCGCGTTCGACATCTCGCATCCGTGCCTGACATTCGACAAGTGGCGTCAGGTGCTGGTGGTCGATCCGTCGTATCGCGTCACGGAAGTGATCGAAACGTTCTTCTGATCGTGATAGAACCGGCGCGCTTCACCGCAAGGTGGCGCGTCGTTTGCTGCAGTTGAGTCGGACCTAACTAAGCCTGGCGAGCCGGGTCGGCCTCCGCCGTGTCGGACACCTGGGACGCCTGGGAAACCAGGGAAGCTGACGCGGCTGCGACGCCGGCCGCGGCCGCCACTTCGCCGATCCGCACTTCCAGCATTTTCAACGCGCCCGACAGCGCGCTCAGCGCTTCGTCCGGCAATGCCGCCATCGTGTCGTGCAAAAATGCGTTGCGACGCGGCAGGCTGGCTTCGGTCGCCGACTGCCCCGCTTCGGTCAAACGCACATTGGTCACGCGGTTGTCGCGCGCATCCATGCTGCGGGCAATCCAGCCTAAACCCTCCAGCGTTTTCAACTGCCGCGTCAGTGCGCCCGGATCGACGCGCAAACGCTCGACCAGCCGCTTCTGCGACGATTCGCCGGCCTGTTCGTGCAGTGCGAGCAGAATCCGCCAGCGCGGCAACGGATGACCCACCTGAGTCTCGAACGCCGACATGAACGCCCGATAAGTGCGGCCGAATTGCTGCATGACGGCGACGCGGTCCTGTTCTTCCATGATCTGTCAGTAAAACGGTAAGGCTAAAAATCAATCCGCGTGAATCACCGGCTCGAGCTTGCGCTGGAGCTTGACCGGCGGCACACGGCGGCTTTGCCATACAGACACTACGGCGATGATCGCCGCAAGCGCGAGACCCAGATGAATGGCTGAAACGAGCGCCTCGCGTGCGCTCTCGAGCAGCATTGCGCCGTTGTGGCCCGCATGCGTCAACTGGCCGAGCAAGGTGGTTTGCGCGTCGCGATTGATCAGGATTTGCGGATCGCCGAGATCGGAGAACCACTGCGACGCATGATCGTTTTCCAGCGCGCTGCGCACGCCGCTCGCGTACATATGGCTGACCAGCGTACCGGTCAGCGCCGTGCCGATCATTCCGCCGATCATCCGCAGCGACTGCAGCAGCGCGGTGGCGATACCGAGGTGTTCGCGTCCGGCCGTCTGTTGCGCAAAGATCGTCAGATTCGGCATCACGAAACCGAGCCCGAGGCCGCCGAGCACCATGAACGACATCAGCAGCCATTGCGGCATGGCGCGCGTCGCGACGACCACGCCAAGGCACGCCAGCGCCACCAGCGCGAAGCCGATGTACAGCATCAGATTCGGATTGCGCACACGCGAGACGATGCGTCCGTTGGCGATACTGCCGATCGTGATGAACACGACGAGCGGCGTAATGACGAGTCCCGCGTCTTTCGGCGACATCCCGAAGCCGCCCTGGAATAGCAACGGTGCGTAGAACAGCAGCGAGAACATGGTGAAGCCGCCTAGCACGGCGAGCGTGAAGAGCGCGGCCAGACTGCGATTGCGAAACATATCCACCGGCAGAATGGCCGTCGGGCAACGCTTTTCCCACTGCCACAGGCCATATGCCGAGGCAACGCTCAGCGCAAGCAGCGCAAACGCGCTCAAGGTGACGCCGTGCTTCGGCAACAACTCGACAAACAGTTGCAGCGAGCCGAGCGCCACCGCGATCAACAGCGCACCCGGCCAATCGAGCCGCATCTTGCCTTTGTGCTCGATGTGCCGCAGATGCGGCAGAAAGCGCCAGACGAAAAATAGCGACAGCAGACCGACCGGCAGATTCACATAAAACACTGAAC
The DNA here is from genome assembly GCF_046030355.1 of Paraburkholderia caffeinilytica. Taxonomy (GTDB): domain Bacteria; phylum Pseudomonadota; class Gammaproteobacteria; order Burkholderiales; family Burkholderiaceae; genus Paraburkholderia; species Paraburkholderia caffeinilytica_B. The sequence goes on from NZ_JAQQCQ010000002.1 coordinate 416,929, forward strand.
GCCAGCCGTAGTACTGCGTGAGAAAACCGCCGAGAGACGGTCCCACCGCGTTCGCAATCCCGAACGCCGAACTCATCAGCACCTGCCAGCGCAGTCGCACGACCGAGTCGGGGAATAGATCAGGAATGCACGCGAAGGCGGTGCCAACCAGCATGCCGCCGCCGATGCCCTGCAAGCCGCGCGCGAGCACGAGGAACAGCATGGTGTTGGCCGCGCCGCAGAGCACCGAGGCTGCCGTGAACACGACGATCGATGCGATCACGAAGGGCTTGCGCCCGTAGTAGTCGCCGAGGCGGCCGAAGATCGGCACGGTAATCACCGAGGTCAGCAGATACAACGTGGCGACCCACGCGTAGAGCTCGAAACCCTTCAGTTCCGCGACGATGGTGGGCAGCGCGGTGCCGACCACGGTCTGGTCCAGGGCGACCAGCATCGAGACGAAGGACACGCCGAGCATCGCCAGTAGCGATTCGCGGAAAGGTAAAACTTGCCCACTCGAGTGGTGGGCCGCAGTATGGACAGCCATATTTGATAGCGCAACAGTTGACTCGTCAAACGATTGGGAATCATACCACGAGGCGATGCTCTAAGCTGGAGCCCGCCGACGGCGTTCACCGCGCCGGCAATCGACCGGAAAATGGACAATAGATGACGCCAGGGAGGCACATGGAGCCGAGTTCGCTCGCAGCACAATCGTTATCGGACGACGACCTGAACGCGCTGCGACGCGCGAAACACGAACTGGAAAGCCCCGCGCTGGCGATGAAACTGGCGAGCATCGTCGGCTCGCCGCTCGAGAAACTGCTCTCGCGCATGCCGGCTTTTGCCAACGAAAAGGTCACGGATGCGACGGAATTGGCGTTGCGCAAGTGCCTCTCGATCGCGCTGCGCACGCTGGGGCGGCAGGCCGGCGCCTCACCTCTCGTGGTACCCGACAAGCCGAGCAATCTGCTGCACAAGTTCGCCGTGGCCACCACCGGCGCGGCCGGCGGCGCATTCGGTCTGTTCGCACTGCCCGTCGAGTTGCCCGTCACGACCACGCTGATGTTTCGCTCGATCTGCGACATTGCGCGCAGCGAGGGCGAGGATCTGTCGTCGATCGACACACAGCTGCAATGCCTGACGGTGCTCGGCATGGGCGGCACCTCGAAAGCCGACGACGACGCCGACTTCGGCTACTTCATCATGCGCGGCGCGTTGGCGCAGGCGGTATCGAAGGCTTCATCAGAAATCGCAACAAAAGGCTTCACCGCGCATGGCTCCGCGGCCTTGCTGCGCCTCCTCAATACGATTGCCGCGCGCTTTTCGGTGCAGGTGAGCGAGCAGATCGCCGCCAAGTCGATTCCGGCCATCGGCGCGGTGCTTGGCGCAATGGTCAATACGGTGTTCATCGACCACTTCCAACAGGTCGCGCACGGTCACTTCACCGTGCGACGGCTGGAGCGGCAATACGGCCAGGAAACGGTCGAAGCCGCCTATCAGGCGATCGACGTCACGCTGGATGGCTGAGCGGCCACGCTGCGCCCGCCCGTTGCACGCGTCACGCGCTGTACGAAGGCCGCGGCGCGGTCGAGCGCGCGGCCGCCTTCCGGGATGAACGGCGTGAACAGGGGCCACACGTGCGGCATCTTCTTCCACACTTCGAATTCACAGTCGACGCCCGCCGCGCGCGCCTTGTCGGCCACGCGTTGTGAGTCGTCGAGCAAGACCTCGGTGCTGCCCGCCATGATGCAGAGCGGCGGCAAACCGTGCAGGTCGGCATAGACCGGCGAAGCGTAGGGATGCGTCGCCGGCGTGTCGCCGAGATAAACCTGCGCAGCCCGAGCGATCGCTGCGCCACTGAACATGGGATCCAGACCGTCGTTGGTGCGGATGGTGGCGCCGGCAGCGGCCAGATCGGTCCACGGCGAGAACAGCAGGCAGCCTGCCGGCAGCGGATCGCCGGCGTCGCGCAAAGCGACCAGCGTGGCAAGCGCAAGACCGCCGCCCGCTGAATCTCCCGCGATCACGATCGACCCGGGCGGCGTGCCGTTCGCGACCAGTTGGCGGTAGGCCGCGGCTGCATCGTCGAGCGCGGCCGGAAAGCGATGCTCGGGAGCGAGACGATAGTCGAGGGAAAAGATCGAAGCGTTCGCGCGCGTGGCCAGGCCAAATACGAGCGACCGGTGCGTACGCGGCGAACAGAAATAATAGCCACCACCATGGCAATACAGCACGGTCGGGCCGTTTCCGGAAGGGGACACGCCATCAGCGCGCTCGATCCACTCACCGTGCAGCGGCCAATCGTCCGGCCCGTACAACTCACGCAGACGCCAGCCGCCCGGCACGCGCGGCGACCAGGCGCGCCTGGCTGTCAGCGCACGCGCCTTCTCGACATGGATAGTCGGCTTGAGGGTTTGCGGTCGAAACTGCCTGCGCAAATACCAGCACGCGAGTGCACTTTGCCAGCTCATCGGGACACGCTCCTTCGATAGTGTCCCGCCATGGTACGTGCGTTCCCAGCCGGGCCGGTGGACGGCGGCTTCTAATCCCAAAACGCGCCCGCGCCGCCGAGCAACGCTTTCCTCGCTGTCCTCCTGTCCTGTCTAGTTCGCCGGCAAAACCTGCCCGCGAATCTCGCCCGTCGGATTCTGCTCGGTATGGACGTTGAAGTACCACTGCCCCGCCATCAGGTCCGTCACCTGCTGTTCGCTGAGCGCCGCCGATCCCTTGATCGGACTCGCGAGCGCGTCCTTGCCGATCGGCACCTGGACCTTGGCGTTCTGCCCGACCGGCGCGGGACCGTGGAAATGCGCGGCGGTTGCCGGACCACTCAGCCCTTCATAGGTGACCGTCCATTGCAGGGACCTGGTCGACGTATCGAACGTGGCGTTCAACATGCCGTGCCCGTGACTGACGCGCGGCGGCACTTCACTCGATGGCTCGAGATCGGCCTTCAACGCCACCGTATCCGCAAAGGCGACACCCGACGCCAACGCCCACACCACCACGGCAAGATTCAGTTTTCGAAGCGCAATCATGGTCTTCTCCGGACTTTGATGCACCGCCGCACCGACATTTCGGTCACGCGCGGAGCCACCACATACTAGTGCAAATCCGTTGCGGCCGTTTGCTTGAGGGTCAAATGACGTCGGGGCGCCCGGCGCTCGGGGCGCAGCAACGAAAAAAGCACCGCGAGCGGTGCTTTAGTGCGTTTCCTTCCCACAGCAATGTTTTAGAAGCGGTGACGAATACCCGCCGTCGCAACCGCCTGCCTCTTGGTCAACGACGGTGCGTCGGTACCGAACACTTGCGCGCCAACCTTGTTGCCATTCGCGCCGATCTGTGCGACGCCTTCGGCGTACAGGTCGGTGCGCTTCGACAGTGCGTAGTCGGCCTGCAGACCGAACTGGTTCCAGTGGCTCGATCCGTTCGACGCGCCGCCCGCGTGCTGCAGTGCCTGCGTGTACGTGTAAGCCACGCCGAATGCCAGCGCCGGCGTCAGGGTATAGCGCGCGTTGACTTCGTAGTTGTCGTAACGCACCGAGGCGGTGTTGTTCACGAAATCGAAACGGCTTTGCGTGTAGACCACGCCGACTGTTGCCGGGCCGAATGCGTAGTTGCCGCCAGCGCCCCACGTGCGTTGCCGTTGACGTTCGCCTGCCATGCCGATGTTCGGTGCGCCGTCCTGGATCGCACCGTTCACATTGCCGCCGACACCCTGAGCCTGCAAATAGCCGGCCGCCAGTTTCAGGCCGCCGTTCGAATAGCCCATGCCTGTGCTGTAAGCGCGATCGTTCGCGAAGGCGCCTGGCTGGTTCGAAAAGCCGTACAGGCCGCTGAAAGAGAAGCCGCCGTAGTTCACACTCTGGTACTTCACCGAGTTGTTGATGCGCATGGTCGCATTGGCGTTGTCGTTATCGCCGCGATGGGCGAAGTACGTGCCGCCCCAGCTGCCGGTCGCCGTCAACGGAGCAAGATAGTCAACAACGGAGTCGTACTGACGACCCAGCGTAACCGTGCCGTAGCCGCTCGAGATACCCGCGAATGCCTGCCGGCCGAAGCTGCGGCCACCTTGCGCAGCAGCGCCGTTGGCAACGCTAAAGCCGTTTTCCAGCGTGAAAACTGCCGCGTAGCCAGCGCCGAGATCTTCACGACCTTGCAGACCCCAACGACTGCCCGACAGATTGCCGCTCGTCAGACCATACGAAACATCATGCTTCGACGGGCGGCTGGCCAGAACTTCATTTTTCACATACGTAAAGCCGGCATCGACGACGCCGTACAGCGTCACGCTGCTTTGCGCGTTAGCTGCGCTAGCGAACGTCGCGGAGACCGCCGCGAGAATCAGAATCTTTTTCATGTTGTTTCAGATAACGTGTGGTGATTGAGTCGTCGACTCGATTAATTTTCACAGCGCGATTTCATGCTGAGAACTGACTGAATCCAGAGCGCTCAGCACACGGGCTCAATTTGCAGGGCGGAGTTTAGGTGCCAAACTTTCAGGGACACCACGCGTGTTCGCGCAAAATATTTTTTGAATTATTCGAAAAGTCGACGTGGCAACATCGGTGAGCCTTGAGCTGAAAGGCAACCCGTTTATCTCCTTTTATATTTAGCGATACTTATCTAATTAAAGCGTTGTGACCTCGCCACATCACGCGTTCGGAAGTCTCTCAATACCTATTCCGCCGGTTCTTGTGCCGGGTCGTTTTCCCGGCGATTACCATGCATGTCTCTCGCGTGCAGCATGGGCGCTTTCTCGTCACAGGCCTCTGCCGCTGGCTGCACTGGTTCACGCCGCACGCAACCGAACGCCCGCAGCTTTACGCACCCAGGCATTTCCCGCTCAAACCCACTATCACGATGAATCACCTGCAGGCCATGCGCGTCTTTCTGAAAGTCGCAGAAAACGGTTCTTTCGGGCGCGCAGCCGCAAGTCTGGATCTCTCCAACGCGGTGGTGACGCGTTACGTCGCTTTACTCGAAACGCACCTCGATACGCGGCTCGTCAACCGAACCACACGCAGCCTGTCGTTGACCGAGGCCGGATCTGCCTATGCCGACGGCTGCCGGCAACTTCTCGATCAACTGGAAGCAATAGAGTCCAGCGTTTCCCAAAGCGCGAATGATCCGTCCGGCACGTTGAAACTCGTGGCGGTCGCGTCATTCTCGTTATTTGGATTGACGCCGCTGCTGCAGCGTTATCGCTTGCAGTGCCCGCAAGTCAAACTTTCGGTCACGCTGCTGCATCGACCGGTGGATCTGATTGAAGAGGGATTTGATGCCGGCATCGTAGTGGCTGGGCAGGTCAGTGGCGGCACCTTGATCAAGCGAGCTTTATTCAAGGTCCGCTCGGTGGCGGTTGCCTCGCCCGCGTACCTCGCCGCGCGGGGTACGCCGTCGGTCCCGGCGCAACTTGCCGCTCACCCGTTTTTGGCTCCGTCAGCCAATGTGCACGGCGCCGAATGGTGTTTCGTCGATACCGACGGAATCGAGATAACCGTCAACATGAAGGCCGCCTATGCGGTCAACAACGCGGTAATGCTTCGCCAGGCGGCGCTCGCCGACATGGGCATTACCATCCTGCCGGAGAATCATGTCGCGGCGGACCTGATGAGCGGCGCACTTGTGCAGGTGCTGCCGGACTACCGAATCAAAGGCGCGGACAAGGAAGTTTCGTTGGTGTACCCCGGGCGGCGGCACGTGTCCGCCAAGACGCGCTCGTTTGTCGAATTCACCGTCGATTATTTTCGAAATAGGGTCGGGGCGCCGCTTCCGTCGATATTTACAAACAGTTAATTGCGCAATTCGTAATGAATCTTTTGCGCAGTCGCGGTTATGCTTCCGATTGCGAGAAGTGACTCCTTCATCGAGGGATGTCTCCAAATCTTTAACGCGGCTTCGGCCGCGTTTTTTTTCGTCATCTCGACTCGCCTTCTTGATTCGCCATCTCGACTCGCCACCTGGATTTACTGACGAAGGCGCCCCTATGTGATCGCCGAAGCGAGGCACCACAACCGCGCCATTTTCGCCTTGCCTTGCCTTGCCTTGGCTTGGCTTGGCTTGGCTTGGCTTGGCTTGGCTTGGCTTGGCTTGGCTTGGCTTGGCTTGGCTTGGCTTGGCTTGGCTTGGCTTGGCTTGGCTTGGCTTGGCTTGGTGCGGTGCACTGCAGCAGTGCGGTCCAGCATCATGCAAGTAACGCAGCCTGCTCCTCGATTCCATTCAGCATCGCATTGCACTTGCGCGCCAATGCCAGCCCGTCACTGCGCAAGCGTTCCGGCGTCTTGACGGTGATATCCCGGCGATAGTCTTCCAGCGCATTGAGCAGCGGCGGGTATTGCAACACGCTCACCGCGCCTGCCACGCGATGATGCCACTCGCGCAGACGCTCGACCTCGATACGCTCGAGTAACGGCGACAATGCCAACACGTCTTCGCGCACCGATGAAACGAAGGAATCGAGCAATGCCTTAACCGTCGATTCGCTCCCCCACAGTTGCGTCATATGATTCAGATCGACCGGGACGAATGGTTCGAGGCCGCCACGCACATCCGGCCCGGAAACCAGCGGCGCGCTGGTCGTTTCAGCGGGTGCTGCTTGCCATGCGCTGTCAGTGCCGAACCAACGACTCAGGTAATCGCGTAGCGTAGCGAGCCGCGTCGGCTTGACGAGGCAGTCATCCATGCCGGCGTCACGACATAGCTTCAAGTCCTCCGGCGCGGTATTCGCCGTAATCCCCAGGATTGGCAGATGATGCGCACCATCCGCTTCTCTTTCCCGGATGCGCCGCGCCAGTTCGTAGCCGGACAGGTTCGGCATGTGGCAGTCCGTGATCAGACATCCATAGCTGGTTTGCTCGAGTGCGGCCAGTGCCTCGACGCCGTCGTTCGTCACGTCACAGGCAAAACCGAGCAACGCCAGTTGATGGCGAATCAATTCCTGATTGACCGGATGGTCTTCCGCAACCAGGATCAGCCGTCCGCTGGCAATTGCCCGTTCGCGGTCCGGCGGCACGGGGGCGCCTTCAGCCCTATGCGGCATACCGGTGGAACGCGGTGTCACGGAAGGCAACCCCGTCATCACCGCGGCACATGCTGCACCAAGACCGCGCCACGAGATCGGATTAATACTGACGCGCACGGTATTGTCGAGGATGCGGTAGCCGGTCGGTTTCGGTTTCTCGGTCAGGCAGATGATCCGCGCACCGGACCCTTCGCTTGCAGGCAGCATCACGTCCTCACCCCGGAAAATGATATCCACGCCGGCTAAGGCGGCTGGATCGCGGAGCGCGGCCGCATCGGGCGACACGTGGCGCAACTCGAGTCCGAGCGCCTGACCGAAATGCATCAGCGCCTGCGCGACCCGTGCGTCACCCGTCGCTACAAGGCCGCGCTTGCCGCGCAAGCCATTCACGGAGTAACGCTGCGATTCCACAGGCATGGTCAGGCGGACAGTCATACGCGTGCCGACCCCAGGCTCGCTGTGCAATTCGAGGGTGCCGTTCATCAGGTCGATCAGTTTTCGGCAGATCGTCAGACCTAGGCCGGTTCCGCCGAAACGACGTGTGGTGGACGACTCCGCCTGCACGAACGGCTCGAACAGGCGCGCCTGCACCTCCGGTGCAATGCCAATGCCGGTGTCCGCGACAGTCATCTCGAGCGTCTGGGTGTCACCGGTCTGATCGACGGCCGCGACCTGCACGTCGACCTCGCCCTCCGGGGTGAATTTGATGGCGTTGCCGAGCAGATTGAACAGAATCTGCCGCAATCGCACGCTGTCACCCCGTAGCGTAGCCGCAACGTTCGGCGCGATATCCACGCGCACCTTCAGCCCCTTTTCGTGGGCGCGGCCCGCGAGCAAACCGACGGCATTGTCGACCAGTTCGCGCATGTCGATCGGTTCGGCTTCGATAGTCAACCGCCCCGCTTCGATCTTCGAATAGTCGAGCAGGTCGTCCAGAATCTGCAGCAATGCGCCTGCCGACTCGTGGATCATGCTCAGCATTTCCCCTTGATCCGCATTGAGCGGCGTGCGCTCCAGCACTTCGACGAGGCCGAGCACGCCGTTCATCGGCGTGCGGATTTCGTGACTCATCATCGCGACAAAATCATCTTTGGCGCGCGAAGCGGCTTCGGCTACGTCACGCGCTCGCGCGATTTCCTCGGACCGCGCGTGCTCCGCACTTGCGTCCACCCAATAGCCGCTCCACACCACGCTGCCATCCTGCTCGCGGCGTGGCACCAGTTCCGCGCGCGCCCACTTGAGTTCACGCTCGACGTCGAAGCGAAATTCCATATTCACCGGGGTTTCGCAACGCGCCGATCGCTCCAGCTCGGCCAGTACGAAAGGCCGGTCTTCTTCGCACACGCGTCTGAAGTCGATCTCTTCCCGGCTCATCGACGAAGTGCCGTCGCCACCCAACAGATGTCGCGTATCACCGCCGATGTACGGAAACGAATAAGCACCGTTCGCGGTGCGGCGAAGTTGAAATACGACGGCCGGCAATGAGCGCGTGACGTCGAAAAGGCGACGCTCGGTTTCGCGCGCGAGCATTTCAGCACGCCGGATATCGGTAATGTCGACCATCGTTCCCAGCACACAACTCGGCTTGCCGTCGCTGTTTCGACAGATCCGCGTCCAGAACAGGCCGTGACGCAGGTCGCCCGTGCCGCGTTCGAACTGGAGTTCCGCTTGAGCCGGCTCGTCGCCTGTCAGCATCTTGCGTGCGAGATCATCCAGAACGTGGCTATTGGCTTCGCCCCATGTCTGGACATCCACTGTCGTGCGCCCGATCACCGCGTCGCGGCGCAAACCACACGCTTCTTCATACGCCCGGTTGATCGCGATATAGCGCCCATCCAGATCTTTGGCGACGAGCGGATAGGGAACCATCTCCATCATGGTTTCCTGAAAGTTCAGTTGGAGCGCCAGCTCACGTTCGGTCTGTTTGCGCAGCCTGACTTCACGTTGCAGCAGCAGATAAGCGCGCAGCGTGACCAGTAGCACGACGCCGATACCGATCAGCAACGGCAGAAGCCGCACGGCGGTAACACTCCATGTTCCCGCCTCCCCCGTATTGCCGGTCACCCACTTCTGCCGGATGCGCTGCTTCTCGGCCGGCGGCATAGCCAGCAAAGCCCGGTCGATCAAACCTGCCAGCGGGCTCAGATCAGGACGCACCGCGAAGCCGAGCGCGTCGGATCCGCCAACCGTGCCCAGGATCTTGAGCACACCGGCATAACGTTGCTTGAGCAGGACATCGACGGCCGCAACGTTGCCAACCAGTACATCTGCCTGGCCCTTCTCGACCCTCTTGAGCGCGTCGTCCAGACTGGGCGCGACCGTGATGTTGGCGGCAGGAATCTTGTCGAGCGCGAGCGGAATCGAGCCGGCGATATGCGAGGAGACCACGATGCGCCGCGAGGCGAAATCACTGAGTGCGCGAGCGGCCGGTTCGTCCTCACGCCCAACGATCACGAGCGGATAGCTTTCGTATGCACGCGTGTGCCGCGCGCTCTTCAGACGCGGGTCGCTGCTGGAGGAAGTGGCCAGAATCGCCAGATCGCCGCGCTGAAAAGCTTCGATGGTCGCGGGCCAGTCAGCCGTGTGGGCACGGTTGAACACAACGCCCAGCGTGCGGCTCAAATAGTCCAGATATTCGGCGGCTATGCCGGCAGGATGGCCGGACTCATCGACATAACTGAAGGGTGGCCAGCCCGTGTCGAAGCCCACCTGCAACGGCGGTAACGAACGAAGCCAGGCTTGCTCATCCGGTGTTAGCACGAGGCGCCGCGCAGTGGACGCGGCTTGCGCGTCGAAGCTGCTGGATAGCCAGCGCGCGCGAATCTCGGTGTCGTCGGCCGGATTCATTGAGGCGAGCGCGCGATCGAGCTGGTCACGCAACGCCGCCCGGTTGCGCGGCAAGGCAAAGCGCAAGTCAGCGATTCTGCCGCGTTCCTCGAAGGCGACTTGCAGCCCGCGGAATTCCTCGCTGGTCAATGCATACTGAACGGCGGGCGTAAAGCCAAGATACGCATCGGCGTCGCCTCGCGCGACCGCCCGCAGCGCCTCATGCGTACTCGCGAAGGTTTCGATCTGGGCGCGCGGAAAGCGCTCGCGCAACGAACGTTCCAGCGCAAACCCTTTCTCTACCGCGAGGTTCGCGCCGGCAAGCTGGGCAGCGCTCGCGTACACGTTGCCGTCGCGACGCACCGCCACCGATGCGGATGCCCGAAAGTACGGCGCGGTGAAGTTGAAGCAGCGTTCCCGCTCGGGAGTGCGAGCGAGGCTCATGACCAGATCCACGTTGCCGGCGCAGGCCGCGGCCAGCAGTTGCGTCATGTCAGGAAACGTTTTGGACTCGATCACGACGTTCGGTCCAACGAGCGCGCGCAGATAGTCGGCGCTCAAGCCGGTTAGCTGGCCGTTCTGAAGCCCATCGAATGGCAACCACCCGTTCGCCAGAACGCCGACAGTCAGCCTGGCCGGAAAAGCGCCGCCGACCAGCGGATGCGACGGACTGGCGAACGGCTGAGCCACCGCAGGCTGCATCTGCACGACGACACAGGCGAACACCGTAAGCAGGCACTGCAATACTCGCCGGACCATCCGACACACCGCGATACTGGGTTGGCGTTTCATAGCGGACACCTGGAAATGAAACCCAGCGGCGCTCACGCGACTTCGCCCTGCTCGTGAGCGAGCGACGCAGCCTGCCGGCCGTACTTGCTCCGGAGAAAGGCAAACAGCGCACCGGCCAGGACGCCGCCCAGCAACGGCGCTGCCCAGAACAGCCAGAGCTGGTCGAGTGCCCAGTCGCCGACGAACAACGCCTGACTGGTAGAGCGAGCGGGATTGATCGAGCCGTTGGTAACCGGGATCGACACCATGTACACGATCACCAGACACGCGCCGGCAACCAGTGGCGCGATCGGCCTCAGCCTTCGCCGGCAAGCCACCATCAAGCTCGCCAGAACGAAAGCAAACGACAGGACCAGCTCGACGACCAGCGCGGAATGAAGTTGATAGTCGGCGGGAGAATGGTCGCCGAAACCGTTCGCCGCGAATTCGCTCGCGGACAGTTCGAAACCGGGGCGCCCACTCGCGACATAAGCGAGCAGCGCCGCGGCTCCGATCGCCCCGAGAATCTGGGCAGCGATGTAGGGCAGCAGATCTCGAACCGGAAAGCGTTGCGCGACCGTAAAGCCGATCGTGACGGCCGGATTGAAGTGCGCGCCGGAGATGGCGCCGAATGCGTAGCTCGCCGTCACGAGCGCGAGACCAAATGCGCATGAGACCTCGAGCACGCCGTAACCTTGCTGGGCAGCGCCGGTGTTCAATACAATGCTGCCGCAGCCGATAAACACCACCCAGGCCGTCCCGACTCCTTCGACCCATAACCGCTTGCCTAGCCCTACCATGCCGCCTCCCAGTACTTGCAAATGGCAGACGGCGCCTCACTCCAGCCGCCAGACATCTGCCTGAATTTTCCAGACTCGTCACTGCTCAGGCTGGCGAAATCACTGCATTCACCAGCCGGGCATTGGAAGTCGAGCCTCGGTTAATTCACAACTATGAAACGGCAGCGTCACTCAACCAATCAGAAGACTCCTAAAGTCCCCAGAACCATCGTCCCGATTCAGGGTGTGCCTCTGACACGGCTGTCAGGCCAACCCTATCTGTCTCGCATAATCGATGAGGTCGTTTTCTGTCTCGAGGCCAAGCTTGCGCATCGCGCTTCGCTTTTGCGTGCTGATGGTCTTGCCGCTGCGTTGCAGACGTGTCGCGATTTCGTGGACAGCCAGACCTTGCACATAGAGCTGAAAGACTTCCCATTCGCGCGCACTCAGCACGCCCGCGCGCGGTTGCGGCGGCGCTTCGGATGCGTCTATCGCGACGCGCGCCTGGTCCGATAGGTAAACACGACCGCTAACCGCAGCCCCAATCGCTTCGATCAACGCCGCGGCGGTGTCGCGCTTGTCAACGATTCCCGCCACGCCGAGGTGCAACAATCCTGAAAGCAGATGCGCATGGCAGATCATCGTTAGCACGACGACGCAAGGATGCGGCCGGACCCGGAACAGGCGGCGTAGGAAAGACACAACATTACTGGCACCGTCAATGCCCGGCATGCCGATATCCGACACGACGACGTCGCACGCATGGGTGTCGAGCAATTCGGCCAGTGTTTGGGTATCGGGCGCCTCGCCGACTATCTCGATGTGGGATGCCGCTTGCAGCAGACGCATCACACCAACACGAACGCAATCGTGATCGTCGGCCACGATGACGCGAATCTTTTGTGTCATTTTTTGTTGTCTTATCGACTGGCACTCCCTGCACGCAACGTGCTTCCCCGGGATGTGCCGAGTGCATCTTCTGTTCGCCACGCCACCGGACTGGCGTGACGTCTCGCCGACTCAGCGCCGGTTCTGCAAACAATCCTCAGAGATCACGCCATGATCGACGGCGAAGCGGAACAGTTCCGCGTCGCTGTGCAGACCTAATTTGCGCATCGCGGTACATTTCTGAGCGCTGATGGTCTTGACACTGCGCCCGAAGCGCGAAGCGATCTCCGTTACGCCAAGCCCGCAAGCGTATTGCGTGAGCACCTCCAGTTCGCGGCGCGACAGCATTTGCCGGACAAGATCGAACCGCTGGGCGACCGTTGCGTCGGCAAGCAGCGATCGTACCGCCGGCCCGACATAGCACTCGCGAGCCAGCGCCGTGACGGCTGCCACGTGAATCAGATCGATCCGGTCGCGTTTGCTGATCAACCCGTCGGCGCCTAGCGCGATGACTTTTCTCAGCGCAGCGGCTTCGGTTTCCATGGTGAGTACGACGAGTGCCACGTCGGGATAGCGCGCCTTGAGCTGCCTGACGGCTTCCAGGCCGCCGCCGTAGAGGCCGCCTGGCATATATAGGTCCATGAGAACCAGGTCGCATGGAATACGCTCGACTTCTCTGAAAAGCTCTGTGGCATCGGCAGCACGACCGACGATCTGCATATTCGGATAGCCCGCCATCAGATTCTCGATCGCCAACAAAACCAGCGGATGATCGTCCGCGATGATGGTTCGAACAGGCGTGCTTAAGTCAGCGTTTTCATTCATCGTTTTTTCTCCCCCGTTCCTAGATTCCCTGTCGCTCTCTCCGGAGCAACTGGCCCTGCCGATATCATTGAACATATTTCAGAGGATAAACATAAGATCGCTCTGAAATAGTCCAATTAGAACCACGCCAATAATTGATTAGCTATGCGATTTAAATATCATAAACACCATATGCACGAATATAAGCAAAGAGACCAGGATCGTTGGTGACGCCGAGCTTACCCATTGCTTCGCGCTTTTGACGGCTGACGGTTCGGCGATGGCATCCGAGCGCCACCGCGATCTCCGCGATCGAATCGCCACGTACTGACATTCGGATAACTTCCGCCTGCCTGCGGGATAAACGGGGGACCGGCGGCAAATCGCCCGCTTCGTCCCGAGGCTGGGCAAGCGCGGCGACGACGGTACGGCCCACGTAGACCCTCCCCTTGTCACTCGCCTCGATCGCTTGCCAGAGCTCGTCCATTGTTTCCATTTTGCTGAGCGTGCTGACTGCGCCATCTGACACGATGGCGCGCAGAATCGCGGTGTTTGTCAGAGCCGTCATCACGACGATGCGTAATAGTGGCCACGTAGATCGGATTCGCCTGACAAGATTCAGACCGTCTTCCACCGCGCCAGATGCTTCCGGCATCGTCAGATCGGTGACGAGCACGTCGCATGGCGTGCTCTGCAACAGTTCGATCAATGAAGTAGGCGTGGTCGCTTCACCCACAATGGTGATACCGGCATGCAATTCCAGCGCGGCCCGAACGCCAAGCAAAACGAACGGATGATCGTCCGCCAGAATAATTCGAAGATTCACTACGATTTCTCTCAGTTGTTGTAGGTGTATTCGGCGAATCCACCGGGAAAATCCCATTCGCCTTACACGCTCTTTGACGGCCTCCTCACATGAGATGGCGCGCCAGGGGCGACCATAAAACCATCGCTACAACCAGGAGAAAATCGGAGCGCTCCGAAACCCACCGACAATTTGATAGCCCGTTGCATCGCTATCACAAGAGGAATGCGTCGTGACGCGAATCACATGGCATCACAAGCGCGTACCGCCGACGTCTTGCTCGCGCGAGCCGTGCGTGGAAATACCGGCAACGCGATCAATGCGCACAGACTGGCTACCGCCCACACCATCGGCCACGAACCCACCGACAACAACGGCGGAATCGCAAGCGGCGTCAGGAACAGCGTGAGAAAGACGCAAGTGTTGCCGATTGCGAGTGCCGTGCCTGCCCGGCTTGTTCCCGCAAGCGTCGCGAGTTCCGTGAAGGCAACGCCGTGCCACGCGGATGCGCTTATACCGCCCAGCACGATCATCAGCGCGAACACCGCCGTCATCGTCGCGTGATGCATGCCGACCAGACCCGTCACCAGAGCGAGCGATGCGAACAGCACCGCGGTCAACACACTGCAGGCGCGCATGTACGCACGCCGATTGCCGCGCCGGTCGGTCCATGCACCGCTCCAGACCCGCGCAACCGCAGCGCCTGTTTGCACCGCCGCCATCGTCACGCTGATCGCCAGCACACCGGCGCGGCTGAAGTCGTGGAGGAAAACGGTTCCGAACGTCACGACGGCAAGCTGCGGCACGCACAATGCGCCGGCGCCGAGCGCCACGCGCCAGATGCCGATATCGCGCAACGGCGAAACCTTCGCCGGCGCTGCACTCGCAACCGCAGCGTTGCGAGCCGTACCAGCACCGTTGCCTTCGGCGTGCGAAGGCTCGTGCAACCAGCGCCATGCGAACCCGGCGGTAATCGCGCATGCAAGAGCCAACACGGTGTACGCGCTGGCAAAGCCGAATCTCGAGGCGAGCACCGGCAAGATCAGCGCGCCCAGGCCGCCGCCGGCTGGCACGGCGGTTTGCCGAATGCTCATCGCGAGGCCGCGCTCACCTTCGCGAAACCAGGCCATCACCGCACGGCCGCTCGATCCGTTGACGCTGCCACCGAGCAAGCCGACCAGCAACAAGCCGAGCGCGAGCGTCGCCACGCCGGGCACATGCGCACCGGACGGCACCACGAACAATGCCAGGCCGGCTAGCGCCGCGGCGGTCGAAAGAAGTCCGAGCAGCAACACGCGGCGGTCGCCCCAACGGTCGGTCAGCAGTCCCCAAGGCAACTCGCTGACCGCAATGCCCAAACCGAGCATGCCGAGCACCAGTCCCAGCCCGTCATTACCGAGGTGATAGCCCGAACGCAAGAACACGGCCGTGGTCGGAATCCCCGAGAAAGCGGCCGAAAAACTCGCGTTCGCCGCAAAGCCGACGCCCAACACCTTCCACCGATGGCTGGCTGCACGCTCCCCCTGCACCCGCACGGCAACAATCGATTCGTTTCCCATGACAGCCCCTGCAATGAATGAATTGGAGGTATCCTACGGCTGGGCTAACCATCGGAAAAGCCGGAAATTCAGATGACTTCCATCGGATATACCGAATCATGAGCCAACGCGGATTTGACCTGACACAGTTGCGCACCTTCGTCGCTGTCGCGGAGTCGGGCAGCGTCTCGGCGGGCGCCGAGCGCGTATTCCTGTCGCAGTCGTCGGTGAGCGAGCAGTTGAAGAAACTCGAGGAGCGCGCCGGCCAGCCACTCTTCGTGCGCAGCAAGCAGGGGGTCACCGCCACGCCGGCCGGCAGCCGCCTGCTCGATCACGCGCGGCGCATCATCGCCATGAGCGAGGCGGCGTTCGAAGACCTGCAAGGCCGCTCGCTCGATGGCGAACTGCGCATCGCCATTACGGACTACTACCGTCCACTCGACATCGCGCGCATTCTCAAGACGTTCTCGGAACAGCATCCGCGCCTGAAGCTGCACGTCACCGTGCTGCCGAGCGCGGTGATCGACAGCAGCGCCGGCGACGATGCGTCGTACGACATCGGCCTCTCGTTGCGGCTCGTGACCGGGAACACGCGTGCCACCGGCCGGCGCGGCAGCGCGCAAAGCACCGTGGTGCGGCGCGAGAAGCTGCTGTGGGTCTGCGCGGCCGATGCCGATCCGCGGCCGGCCACGCCTTATCCCCTGATCTTGCTGCCGTCGAGTTGCCAGTTGCAGCGCTTCGTCGTGAAGTTGCTTGACGAGCACAAGGTGCCGTATCTGGTGTCGCATTCGGCTTCCGGCGTGGCCGGACTGCAACTGGCGCTGAAGGCCGGGCTCGGCATTTCCTGCCTGAACGAATCGTCGATCGGCGGGGGCATGGTGGCCTGTCCACCGAGCATCGGCCTGCCCGCACTGCCGGCTGTCGAGTTTCATTTGTTGCCGGGGCGAATCGGCGAAAGCGAACACGTCAGCAATGCACGCACGGCGTTGACGCGTCTCTTCAGTTGACGCGCTCGGCGTCGGTGCATGCGCTGCGACTCATGGATCCCGACAGAAACGTAGCGCAGCGCACCAATCACGTTCGACGGATGGAATCCGCACGCGTACCCGGCACAGAATAAATATTGAAGGCGCTCTAATCGACGCCTATGCTGATCAAATACGCCGCCGATTGGGCTGCCAAATTTTATTGACGCACCGGATAAATTCCTGCAACCTGCTGCACATCAGGAAGACGCATCAAGCGTTATTACCGTAGCCCGAAAGCCGCCATCCAACGGCGCACTCAGGCAGGTGATTGTTTTATGAAGCAATTGCATTGCCGCATCGATTCAATACTGCGCCTCCTTAACAAGTCCGCTTCGATTTGCTGTTCATGCAGTCGTTATAAAGACGTAAAGAAGAATAGGCAGGCGTGTCATGCATCGTTCATCGAATCCGACAGGCGATTCACGAGCGAATGCGTGAGAGATAAATAACGAAAGTAACCGTTCCCCCGGCGAGGCCTGGCGTGCATCGTAGATCTATCGGATTTTCGATTCTGGTGGTGCTTTACGTCATGTGGCGCGGCGCGGCGTTCGCGGCCACCGACGCATCAGGCGCCATGCCCTCGGCCATGGACGAGCGCGTGCGCGCCTGCACGTCATGTCACGGCGTACAAGGCCAAGGCCTGAACAACGATTACTTCCCGCGCATCGCCGGCAAGCCGGCCGATTATCTGTTCAATCAGTTGACCGCGTTCCGTGATGGCGGCCGCACTTATCCGCCAATGGGTTATTTGCTCGCCTTTCTACCCGACGACTATCTGCGCAAGATCAGCCAGTACTTCGCGGACCTGCAACCGCCCTACCCCAATCCCGATCACACCGACGTCGCACCCGCAGTGCTCGCAGCCGGACAACGGCTCGTCACTCAAGGCGACCCGGCACGCAAGATCCCGGCGTGCATCGCATGTCATGGCGCGCGCATGACGGGTACGCAACCTGGCATTCCGGGCCTGCTCGGCCTGCACGCGAGCTACATCGCCGGACAGATGGGCACGTGGCGCTCGGGTACACGTCACGCGCTTGCGCCGGACTGTATGCATTCGATTGCCGTCAAGCTGACCGACAAGGACATCACCGCGGTATCGAGCTGGCTCGCGCGCCAGCCTCGTCCTGCCGATCCACGGCCCGCGCCGGCGTCTGCCGAACGGCTGCCTCTCGCATGCGGGAGCCAACCGCAATGAAGCCGATCCTCCGCTCGATCCGTGCTGTTTCGCATGCCATGACGAAGCGCCGTCGCACCGCTGTTTCGCTTGTCTCCAGCTTGCTGGTTGCCGGCTCGGTCATCGCCGGCGGCGTACTTTGGAGCGCACCGCGTGCGTTGCTGATCGCTGAAGCACGCGCCGCTGAAGCCGTGCCTGCCGCCACGACTGCAACGGCCGCAGGCGACAAAGCCGACACCCGTCCCGACATCGTCAAGCGCGGCGAGTATCTCGCGCGCGCCGGCGACTGCGTCGCCTGTCATACCGCGCCGCGCGGCAAGCTGTTCGCCGGCGGCCTCGCCATGGACACACCGTTCGGCACGCTGTATTCACCGAACATCACACCGGACGCGCAATACGGTATCGGCACCTGGAGCGAGGAAGCGTTCTTCAAGATGATGCGCACCGGCCGCACGCCGGACGGCACCCTGCTCTACCCGGCGATGCCGATCGCCCAGTACACCAAGGTCACGCGCGAAGACTCGAATGCGATCTTCGCGTACCTGAAATCCGTGACACCGGTACGGGAGCCGAGCCACGCGCACACGCTGCGCTTCCCGTTCAACCAGCGCAAGCTGCTGTACGGCTGGCGCACGCTGTATTTCCGTGAAGGCGAGTTCCAGCCCGACCCGACCAAATCGGTCGAATGGAATCGCGGCGCGTATCTCGTCGACGGACTCGGACACTGCACGCTGTGTCACACCAAGATCAACGCGCTGGGTGGCTCATCGCAAAGCGAGCAGTTCGCCGGCGGTCTGATTCCGGTGCAGAACTGGTATGCGCCCTCGCTCACCTCTGACAAGGACGGCGGTCTCGGCGACTGGAGCATCAAGGACATCGTCGACCTGCTCCAGGCGGGCATTTCCGATCGCGGCGCCGTGTATGGGCCGATGGCCGAAGTCACCTATCACAGCCTTCAGTACATGACGGAAGACGACGTCAAGGCGATGGCGGTCTATCTCAAGACGCTACCGGACAATCGCGGCCGCAAATCGGGCCCGTCCGCGCCGACCAACACCAACGTGTTCGCGCTCGGCGGAAAGATCTACGCCGACAAGTGCGCCCTGTGCCACGGCGCGAACGGCGAGGGCCAGTTGCAACACTATCCGCCGCTCGCACGTAACCAGTCGATCGAAATGGACTCCGCGGTCAACCCGATCCGCATCGTGCTCAATGGCGGCTTCCCGCCCGGCACCGCGCGCAATCCCGAACCGTACGGCATGCCGCCGTTCGGTCAGGAGTTGAACGACACCGATGCCGCCGCCGTCGTCACCTATATCCGCACTGCGTGGGGCAACCATGGCCAGCCGGTGACGTCCCGCGAAGTCAACGAATTGCGCAAAGCGCCGCTGCACTGAACCTGAACCGCTGCACCGGAGAATCTCCTGATGGAAGCGAACGATACCCGCAGCGCGGCCCCACCGACGGATGAAGAAGTGGAACGCGTCGTCGCGGCCGGCCCGCATGGCGCGATCGCCGTGGCCGGCGTCGCCGCGCTGATCGTCATGGCGATCTGGTTCGGCTTCTACTTTCTTGTCTTTCTGCCGCGCGGCGTCATCCACTGACTATGTCGACTGATTCCAATCACCAACCGGGCAGCGGCCACGAAGTCGCCTTACGCGCCGAGCGCCGCTGGGCGATTTTCGCCACGGCGCTGATCGTGCTGATGCTCGTCGCCATCGTGTTCTCCGGGTTGCATTGGGCGATGATGCCGCCGTCGCGGGTCGAGACGATCGATCCTTCGCGCCTGCAACTGTCCGGCGAATTCGTCGAAGACAACCTCGGCAGCGCCGTCGAGCCAGACGGTTCGGTGGTCGTGCGTTTCGTCGCGCAGCAGTATTCGTTCACGCCGCAATGTCTGCTGGTGCCCGCCGACACGCCGATCACGATCCGCGTTACCAGCGCCGACGTCGTGCACGGCCTGCTCGTCACCGACACCAACATCAACACCATGGTCGTGCCCGGCTATGTCTCCACGCTGAACACGCGCTTCGACAAAGCCGGCGAGCACACCATGCCGTGTCACGAGTTCTGCGGCTACGGCCATCAGACCATGTGGGCGCACGTCAAGGTCATCGACAAAGCCACGTTCTTCGAGCAGGCCCGACAATCCCGGAGGCTCAGCTGTGTTTCACGCTAAGCGACTCGTTCTCGCGCATTTCTGGCTGGCCTTCATCGCGTTTCTGATCGCGCTGCTGCTCGGCGCATGGCAGATGCTGGTACGCAGCCCGCTGTTACCGTGGATCGGCGACCCTGAGCTTTACTATCGATCAGTGACCGCACACGGTTCGGTCATGGCTTACGTGATGCCCACCCTTGTTTCGATGGGCTTCGGCTACGCGATCGTCGAACTCGCGCTCGCACAGCGGCTCGTCGGTCTCAAGTGGGCGTGGGCCGCGTTCATCATGCTGGCAGTCGGTGCGGTGATGGCGATGGTCCCGGTCGCGCTCGGCAAGGCCTCGGTGCTCTACACGTTCTATCCACCGATGATCGGTAGTCCCTTCTATTACCTCGGCGTGGTGCTGGTCGTGGTCGGCTCGTGGATCTGGGTCGCGCTGATGCATGTGAATCTGCGCATCTGGAAACGTGCGAATCCGGGCAAGCCTATACCGCTCGCCATGTTCGCCAACGTCGCGGGGGCGTACCTATGGGCGTGGACCGCGATCGGCGCGGCGCTCGAAATCCTGTTCCAGATATTGCCTGTTGCCTTCGGTCTCACCAACACGATCGATGCCGGCCTCTCACGCATCCTGTTCTCGTGGACGCTGCATGCGATCGTCTACTTCTGGCTGATCCCGGCTTATATCGCGTACTACACGCTGGTGCCACGCGCGATCGGCGGAAGGCTCTATAGCGATTCGATGGCGCGCGTGTCGTTCATTCTGTTCCTCGTGTTCGCGATGCCGATCGGCATTCACCACCTGTTCGCCGATCCGCAGGTCGGCTCGGGCTTCAAGTTCCTGCATGCGGTGTTCACCGGCATGGTGTCGGTACCGACGCTGCTGACGGTGTTCACCATCTGTGCATCGGTGGAGATCGCCGGACGGTTGCGCGGCGGCAAGGGCGCGTTCGGCTGGTTGACCGCGTTGCCGTGGCAGAACCCGATGATGCTGGTAATCGCGTTTTCGTTCGTGATGCTCGGGCTCGGCGGCGCAGGCGGCCTGATCAATATGAGCTACCAGTTGAATTCGACCGTGCATAACACGCAGTGGGTGACCGGGCACTTCCATCTGATTTTCGGTGGGGCGATCGTCATCATGTACTTCGCGATCGCGTATGAACTGTGGCCGCAACTGACCGGCCGCGCGATTGCCTCGGTGAGGCTGGTGCGGACGCAACTCTGGCTGTGGTTCATCGGCATGATGGTGGTGACGCTGCCGTGGCACTACGTCGGCTTGCTCGGGGCGCCGCGCCGTATGGCGTATTACGACTACACCATGCCGGGGATGGAATCGCAGGCGTTCTGGGTGGGAATGTCGGCGGTGGGCGGGCTGATTCTGGTGGTGTCCGGCGTGCTGTTCATTTACATCCTCGCCAAGTCGCAATTCGGACCCGTGGTCCAGCAACAGAGTTTCCGCTTCGCGAGCGCGGCCCAACCGGTGGACCACGTGCCTGCCGCGCTCAATAGTTTCGGCTTGTGGGTGGCGTTGATGATCGGGCTGACGGTCGTCAACTACAGTGTGCCGATCGTTCAGCTGCTCAGATTGCCGCAGACGTCGGTGCCGGCAGTTGTCGTCGGAGCGCAGCGATGAGTCAGGAACGCGTCTTCAGCTTGCGCAACCCGTGGTTCACGGCGAGCCTGGGCGGCACGATTGCGATTGCCGTCGTGGCGATACTGATCGGCTTCGTCTGGTTGCCATCGGCGAATAGCGGATTCAGCGAGCGTGGTTTATGGGCGACGATTTGCAGCGCCGCGGGTGTGCCGTCGAGTTGGTACGGTGGCGCCAATATCGCCGGCCCGGCGCCGAGCGAAGTGGTGGTCTTGCCGCCTTTGCGGCGAGTACGAGCCGACGCGATTTCGATCGGCCGCGGCGCGACGATCGCGACGCAGAATTGCTCGATGTGTCATGGCGTGCTGGGCACGGTGCAGGTGACGGCGCCCGCGTTGGCCGGGCAGTACGCCGACGTGGTCTATAAAGAGTTGCGCGACTATCAGAATGGCGTGCGGCAGAACGCGGTGATGCAGCCGATCATTGCGGCTCGCAGCGATCAGGATCTGCATGATCTGGCGGCTTATTATGCTTCGCTGCCGAGGGCGCCGGCGGCTGAGGTTTTGCCGACCGGTGTGGGGCCCGATGCTAATGCTGTGAAGCTTGCGATGCAGGGTGATCCGCAGCGGAATATCGCGCCTTGTGCGGCTTGTCACGGGCAGTTGGATCGTAAGGGCGCTGCGCCTTGGCTGGGTGGGCAGTCTTCTATTTATCTCGCTACGCAGTTGCGGGCGTTTGCTTCCGGTTCCCGGCATAACGATATCAATGAGCAGATGCGGAATGTGGCTCGGCAGATGACGCCTGCGGAGATCGATAGCGTGGCTAAGTATTACGCTGCTATGCAGTGAGGGTTTGGGCCTGGTTTGGCCTTCGCAGCGCTTAACCGCGAATGACGTATTAGAAGGCCCGCACTCAGCGGGCCATTTTTTTGCTTAATGTCCTACGCGCAGCGCGCGCCTTTTTCATTGCTCTTGCGTGGTGGCCGCTAGTGCCGGCTATACAAGATCCACCGGGTTCGATGAACAGCATTTCGGACCCAGCTTATTGGCGGTCAGGACACGACCACCCCACATTGCCCATGCGTCGCCCGGTCGCTCCCAGCCTGGAGGCGTGGGCTCTGTTACTGCGTGCGGCTTGATAAACCCGAATGCAGATCATGTGTCTTTTGCCCGCGCCCTTCGCGGACTTTTTGGCCTGAACGGTTGTTATCGGCAATCAGACAAGACTGATTTCGCGCCAACCGTTGTGCCGTCGCAAACCTTGACGACTCTTAACACATCCGGCTTGCGTCATTCGGTAGGTTACGGACCTCTACCAATCCGTACTACAAAAGAAGATGAACCGGAGAGCATTCAGGCTGGTATTCAGCCGACTGAGAGGAATGCTGGTTGCCGTCGAAGAATCGGCCACGGTGACGGGCAAAGGTAACGGCGAGACTGCTGCAACGAGACGCGTGCTGACGGGTCCATCCGGCATATCGCATAGGTTCGCGCTACGAAACATCGCAGTCGCGACCCTGGTACTGCTAGGCGCGGCTCCCGCTTTCACCGCGGCGCAGATCGTGCCGGGCGGCGCGCATGCGCCCTCCGTGGTGCAAACGCAAAACGGGCTCGACCAGGTGAACATCAACCGGGCGTCGGGCGCTGGCGTGTCGATGAACACATACGGCCAGTTCGATATACCGTCAAAAGGCGCGATATTGAACAACTCGCCCACCATCGTGCAGACGCAGCAGGCGGGCATGATTAACGGCAATCCGAATTTCGGCCCCGGTCAGTCTGCGCGTGTCATCGTCAATCAGGTCAACAGCAGCGCAGCCAGCCAGATTAACGGACATCTTGAAGTCGCGGGCCAGCGCGCTGAAGTGGTCATCGCGAACGGTTCTGGCATCAGCGTGAACGGCGGCGGGTTTATCAATACGTCGAGAGCCATTCTGACCACTGGCACGCCGAACTTCGCGCCGGACGGCTCGCTCTCAGGCTTCAACGTGACGAACGGGAATATCACGATTCAGGGCGCGGGCCTGAACGTGACTAACGTCGACCAGGTTGATCTGATTGCACGCGCGGTACAGGCAAATGCCGCGATCTACGCGAAGAACCTGAACGTCATTACGGGCGCAAACAGTGTCGATCACGATACGCTGAACACCGCAGCGATCGCCGGAAGCGGACCGGTGCCGGGCGTCTCCATCGACGTGAGCAATCTCGGCGGCATGTATGCGAACCGCATCGTTCTTGTCGGTACGGAGAACGGTGTGGGCGTATCCACCAAGGGCGTACTTGCTGCGCAGGCGGCCGACCTGATTCTGACCACACAGGGCAAGCTAGTCCTTGCGGGACAGACCAACGCAAGCGGCAACATCGCGATCAACGCGCACGACGGCATCGACAACAGCGGCACGACCTACGCGCAGCAGAACGTTAGCGCAACCACGGCGGGCGCGCTGAACAACAGCGGCACGCTGGTCGCGCAGCAGAACGCGACGGTTAACGCCGGCAGCATTGCATCGGCCGGGACGCTTGGCGCAGGGATCAACGGCGACGGCTCGATTGCCCAGGCGGGCGAACTGACTCTGAACGCGAGCGGCGCGCTAACGGCAACCGGGCGCAATGCGGCGGCCGGCGGCGCAACGATACAGGGCGCATCGGTTAATCTCGCAGGCAGCAGTACGTCAGCGAATGGCAACCTGACACTGACGGCAACGGCCGGCGACCTGAACACCGCGGGCGCCACCACCACGGCGGGCGGCGCGCTGACGGCCAGCGCGGCTGGCACACTGGCGAACGATAACGGTGTGCTGTCGTCAGGCGGCGCGCAGACCGTCAATGCGGGCGCACTGTCGAACCGTAACGGCCAGATGGTAGCGGGCGGCACGTTCTCGGAAAACGTCACGGGCGCAGTCTCGAACACGGGCGGCACGATGCAGGCGGCGGGCGCGCTGACGGCGAGCGTCGGGTCATTCGACAACACGGCCGGACGTGTCGCGTCGCTCAATGCGGACGGCCTGACGCTATCCACCACTGGCCTGCTGAACAACGGCGCGGGCGGCAACGGGACTGGCAACATCGGCGGCAATGGGAACGTCACGGTGCAGGCCGGACAGATTGCAAACGCGGGCTCGATTACGGCAGTCCAGAACCTGATTGCGGCAGCGGTTCAAACGCTGTTCAACGGCGGCACGCTCGCAGCGAACGGGAATGTGAACGTATCGGCCGGCACGACGCTGACCAACGCGAACACGATCGCAGCCGGCCGGCAGGCGTTCATCAGCGCTGCGACATTCGACAACAGCAACGGCTCGACGAGTGCGGACCAGCTCACGCTCGGCGCGACAAACCTCGTCAATCACGGCGGCGCAATCACGCAGACCGGCAACGGTGCGGCCCGCGTCAACGTATCCGGCACGCTCGACAATACGGGCGGCACGATCCAGACCAACAGTACGGATCTCGCGCTCGGCCCCGCCACACTCCTGAACGACAACGGCACGATCGCCAGTTCTGGCAGCGGCACGCTGTCAGTGAAAACCGGCACGCTATCGAATAACGGCGGCACCATCGCGACCAACGGCGCACTCGACGCGCACGCGGGGGCAGTATCGAACCGCGCCGGTACACTCGCGGCGCAGACCGGCGCGACACTTAACGTTGCCTCGCTCGACAACAGCGCAGGCGGCTATATCGGCGCGCAGACCGTGTCGGTGACGGATGCGGGCGCACTGGTCAACGCTGGCGGCACGATCCAGGCAAACGACACGCTTTCCGTGTCTGCCCAATCCGTTGCCAACGACAGCGGTTCCATCGCGAACGGTGGCACGGGCATGACATCGGTCAACGCCAGCGGCGCAGTGACCAATACGAATAACGGCCTGATTGGCGGCAATGGCAACGTGTCGGTATCGGGCGGCAGCGTTAGTAATGCGGGCGGCACGATCACGGCAGCCGGCACTACGACCGTTCAGTCCGGCAGCACGCTCGACAACCGCGCGGGACTAATTCAGGGCACGGGCAACGTGAGCGCATCGGCACAGGGCGCGATCGACAACACGGCCGGACAGATCGAAGCGGACGGCACGGACGCCACCATGCAGCTATCGGCCGCGTCGCTCGACAACACAAACGGCCGCGTCGCGAACACTGGCAATGGTGCGACGACAATCAGCGCGGCCGGAATTACAAACAGAAACACGGGCGGCATGGCAGGCGCCGGGACGATCGGCGGTAATGGCGACGTGACGCTCAACGCGCAAATGCTATCCAACACGGGCGGCGCGCAGACCATCGCCGGCCACGACCTGACGCTGAACATCGGGCAACTCGCCGATAACACGAACGCGAAACTGTCGGGCGCGAATAACGTCACGCTCAACGGTCCGAATGCGGCATTCATCAATGCGGGCGGCTCGGTTCATGGCAACGGCGCGATCGGCCTGAACGTCGCGACACTGGACAACACAGCAGGCAGGATCGGCAACGACACCAGCAGCGGCGGCAGCATCGCGATTGCTACAGGCTCGCTCGCGAACCAGAGTGGCGCGATCGGCAGCGACCAGAATCTGAGCGTTACGACGAACCAGCTTACGGGGGACGGCAGAATCATCGCCGGCAACGACGGCGCGGTGACGGTGAACGGCGACTACACACTCGACGGTACGAACCAGATCCTAGCGAATCACGACCTCACCTTTAACACGTCGGGTAATTTCACCAATCAGGGTACGCTCGGCGCGGTGAATGCGCTCACGGTCAACGCGGCCAGTGTCGATAACCAGACCGGCGCAGACCTGAATTCGACGAACACAACGGTCAACGCAGCCGGCTCAATCAGCAACGCGGGCCGCATCGAAGGCGATAGCGTCACCACGCATAGCGCCGCGCTTGTGAACGTCGCGACCATCGTCGGCAATACCGTGACACTGAACGCCGGTTCCATCGCGAACACAGGCGCGGCGGCGGCAATTGCAGCGGCCACAGCGGTGAACCTGTACTCGCCTGGTGACATTTCGAACACGGGCGGCGCGAATATTTTCAGTCTCGGCGATATCAACATCGCGGCAGATGCCACGCGTGACGCCAAAGGCCTGCTCGCAAACCGCGCGAATTCCGTCACGAACGACCAGTCAACGATTGAAGCACAGGGCAACATTGAAGTCGCCACGCAGACGCTGACCAATACGCGCCCCGCGCCAACGGTCGAAACAGTGACCACCGATGTCGATACGGCTCACCAGACCAAGCGCGACAAGTACATGGCCTGTACGACGACCAACGGCGACAAGGGTTTCTGTACGACGGACATGTGGAACAACGGCTATCTCGCGCCGATTAACACGACCTTCTCCGGTTCGGATGTGGTGTCGCAGACTTCCGGGCCGAACGCCATTGACAAGGTGCTGGTCGTCAACGTCAATGGCCAGCCGCAGACGATCTACTACAACTCGATCACGACCAACGCTGACGGCACGATTACCGTCAGCTATTGGGACGGCTACGACCCGAACGTCAACTACGACCCGGCCACGGAGTACACCTCACGCAACGATGCTCATAAGGGCTATCAGCGCGTCGAGATAGCGCGCGACACGACAACCACCACGCAGCAGGATCAGGTCACGGGTCCGCAGGCACAGCAGGCCCAACTACTCGCGGGCGGCAACATGACGCTCGCCAACGTCGGGACCGTGAACAATGCGTATAGCGCGATTGCAGCGGGCAGCGCCATCGCGATTGGTAGCGACGCCTATGGCGGCACGCTCGTGAATAACACCGGCCAGACGCTGTACCAGTACCAGAAGCAGGACATCGTTTCGACCTATGCGTGGAACGAGAACATTTCGCGCGACGTGGGAACCGTGGTTGAACCTTCGATCGTCCTTTCTCCAGTTGCGATCGGTGGCACGGGCGGCACGATCATCGCGAACAACGCGGTGCAGATCAACGCAACCGACATCAACAACACCAACGTCGCGGCAGCGAACTCGGCCACGGGTGCAACGGGCGGCACACTCGGCGCCAATGGCAAAGTCGGCGGCGTGGCGGGCGGCGGCGCGCAGACCGTCAACCTCGCGACCGGCCAGACGCAGACCATCAACGCGCCGCAGTCCATCACGGGACCGACTGGCGCGCTGAATATCACGTTGCCGTCGAGCGGTCTGTACACGTTTAACACGTCGCCAAGTGCGACGTATCTTGTCGTGACTGATCCGCGTCTGACCGGTTATTCAAGTTTCATTTCGAGCGACTACATGCTTGGCGCGCTCGGGCTCGATCCGTCGAAAACCATCAAGCGGCTCGGCGACGGCGCGTATGAAGAACAGATGGTACGCAACCAGATCACCCAACTGACCGGGCGTGTCTACCTGCAAGGCTACACGAGCAACGAGGACGAATATCGCGCACTGATGAACAGCGGCGTCAACGTCGCGAAGGAATTCAACCTTGAGCCGGGCATGGCGCTCACGGCCGCGCAGATGGATGCGCTGACCAGCGACATCGTATGGATGGTCAACCAGACCGTCACCCTGCCGGACGGTTCGACGCAGACCGTGCTTGCGCCCGTCGTGTATCTCGCGCACGCAAACGCCAATGATCTGCAACCGACCGGCGCACTGATTGCGGCCGACGATGTCGAGATTCACGCCACCGGCAGCGCGATCAATTCGGGTGTCATCAAAGGCGGCACGCAGACCGTTATCATCGCGACCAATATCCTGAATCGACGCGGTTCGATCGGCAGCAGCGCGGACAACGGCACGACCGTGGTCGCGGCGACGAACGACGTGGTCAACGCCTCGGGTCGCATTACCGCCAACCGCGTGGCCGTGCTGGCGGGTCATGACATCGTCAATACGACACTGGTGGATACGGTGGGCGTCAGTTCGAGCGCAGGCAACAGTAAGGTCAGCCAGAGCCTGGTCGGTGCGCAGGGCACGATTGCATCAACGGGCGATATGGTCATCGCAGCAGGCAATGACCTGACGGTTCACGGGGCAAACATCGCGGCCGGCGGTAACGCGCAGATCGCGGCCGGGCACGATATCAATGTCGATACCGTGCAGTCTGACACCTCGCAGTCCGTGACGAAGAACGACCAGCACCATTGGGAAGCCAGCAGTACGCTTAACCAGACGGGCGGCATCAGCGCGGGCGGCGACCTCGCGATGCAGAGTGGCAACGACATGACGTTCAGGGGGGCCACTGTCGCGGCGGGTGGCACTATGGCCGTGGTCGCGGGCGGAAACCTGACGGCGACCAACGTTACAAATACCGCGACCTATAACAACGTCGCCACTGACGACAGGACGCGCAAGCAGGCGGACCGCAGTTATGACGAGCAGGTAGTCGGGACGAGTTTTACAGCCGGCGGCAGCGGCACCCTTGCAGCACTCAGCAAGGATGCCTCGAAAGGCAATGTCACGTTGACCGGTTCATCGCTTTCGACGGGAACCGACACGGCGAATATCGTCGCAACCGGCAACGTGAACATCAACGAGGCGCGCGAGGAACACGACAGCTACACGGCAACGGAGTCGAAGCGCGCCAGCGCCTTCCATGGCTCGACCACGAACACCAGCCAGACCACACAGGCAAATATTGGCGTCGCCAGTACCGTGTCGGGCGACTCGGTCAACGTCAGCGCGGGCAAAGACCTGACCGTCAAAGGTGCGACCATCGCGGGCACGAACGACGTGAACCTCGCGGCTGGCGGCAACGTGGCGATCACGACGTCGCAGGACACACAGAACACGTCGACCTATTACCAGAAACATGAATCCGGTTTCGGCACGGGCGGAGGCATCGGGATATCGGTCAGCAGCCAGACGCAGACCAGCACGGCCAGCACGTCACAGGTGACGAATACCGGCAGCACGATCGGATCGCTGAACGGCAACCTGAACATCGTCGCCGGCAACGATCTGCATGTGACGGGCAGCGACCTGATTGCAGCGAAGAACGTCACGGGTACGGGGGCGAATGTCACCATCGACTCAGCGGTCGACACGTATCAACACGACGAGAAGCAGACGGTCAGCAAGAGCGGCTTCACGCTCGCGATCAAGGCGCCGGTTATCGACGCGATATCGAATATGGTCGACCAGGCGCACGCGGCGAGCCATAGCCAGGACGATCGCGCGGCGGCATTGCACGGTATGGCGGCGGCGAGCAGCGCAGTCGATGCGCTTGGCGCGGGCGGCGCTGCTGCTGGCGCGCTCGCAAACGGCGCACAACCCGAAGCCAAGATAGAACTCAGTTACGGCAGTAGCCACAGCGAGAACACCTATTCGGAAGCCTCAGCCACGAACAGGGGTTCCAATGTGACGGCGGGCGGCACGGCTGCATTCGTCGCGACCGGCAACGGCGCTTCGGGCAGCAGCACGGGCAGCGGCAACGTGACGATTGCCGGCTCGAACGTGAACGCCAGTGACGTGATTCTCGCGGCGAAGAACCAGGTCAACCTCGTCAACACGACCGACACTGATTCGACGCGCAGCACGAACCAGTCGAGCAGCGCGAGCGTGGGCATATCGTATGGTACGAGCGGGTTCGGTGTGGATGCGTCGATGTCGAAGGCGCACGGCAACAGTAACGGCGACACTGCTATCCAGAACAACACACACGTGACGGCCGCAAACACCGCGACGATTATCTCGGGCGGCGATACGAACATCATCGGTGCGAACCTGAGCGGCAATCAGATGAACGCCGACATTGGCGGCAACCTGAACATCGCGAGTGTGCAGGACACGATGACGACGGCCGTGCATCAGGAAAGTACGGGCGGCGGATTCGCCATCAGTCAGGGCGGCGGCAGCGCGAGTTTCAGCCACAGGAATGCGAATGCGAACGGCAGCTATGCCGGCGTGAACGAACAGGCCGGTATCCAGGCGGGCGACGGCGGTTTCAACATCAGCGTGAACGGCAAGACGGACCTGAAAGGCGCAGTCATCGCGAGCGATGTGGACGCTTCGAAGAACACGCTGACAACCGGCACGCTGACCTACTCCGATATCGCCAACAGTTCGAACTACGATGTGAAAAGCGGCGGGATCTCGGCCGGCGCTTCAATGGGCGTGCCGGACAAGGTGGTTGGACCGGCCTCGGTGCCGAACTCGGGCGGTATCACGCCTGCCCTTAGCCAGCACGACAGTGGCAGTGACAGCGCGACGACACGCAGCGGCGTGAGCGCCGGCGCGATCAATATTACTGACGCAGACCATCAGACGCAGGACGTGGCGAGCCTGAACCGCGACACGTCGGACACAAATGGGACGGTCACGAAAACGCCGAACCTGAACAACCTGCTGGAGCGGCAGGCGGACATGATGAGTGCGGCGAGCGCGGCCGGTCAGGCAGTGGCGATGCAGATCGGCAACTATGCGGACCTGCGTCTGCAGGAGGCGCGGGATGCGGGAGATCAGGCGGGCATTGCGGCGTGGTCTGAGGGTGGCAGCGCGCGCGTGGCGATGCACACGGCAGGCGGTGCGCTGGTGGCCGGACTCGGCGGCGGCAATGCGTTGGGCGCCGCCGCGGGTGCGGCGACGTCGGCGGTACTGGCGGGGAACCTGAACGGCATCAGCAATGCGGTTCACGACGCAAACCCAACTGGCGACGCCGATGCGAACCGAACGCTGGGCAACATCCTGGCCAATGCCTTGGCCGGAAGCGCGGGCGCACTCGTGGGCGGAAATTCCGGTGCATTTGCGGGGGCAAACGAGGATCTGTATAACCGCAGTAGCTCGTGCAACGGCGCTCACTGCGATGACAGCAATGCGATCGGCAAACGGAGCGATCCGGGCGATCCGTTCAGAATCGATCTGGTGAGCAAGTATTGTGGTGCGGGCAATTCATGTACCGATGCCCAGCTTAAGCAGGTCATGCAAGCTCAAGCCGATGTGGCAAAAGCGGTGAGCGAGACGCCATTGGTGGCAACTCTGTCGCCAAATTACGCCACTGTCGGTGCGGGTAGCCTGTCAGGCGCAGTGGGCGGTGCGGTCAACCTCTACGACGGTGCAGTTTATACGTCATACAGTGTTAGTCAGTCATTCCCGCCCGCATCGTGGGCGCCGGGTGCTACAGCCACGTTTGGTTGGATTTGGGGGGCGCGTAATGCATCGTCGACTAATGCATTCATGAATGGAGACGGAAACCAGTTTTACGTCTCTATCCCCCTCGGTAGAATTAATTTAATGGGTGCGGTTACCCACGCCTATGGTGGTTCAACAGCTATTGAACTAGGCATTACCTCGCCCGGAGGGATTACGGCGGGCATTGTGCCTTGGAGTCATTCGACTCCGCTTAACGAGAAAAAGTGACGATGGAGGATCGAGATGCGAGGGCCAACTGACGAAGAGTGGAAGCGCATGACCCCGGAGCAGAAGACGACTTATAAAATATTTGTTGGAGTCGTTCTGTGTATCTTGGCTTTACTCTTGGTAAAGAAGTTCTTCTTCTAAATCTATACGACCAGAACAACAAACCCGGCTGCGGCCGGGTTTGCTGTTTGTGGAGTCGTTCAATCTGGCGTGATGACGAGCCTGCCGTGCTCGACCTGGATTCTCACGCGCAGGCCGGGCGGGAAGCCGGCCTGCTCAAGCCAGATGCCGGCGATGCGCAGCCACGGAAAAAACCTTGGTGTTCGCCAGGGCCTGCCGGGTTTCGGTGAGGGTCGCCAGCGCATGATCTCCTGGACGGTGGCGTGTCGCTCGGGAGGAGCGTGCAATGCTTTAAGATTGGCGTCAGCCATGATCAACTCCTCTAATGAGTTGGTTGTGGTCAGCGGGCCGTGAGTGCTGGTAACACTCACGGCCCGCGCTTCGTTTACGCGGTGCTGCGTTCGGTGCGGCGCCTGAACGGTTCGAGAAGCTGTTCGGTCATCGCGAGCAGGAAGAAGCCCCAGACGATGGCGGCATAGCACCAGAAGCTGTCAAGGTTCTTGAGCCAGATGAAGTGCGAGGAGCCAAAGATGCCGAGCAGCGCAAACGCAAAAAGGATGGCTGAGACGTATGGAAAAAGTACCCATTTCCAGCGAAAGTACATCTCCTTGTGTAGCTCGCCGATGAGGGCGTAGGCGAAAGCGGCAATGCCACCAGACCAGAATGCCTTCAGGGCAAAGATTCCGAAAAAGAGCCAGGTCTGTGTGCTCATCGGCACGTCATCGGGGATGTCGAGCACGATGGCGCCATCCAGTGCGATCTGCGGGCCTGTAGCCAGGAGATAGGCGACGACGAGCATGGGCCAGGCGAGGATCTTGGAGAGGTCCTGAAGGCTTTTTACATCGGTGAGCTTGGGCATCAGATCGGTCATGCGGCTTCTCTTCTCTAGCGGCTACGTGCAGCTATCGAAGCGCTTCGGCGCCAGTTTCATCGATGACACCGACATTCCGCAGCAGCATCGCGACAACACGTTTCTGGAATTAGGCGTGACCGACCGGTATTACTTTGGCGCTGCACAGTTCGACGGCACGCTCGCATACCGTCAAGGTATCGGCGGCCTGGGTGCAACGGCAGACCCTTACGCGGGCAGCCCGACCTATCGTTATCACATGGCCATACTCGATGCGAACGTGTCGATGCCATTCGCCGTTGCGACACAGAATTTCCGGTATGTCACGACCGTACACGGGCAGTTCACGAACGATACGCTGTTCTATCTGGACGACATGACGATCGGCAGCCGGTACACGGTGCGCGGCTTCGACGGCGAGACGATGCTGGCGGCGGAACGCGGTTTCTACTGGCGTAATGAGCTACAGGTGCCGCTTGGGCAAACCGGGCAGGCAGTGTGCGGGGCTGGACTACGGGCGCGTTTTCGGGCCGAATACGGCGTTTCTGGCGGGGACGCAAGTGGCGGTTGCGGTGATCGGGATTCGCGGCGGCGTTCCGTCACGGTTTGTGGGCGTCTCGTACGACCTGTTTGCCGGAACGCCGATCTACAAACCGGCGGCATTCCCGACCGCACGATGGACGGTCGGGTTCCAGCTAACAGCGCAGTTCTAGATGCTGACCGTCGCTATGCGTCCAGTTCCGGATAGTCGGTCTGCACAAACTCAAGCGTAGACCAGTCGGGCTTGCTGTTCGGACCACTGAACGCAAAGATCAATTCAATTTCGGACAGCCGGCCGTGCCGGTCCATCCAGAGCGATGCCCGAACCGGTCCACCTTCCATATCGCGCAGGCGGCCACTGACCGGATATTCCCGTAAGCCAAGTTGGTCCTGACGACGCTTCACGTCATCCAGGTCGAGAAATACGAACGACCCGTTTTTCAGGAAGAGCCGTGCGGTTGCGACTGCCATATCCGCCAGCAACTGCTTGCGCATCGGCTTGTCCAGTTTGCGCGCATTGAAGCTTACGGGCACACCGCGAAGCTGTATCTGAGATCGCTGGTAATTCGCGGCGCATGGGCCGTAGTTTACATTTGGTCCAGCGCGCACCCTGTACTGATTTTCATGCAGTGCACGCAAGCACTCAATCACCCTTCAGCACACTACACAGTCTGCCGCATCAAACCGCTACAAACCCACCCACATCAACCTTCCCCCGCGCAGCGGCCAACCCACCTCGCCGCCCGGCAAAAGCAGAGCCCCCACTCCCCGTCTGAAACACCGCCACCGCCGAAGTCAACCTCCGAGCCTGCTCCTCCAGCGAACCAGCCGCCGCCGCAGCCTGCTCAACCAGCGCGGCATTCTGCTGCGTCACCTCATCCATCTGCGCGACAGCCAGGTTCACCTGATCGATCCCCGTGCTCTGCTCAAGCGCCGCAGCCGCGATCTCACCCATAATCGAACTCACGCGGGAAATCGCCTCGACAATCTCGGTCATCGTCGACCCCGAACGCTCAACCAACTGCGACCCCGCCTGCACACGAGCCGTCGAAGCATCGATCAACCCCTTGATCTCCTTCGCCGCCGCAGCGCTTCGCTGTGCCAACGACCGCACTTCACTCGCCACCACCGCAAACCCACGCCCTTGCTCGCCCGCGCGTGCCGCTTCGACCGCCGCGTTCAGCGCCAGAATATTGGTCTGGAAAGCGATCCCCTCAATCACGCCGACAATATCGGCAATCCGCCGCGAGTCGTCGACGATGCCATGCATCGTGCCCACCACCTGCTCCGTCAGATCGCCACCCTGAGCAGCCAGGCTCGACGCACCCTGCGCCAGCGAACTCGCCTGCTTCGCGTTATCCGCCGTCTGCTTGACTGTCGAGGTCAGCTCTTCGATGCTCGCCGCCGTTTCTTCGAGCGACGCAGCCTGCTCCTCGGTACGTTGCGACAGATCGGTATTGCCCGCGGCAATCTCGCTCACCCCGGTATCGATCGATTCCGTGCCGTGACGCACCGCGTTCACCGTCTCGATCAGCGAGTCCTGCATCTTGCGCAATGCCGCCGCGAGACGGCCCATTTCGTTATTGCTCGTCACCTCGATCCGGCTGGTCAGATCACCATTAGCAATCCGCTGGAACTGCGCAATGGTTGCATCGACCGGACTGACAATGGCCCGCACCATGACTGCCCGCCCGATCAACGCGCCAAGCAGCGACAACCCCATGCCGATCGCCACCGCAATGCAAATCGCGTAGAACAGGTCCTGTGCATCCTGATAACGCTGCGCACCGTGATCGAGTTGCAATTGCTCGAGCGCGAGCATGGCCTTCTCGTACGCGCTGTAGAGCGACGGCAGCTTGTGCGCCTGCAACTGCTCGAATGCGGTCTTGTCGCCGGACTTCAGCGCGGCCAGCGCCGGATCGACGCCCTCGTGCAGGAAGGTGTCGCGCTTGTCCTGCATGTCCTTGATCAGGCGCTGTTCATCGGCATCCGTGCTCGCGCGGCTCACATAGTGGGCAAGACGCTCATTCGATGCTTTCTGATACTGATCAAAGCGTTTGAGCACCGCGTTCGCCCCGTCCTGGTCGTTCAGGTCGACCAACGATGCGTAGGTCGCCAGCGCCAGACGCAGGCGCAACAGTTGTCCGGCGCTGCCTTCGAGGTCGGCGACTGCGGGTGTGTCCACGGTGTACATCTGCTGCAGCGACGCGTTGCTCGAACGCAACGACAACAGACCGGCCGCGGCGCCAAACAGCAGCACCACGCCGAAGAACACAATCATCAAGGTCAGGCAGGTTCGAATCGACAGATTTTTCAGCATCGGGCTTGTCTCCATTGGGCTGCCTGACCGAATGTTTAGAAAACCAGCCTCGGCCATGCGTGCTGCGCCCAAGCCCATACGGCCAGGTCCGCAACGCTTGTTTAAAATTTAAGCGAACGCCACACAAATGGTCTACGGCGGGATTACAGAAAACTTTATGGTTGATGGCGCATACGTTTGCGATACCTCAACATGCAAACGGAAGTCAGCGGCCGCTCACGCACCGGCATTTGCGGGACTACCCGGGTGGTCAGCAGCCGGCGCTTGGTAGAAAGTGACGAGGCGCGCGTCTCCGGAGCATTTCTATGTCAGAAATAGGCTCGGCTCTGCTGGTTTTCGCTTTATTGCTTGTCGGAACCGGCTTTGGCGTGTGGGTGCGCCCGTTGCTGCCTGAGGAGCACAAGGCACACGAAACCGTGCAACTCATTCAGTTGGTTATCGGCATGCTCGTGACGTTTGCCGCCTTGGTGCTCGGGTTGATGACGGCGTCCGCGAAATCCGGTTTCGATACCGAATCGAATGATTTGCGCACTTTCGCGGCTGACCTGATCGAATTGGACACAACCATGCGGGAATACGGCGGCGATACCGATGAGGCCCGCCGCCTGCTGCGTTTGTACACCGCGGCGGCGATTGCATCGACATGGCCCGACGAGCCCACTCCAACCGGTGATTATCCGAGGAACATCGGAACGCAGGACAACTCGCAGAAACTGGAGAACGTGCGGCTTGGCGATATGCTGACTGATGTGGGCAGGCAGTTGCGGCAATTGCAGGCGCATAGTCCGTTACAACAGCGCGCGCTCGACGATGCGTTGACGCAATATCGGCGAACCGTGGATGCTCGCTGGAAGATCATCGAGGAAGCACACAGTTCAATTTCTCTGCCTTTCCTGATGACGCTGACGTTCTGGCTGTGCGTGATTTTTCTCAGCTTCGGATTGATTGCGCCACGCAATGCGTTGGCGCTAGTCATGATCACGCTGGGAGCCGTATCGATTGCGTCTGCCATTTATGTGATCGTCGATCTGGATACGCCATTTACCGGGCCGATTGTCGTTTCCAGTTTGCCGATGAGAGATGCACTGGAGCACCTCAGGCGCAAATAAAAAACCCCGCCTTTCGAGCGGGGTTTTTTACATCGTTCAACTCGCGTGCGGGTTGATCAGAACGGAATATCGTCGTCCATCTCATCAAACCCACCGCCGGCCGGCGCGCTCGGACGGCTCGAACCACCGCCGCCACCGCTGCCGCCACGCGAAGCACCGCCGCCCGAGACCGCGCGACCGCCACCGCCACCACCGCCGCCGCTACGCTCCGACGGCTCACCGCGGCTATACCCGCCTTCGTCGCCACCGCCGCCCATCGAGCCGCCACGGCCACCCAGCATTTGCATCTGCTCGGCGACGATTTCCGTCGAGTAACGATCGGTGCCGTCCTGAGCCTGCCACTTGCGGGTACGGATGCGCCCTTCCAGGTACACCGACGAGCCTTTCTTCAGATATTCCGACACGATCTCAGCCAGCCGGCCGAAGAACGACACGCGGTGCCATTCGGTCGCTTCCTTCATTTCGCCGGACGCTTTGTCCTTGTACCGATCCGTCGTCGCAAGGCGGATGTTCGCCACTGCGTCGCCGCTCGGAAGATAACGGACTTCCGGATCGGCTCCGAGATTGCCGACGAGAATGACCTTGTTCACGGATGCCATGAGTTTCTCCTGTTGATTCCATTGCGGGCGGCGCGGCAACACACAATTCACGTCTCAAGCCGGTGCGCCGGAGACCGGAACTGCGCCTCAGCCCGCCGCCGGGTGAGTTCTGTCAAGAAAACGCCGGGCCGTCCCAGGTTTTCCACACCGAAGGCAATCCCTCGGGAAGCCTGGCGCGAAGTGCCCGGATTGGGGGCGCTGTTACGCCTTCTTGCGCGGCGGCTGTTTCATATTTGCCGCGATTATAAGCCAGCAAAAGACCAGTCCCGAGCAAGTGAAAAACACCGCGCTCTGACCGTCCGCCTTGAGCAGCCAACCGCCGACCACGCCGCCCAGCGCAAGCCCGATCGACTGCGTGGTGTTGTACACGCCGGCCGCCGCGCCCTTGCGGGTTCCCGGCGCCAGTTTCGACACCAGCGACGGCTGCGACGCTTCCAGAATATTGAAGCCGAGAAAGTAGACAAAGAGGATCGCCGCCACACTCAGAATCGTATGCGGTGCGACGCCCAACAACAACTGTCCGATCAGGATAAGACCGATCGCGGACAACAGCACGATTTTCATTTTTCCGCGCTTTTCCGCGGCGATGATCGCCGGGACCATCATCACGAAGGAGAGGCCCATTACCGGCAAATACACCTTCCAGTGCGACGCGACCGGCAGGCCGCCGGCTTCGAGAATGCGTGGCACGACGAGGAACAACGCGGTTTGCGTGGCGTGCAGCACGAGCACGCCGAAGTTCAGGCGCAGCAGTTCCACGTTATGCAGCACTTCGGCGAACGGCGCGCGCACGTGGACGGGCTTGGGCGCATCCGGCACGACCCACAGCACGAGGCCGATCGCCAGAATCGAGAAGATGCCGACCAGCGTGAACAGGCCGCTCATGCCGACCCACTGGAATACGAGCGGCGCACCGACGATCGCCACCGCGAATGAAACACCGATACTGCCGCCCACCATCGCCATCGCCTTGGTGCGATGCTCTTCGGAAGTGAGGTCGGCGATAAACGCGATCACCGCGGACGACACCGCGCCCATGCCCTGAATCACCCGGCCGACGATGATCCACGTCATGTCGTGCGCGCCCGCGGCGACGAAGCTGCCGAGCGCGAAAATCAGGAGGCCGGTCGCAATGACCGGTTTGCGGCCGACCTTGTCGGAGATCCAGCCGTAGAAGATGTACAGCATCGACTGCGTCACGCCGTACGCGCCGAGCGCGATCCCCACCAGCAGCACGTTGTCGCCGCCGGGAATGGTCTTCGCGTAGATCGAGAACACCGGCATGATCATGAAGAGACCGAGCATGCGCAGCGCGAAGATCGCAGCGAGCGACACGGTCGCGCGCATTTCAGGCGCGCTCATGCGTGAGGATATAGCGGACGGATTGGACATCGATCGGAAGCGTTCTTTGAATGAGCGGAGCGGCCTACCACGGGGCGGTACACCGCGGGCGGGCCTTCCCCGCAGGACGGCCACAACCTGGCGGCTTACCACATTACGGCTGGACAGCGGCTGGCATATGGCGCGGCTTCGGGCCGGCGGCCTTGCCGGACACTCGTCCGGAGCCTCGCGGCGCCTTGTACTCGCGGAAATTGGCCCCAGTTAGCCCTCTTTCCCGCGGCGCTGGGCCGCTGCCTTACAGCTTGCCTTGCACCTTCTTCGGGCTGTCAGGAAGCCGTAACGGCGGTCTTGAAAAGTCGTTATAGTAGCAGGTTTAGCCTCTTCCTCTTTCCGCCGGGTCACGGGCCAAGTCTTGGAATAACGCGTGGAACAAATCCGTATCCGTGGGGCTCGCACCCACAACCTGAAGAACGTCAATCTCGACCTCCCACGTCACAAGCTCGTCGTGATTACGGGCCTGTCCGGCTCGGGTAAATCGTCGCTGGCGTTCGACACGCTCTACGCGGAAGGACAGCGGCGCTACGTCGAAAGTCTCTCCGCCTACGCTCGCCAGTTCCTGCAATTGATGGAAAAACCGGACGTCGATCTGATCGAAGGCCTGTCGCCGGCGATCTCGATCGAGCAGAAGGCGACCTCGCACAATCCGCGCTCCACGGTCGGCACCGTCACCGAGATTCACGACTATCTGCGGCTGCTGTTCGCCCGGGTCGGCACTCCGTACTGTCCGGATCACGAAATTCCGCTGGAAGCGCAAAGCGTCTCGCAGATGGTCGACGCCGCGCTCGCGCTGCCGGAAGAAACGAAGCTGATGATCCTCGCGCCGGTGGTGGCGAACCGCAAGGGCGAGCACGTCGAGCTGTTCGAAGAGATGCAGGCGCAGGGCTTCATCCGTTTTCGCGTCCGTTCGGGCGGCGGCACGGCCAACGAGGGCGTCGCGAAGATCTACGACGTCGACTCGCTGCCGAAGCTGAAAAAGAATGACAAGCACACGATCGACGTCGTCGTCGACCGGTTGAAAGTGCGCGGCGATATGAAGCAGCGCCTCGCCGAATCGTTCGAAACGGCACTGCGTCTCGCCGACGGCCGCGCGATCGCGCTGGAAATGGATACGGACAAGGAGCATCTGTTCAGCTCGAAGTTCGCCTGCCCGATCTGCTCGTATTCGCTGCAGGAGCTCGAGCCGCGCCTCTTCTCGTTCAACAATCCGATGGGCGCGTGCCCGGAATGCGACGGCCTCGGCCAGATTACCTTCTTCGATCCGAAGCGGGTCGTCGCACATCCGTCGCTGTCGCTGGCGGCAGGCGCGGTGAAGGGCTGGGACCGGCGTAACCAGTTTTACTTCCAGATGCTGCAAAGTCTCGCGGCGTTCTACGAGTTCGACATCGACACGGCCGTCGAAGACCTGCCGGAAAAAGTCCGCAAGATTCTGCTGTTCGGTTCGGGCAAGCAGGAGATTCCGTTCTCGTACATCAACGAGCGCGGCCGCACTTCCGTGCGCGAGCATGTGTTCGAAGGGATCATCCCGAATCTGGAGCGGCGTTACCGCGAGACCGATTCGGTCGCGGTGCGCGAAGAGCTCGCCAAGTACCAGAACAATCAGTCCTGCCCCGCCTGCGCCGGCACGCGGCTGCGGCGCGAAGCGCGTTTCGTGCGGATCGGCTCGAACAGCGACGCGCGCGGCATCTACGAAATCAGCGGCTGGCCGTTGCGCGACGCGCTCGGCTATTTCCAGACGCTGCGGCTCGAAGGCTCGAAGCGCGAAATCGCGGACAAGGTGGTCAAAGAGATCGTCGCACGGCTG
This sequence comes from Paraburkholderia caffeinilytica, assembly GCF_046030355.1. Classification (GTDB taxonomy): domain Bacteria; phylum Pseudomonadota; class Gammaproteobacteria; order Burkholderiales; family Burkholderiaceae; genus Paraburkholderia; species Paraburkholderia caffeinilytica_B. Next base: position 457,355 of record NZ_JAQQCQ010000002.1, read on the forward strand.
ATGTTCCTGAATAACGTCGGGCTCGATTATCTGTCGCTCGAACGCAGCGCGGAAACGCTGTCGGGCGGTGAAGCGCAGCGGATTCGTCTCGCGTCGCAGATCGGCTCCGGTTTGACCGGCGTGATGTACGTGCTGGACGAGCCGTCGATCGGGCTGCATCAACGCGACAACGATCGTCTGATCGCCACGCTCAAGCATCTGCGCGATCTGGGCAACTCGGTGATCGTCGTCGAGCACGATGAAGACATGATCCGCATGGCCGACTACGTGGTCGACATGGGTCCGGGCGCAGGCGAGCACGGCGGCATGGTGATCGCCGAGGGTACGCCCAAACAGGTGCAGGCAAACCCGGCGTCGATGACCGGACAGTACATGTCCGGCGCCCGCAACATCGAATTCCCGGACGAACGCAAGGAACCGGACGAACGCCGTCTGCGCATCGTCGAGGCGTACGGCAATAATCTGCAGCACGTCTCGCTCGATCTGCCGGTCGGCCTACTGACCTGTGTGACCGGCGTGTCCGGTTCGGGCAAGTCCACGCTGATCAACGACACGCTGTATCACGCGGTTGCGCATCACCTGTATGGCTCGTCTACCGAGCCCGCGCCGTACGAATCGATCGAAGGTCTGGAGCACTTCGACAAGGTCATCAACGTCGACCAGTCGCCGATCGGCCGCACGCCGCGCTCGAATCCGGCCACTTACACAGGCCTGTTCACGCCGATCCGCGAACTGTTCGCGGGCGTGCCGGCGGCGAAGGAGCGCGGCTACGAAGCGGGCCGCTTCTCGTTCAACGTGAAGGGCGGCCGTTGCGAATCCTGCCAGGGCGACGGCGTGCTGAAGGTGGAAATGCACTTTTTGCCGGACGTCTACGTTCCCTGCGACGTCTGCCACGGCAAGCGCTACAACCGCGAAACGCTGGACGTCCAATACAAAGGCAAGAACATCAGCGAAGTGCTCGACATGACGGTGGAAAACGCCTACGAGTTCTTCAAGCCGGTGCCGGTCGTCGCGCGCAAGCTGAAAACCTTGCTGGACGTGGGTCTCGGCTACATCCGGCTGGGCCAGTCGGCCACTACCCTGTCGGGCGGCGAGGCCCAGCGCGTCAAACTTTCTTTGGAACTGAGCAAGCGCGACACGGGTCGCACGCTATACATCCTGGACGAGCCGACCACCGGATTGCACTTTCATGACATCGCATTGCTGCTGGAAGTCATTCATCGTTTGCGAGACCAGGGTAATACCGTCGTGATCATCGAGCATAATCTCGATGTAATAAAGACTGCCGACTGGGTCATCGATCTCGGCCCCGAAGGCGGAGCCGGTGGCGGTCAGATCATTGCGCAAGGCACACCGGAGCAGGTTGCCAGGTCGAAGGCAAGTTTTACCGGTAAGTATCTGGCGCCGCTGCTGAAACGCACTGCCAGTAGAAAGTAACGCTGCACAACACGGGTTGGAGACGGAATAAGCCATGGCCAAGCGGAATCAGGCGAGCGACGACGGGCAAGTGCAGGACCTACGCCCACGCCCGGTCAGGCTGACTAGCGACATGAGCCTGCCGAAGCTGTCGGCGGTCGAAATCGGCAGTTACGTGCTGATGCTGATCGGAATGTGGGCGGTCATCGAACTGAAACTGCTCGGCGCGTTGCTGGCCGGGCTGCTCGTGTTTCAACTCGTGCACACCATTGCGCCGCGCATTGAACGGCATATGTCGAGTCAGCGCGCGCGCTGGCTCGCGGTGGTGATCCTCTCGGCCGTGATAGTCGGCGCATTGACGGGGCTGACGCTCGGCATCATCGAGCATTTCGAGAACGACGTGCCGAGCGTGCAGAAACTGCTCGACCAGGCCATGCAGCTGATCGACCAGGCGCGTGGCCGGATTCCGCAATTCGTCGCCAACTATCTGCCGGTCGATACCGACCAGATGAAGACCAAGGCCGCCGAATTGATGCAGACGCACGCGAACATGCTGCAGCAAAGCGGCAAGACCGCGGCGCGCGGCTTCACCCACATCCTGATCGGCATGATCATCGGCGCGATCATCGCGGTCGGGGCGCAGAAGCATATGCAACGCCTGCCGCTGTCCACGGCGTTCATCACGCGCGTGACCCGTTTCGCCGACGCTTTCCGCCGCATCGTATTCGCCCAGGTCAAGATTTCCGCGATCAACGCGGTCTTCACCGGCATCTTCCTGCTGGTGGTGCTGCCGATCTTTCACGACACGCTGCCGCTTTCCAAAACACTGGTGCTGGTGACGTTCATCGTCGGCCTGCTGCCGGTGATCGGCAATCTGATCTCGAACACGATCATCGTCGCGGTGGCGCTCTCGGTGAGCTTTCCGGCAGCAATCATGTCGTTGGTGTTCCTGATCCTGATTCACAAGCTGGAGTACTTTCTAAACGCGCGCATCGTCGGTGGTCAGATCGAGGCGCGCGCCTGGGAACTGCTGATCGCGATGCTCGTGATGGAAGCCGCATTCGGCATCCCCGGCGTGGTCGCGGCGCCGATCTTCTATGCGTATATCAAGCGGGAGTTGATTTATCTGCGGCTGGTGTGAGTTGGCGACGCGCGGGAACAGGGGCGCAACGATTTAAGTCGTAGTGGCCGGCGACATGCCGACTGCCAGCGTGCAACAAGCGAGCGAAAGAAAGCGGCACACGGGTGCCGCTTTTTTCATGCATCAGAAGTCGATGCGCGCATTCAATGACAGCGTGCGCGGATCGCCCGGCGTCACGTAGTCCGCGTACTGATATTCCCAGTAGCGGCGATTGAGCAGGTTGTCGATCGCCGCACGGAACGTCACGTCGTACCCGCCGATGCGCGTGGCGTAGCTCGCACCCAGGTTGACCAGCATGTAGCCCGGCGCGTTGAGATTGGCGGTGGGACGCACGTTGGTATTGCCGGTGAATTTCGCGTCGGCGCCGATACGCAGCCCCGGCACATACGGCACCGAGTACGTCGCATGACCCGCCACGACGAACTGCGGCGCGCCAGCTACGCGATTGCCGTTGTTGGCCGCGCCCTTCTCGTACTGGGTGTTGATCCACATGAGGTCGCCGCCGACATTCCAGCTCGAACCCAGGCGTACATCGCCGCCAAACTCCACGCCCTGAAAGATCGACTCGCCGTCCTGCGTGAAGACGTTCGCACTGTTTGCATACGCCGAGCCGCGTTCGATCCGGAACAGCGCGGCCGTCGCGCTCCAGCGCGCATGCTCGCTCTTGATCCCGACTTCGTACTGCTTGCTGCGCAACGGCTTGAGCAGCTCGCCCCGATTCACATACGTATCGCCCACCACCGTGCCCGCTTCCAGCGATTCGACGTAGCTGGTGTACAGCGTAGTGGTCGGCGCCAGCTTGAACATCAACGCGACGGTAGGCGTCACGACACCGTTCTGGCTGTATGTCGAGAGAGTCGCGCCGGTGGTCGAATAGCCGTGCTGTTCGTAGTTCGTGTAACGCACGCCGCCGAGTACCGACCAGCGCTGCGTCAACTGGATCGTATCGCTCGCGAACAAGGCCTTTTGCGTGATGTCGCTGTCACGGTACGTGTAGTAATTCGACGCGCTGTCGAAAATATTGGTGTTCGGCTGATAGATGTTGCCGGTGCCAATCTGGCCGAAGAAGCTGTTTGCGCCGTAGTCGTTGGTTTGCCGCTGATAGGCTGCGCCGAACACGAGCTGATGCTGGAACGGCCCCGTCTTGACACTGCCTTCCGCCGACACCTGCCACAAGCTCAGTTGATGCCCTTCCTTGCCGGCAAAGCGGCTATCCGTGTAATCGCCCGCGCCGTTTAGCAGGTAATACGTGCTCTCATTACGATCGCGCGAACTTTTGCTGTAGCTGTAGTTCGCGTTGAGCGTCCAGTCCGGGCCCAGGTTGTGCTGCACGCCGGCCGTGTAGAGCTGCACGTTCGTGTTCAGATGCTGGTCGGGACCAGAAAGGTCGCCAGTGCCGCCACTTAAGGTGTGCGGCAAGCCCGTGCCGGGATACTGTGCCGTCGAGATCGCCCCGGTGATGCCGCTCGAATGACGCTCCTGATACAGCGCGCCGAAGGTCGCCTTGAGGTCACGGGTGATGCGGGCGTCGAGCGCCAGCGACACGGCATCGCGCCGCACATTGCCTTCGTTGTAGGTCTTGCCTTCTTCGTGCGTCGCATTCAGGCGGTAGCCGAACATGCCGTCTGGGCCGACACGTCCGCCGAGATCGGCATGCTCGCTCCACACGCCGTCGGTCTGGTAGCCGATATCGACGCTGCGTATCGGCGTGGTCGAAACCGGCGGTTTTTTCGTCACATAGTTGACCACACCGCCCGGCGCGCCAAAGCCGTACATGAAGCCGGTCAGTCCCTTCAGCAATTCCACTTTTTCGAGTTGCTCGTACGGCATCGTGATGCCATAGCTATTGAAGGGCATGCCGTCGATCTTGAAGCCCGACTGCCAGTCGAGCTGCATGCCACGCACCGTCACGTAGGTAGCCCAGGCGTTGTAAGCGTTGCCGTTGTCGGAGACGGAGGCGTCGGTGGCGAACACGTCGCCGAGTTTGGACGGCTGGCGATCCTGCAATTCTTCGCTGGTAACCACGGTGGTGGAGAACGGCGTGTCGAGTTGCGAACGCGCGCCGAGTGCCCCGCTGCTGACGTCTTCTTTCAGGTGTTGTGCCGTGTCTTGCTTCGCCGTGACCTTGACCGTCGGCAGCGCATTTTCACTTGCGTCCGGCAGCGCCTGCGTGACGGACGCCTGTTGCGCCCACGCTCCCTGACTGGCTGCAAATGCCAGACACGCCGCCATATGCAATGGCCGCACCGTCAGCCGTTTCTTCGACCGATTTACCCCGTTCTTTACGCTCATCGCTGATTCCGTTTTCTTCGACACCCATATCAAATGAGAATAATTCCCATTTCCATGGGCCGCGATGATGCCGAAAATTTATGCTAATTGTAAGCTTTGAGGTGCGACATTTTGCCGCACCAAGCAAAGACACTCCGACTGAAATCCATACCAGGTAAGGCTCTCCGGAGCGCGCACAAGCAGATCGTCTGAGCGGCGCTGCGCCGCACTTACGAGAAACTTGCAGCCGATGGCACGATTCCATAAGATGAGAACAATTCCCATTTGCACTGCGTCTTTGCCGTGACACCCCGCCAGAATTTCCGCCGCATTTCGCCGGCTCGCCCATGAGGCGGCAACTCGTCCGCCTGCACCGTTGGTTCGGTGTCGCCATTGCGTTGTTTCTATTCGTCGCCGGCTTGACCGGCGCGATCATCGCGTGGGATCACGAACTCGATGCGGCGCTGAACCCATCGTTCTTCAACGCGCGCACCGCCGGCCCGGCGCTGTCGGGGCTCGAACTGGCACGTCGCGTCGAAGCAGCCGATCCCCGCCTGCAGGTGACATATCTGCCGCTCGACGCCGAACCCGGCCACACGCTGCAGATGATGGTGCTGCCGCGGACCAACCCCGCGACGAAGCAGCCCTACCCGCTCGACTTCAACCAGATTGCCGTCGACCCCGCCACCGGCGACATACAGGGGCGGCGCGAATGGGGCGCCGTTTCACTCGCCCGGCTCAATCTGATTCCGTTCATCTACAAACTGCACTACACGCTGCAATTGCCGTTCACCGGCGGCGTCGATATCGGCACCTGGTTGATGGGCGTCGTTGGGATCGTGTGGCTGTTTGACAGCGTGGTCGCCCTGTGGCTGTCGTTTCCGAGTCTCAAGGCATGGCGCAAGTCGTTCGCGTTTCGCGTCGGGCGCGGCGGCTATGCGCTCACCTTCGATTTGCATCGCTCGGGCGGCGTGTGGATCTGGGGCCTGCTGGTGATCGTCGCGCTAACGTCGATATCGATGAATCTCTCCGGTCCAGTCGTTCGGCCGGTTGTATCGCTAGTCTCGACGCTCACGCCTGATCCGATCAACAACCCGGAAATTCTGCGCAAACCCCAGCCGGGCGATCAGGTATTGAGCCGTGAACGCATCGTGCAGCTAGCCGAACAAGCCGGTAAGGCGCAGAACCTGAAGGTGCCGCCGGGCGGCGTCTACTACGCGGAATTCCTGCACGCCTACGGAGTCGGCTTCTACGCAACCGGCAACGATCACGGCGATCTCGGCCTCGGCAATCCATGGATGTATTGGGACGCAGTCACCGGCAAGCCACTCGGCGTGCAAATTCCCGGCAAGGGGACGGCGGGTGACATTTTCATGCAGGTGCAATTCCCGCTGCATTCGGGACGCATTCTCGGTCTCGGCGGGCGGATTCTGATTAGCGCGATGGGAATTGCGGTCGCCGTGCTGAGCGCAACGGGACTGCTGATCTGGTTGAAGAAACTGAACGCGCGCCGCCGTTCGGCACAAAACGCGCGGGGCGCACGGGATGCGGGTGCATCCGCGATACGGTCCTGATCTGACGAAGAACGCGCCGAACAGACGCGGCGCAGGCTTGCAGCGGGATCATGCGACCACGATTTGGCCGCCCCACTGCAAGCGCATTAACTACGTTTAGTTAAACACCACCGTCTTGCTGCCGTTCAACACGACACGATGCTCGACGTGCCACTTCACCGCACGCGCGAGCGTCACGCATTCCACGTCGCGGCCAATCGCCGTCAGTTGCTCCGGCGTCATGCTGTGGTCGACACGCTCCACGCCCTGCTCGATGATCGGGCCTTCGTCGAGATCCGTCGTCACGTAGTGGGCCGTGGCGCCGATCAGTTTCACGCCACGGTCGAACGCCTGGTAATACGGCTTCGCGCCCTTGAAGCTCGGCAGGAACGAATGGTGGATATTGATCGCGCGGCCGGCGAGGGATTCGCACAGTTGCGGCGAGAGAATCTGCATGTAGCGCGCGAGCACCACCAGGTCGGCTTGATGCTCGTTGATCACTTCGAGCACGCGCGCTTCCTGCGCGGCCTTTGCATCGGGCGTGCCGCCCATCAGCGGGAAGTGATGGAACGGAATGTCATAGCTCGCCGCGAGCTGATAGAACTCCTTGTGATTCGAGATGATCGCCGGAATCTCGATGCCCAGTTGACCGGTGCGATAGCGGAACAGCAGGTCGTTCAGGCAATGACCGATCTTCGACACCATAATGACGACGCGCGGCTTCACCGACGCATCGTGCATTTCCCAACGCATGCCGAACTGCTCGGCGAGCGTGGTGAACGACGTACGCAACGCGTCCAGACCCGGATCGCCACCCACCTGCTGGAAATGCACGCGCATGAAGAACTCGCCGGTGCGGCTGTCGCCGAACTGCGCGGAGTCGAGAATATTGCTGCCACGCTCGAACAGAAAGCCCGAAACCGCGTGGACGATGCCGGGCCGGTCGGCGCACGACAGTTTGAGGATAAAGCTGTGATCGGTCGACATGACCTGGGTGACTCCCTTCTTCAGTGCGTAGTGTATTCGGTGTGTCTTATTCGATGCCGCGTGCTATGGCGTGACCCGGCTGGTTCGCCGCAGCAGCGCCTGGCTAGCTAGCTGGCGCTTATGCAAACTTATGCAAGCACCGGTGGCGCCCACAGCGTATCGATGCCCGGACACGCGTCTTCATCGATCCAGCGGCGGCGCAGCAGGCAATCCAGCGTGGCGAGACTCGCATCCACGGTCATCGCGCCTTCTTCGATCCAGCGCGCCACTTCGTCGATGCGTGCGAGCCGGTGTTCGCCCACTTCGCCGTCCTGGTTGCGCGGCGCGAAATCGACCGGCAACGCGAGGTCGTAGATAAAAATCTGTTCGGCCTGTGTACCTTCCGGCAACGATTGCAGCACATGCGCGGTGCGGCCGGCCGTGGCGCGCGCGGCGATCTCCTCGGGAATGCCGGCTTCTTCCCAGCACTCCTTGATGATTGTTGCCTCGACGCCGAAGCCCCAGCCGATCCCGCCTGCGACGACATTGTCGAGCATGCCCGGATCCGTGGCCTTGGTGTCGCTGCGGCGCGCGATCCACAATTGCGGGGCGGCCATCCGCGGAGCGCCATCCATATATTCTACGACGCCATTCAAATGCACCGCGTAGGTCATCGTGCCGAAGAAGCGCGACGCCGCACGCTCGATATAGGCGAGCGGCGGTGCATCAAACGCGTTGCGGATCGCGTAAGTCTCGTTGCGCCAGCCGGGAATACGGCCCTCGGCGGCAAGCGCGCCGATCACGGAACCGAGCGCCGCGCTGCGCAGATCGACAGTGTTGAACACAGGCGCAAGCGTGATGCGCGTAGCGTCGATTGCAAACACATCGGGCCAGCGCGTGAGCAACGGCACATCGGTCGAGCGAATCCAGCCGACCTGCTCAGCGTCGATCCAGAAAGGCAGATGCGCGTGTATGTCGAAGTGGCGCGCGGCGGTGATGCAAGGCAAAGTCATTTAAAGCTCCAAACGGGTCTTCCAGTCGCACTCGCTTGATGTCAATCGCGTCAACCGCGCCTATCGCTTCAATCACGCAAGGCGACGCGAATTCCGATTGCGATGAACGTCGCGCCGGCAAGCCGATCGAGCCACACGCCCACACGCGGCCGGCGCTTCAGCCAGCCGCCGATCATCCCCGCGCACACGCCGAACAGCGAAAACACCACCACGGTCTGCAACATGAACAACACGCCGAGTTCGAGCATCTGCACCGTGACGCTTTGCGTGCCGTGCGGCTGCACGAATTGCGGCAGGAACACGACGAAGAACAGGGTTACCTTCGGATTCAGCAGATTGCCCAGTACGCTCTGGCGAAACACCGCCGTCAACGGTTGCGGCGCGCGCTCGTGCGCGGTGGCAAGGCCCTGGCTGCGCAGTGCCTTGATGCCGATCCAGATCAGATAGGCGGCGCCGGCCAGCTTGATCACTTCAAACGCAACCGGCGACGAGCGCAGCAATGCGGCCACGCCGAGCGCGGCCAATGTGGTGTGAAACGTGATGCCGGCCGCAAAGCCGAGCGCGGCGACGAGGCCCGCCGCGCGCCCTTGCGAAATGCCACGCGCGAGCACTTGCAGATTGTCGGGGCCGGGCGCCATCGTGATAGCGATCGAAGTCGCCAGGAACAACAGGAAGTTGGGCATCTTTTCTTACCTTCGTTGGGTGCGGGAAGAAGTTGGCATCCGGCGCTCAATGGCCGTCGAATTCAGTCACCGTATAGAGCGGCAGGCCCGCTTTGCGCAGCAAGGCTGAGCCGCCGAGTTCAGGCAAATCGATAATCGCCGCCCCTTCGATCACCACCGCGCCGAGCCGCTCGAGCAGAATCTTGCCGGCCATCATCGTGCCGCCGGTGGCGATCAGATCGTCGATGATCACGACGCGGTCGCCCGGCTTGCAGGCGTCCTCGTGAATCTCGACGGTCGCGGTGCCGTATTCAAGCTCATAGGATTGCGCAACCCGCTTGTACGGCAGCTTGCCCTGCTTACGGATCGGGATGAAGCCGAGGTTCAGTTCATAAGCCAGAATCGGCCCGATGATGAAGCCGCGCGCGTCCAGCCCGGCAATGTAGTCGAGCTTCGCGTCGATATAGCGCTGGACAAACAGATCGATCAGCACGCGCAGCGACTTCGGCTCCTGCAGAAGCGGCGTGATATCGCGAAACTGCACGCCCGGCAACGGCCAGTCGGACACCGTGCGAATGTGGCTTTTGATGTAGTCGGCCGCATCGAGCGGCGCGCTCGCGAGCGCGTTGGACATGATGTCTCCGAATGGACCACGACAGGTCCGATGAAAGGCTAAATCAGGTGCGGCCGGTCAGGTGCGAACGGCTCAGGCACCGCGGGCAACACCCGCCTGGCGAAACCGCATCGGGCAACGCCACGCCGGCCGTACCCGCTGCTAGGCCGCAGCGGCGCCCGCGCGGCGATGCTTCGAGAGCCGCTCTTCCGCTTCGGCCAACTGCTCGGGCAGTCCCCGCAACACCACGATATCGCTTGCGCGCAGCTTGGTGGACGGGTCCGGCTCGACGCCGCGAATGCCGTGCCGTCGAATGGCCGTCACTTCGACACCCAGCTCGAACAGGCCCAATTCCGCCAGCGTGCGGCCCACCGCGTCCGAGTTTTCGTCGACCGGCACCGATTGTAGCCGCACCTGTTCGTGGCCGTCGTCGTCTTCCACGTCGTCCGCGCCGTGGAAATAGCCGCGCAGCAGTGCGTAGCGCTCGTCGCGCATTTCCTCGACCCGCCGCACCACGCGCCGCATCGGCACGCCCATCAGCACCAGCGTGTGCGAGGCCAGCATCAGACTGCCCTCGACGATTTCCGGAATCACTTCGGTCGCACCGGCGGCCAGCAGCTTTTCCAGATCGGCGTCGTCGACGGTACGAACGATCACCGGCAGCGTCGGCTCAAGCTCATGAATATTGTGTAGCACGCGTAATGCCGACGGCGTGTTCGCATAGGTAATCGCAATCGCCGCCGCGCGATGGATACCGGCGGCAAGCAGCGATTCGCGCCGCCCCGCATCGCCGAACACCACGGACTCACCCGCCGCCGCCGCGGCCTGCACGCGATCGGGGTCCAGGTCCAACGCGACATAAGACAGACCTTCATGCTCCAGCATGCGCGCCAGATTCTGCCCGGCCCGGCCATAACCGCAAATGATCACGTGGCCGCTTTGCTTCAGGCTCTGCGTCGCAATGCGCGTCATCTGCAAGGACTGCATCATCCATTCAGTCGACGACAGCCGCAGCACGATCCGATCCGCGTTCTGGATCAGGAACGGCGCGGCCAGCATGGACAGCAGCATCGCCGCGAGAATCGCCTGCAACAGGGTGGCGTCGACGAGATGCTTGTCGAGAATCAGATTCAGCAGCACGAAGCCGAACTCGCCGGCTTGCGCGAGGCCGATACCGGTGCGCATGGCGACACCCGGCGACGCACCGAACAGGCGCGAGAGCCCGGTCACCATCACCGCCTTCAGCAGGATCGGGCCAATCAGGAAGCCGAGCACGATGAACGGATGCTCCCAGATCACGCGCGGATTCAGCAGCATGCCGGTCGTGACGAAGAAGAGGCCCAGCAGCACGTCGCGAAACGGTTTGATGTCCTCTTCCACCTGATGGCGGTATGGCGTTTCGGCGATCAACATGCCGGCGATGAACGCGCCGAGCGCGAGCGACAAGCCAAACTTGTCTGTGATGAACGCCGCGCCGAGCGTCACCAGCAACAGGTTGAGAATGAACAGTTCCTGCGAGCGGCGCCGCGCCACCACGTTGAACCAGCGCGTCATGAAGCGCTGCCCCACTATTAACAATAGCGCCAACGCCACGACGATCTTGATGGCCGCTACCCCGAGCGAGCTGACGAGATCTTTCGAATCGCCGCCCAGCGCCGCGATAACGATCAATAGCGGCACCACAGCCAAATCCTGGAACAGCAGTACACCGAAGATGTTGCGGCCGTGCTCGGTTTCGATCTCGAGCCGCTCGGCCAGCATCTTGCTGACGATCGCCGTCGACGACATCGCCAACGCGCCGCCCAGCGCCACGCTAGCCTGCCATGTGATGTGCACCCAGCGCTCCAGCACGAAACCGAGCGTAACCGCCACGGCAATCGTGCCAATCACTTGCAACAGGCCGAGGCCGAACACGAGCCGGCGCATCGAACGCAATTTGGAAAGCGAAAACTCCAGTCCGATCGAAAACATCAGGAACACGACGCCGAACTCGGCCAGGTTCTGCGCGCCTACCGAATCAGGAATCAAACCGAACGCGTGCGGCCCGACGACGATGCCGACCGTCAGATAGCCGAGCATCGGTGGAAGATTCAGAAAGCGAAAAGTCACCACTCCGGCCACTGATGCCAGCAGCAGGAACAGCGTCATTTCGAGGGGGGAAATCATCGGCTAAAACGCATTGGTAAAGCGTCCTCGTTCGTCAGCGGAACCGCGCACGCAAAACGCCGTGCGGCAAGGTTGAGGGGCCGGTAAAGGCAGCAATAAGAACAGCGGCTTGGCACAGCAGGCCCGGCGCGGCGAACAAGCGCCTTTGCTATACTCCGCGAATGATAGCGAAAATCAATGGCGACCGGGCACTCGCGCTCGCTCGCGACGTGCTCGACATCGAAGCGGACGCCGTGCGCGCGCTTCGCGATCAACTCGACGATGGTTTCGTCGGGGCGGTCGACTTCATCCTGGGTTGCCGTGGACGCGTCGTCGTTTCCGGCATCGGCAAATCCGGCCACGTGGCCCGCAAGCTCGCGGCCACGCTCGCCAGCACCGGCACACCCGCATTCTTCGTTCATCCGGCGGAAGCCAGTCATGGCGACCTCGGCATGGTCACGGCAGACGACGTGTTCCTCGCGCTGTCCAATTCCGGTGAAACTGAAGAACTCGTGGCGATCCTGCCGCTCATCAAGCGGCTCGGTGCGAAGCTGATTGCGATGACGGGCCGCCCGTCGTCGAGTCTCGCACAACTGGCCGACGTGCATCTGAATTCCGGCGTGTCAAAAGAAGCCTGTCCGATGAATCTTGCGCCGACCGCCAGCACCACCGCCGCGCTCGCGCTCGGCGATGCGCTCGCGGTTGCGGTGCTGGACGCGCGCGGCTTCGGCCGCGACGACTTTGCCCGCTCGCATCCGGGCGGCGCACTCGGCCGGCGCCTGCTCACGTATGTGCGCGACGTGATGCGCACTGGCGATCAGGTGCCGAAGGTGACGCCTGACGCAACCGTGCGCGATGCGTTGTTCCAGTTGACCGCCAAGCGCATGGGCATGACGGCGATCGTCGATCACGACGAGCGCGTGGCCGGCATTTTCACGGACGGCGACCTGCGCCGCGTACTCGAACGCGACGGCGATTTCCGCGAACTGTCGATTGCCTCGGTGATGACCGCAGGCCCGCGCACCATCGGTCCGGACCAACTTGCTGTCGAAGCCGTGGAACTGATGGAGCGCCACCGCATCAATCAGATGCTGGTCGTCGACGAAGCAGGCAAGCTGATCGGCGCACTCAACATGCACGACCTGTTCTCGAAGAAGGTGATCTGATGGCTGTCGCTCCCCTTACCGCCACTGAACGCGCAAGCCGCGTCAAGCTGATGATTTTCGACGTCGACGGCGTACTGACCGACGGCGGCCTGCTGTTTACGGCGGAAGGCGACACGATGAAGGCGTTCAACTCGATGGACGGCCACGGCATGAAGCTGCTGCGCCAGGCCGGCATCGAAACGGCGATCATCACCGGGCGCAAGTCGGGCATCGTCGCGGCGCGGGTCAAGGAAATGAACATCACCCACGTCTATCAGGGCGTGCAAGACAAACCCCAGGCGTTCGCCGACCTGCTCAAGCAAACCGGCATGAGCGCGGAAGAATGCGGCTATATGGGCGACGACTGGGTCGACCTCGGCGTGATGCTGAAGGTCGGCTTCGCGGCGGCGCCGGCCAATTCGCATCCTGAAGTGATTGCGCGCGCCCACTGGGTCAGCGAGGCGCGCGGCGGCCACGGCGCGGCGCGTGAAGTCTGCGATACCCTGCTGCGCGCGCAGCACAAGTATGAGGCGCTGCTCGCGGCGGCCTGCAGCGGCGAGCAGCGGGGCCTCGTCGGATGAATCAGTTTCGCTGGACTTCATTGATTCCGCTGGTCGCGATGGCGGCGCTCGCCGGTGTCACGTGGTGGCTGCTGCAAGCCACGTTGCCACGGCAGAACGAAGACGTGGTGCGCCCCAAGGAGCACACGCCCGACTACTTCGCGGACAACTTCTCGGTTTCCGAACTCGATCAATCGGGCTCGACGCAATACCGTCTGACCGCCCAGTCGCTAATCCACTACGAAGACGACGAACTGAGCGACCTGGTCAAGCCGGCCATGCGCGCCTTCCAGCCCGGCAAGCCGATCGTCACCGCCACCGGCGACACCGGCAAGGTGAACGGCGACGCCTCGATCGTCGATCTGTACGACAACGCGCGCATTCTGCGGGCCGCCGGCAATGGCGATCCGCAGATGCAGGCAGATTCGCAGCATTTTAGGGTGCTGGTCAACGACGATGTGATCGAGACCGAAAAGCCGGTTAAACTTCAGCGCGGCATGTCTGTGATGACTGCCAGCGGCATGAACTACAACAACGTCACCCGGGTGATGCAGCTGTTCGGCAATGTGAAGGGCGCGATTGCCGCGTCCGAAGGCTCCGTCAGCTCGCCCAAGCAACCCGGGTAATCCATTCCAGGCGTGACTGCATGAACGAATCGTTCCCCCGTTTTGATACCGGCCGCTCGCGCACCCTGTCCGCGTGCCGCGCCGGACTCGCTGCGCTGATTGTCGCGTTGCCGCTCGCCGGCTTCGCGCCGCTGGCGCACGCCGATCGCGCCGACAAGGACAAGCCGCTGAACGTCGAAGCGGACAACATGACTTACGACGACCTCAAACAGGTCAACATCTTCACCGGCCATGTGGTCGCCACCAAAGGCACGATCGTGATCAAGGCCGATCGGGTCGAAGTGACGCAAGACCCGCAGGGTTATCAGTACGCCACCGGCACGTCGAGCGGCGGCAATCTGTCGTATTTCCGCCAGAAGCGCGAAGGCCTCGATGAATACATCGAAGGCACGGCCATTCGGATCGACTACGACGGCAAGCAGGATCTGACCACGCTCACCACCAACGCCACCGTCAAGCGCCTGCAAGGCCTTTCCACGGTGATGGACCAGGTGCACGGCAGCGTCATCACGTATGACGGCCAGAACGACTTCTACACCGCGAAGGCAGGCAAGGACGTCGCCGGCCCGGGCAATCCGACCGGCCGCGTGCGCGCAATGCTGGCGCCGCGCAATGGCGGCGCTGCGCCGCTGAACGGCGCGTCGGCCACGCTCGCGCCGTCCACCACGATCCAGGGAGCACCGAACCAGTGAGCTCCTCCGCGTCCCTCCCCAATCGCAAACCGGCCGGCACCAGCAGTTCACTGGTGGTCCGCAACCTGAAGAAGCGCTACGGCTCGCGCACGGTCGTCAAAGACGTCTCGCTCGACGTGAAAAGCGGCGAAGTGGTCGGCCTGCTCGGCCCCAACGGCGCCGGCAAGACCACCTCGTTCTATATGATCGTCGGCCTCGTGCCGCTCGATGCAGGTGAAATCGACCTGGACGGCAAGTCGATCAGCTTGCTGCCGATTCACAAGCGCGCGTCATTGGGCTTGTCGTATCTGCCGCAGGAAGCATCCGTGTTCCGCAAGCTCAGCGTCGAGGAAAACATTCGCGCGGTGCTGGAATTGCAGGTCGAAGACAACGGCAAGCGGCTCAGCAAAGACACCATCACGAGCCGCACCGAAGCCCTGCTCGACGAACTGCAGATCGCTCATCTGCGTGAAAATCCGGCGCTGTCGCTGTCGGGCGGCGAGCGGCGCCGGGTTGAAATTGCACGTGCGCTGGCCACCAATCCGAGCTTTATTCTGCTCGACGAACCGTTCGCGGGCGTCGATCCGATCGCGGTGCTGGAAATCCAGAAGATCGTCAAATTTTTGAAGCAGCGCAATATCGGCGTGTTAATCACCGACCACAACGTGCGCGAAACCCTCGGCATCTGTGATCACGCCTACATCATCAGCGACGGCAGCGTGCTGGCCGCCGGCGCGCCGAGCGACATCATCGAAAACGAAAGCGTGCGGCGCGTCTATCTGGGCGAGCACTTCCGCATGTAAGTGCACAAAGGATAGCCGGCGGGGCGAGCGCGCATCCGCCGGACCCTTTGCGGCATCCGCACATCGACATTTTTGAGCTGGGCCGTTCTGCGCCCAGCGCCGCCGGAAAACGGGCGCACGCGTAATTGCGGGTGTCGCAATGTATCGCGGTCGTGGCAAACTCTCTACAATGAATCTCAACTTGCCATGAAAGCCAGCCTCCAACTCCGCCTATCGCAGCATCTTGCGCTGACGCCGCAACTGCAGCAGTCCATCCGGCTGCTTCAGCTGTCCACGCTCGAATTGCAGCAGGAAGTCGCAATGGCGATCTCGCAGAATCCGCTCCTCGAGAATGAGGACGACTGGATCGCGAGCCCCCTGCGCGTGGCGGCCGACGGCTCGCTGATCGCCCAGGCGCCCAACTCCTCCGCACCGCCCGACCAGATGGGCGGCAATACGTCGTCTTCGTCCACCAGCAGCAGCGAGCGCGCCGAAAATGGCGAGCCGCAGGGTGTCGACGAGTACAACGGCCTTTCGGGCGACAGCAACGGCGACGCGTCGCAATGGGATCTCGGCGACTACGGCCGCTCCGGCAATGCCTCAGACGACGACGATCTGCCGCCGTTGCAAATCCACGAATCGAGCACCTCGCTACGCGATCACCTGATGGCGCAACTTCGCGTCACGCAGGCGAGCCAGCGCGACCGCGCGCTGATCACCTTCCTGATCGAATCACTCGACGACGACGGCTATCTCGCCGCCACGCTCGAGGAAGTGCTGAGCGACCTGCCCGAAGAACTCGAGGTCGATCTCGACGAAATGAACGCCGCGCTTGCGCTGCTGCATAGCTTCGACCCGGCAGGGGTTGGTGCGCGCTCCGCGTCGGAATGTCTCAAGCTGCAATTGCTGCGGCTCGAACACTCGTCTACGCGCACGCTTGCGCTCGACATCGTCGCCCATCATCTGGAACTGCTCGCGGCGCGCGATTTCACGCGCCTGCGCAAGCACCTGAAGGCGAACGACGACGATCTACGCGACGCGCACGTGTTGATCCGCTCGCTCGAACCGTTTCCGGGCGCTGCTTACGGCAAGGCGGAAGCAGACTATGTCGTGCCGGACATCATGGTGCGTAAAACGGCACAGGGCTGGCAGGCGGAACTGAATCCGGAGGTGGTGCCGAAGCTGCGCATCAACCATCTGTACGCGAATATTCTGCGCAATAACCGCGGCGATCCGGGCAGCGGATCGTTGCGCCAGCAACTTCAGGAAGCACGCTGGCTGATCAAGAATATCCAGCAGCGTTTCGAAACGATCCTCCGGGTCGCGCAAGCCATTGTCGAGCGTCAAAAGAGCTTTTTTGTGCATGGCGAAATTGCCATGCGCCCCTTGGTTTTGCGAGAAATTGCTGATACGCTGGGCCTACACGAGTCAACTGTCTCCCGTGTGACAACCGGTAAATACATGCTGACCCCATTCGGGACGCTTGAATTTAAGTACTTCTTCGGATCACACGTTTCGACTGACACGGGCGGCGCGGCCTCTTCAACGGCGATTCGCGCGCTCATCAAGCAACTGATAGGAGCGGAAAACCCGAAATCTCCTCTTTCAGACAGCCGCATAGCCGAACTGCTGGCGGAACAGGGCTTCGTGGTCGCACGGCGTACCGTTGCGAAGTATCGCGAAGCGCTCAAGATTCCGGCAGTTAACCTGCGCAAGTCTCTGTAGCCCGCCGCCTCCCGCGACGGGCATTTACCGGCCGCTCCGCAGTTGGCGGACAGGCCGGCCGATGCGACCTGCCAGAAGTCAGTCACCGGGGGGCGACTCAGGCAAGCCGACAGATCGACCGGACCTTCGTCATCGTGCGGAACAAGCGGCCTCTAGCTTGGAGAAGCACTATGAATCTGCAGATCAGTGGACACCACCTCGAAGTAACGCCTGCGTTGCGCGAATACGTGATCACCAAACTGGATAGGGTGCTAAGACATTTTGATCAGGTCATCGACGGCAGTGTGGTCCTCTCGGTCGACAACCATAAGGAAAAGGAAAAGCGTCAAAAGGTTGAAATCAACCTGCATCTGAAGGGCAAAGATATCTTTGTCGAGAGCTGTGACAGCGATCTCTACGCTGCGATCGATCTGATGATCGACAAGCTCGACCGGCAGGTGATACGCCACAAGGATCGGCTGCAGGGCCATCAGCACGATGCGATCAAGTACCAGCCGGCACCGATACTGGACGTGCCGCCGCAATAAGGAAGATTAGAAGGCTTCGTTACTTTCCTTCGTTTTCCTCTCTTGCCTGTACCAGCCAAACCGCCCGAAACCGGGCGGTTTTTCGTTTCGGGCCACCTTTTTCTCGCAACGGCACGGACCGGATCAATCCTGCGAATAAACCCATGATGCATGGATGGCGCGCCGCACCATCCATGGCTACCCTGTTCTATAATGTTCCGGTTACCATCGGGGTCAAAGTTAGCTCAAACGGAAATCGGTCGGCCGGCGTCCTGCGCTTTCGGACTCCAACGCACGTCGCCGTGAGCATCAAACGAATGGAACATCACTCAAACGCCCCAGTGAGGAGAACCCAGGCCACGTTTTCGCCTGTCAACATGAATCGTTTAGCCAAATTTCTTCCCCTCGAGAACGTCGTCGTCGGACTATCGGTCACCAGCAAGAAGCGCGTGTTCGAGCAAGCGGGCCTGATCTTCGAGAACCAGAACGGCATCGCCCGTAGCACGGTCACTGACAATCTGTTCGCGCGCGAGCGCCTCGGATCGACAGGGCTTGGTGAAGGCGTCGCGATTCCGCACGGCCGGATCAAAGGCTTGAAGCAGCCGCTCGCCGCATTCGTCCGTCTTGCCGAACCCATCCCCTTCGAATCGCCCGACGGTCAGCCGGTCTCGCTGCTGATCTTCCTGCTCGTGCCCGAGCAGGCCACCCAGCAGCACCTCGAAATTCTTTCGGAAATCGCTCAGTTGCTGTCCGATCGCGAAGCCCGCGAGCGCCTGCACACGGAAGAAGACCGCGAATCGTTGCATCGCCTGCTCACTCAGTGGCAACCTTGATGCAGCGGCGGTTATCCGCACGTCGCTTATTCACCCGGTTTCCCGTCAGCGTGCGGGTACAGCCAGGCAAGGTACGCGGCCCGCGTTAGCGCGGCCGCCTCTTCCCCAAGCAAGCGGTCCACACGGGAGTCACTGACTCATGGATACGTCCAGCATCAACGCCCAAAGCATTTTCGACGACAACGCCGCCACGCTGAAGCTGAGCTGGCTGACGGGGCATGAAGGCTGGGAGCGCGGCTTTTCTTCGGAATCGGTCGCCAATGCCACCTCGAGCGCCGACCTGGTCGGCCACTTGAACCTGATCCACCCGAACCGGATTCAAGTGCTCGGCGACGCCGAAATTGACTACTACAAGCGCCAAACCGACGAGGACCGCTCGCGCCACATGGCCGAACTGATCGCGTTGGAGCCGCCGTTTCTGGTGGTGGCCGGCGGCGTCGCCGCTCCGCCGGAACTGGTGCTGCGCTGCACGCGCTCGTCCACGCCGCTCTTCACCACGCCGATGTCCGCCGCCGCGGTGATCGACAGCCTGCGCCTCTACATGTCGCGCATTCTCGCGCCGCGCGCCACGCTGCACGGCGTGTTTCTCGACATTCTCGGCATGGGCGTGCTGCTCACCGGCGATTCCGGTCTCGGCAAGAGCGAACTCGGGCTGGAACTGATCAGCCGCGGCCACGGCCTCGTTGCCGACGACGCGGTGGATTTCGTGCGCCTCGGGCCGGATTTTGTCGAAGGGCGCTGCCCGCCGCTGCTGCAAAACCTGCTCGAAGTGCGCGGTCTCGGCCTGCTCGACATCAAGACGATCTTCGGTGAAACCGCGGTGCGCCGCAAAATGAAGCTGAAACTGATCGTGCAACTGGTGCGCCGTCCCGACGGCGAATTTCAGCGCCTGCCGCTGGAAAGCCAAACCGTCGACGTGCTCGGCTTGCCGATCAGCAAAGTCACGATTCAGGTGGCGGCCGGCCGCAACCTCGCGGTTCTGGTCGAAGCAGCCGTGCGCAATACGATCCTGCAACTACGCGGCATCGATACGCTGCGTGACTTCATGGATCGTCAGCGCCTCGCCATGCAGGACCCGGACAGCCAGTTTCCCGGCAAATTGATCTGAATCCGCACCCCGCGGCACCCGTGCGGCACCGTGCAACGCCCGCAGCCAACGGCAGGCTGCGGCGGCCCGCGCACGGGGACCAGATGCTATGATGAACTGTACGGATTTCACGACTCCATGCGCATAATCCTGATCACCGGTATTTCCGGCTCCGGCAAATCAGTTGCCCTGAACGCGCTTGAAGACGCAGGCTATTACTGTGTCGACAATCTGCCGCCGCGTTTTTTGCCGCAACTCGCCAACTATCTCGCCGACGACGGCCAGGAACGCCTCGCGGTCTCCATCGACGCGCGTTCGAGCGCCTCGCTCGACGAAATGCCCGCGATGATCCGCGACCTGTCGCGCGCCCACGACGTGCGCGTACTTTTCCTGAACGCAAGCACGCAGTCGCTGATTCAACGCTTCTCCGAAACGCGCCGCCGCCATCCGCTGTCCGGTTCCACCGCGCACGACGCGGACGTCGGCTTGTTGACATCGCTCGCCGAAGCGATCGAACGCGAACGCGAACTCGTGGCGGGCCTCGCCGAATTCGGCCATCAGATCGACACCAGCAATCTGCGCGCGAACGTGCTGCGTGCGTGGGTCAAACGCTTCATCGAGCAGGAAGATGCCGGGCTCGTGCTGATGTTCGAGTCTTTCGGCTTCAAACGCGGCGTGCCGCTCGACGCCGATTATGTTTTCGATGTACGCACGCTGCCGAACCCGTACTACGATCATGAATTGCGGCCGCTCACCGGTCTCGACAAACCGGTGCGGGATTTTCTCGACGCGCTGCCGGTCGTGCATGAAATGATCGACGACATCGAAAAGTTTCTTGCCAAATGGCTGCCGCATTTCCGTGACGACAACC
This sequence comes from Paraburkholderia caffeinilytica, assembly GCF_046030355.1. Lineage (GTDB taxonomy): Bacteria > Pseudomonadota > Gammaproteobacteria > Burkholderiales > Burkholderiaceae > Paraburkholderia > Paraburkholderia caffeinilytica_B. The sequence goes on from NZ_JAQQCQ010000002.1 coordinate 477,941, forward strand.
GCAGTTATCTGACGGTCGCGATCGGTTGCACGGGCGGCCAGCACCGCTCGGTATTCATTGCAGAGACGCTCGCCGCGCGTCTCGCAACGTCGGCGAATGTCATTGTGCGGCACCGCGATGCACCGGTTCACGCCGACGCATCATCGAAGTTAGTGGCTTAACCGGCCGCATCGCGCGGCCTCAACTCGAAGCGTTGCGCCATGTCTTCTTCTACTGTGCTTGCCGATGTGCCGCTGTTTCCGCTGCATACGGTGCTGTTTCCCGACGGACTGCTGCCGCTGAAAATCTTCGAAGCGCGCTACCTCGATATGGCGCGCGACTGTCTGCGTGACAAAACGCCGTTCGGCGTATGTCTGCTGAAAAGCGGCGCCGAGGTGGCGCGCGCCGAAGAGCCTTCGGTGCCCGAAGCAATTGGCTGTCTCGCCGAAATCGAAGAGTGCGATGTCGAGGCCTTCGGCATGCTGCTGATTCGGGCACGCGGCACGCGGCGGTTCCGCCTGCTGTCGCATCGCGTGGAAAGCAGCGGCTTGCTGGTCGGCATGGCGGAACCGATCGGAGAAGACATACCGCTCGAAGGCAATGAGCAACTGGCCAAATTCGGCGCGTGCGCGGAAGTGCTTGAACGGATTATCGCCACCATCCGCGAACGTGATCCGGACAGTTTGCCGTTCGCGGAGCCGTTCAGGCTGGAAGATCCGTCATGGGTGTCGAACCGTCTCGCCGAGGTGTTGCCGATCGCCCTTCGTGCAAGGCAAAAACTGATGGAATTGCAGGACGCCGGCGCGCGAATCGATGTGGTTCATCACTATATGCAGCAGCACCAGTTGCTTTAATGTGACGTGCTTTTTTGTTGCACCCGGCTAGAGCAGCGAGCCCTGCAAACTATCCAGTAGTTTGCGCACCGGCGCGGGTACACCGAACGAATCGAGATCGCTTAACGCGACCCATGCGGTGTCTGCGTCGCCAAGCATGGCCAATGCGCCCACACCGCGATCCAGTTCAGCGAGCCGCGGTTCGATATCCAGCTTGAAATGCGTGAAGACGTGCGTCAGCGGCGCGAGCGGCGAGACCGCGCCGTCGCTGCCGAAGGCACGCGCACGCTCGGCGAGCGCGGTTTCGTCGGCGGCTTCGGGCAGGCTCCACAAGCCGCCCCAGATGCCGGAAGGCGGCCGCTTTTCCAGCATCACGGCGTTACCGTCGCGCAGCACCAGCATCCACGTGCGGCGCGTCGGCACAGCTTTCTTCGGACGCGCCGTCGGCAGTTCACGCTGACGTCCGGTCACGTTGGCCACGCAGTCGGTGGCGAACGGGCAGCGCAGGCAGTCCGGCTTGCCGCGCACGCACAACGTTGCGCCGAGGTCCATCAAGCCTTGCGTGTATGCGCTGACCTCGTCGTCCGATGCGTTGGACGGCAGCAGCGATTCGGCCAGCGTCCACATCGCGTTCTCAACTTTCTTTTCTCCCGGAAAACCTTCGACGCCGAACACCCGCGCCAACACACGCTTGACGTTGCCGTCGAGAATCGTGGCGCGCGCGCCGAACGCGAAAGAGGCAATCGCCGCTGCCGTCGAGCGGCCGATGCCCGGCAGTTCGGCGAGCTCGTCGGCCGACGCCGGAAACGCGCCGCCATGCTGCTCGACAACCACCTGCGCGCAGCGATGCAGATTGCGGGCGCGCGAGTAATAGCCGAGGCCGGCCCACAACGCCATCACATCGTCTGCCGGCGCGGCGGCGAGCGAGGCCACATCCGGACAACGCGCCAGAAACTTGGCGTAGTACGGAATCACCGTGGATACCTGGGTCTGCTGCAGCATGATTTCCGACAGCCAGATGCGATACGGATCGCGCGTGTTCTGCCAGGGCAGGTCATGACGGCCATGCTGGCGCTGCCACGCAATCAGCCGCGCGGAAAAATCAGACATGACCGGGAAAGCAGGCGCTGCGGACGAGGCGGAAGGACTTAAACGAGATGGCATCGAAAATTTAGCGCTGACAAGTGGGACAGAAGTACGTAGAACGCTGCCCCTGCACGATCTGTTTGATCGGCGTTCCACACACGCGGCACGGCAGCCCCGCGCGATCATAGACGAAATAGTCGAGCTGGAAATAACCGCTTTCGCCATCGCTGCCGACGAAATCGCGCAGCGTGCTCCCGCCCTTCTCGATTGCTGCTGCGAGCGTGACGCGCACCGCGTCGGCCAGCAGATCGTAGCGCACGAGCGAGACACGGCCCGCCGCGGTGGTGGGCCGGATACCGGCGCGAAAGAGACTTTCGGACGCGTAGATATTGCCCACGCCGACCACAATTTCCCCCGCCAGCAGCGCCTGCTTCACCGACACCTTGCGTCCACGCGTGAGTCGATGCATCAACGCGCCGGAGAATGCCGGCGAAAACGGCTCGACACCGAGGCCCGCGAGCAGCGGATGCTCGAGCACGTCGCCGGCTTCGCGCGGATGCCACAGCACCGCGCCGAAGCGCCGCGGGTCGCGATAGCGCAAAATGAACTCGTCGAAAATCCAGTCGATGTGATCGTGTTTCGCCGCAGCCGGCGGACGCGGCACATGGCGCAGCACACGCAGCGTCCCCGTCATGCCCAGATGCACAATGAACCAGCCTGCGTCGATTTCGAACAGCAGATACTTGCCCCGCCGTTCGACCTTGCGCACGACGCTGCCACGCAAGGTTTTCGCAAGGTCCGCCGGAATCGGCCAACGCAGCGCGGGCGTACGCACATCGACGCGTTCAACCTTGCGCCCGGACACATACGGTTCGATTCCCCTTCGGGTAACCTCAACTTCTGGCAACTCTGGCATGTCTAACTGGTCTGCAACTTGCGTGAGTGGTTGTGCGCTTATTGTAGCGAGCGCGTTACAATCGTCCGAAACATTGAACGGATTTCCATGAACTTGTCCTTCGTGAAGCTGTTTTCGAAGCGCCCGGCTAGCGCATCCCGCGTGCCGCACGCCGTGTCCGCTCGCCGCATGCTCGGTGCCGCCGCGCTCGCCGTCTGGGCGCTGGCTGCCGTGCCCGCGCACGCGCAGGACCCGTCGCCAGACTCGGATGACACGTCGGTCACCCTGCCGGACCCGCTCGGCCCGGCGACGGCAGAAGACCAGAAATCCCTGCCGGGCGTGCCGCTGTCCAGCCAGATCGTATTTCAGGTGCTCGCCGCTGAAGTCGCCTTGCAGCGCGATCAGCCGGCGCCTGCCTATCAGACCTACCTCGCGCTCGCGCGCGACACGCACGATCCGCGCATGGCGCAACGCGCCACGGAAATCGCGCTGGCTGCGCAAAGCCCGTCGGACGCGCTGGCCGCCGCGCAATTGTGGCAGCAGTATGCGCCGAATTCCGAACGCGCCGCGCAACTCGACGCGTCGCTGCTCGTGCTGTCCGGCAAACCTGACGACGCCGCGCCGATCCTCGCCCGCGAACTCGAGAAAGTACCTGCCGACAATCGCGGCAGCGCGATTCTGGCGCTGCAGTTGCTGCTCTCGCGCGGTCCGAACCGGATCGGCGGTTTGCATGTGCTGCAGGACTTGCTGAAGAACGACCTGAACCGGCCGGAAGCGCAACTGGCTATCGCACGCCAGCAACTCGTGTCGGACGACGCGCCAGGCGCGCGCAAGTCGCTCGAGCAGGCGCTCACGCTCAAGCCAGATTTTTTGCCGGCCGCGCTGATGCTGTCGCAAATGGGCCCGGAGGAGCGCAAGGAAGGTATCGCGTCGCTCGAAAAATACGTGCAGCAGAATCCGAAATCGCATGACGCGCGTCTCGCGCTCGCGCAGATGTATCTCGCGAGCGACCGTCTGGACGACGCGCAGAAGCAGTTCGAGATCATGCACAAGAACAACGCGACTGACCTCACGCCACTGATGGCGCTCGCGCTGATCAAGATTCAGCAGAAGAATTTCACCGACGCGCAGACCTACCTGACCCAGTACGCGCAGCAAGCCGAAAAAACGCCGGGCGCCGATCCGGGCCAAGCGTATATCTATCTTGCGCAACTGTCGCTCGAACAGAAGAACGAGGCGGCGGCGAGCGACTGGCTGAACAAGGTCACGCCCTCGAGCCAGCAATTCATGCCGGCGCAGATCACGCGGGCGCAATTGCTTGCCAAGCAAGGCAAGACCGAAGACGCACGCAAGCTGCTGGCCGGCCTGCAGGCACCCGATCCGCGCGACCAGGCGCTGGTCGCACGCACCGACGCGGCCATTCTGTTCGATGCGAAGCGCTACCCGGAAGCGGAAACACGCCTGCAGCAGGCAACGGCAGCCTTCCCCGACGATCCCGATCTCGCCTACGACTACGCCATGTCCGCCGAAAAGACCGGCCACTACGATGTCATGGAAGCGCAACTGCGCAAGCTGATCCAGACACAGCCGGACAATCCGCAGGCTTACAACGCGCTTGGCTATTCGCTGGCCGATCGTAATCAGCGCCTGCCGGAAGCGGACAAGCTGGTCGAGAAGGCCTCGTCGCTGGCGCCGAACGACGCATTCATCATGGACAGCGTCGGCTGGGTCAAGTACCGGATGGGCGATACGTCAGATGCCATCAAGCTGCTGCGCAAAGCCTATGACCTCCAGCCGAATGCCGAAATCGGCGCGCACCTCGGTGAAGTGTTGTGGAAAACCGGCGCGCAGGATCAGGCTCGCGCCGCTTTCCGCGACGCGCGCAAGCTCGAACCGGACAACGACACACTGGTCAAAACGCTGCAACGTCTTCAGGTAAACGATCTTTGATGCGTCTTTCCCGCTTGATTTTTTCTCCCCGGGCGCCTCGCGGTGCGGCGCTCGGGTTCGTAGCGGCAGCGGTTGTCGCATTGGCCGGTTGCGCATCGGTCAAGCCGCAAGGGCCGTCCACGTCGAATGCGGCAACGTCCGTCACGGCACAGACTTCGCGTGCTTATCAAGGCCGTTTCGCGATCCAGTACAACGATCAGAACGGCCAGCAGCGCAATGCCTATGGCAATTTCACCTGGCAGGAAACGGGTGACACGGTCACCCTGCAATTGCGCAATCCGCTCGGCCAGACGCTCGCCATCGTGACTTCGTCGCCGGCCTCGGCCACGCTCGAACTGCCGAACCGCCAACCGCTCACCGCCGACAATGTCTCCACGCTGATGCAGAACGCGCTCGGTTTCGCGCTGCCTGTCGAAGGGTTGCGCTATTGGCTGCAGCCTTCGCCGGCGCCGACTTCGCGCGCCAGGACCGAGAACGATCCGGAGCAGCCTTCGCACCTCAAGCAGATTACGCAGGACGGCTGGACGATCGATTACCTGGCGTATGCCGACGCGCCGGCCACTGGCGTCAAGCGCCTGAATCTGAGCCGCTCGGAACCGCCGCTCGACATCAAGCTCGTGCTGGATCAATAGTTCGGCAGCCGTGCCTGTTCGAGCATCTCTTGCCGCTTCTTCGGCGCCGCTATGGCGCATGTAGCCCTGACTCATGATTGAAACGACCGATTCGCTGCGCGATTGCCTCGCACCAGCGAAACTCAACCTCTTCCTGCACATCACCGGCCGCCGGCCGGATGGCTATCACACGTTGCAAACCGTCTTCCAGTTGCTCGACTGGGGCGACATCCTGCACTTCAAGCGGCGCGATGACGGCCTCGTCACGCGCAGCACCGAAATCGCCGACGTGCCGCCGGAACACGACCTCACCGTGCGAGCAGCCATGCTTCTGAAAGCGCATACGGGCTCGCCCGAGGGTGTGGATATCGAAATCGACAAGCGCCTGCCGATGGGCGCGGGCCTCGGCGGCGGCAGCTCCGATGCGGCCACCACGCTGCTCGCGCTGAACCGTCTCTGGAAACTCGATTTGCCGCGACTGGAGTTGCAGGCGCTGGCGTTGAAACTCGGTGCGGACGTGCCATTTTTTGTTTTTGGGAAAAATGCGTTTGCACAGGGTGTCGGAGAAGCTTTAGACGTTGTACAATTGCCGCCGCGCCATTTCCTGGTGGTGACACCGAGGGTTCACGTTCCAACTGCAGCGATTTTTTCCGAAAAAGCGTTGACAAGAGATTCGAAACCCCTCATAATTACGGACTTTCCTGCAGAACTTAGCTGCAACACTGATTGGCCAGAAAGTTTTGGCCGCAATGACATGCAGCCGGTTGTAGTGGGAAAATACGCGGAAGTAGCGCAAGTGTTGCGATGGTTTGAAAACATTGCACCAGCGCGGATGTCTGGATCAGGTGCAAGTGTATTTGCAGCGTTCCGTAGCAAAGCTGAAGCAGAAGCGGCGCAAGCCAAGCTGCCGGGCGAATGGAACAGCGCAGTAACTGCAAGTCTCGATCAGCATCCACTCTTTGCTTTCGCGTCATAAGTTTTGCTTCGTCGAACGTTCCCTCGTTCGGTGCTGCTAAAAGTTAGTGTAGGGGAGTCGCCAAGTTGGTTAAGGCACCGGATTTTGATTCCGGCATTCGAAGGTTCGACTCCTTCCTCCCCTGCCAAAAGTTCTCGCATTTCCCTCGCCCCCAGCCTGAAGTAGGTGCACGATGAGCAGCCATGACGGCCTGATGGTTTTTACTGGCAACGCAAATCCCGCGCTTGCACAGGAAGTCGTCAAAATCCTCGGTATTCCCCTCGGCAAAGCAATGGTTAGCCGTTTCTCGGACGGTGAAATCCAGGTCGAGATTCAGGAAAACGTGCGTGGCAAGGATGTCTTCGTCCTGCAGTCCACCTGCGCGCCGGCGAACGACAATCTGATGGAACTGATGATCATGGTCGATGCGCTCAAGCGCGCATCCGCTGGCCGGATCACCGCAGCCATCCCCTACTTCGGCTATGCCCGTCAGGATCGACGCCCGCGTTCGGCGCGCGTCGCCATCTCGGCGAAGATCGTGGCGAACATGCTGGAAATCGCCGGCGTCGAGCGGATCATTACGATGGATCTGCACGCCGACCAGATTCAAGGCTTCTTCGACATCCCGGTCGACAATATCTACGCTACGCCCGTGCTGCTCGGCGATCTGCGCAAGCAGAACTACGAGAACCTGCTGGTCGTTTCGCCGGACGTCGGCGGCGTGGTGCGCGCCCGTGCATTGGCCAAGCAGCTGAATTGCGATCTCGCGATCATCGACAAACGCCGCCCGAAGGCGAACGTTGCCGAAGTGATGAACATCATCGGTGAAGTCGAAGGCCGCACCTGCGTGATCATGGACGACATGGTCGACACCGCAGGCACGCTCTGCAAGGCAGCTCAGGTTTTGAAGGAACGCGGTGCGAAGCAGGTGTTCGCTTACGCCACCCACCCGGTTCTGTCGGGCGGTGCAGGCGAGCGTATCGCAGCTTCGGCACTCGACGAACTCGTTGTCACCGACACGATCCCGCTCGGCGATGAAGCCCGCTCGTGCGCCAAGATCCGTTCGCTGACCAGCGCCGGCCTGCTCGCCGAAACGTTCTCGCGGATTCGCCGCGGCGATTCGGTGATGTCGCTGTTCGCTGAAAGTTAAGTATTTGCGAAGGCGCAGCGTGCATGGCAGTACCGCACGCTGCACTTTTGCACAATTGGCATGAACGAACGAAGGTTCGTGCCATCGCTCTGGGGCCTCAGCCGTAATGGCTTGGAGGCCCCGTTTTTACTGCCTGGTCGCGGGCAGTGCATTGGAGATTCAACATGAAAGTAGTCGCTTTCGAGCGTTCTTTGCAAGGTACGGGTGCGAGCCGCCGCCTGCGTATCTCGGGTAAGACCCCGGGCATCGTATATGGCGCTGGTGCTGAAACGCAATTGGTCGAACTGGACCACAACGCACTTTGGCACGCGCTGAAGAAAGAAGTTTTCCATTCGTCGATCCTCGAACTGGAAGTGGCCGGCAAGTCGCAACAGGTTCTGCTGCGCGACGTGCAATACCACCCGTTCCGTCAGCTCGTGCTGCACGTGGACTTCCAACGTGTCGACGCGAAGAAGAAGCTGCACACCAAGGTGCCGCTGCACTTCATGAACCAGGAAACCAACCCGGCGGTTAAGCTGTCGGGCGCGGTGATCTCGCACGTCATCAACGAAATCGAAATCGAGTGCCTGCCGTCGGCACTGCCGGAATTCCTCGAAGTCGACCTGGTGAAGATCGAAGCAGGCCAATCGCTGCACGCTAAGGACATCGTCCTGCCGGCAGGCGTGGCACTGGTTGCTCACGTTGAAGCAGAAAACCCGGTCGTCGCATTGGCAACGATCCCGGCTGGCGCAATCGCTGAAGGCGACGCCGCTGCTGCTGCAGGCGAAGGCGAAAAGCCGGCTGCTTAAGCTGCATTGAGCGAGCAATCCTCTCGATCCGTTTCAATGAAACGGTCGATGTGACCCGCCGAGGTTCGCCCCGGCGGGTTTTTTTTCGGTTTTTTTCGGCTCGGCCGCGTTCGACGCCGAGGCCAGATGGACCTACGCAATCATGATCAAGCTGATCGTCGGGCTCGGCAATCCGGGCGCTGAATACACCACGACGCGCCACAATGCCGGCTTCTGGCTGGTCGATCAACTGGCGCGCGAAGCAGGCACAACGCTGCGCGACGAGCGGCGCTTCCACGGTTTCTATGCGAAGGCCCGGCTTCACGGCGAAGAAGTGCATTTGCTGCAACCGCAGACTTATATGAACCGTTCGGGGCAGTCGGTCGTGGCGGTTGCGCAATTCTTCAAGATTCTTCCAGACGAAATTCTGGTCGCGCACGACGAACTCGATATGCCGCCCGGCAGCGTCAAGCTGAAGCTGGGCGGCGGTAGCGGCGGCCATAACGGGCTGAAGGACATCACCGCGCATCTGTCGTCCCAACAGTACTGGCGGCTGCGGATCGGCATCGGTCATCCGCGCGACCTGATTCCCGAAAGCGCGCGAGCCGGCGCCAAGCCGGACGTCGCCAATTACGTGCTGAAGCCGCCGCGGCGGGAGGAGCAGGACGTAATCGATGCGTCGATCGAACGCGCGCTGGCGGTAATGCCGCAGATCATCCAAGGCGAGCTTGAACGGGCAACGATGCAACTGCATCGCAATAATCCCTGAGCGCGCGTATCGCCGTATCGCCCGTATCGCCCGTATCGCCATCGACAGGAGAATCGCTTGAGCCGCTACTGGAGTGACATCGTTCACCATCTGACGCCGTATGTGCCCGGCGAACAGCCCGTGGTTGCGCATCCGGTCAAGCTGAACACCAACGAGAATCCCTATCCGCCGTCGCCGCGCGTGCTTGAAGCGATTCGGCGGGAACTGGGCGAAGCGGGCGAGTCGCTGCGGCGCTATCCCGATCCAACGGCGCGCAAGTTACGCGAAACGGTAGCCGCATACCACGGCATTCGCCCGGAGCAGGTGTTCGCGGGAAACGGTTCGGACGAAGTGCTCGCCCTGACCTTTCAGGCATTGCTGAAGCACGACCAACCGTTGCTGTTTCCGGATATCACGTACAGCTTCTACCCGACCTACGCGCGGCTCTTTGAAGTCGACTATCGGACCATCGCGCTCGACGACAGCTTCGCCATCCATGTCGACGACTACACAGCGCCTAACGGCGGCGTACTGTTCCCGAACCCGAACGCGCCGACTGGCCGGCCACTTCCGCTCGCCGATATCGAACGCCTGGTGGCAAGAAACACCGGATCGGTCGTGGTAATCGATGAGGCCTATGTCGATTTCGGCGCCGAATCGGCCATCGCACTGATCGACCGCTATCCCAACCTGCTGGTGATTCAAACGGTATCGAAGTCGCGTTCGCTGGCGGGCATGCGTGTCGGCTTCGCGTTCGGCAATCCGGAACTGATCGACGCACTGAACCGCGTGAAGGACAGCTTCAACTCGTATCCCCTCGACCGCCTGGCGCAAGTCGCGGCCATCGCGGCGTACGAGGACGATGCGTGGTTCCGCGACAATTGCGCCAAGGTCATTGCGAGCCGTGAGCGCCTGGCCGCGGGCTTGACGGCGTTGGGCTTCGAGGTGGTGCCGTCGGCAGCGAATCTGCTGTTCGCGCGCCACGAAGGCTACGACGCCGCGACGCTCGTGGCACGGCTACGGGAAAAGGAAATTTTCGTGCGCCACTTCAAGGCAGCGCGAATCGACCAGCATCTGCGAATCTCGGTCGGTACCGACGCCGAATGCGACATTCTGCTGGCTACGCTGCACGACATTTTCAGCACTTACATCGGGTAGCGCCCGGGATACCCTCGCGCGTGACACACAGCGGTGCAGCTGCAAAAAAAACGGCGAAGCAACCGCCTCGCCGTTCATCACCATTCAAACTCTCACGCGCCCTTCGCAGCCTGTAGCGCGTGGTACTTCGCCATCAGACCTTCAGCCGTCTCCAGATGCTCGGGGTCGCGTGGAATACACTCGACTGGGCACACCTGAATGCACTGCGGCTCGTCGAAATGGCCGACACACTCGGTGCATTTCTTCGGGTCGATCACGTAGATTTCCGGGCCCATCGAAATCGCGTCGTTCGGGCACTCGGGCTCGCACACGTCGCAATTGATGCACTCGTCGGTAATCATCAAGGCCATACTTCACTCACTTCGCGCCGGCCGAAGCCGACTTTGATCCGTCGATCCGACAGTTTACGCCGGTTACGGTTGTCCCGCCGAAGCGCCGTTATTCGAATCCAGCGCGGCAACCTTCTCCTTCAGCCGTTTTTCGACGGAGGGGAATACGAACTTGCTGACGTCGCCGCCCAATTGCGCGATTTCACGCACGATGGTGCCCGAAATGAACTGGTATTGATCAGACGGCGTCATGAACATGGTTTCGACGTCCGGCAGCAGATAGCGATTCATGCCGGCCATCTGGAACTCATATTCGAAATCCGATACGGCGCGCAGGCCACGCACGATCACCCGCGCGTTATTGTTGCGAACAAAGTCCTTCAATAGCCCTTTGAAGCTCATCACCTGAACGTTCGGGTAGTGCCCGAGCACTTCATGCGCGATGTCGAGTCGCTCTTCCAGCGAGAAGAACGGCTTCTTGTTGCGGCTATCGGCAACGCCCACCACCAGCGTATCGAAAATGCTCGATGCGCGTCGAACGAGGTCTTCGTGACCGCGCGTCAGCGGGTCGAACGTGCCCGGGTACACGGCGACTACCATGAGACTTCTCCTCTCTTCAGACAAATGGGCACGTCAAAGCGTCCACGCGACGCATTTGGCACCGACCGCATGCGTGACGGTAACCGTCCGCTGCTTGTTTTGGAACGCGCATTATTCCTTATTTTGGCGCTGCAGCAAATGAAAGTGGACAGCGCCCGCTTTGCCTTGCCGCACGATTTCCCAACCGGCGAGCGTCTCGTTTCCTTCGAGCTCGAGCGCGTCGCCCGCTTCCACATACAGAAAACCTTCCGGGCTCAGCAACGGCACGGCCAGCGTGAGCGCCTTGCCGAGCAGATCGCCGTCGAACGGCGGATCGAGAAAAACCACATCGAACGATCCGGGGGCGAGGCTCGCCGCGAGGCGCAAGCCGTCGGCCTCCGCGATCTCGATCGTACGCGCCGCCAGGCGTTCCTGATTCGCGCGCAGTTGGCTGGCGGCCCGCGCATTGCGCTCGACCATCAGCACCCGCGCCGCGCCGCGCGAGGCGGCCTCGAAGCCGAGTGCGCCGCTACCGGCGAACAGATCGAGGCAGCGCAGGCCGTCCAGCCGCTGGCCAAGCCAGTTGAACAGGGTTTCACGCACACGGTCGGGCGTGGGACGCAGGCCGTCGAGGTCGAGCACGGGCAGCGGCGTGCGCTTCCAGTCGCCGCCGATGATACGGATGGCGTGCGGCTTGCCGCCTTTAGACGAAGCGCCATGGGCGCGTGAAGGAGCAGAACGGGGCATGCAGTTTCGATTACGTGATAGGGGTGCCCGCGACGCCGAGGCGAGCGGACTGGAGCGCCAACGTTACCACAGGGGCGCATGGCGTCCAGCCTGGCCGTTCGGCCAATACGACGGGCGGCGGCGCGCCTGATAAAATGTGCGGCTTCCAGCGCCTTGCATCCCGCATCGCAACGCTGCCTGCCGCTCCCACGGGCCTGTCCCGGCTGCGCGCATCGGCGCGCGCTCTCACCACGCCAGATCATGTTCAGCTTTTTCAAACGATTCAAGGGTTCGAAAGAGTCCGATAACGCGCCAGAAGAATCGCAGACGGCGCCGGAAGCCGAGGCGCCCGAACCCGCCGTAGAGGCGCCGGCAACGCCCGTCGCGCCGTCCGCGCCGCGCCCGGCGGCTCCTCCGGCTCACGTCGTCGACACGCAACCGCCTGCCGCAGCCTCCAAAAACGAGTCCGAAGTCCCCGCGCTCGAAACCGTCGAAATCGTCCCGCCCCCGCAGCAGGACGCGAGCGCCAAGCGCTCCTGGCTCACGCGCCTGAAGACCGGTCTCTCGAAAACGAGTTCGAGTCTGACCGGCATTTTCGTCGGCACGAAGATCGACGAGGATCTGTACGAAGAACTCGAAACCGCACTGCTGATGTCGGATGCGGGCGTCGAAGCCACCGAATTCCTGCTCGAATCGTTGCGCGAGAAAGTCCGCGCCGAGCGCCTCACCGATCCTCAGCAGGTGAAAACGGCACTGCGCACGCTGCTAATCGACCTGCTCAAGCCACTGGAAAAATCGCTGATGCTCGGCCGCGCACAACCGCTGGTCATGATGATCGCGGGCGTCAACGGTGCGGGCAAGACCACCAGCATCGGCAAGCTCGCCAAACATCTGCAAAGCTTCGAGCAGTCGGTGCTGCTGGCTGCGGGCGACACCTTCCGCGCCGCCGCGCGCGAACAACTCGCCATCTGGGGCCAGCGCAACAACGTGACCGTGGTGTCGCAGGAAAGCGGCGACCCGGCTGCTGTGATTTTCGACGCGGTGGGCGCCGCGCGTGCGCGCAAGATCGACGTCATGATGGCGGACACGGCCGGCCGTCTGCCGACCCAGCTGCATCTGATGGAAGAACTGCGCAAGGTGAAGCGCGTGATCGGCAAGGCGCAAGACGGCGCGCCGCATGAAGTATTGCTGGTGATCGACGCGAACACCGGCCAGAACGCCCTCGCGCAAGTGAAGGCCTTCGACGACGCACTCGGCCTCACCGGCCTGATCGTCACCAAACTCGACGGCACGGCGAAGGGCGGCATCCTGGCTGCGATTGCGCGGCAGCGTCCGATTCCGGTGTACTTCATCGGTGTCGGCGAAAAGGTGGAAGACTTGCAACCGTTCAGCGCGGAAGAGTTTTCGGACGCGTTGCTGGGCGGTTGAACCCGGCACGCTTCTTCGCCGAACCAGCAAAAAGGGCACTCATTCCGAGCGCCCTTTTTTCATTCAAACCACCGCGTCATTCTGCGTCGGGCTGAACACCGGGCGCGGCACGAGCGAACGCGTCGAGTTGCATCGCGTGATCGTAGATGCGCTGAATCGTCGGAAACTTCGCCGTATCCACCTTGAAGCGCTGGGCGTTGAATACCTGCGGAATCAGACAGGCGTCGGCCAGTGTCGGCGTGTCGCCGAAACACAGCTTGCCGGTGCGCGAATCGCCCGCCAGATGCGCCTCGAGCGTGGCAAAACCCGCTTCGACCCAATGCTTGTACCACGCGTCTTTCGCGTCGTCGTCGACACACAGCGTGTGTTTCAGGTATTTCAGCACGCGCAGATTGTTCAGCGGATGAATCTCGCAAGCCACCTGCAACGCCACCGAGCGCACATAGGCACGCTCGGCCGGCGTGCCAGGCAAGAGCGGCGGCTCCGGATGCGTTTCCTCCAGATACTCGATGATCGCGAGCGACTGCGGCATCACTTCGTTGCCGTCGACGAAGGTGGGCACGATACCGTCCAGATTCACCTTGCGATACTCGGGCTTCAACTGCTCGCCGCCGTCGCGCACGAGGTGCACCGGCACATAGTCGTACGGCAGATTCTTCACGTTCAGCGCGATGCGCACGCGATAGGACGCCGAGCTGCGGAAATAGCTGTAGAGCTTCATGTTATGTGTCTCCCCCACCGCTCGTCAGACGACGCGTACGCTGAGTTCGCCGAGCCCGTCCACGCCGCCCTTCATGAGATCGCCCTGCACCACGGCGCCGACGCCTTCCGGCGTGCCGGTGAAGATCAGATCGCCCGGCTGCAGTTCGAACAGCGTCGACAGATAGGCGACCGTCTCGGCCACCGACCAGATCAGTTGCGACACGTCCGAATTCTGTTTTTCCTCGCCGTTCACCGATAACCAGATCGCACCCTTGCCGACATGGCCGACCGTCGTGACCGGATGGATCGGGCCGAGCGGCGCCGAATGATCGAAGCCCTTCGCGGTATCCCACGGACGGCCCAGCTTCTTCGCTTCGGCCTGCAGATCGCGGCGTGTCATGTCGAGACCGAGTGCATAACCGTACACGTGGTCGAGCGCGCTTTCGGCCGGGATGTTCTTGCCGCCTTTGCCGATCGCCGCCACCAGTTCCATCTCGAAGTGGACGTTCGTCGATTGCGAGGGATAGGGGAATTCGCCGGTCGCGCCAGGCGCGACATACAACACGGCATCGGCCGGCTTGGCGAAGAAGAACGGCGGCTCGCGGTCGGGATCATGCCCCATCTCGCGTGCGTGCGCCTCGTAGTTGCGGCCCACACAGTAGATGCGACGCACCGCGAACTGCTCGCTGGACCCCACGACCGGCACCGCGACAACCGGTGCGGGTGCAAATACGTAACTCATCCCGTTCTCCGTTTTCTGGATTGCGCCGCGCCCGCGCGGCGATAAAACATCGAGTGTAACGCGCAGCAAAGCGCGATGCAGCGGATCGGCATTGGCGCGCGCAGACCAGCGCCCCCGGCGCATCGACTCGCCGGACCGCCAGCCCCCGGATCGCTATAGATGCGATACTCACACTGGATAGCCTCCTTTGAATACCGTGGCCGACCGCTCCAAGGCGGCACGCCACCCGCCCCACTGCGCCCGATGACCGACCTCGCCGACACCGCCAACCCTTTCCCCTGCGCCCGCTATATCAAGGAAATCGGCCGAGGCCCGAACGGCGCCCGCGCCCTGACTGCTGAAGACACGCGCGCGCTTTACACCGCGATGCTCGACGGTCGCGTGTCCGATCTCGAACTCGGCGCCGTGCTGCTCGCGTATCGCGTGAAAGGCGAAACCGCCGACGAGCTCGCCGCCATGCTGGCCAGCGCGCAGGCGTCGTTCGAACCGATTCATCTGCCGCACGCGGCATTCCGGCCCGTATCGATACCCACGTACAACGGCGCGCGCAAACAGCCCAACCTGGTGCCGCTGCTCGCGCTGCTGCTGGCACGCGAAGGGGTGCCCGTGCTGGTGCATGGCGTCACCGAAGATCCAGGCCGCGTGACGAGCGCCGAAATCTTCACGCATCTGCAGATCCCGCACGCGCGATCGCACGCCGATATCGAAGACGGTCTCGCCGAGCGGCGTCTCGCATTCGCGCCGATCGACGTCCTCGCGCCGAAGCTTGCGCGCCTGCTCTCGCTGCGTCGGCGGATGGGCGTGCGCAATTCGACCCATACGCTCGTGAAAATCCTGCAGCCGTTCGCGCCCGCCGGGCTGAGGCTCGTGAACTACACGCATCCGCCGTATCGCGACAGTCTCACGCAGTTGTTCAACACGCACCCTGACGCCGCAGCGGGTGGCGCCCTGCTCGCGCGCGGCACCGAAGGCGAAGCGGTGGCCGACACGCGGCGCCAGGTGCAGGTAGATTGGCTGCACGATGGCATCTGCGAGACACGTGTGCCGCACGAGCGCTCGTCGCCCGACGCGCCTGAAGTCGACCTGCCCGAAGCTCGCGATGCCCCGACCACAGCCGCATGGATCGACGCCGTGTTGCGCGGCGAAGCGCCCGTCCCGAGCGCGATCGAACGGCAAGTGGAACTGATCGTCGATGTCGCGAGAATACCCGTGTAATGTGCGCGGCGTGATTGGAACGCAGCGCCCGTGGCATCGCACAGCCGCGCGAAGATGACAGCCGCGGGTTGACACGCCGCTGCGAGCCGTCATACATTAGACCTATGCGTTCCCTTCCGAACACCCTCCGAATTACCTCCGGCCGCCTAGCGCGGCCCCTATCGCTACGTCTAGCGTAAGTCAGACGTAGCGCCGCGCGTCGGCAGCCTGATTTTCCAGGTGAGTTGCCCAAAGCGCGGTCCTCAAAGCAGTTCCGCAGTTCCTCTCAGTGACCGTCTCACCCCCGACCGTAGTTCTTCACAACCTGTAGTCGTTTGCATTCGTCCGTTTACCGTTCGGACGAAGCGCGAGGGTCAAATGCACGTTGCATGGGCATCATCCACGTTCGCTATCGCCGTCACCATGACGTTGTTCGTTCGCGCCCGTTCGCTGGTACCGCTAGCCACCGGCTGGCAAGCCGTGCATCTGTGGCAACCCGCCAGCCGCTCGCGGCCACTCCCTTTCGCATACGACACAACGAACGAGGCTCATCATGTTGCGCAATCCCGCTGAAAAATACCGTCCCTTCCCCGCTGTGCGCCTCACCGGCCGCAAATGGCCAAGCCGCACGATCAACCAGGCGCCGATCTGGATGAGCACCGATCTGCGTGACGGCAACCAGGCGCTCATCGAACCGATGAACGCCGCGCAAAAGCTCGAGTTCTTCGAGATGCTGGTGGCGATCGGCTTCAAGGAGATCGAAGTCGGTTTTCCGTCGGCCTCGCAAACCGACTTCGATTTCGTCCGCACACTGATCGAAGAACAGCGCATTCCCGACGACGTGACGATCGAAGTATTCGTGCCCTCACGCGCCGAACTGATCGCGCGCACGTTCGAATCGCTGGAGGGCGCGCCGCGCGCCATCGTGCATCTGTACAACGCGATCTGCCCGTCGTTTCGCAAGATCGTCTTCAACCAGTCGAAGGACGAAATCAAGGCGCTGGCGGTGGAAGGCACGCGCCTCATCAAGGAATACGCAGCCGCGCGGCCCAATACCTACTGGACATTCCAGTATTCGCCCGAAACCTTCAACACGACCGAACTCCCGTACGCGCGCGAAGTATGCGACGCGGTTGCGCAGACGTGGCGGCCCACGCGCGACCACAAGATGATCGTCAACCTGCCCGCGAGCGTCGAGGCCGCGACACCCAATGTGTTCGCCGATCAGATCGAATGGATGGATCGCAATCTCGGCTATCGCGACAGCATCGTGCTGTCGGTGCATCCGCATAACGATCGCGGCACCGCCGTGGCCGCTGTGGAACTGGCGCTGCTGGCGGGCGCGGATCGCGTCGAAGGATGTCTGTTCGGCAACGGCGAGCGCACCGGCAACGTGGACCTGGTTACGGTCGCGATGAACCTTTACTCGCAGGGTGTCGACCCGGGCCTCGACTTCTCCGATATCGACGCAGTGCGGCGCGTGGTCGAGCGTTGCAACCAGATCCCGGTGCATCCACGGCATCCGTATGCGGGCGAGGCGGCGGAGCAGTCAGGGTGGAGAAACGAGGATCTGCAGCGTGTAGCTGCCTGAGAGGTCTGAAGTGGGAGCAAAGCCGCGCCTGGCAGGCTGAACCGCGCTTGCGGCAACGCTTGGGGCAGCGCGATGGCACCCAAACCTGCCCGGCTGACCCGCCAAGCGGCAAATTCAGCATGGCCGATGCAATCCATCCGGTCATGCCGTCCGAGCGCTCACAAGGCGCTCCCCGGCGCGACTTGCGAAACGGGGTGAGCTCACAAGGCTCACTCGATCGCGCAACGGGTCGCCTGCCAGGCGATCAGGCGCCATTGGCCACCTTCCTGTGTGTGAATCGCCGTGTAGGCGATCGGAAACAGCAGCGCTCCGTTGTTCGCTTCCATTTCGATCAGCGCGCGCCCGGTGACGACGCAGGTCTCTCGCCCCACCGGCAACACTTCCTGCGACTGCACCTCGATCTGCCGATAGCGGCGGCGCCCGGCGGTAATCCCGTCGATGAACTGTCGCTTCGTCTCACGCTTGCCGTTCGTATGGACATAGCTCACGTTGTCCGCGAGCAGCGTATCGAGCGATTGCCCGTCACCGTCGACCATCGCACGAAAGCGTTCTCGCTCGAGTCCGCGAATCGCTTCGATTATCTTTGCCGCCATTGCTCAGCCCCTTGCACCGGTAAGCCGAACGTGGCCACGGTCGTCAGAAGTTATATTGCAAATATAGCTGGTGGAAATTTATACCAGGATTCGGCTCTTTGATACCGCCATTGGAAATATGCTGGAAACGGTAGCCCGCCTCGTAATGCTGATGGCTGCCAAATTGCACGCCGACACCCGCCATAGGGGCGAACTGGAACGCGGTGGCGAGCGTGAGGTCAGAGGAAATTCTGGGACTTGTCAGCAGGCGGACACCGGCGCCCGCTTCGATATAAGGGCGAATCGGTCCCGCCGCGTTGAT
Source organism: Paraburkholderia caffeinilytica (assembly GCF_046030355.1). Lineage (GTDB taxonomy): Bacteria > Pseudomonadota > Gammaproteobacteria > Burkholderiales > Burkholderiaceae > Paraburkholderia > Paraburkholderia caffeinilytica_B. The sequence goes on from NZ_JAQQCQ010000002.1 coordinate 496,258, forward strand.
GAAGCGGATGATCGGCGTCACACCGATTTCGCCGATATTCTCGTGCACATTTCCTTCGTCGGTATGCCACCACGCCACGTGCGCTTCGCCAATCAACGAGAAATGCCAGTCACCGATCTGCCACCACGTCAGGTTCGGATCCCAAACCAGGCCCAGATCGAGTTTTTTGATGTGGTGATCGCCCACGCCGCCGGCAATCTGCACGCCAAACTGGTCGGCGGCGGCCAATCCCGAACCGCCAAGCAGAACAGCCACTGAAGCGCCTTTTAGAACCAGACCACGCAATACGTTTTTTTTGTTCTTCATCGCACACCCGAGCTAGCCGAACGTTGATCAACGGACACTGTCCCGATTATTTTAAAGACAATTTACGTCTGGTGAATCGTATGAATAAACCCGAATTTGCGCAATTAGTCACTTCAAATTCAGAAAAAATCGGCCGTTTATAAGAGTGAAAGTGCTTTGACAGGTAAGTTATACAGCCCGCACATGGTCATCCGTAAAGGTATACCATGACTATCAGAAGCAAAATTTCAATAGGAATATGCGGAACTTGGATGTCCCTACGACCTCTAAGTATTAGCACTCGGCAAATCAGAGTGCTAACATCCAACGCTGGAGTCGTTTTAACTGAATACGCTTTTGTCTGATTCCAAAGGAGTTTCCTACGTGAGCCATGCAATGACCCTTCCGAGTACTTTGAGCCCGTCGTCGGCTAAGGCCGCTTCGGCAGGTGCACTGGCGCTCTCGCATTCCTCGCTGCTGCCCGGTCAACTGGGCAATATCGACGCCTACATCCAGGCCGTAAATCGGATTCCGATGCTGACGCCGGCGGAAGAACGCCAGTTCGCCACCGAATTTCGCGAGCAGGACAACCTGGTCTCTGCGCGCCGCCTCGTCCTGTCGCACCTGCGGCTGGTCGTTTCGATCGCGCGCAATTACCTGGGTTATGGGCTGCCGCATGCCGACCTGATCCAGGAAGGCAATATCGGCCTGATGAAGGCCGTGAAGCGCTTTGACCCCGAGCAAAACGTGCGCCTCGTGTCGTACGCCATGCACTGGATCAAGGCCGAGATCCACGAATACATTCTGCGCAACTGGCGGATGGTGAAGGTCGCCACCACCAAAGCGCAACGCAAGCTGTTCTTCAATCTGCGCAGCCACAAGCAGGGGCTCGGCGCATTCACGCCCGACGAGATCGAAGGTCTCGCCAAAGAGCTGAATGTGAAGCGCGAAGAAGTGGCCGAGATGGAAACGCGCTTGTCCGGCGGCGATATCGCGCTGGAAGGCCAGGTCGAAGACGGCGAAGAGTCGTACGCGCCCATCGCCTACCTTGCCGATTCGCATAGCGAGCCGACTGCCGTGCTGGCTTCACGTCAGCGCGACAAGCTGCAGAGCGATGGTATCGCGAGCGCGCTGGACGCGCTGGACGCCCGCAGCCGTCGCATTATCGAGGCACGCTGGCTGAAGGTGGAAGACGACGGTTCGGGCGGCTCGACGCTGCACGAACTGGCCGACGAATTCGGCGTATCGGCCGAGCGCATTCGCCAGATCGAAGCGAGCGCAATGAAGAAAATGCGCGGCGCGTTGACGGAATATGCATAAAGCTTAAAGACGTTCATCACGCCGGTTCGCCCGGCGCACGCCGTCTGGTTTCAGAGCCCTGCCATCGCAAGAAGGCAGGGCTTTTTTGTGCCTGAGCGGCGGTGCGTTCGCCTCATCACAGATACCCACGTACTCACTCAAGACCGTGCCCGTCAAGCACGCGTTTCTTGACGTATCACAAAGCCCGTAGCAATACTGTCCAGACGGGGCAAGGTTAGCGACCCAATGCCGCAGTGCCGAACTCACACGCGCAAGGTTCTGCTCCTAAAATCGGGATGCACTCTCCAGACCGTTCCAGCGGCCTGGGTCCAGCCGGATTCACCGGTGTGAAGTCGCCTCCGACCGAACATGACCATAGCCCTGAATCGCCATAACACTCCTCGCTCGAGCCTGCGCAAACGGTTCGCCGCCTGGGTGCGCGGTCCGACGCTGGCGCGGGATATCGCCATCGTCCTTGCCATCAAATTCGCACTGCTGATGGTGCTCAAGTACGCGTTCTTCAATCATCCGCAGGCGGAGCATATGTCGCTGCCGCCTGAACAAGTCGCGCAGGCGCTGTTGTCCGTGCCTGCCTCGCATCCGTCTCAAGGTGATCAACATGCCCGTTAACGAAGTCGTGGAACTGTCGCGCCTCCAGTTCGCCATCACGGCGCTTTATCACTTTCTGTTCGTGCCGCTCACGCTCGGTCTGTCCTGGTTGCTCGTCATCATGGAGTCAGTCTATGTGATGACCGGCAAGCAGATCTACAAAGACATGACCCAGTTCTGGGGCAAGTTGTTCGGCATCAACTTTGCGATGGGCGTAACCACCGGTCTCACGCTGGAATTCCAGTTCGGCACCAACTGGTCGTACTACTCGCACTACGTCGGCGACATTTTCGGCGTGCCGCTGGCCGTTGAAGGTTTGATGGCGTTCTTCCTCGAGTCGACCTTCGTCGGTCTGTTCTTCTTCGGATGGAAGCGGCTCTCGAGAGTGCAGCACGTGATCGTCACGTTCCTCGTTGCGCTCGGCTCGAATCTGTCGGCGCTGTGGATCCTGGTCGCCAACGGCTGGATGAACAATCCGGTCGGCGCCACCTTCAACTATCAGACCATGCGCATGGAACTCGACAGCATCTTCTCGGTGCTGTTCAATCCGGTCGCGCAGGTGAAGTTCGTCCACACCGTATCGGCCGGTTATGTGACCGCTTCGATGTTCGTGCTCGGTGTGTCGTCGTGGTATCTGTTGAAGCGCCGCGACACCGAATTCGCGTTGCGCTCGTTCGCCATCGCCGCCGGCTTCGGTCTGGCGTCGACATTGTGCGTGATCGTGCTCGGCGACGAATCGGGCTACCGCACCGGCGAAGTTCAACAGGTCAAGCTGGCCGCCATCGAATCCGAATGGGAAACGGCGCCCGCACCCGCGCCCTTCACGATCATCGGCATTCCGAACCAGAAGGAAGAGCGCACCGACTATGCGATCCGTATTCCGTATGCGCTCGGCCTCATCGCTACGCGCTCGATCGACGAACCGGTGGTCGGCCTGAAAGACCTGATGGCGCAGAACGAAGTGCGCATCAAGAACGGCATGCTCGCCTACGCCGCGTTGCAAAAGCTGAAGCTAGGCGACACGACGGACGAAGCCAAAGCCGCTTTCGACGCTCACAAGAAGGATCTCGGCTACGGCCTGATGCTCAAGCAGTTCACCGCGAACGTCACCGACGCCACGCCGGATCAGATCGCGCAGGCCGCCAGGAAGACGATTCCGCCGGTAGCGCCCGTGTTCTTCTCGTTCCGACTGATGGTCGGCCTCGGCATCCTGTTCCTCGCAACATTCGTACTGGCGTTCTGGTTTTGCGCGCAGCGCTCCCTGCTGCTGGAGAAACGCCGCTGGTTCCTACGCTGGGCCGTGTGGGCGATTCCGTTGCCATGGCTCGCTGCTGAATTCGGCTGGATCGTTGCTGAAGTGGGCCGTCAACCGTGGACCATTGCCGGCATTCTGCCGACTGCATTGTCCGCCTCGAGCCTGACTCCGGGCGATCTGTACCTGAGCATTGGCGGTTTCGTCGTGTTCTACACGGTGCTGTTCATCATCGAAATCATGCTGATGTTCAAGTACGCGCGGCTCGGGCCTTCGTCGCTGCACACCGGCCGCTATCACCACGAACAACCACAGCCGCTGAATCAGTCGCTGCCGACCAACACGGCCGCATGATTCGCCGCCACTCTGTTCCAAGGGAAAGATCATCATGGATTACGCAACCCTCAAACTGATCTGGTGGGTGTTGATCGGCGTACTGCTGATCGGCTTCGCGCTCACCGACGGCTTCGACATGGGCGCGGCGATTCTGCTGCCGTTCATCGCGAAAACCGACGCCGAGCGGCGCATCGTCGTGAACACAGTGGGTGCAACGTGGGAAGGCAATCAGGTGTGGCTCATCACCGCGGGCGGCGCGATGTTCGCCGCCTGGCCGCTGGTGTATGCCGCGTCATTTTCCGGCTTCTACTTCGCGATGTTGCTGGTGCTGTTCTCGCTGTTCTTCCGGCCAGTCGGTTTCGATTACCGCAGCAAGCGTGAAGACCCGCGCTGGCGCAATGCATGGGACTGGGCGTTGTTTGTCGGCGGCTTCGTCCCGGCGCTGGTGTTCGGCGTGGCGTTCGGCAACCTGCTGCAAGGCGTGCCGTTCTCGTTCGACACCGATCTGCGCGTCACGTATCACGGCAGTTTCTTCGCGCTGCTCAACCCGTTCGCGGTGTTATGCGGGCTCGTTAGCGTGTCGATGCTGGCCGCGCACGGCGCCGCTTTCGTGAAAATGAAAGCGGACGACGTCGTCGCCGAGCGAGCATCGCTGGCGCTGCGGATCGCTTCGCTCGCTGCCGTGGTGCTGTTCCTGCTGGCCGGCGCGTTGATCGCCACGATGATCGGCGGCTATCAGATCGTCGATGCCCCGCCGCTCAATACGGTGGCCAACCCGCTGCTGAAGAATGTAATCGGCGCACCCGGCCTGTGGCTCACGAACTACGCAAACTATCCGTGGATGGTGATTGCGCCAGTGGCTGGCCTCGTCGGCGGCGTACTGGCCTTGTTGCTGGCGCGCTCGCGTTTTGAAAAGAGCGCCTTTCTGTCGACCTCGCTGATGATCATCGGCGTGATCCTGACGGCGGGCTTCTCGATGTTCCCGTTCATCATGCCCTCCTCGCTCGATGGCCGCAGCAGCCTGACCGTATGGGACTCGACTTCGAGCCGCATGACGCTGCAGATCATGCTGATCGCCGTGATCATTTTCCTGCCGATCATCCTGATCTACACGAGCTGGGTGTATCGCGTGATGCGAGGCAAAGTGACCGCTGCGGCGCTCGAAGAAAATCACCATTCAATGTATTGATCAGGATTACGACTAACAGGAGTGTGCGATGTGGTATTTCAGTTGGCTTCTCGGCGTTGGCGTGGCCTTGGCGTTCGGCGTCATCAACGTAATGTGGCTGGAATCGCGCCGGCCTCTGGAAGCGGGCAAGCAGAAAGCGCGTTGATGGATCATTTGCCGGTCATACGCCGTCAGGTTTGAACCGGTAAACGCAAAAGCGGCACCTTGATTCAAGGTGCCGCTTTTTTATTGCTGCGTCATCGGAAGACGAGCGCAGTAATGGAGCGGCACAGGCCGCTCCTCGGCGCTACGTTAGGTTGCGTTACGCGGGCTGCGGCGCCGCACCGGCACCCGTACCCGGCGACAGACGGGTCGCCAATTGCGCGGCGTAGCGCTGAGCTGCGTCGCCCACGACGATGTGGAACGTATCCGCCGACACCCATGCCGTATCGAGCGTAGCCAGACGTTGACGATCCACCGCAGACGGATCGCGAACCACGATCCGCAGGCGCGTCGCCGCCACAGCGTCCAGCGAAACCACATTGCCCGCGCCGCCGAACACGGCGAGCCAGCGCAACGGATCCGGGTCGAGCGGACCCCCTTGAGCACCACCTTGAGCACCGCTGGCAGCCGCCACGGGAGCCGCAGCCACAGCAGGCGCAGCAGCAGCCACCGGCTTCACCGCATCGCCACCGCCTTGCGCGATCACCGTACGGATTTCATCGGCGATGATGTCCGCTTCCGGTCCGATAATCACCTGCACGTTGGTCGAGCCGCGTTTGAGCACGCCACGCGCACCGATCGTCTTCAGTTCACTTTCCGAGACCTTGTTGGCATCGACCACCGACAGACGCAGACGCGTCGTGCAGGCATCCACCACCGACAGGTTCGACGCGCCACCCAGCGCGGCGATATAACGCTGCGCGCGCGGCACGGCGGCCCCCGCAACCGGCGACACAAAACCGCCTGCGGCAAACGACTCGACTTGCTCTTCTTCAGCAGCGGGTTCGCGGCCCGGCGTCGCCATGTTGAACTTGCGGATAAAGAAGCGGAACAGACCGTAGTACACCACCGAGTACACGAGACCGATCGGAATCGCCCACCAGCCCTTGGTCGACAGGCCGTAGTTCAGCACATAGTCGATTGCGCCGGCAGAGAACGTGAAGCCGAGGTGGATCCCGAGCGCCGAGCAGATCGCAAGCGACAAACCGGTCAGCAACGCATGGATCACATACAGCACCGGTGCGAGGAACATAAAGCTGAATTCGATCGGCTCGGTCACGCCCGTCAGGAACGAGGTGAGCGCCATCGAGAACAGCAGGCCGCCGACCACCGCACGGCGCTCCTTCGGTGCTTCATGGAACATCGCCAGACACGCGGCCGGCAGGCCGAACATCATGACCGGGAAGAAGCCCGTCATGAACGTTCCGGCAGTCGGATCGCCCGCGAAGAAGCGATGCAGGTCGCCCGTCACCGGCACACCGCCCGGCGGCGTGAAGGTGCCGAACACGAACCACGTCAGCGAATTGAGGATGTGATGCAGACCCGTGACGAGCAGCAAACGGTTCAGCACGCCGAACACGAACGCGCCGAGCGCACCCGCGGTGGTCAGCCAATGGCCGGCCGTATCGATGACGCCTTGCACCGGCTGCCATACGTAGCCGAACACAATGCCTATCACCAGACAGACCACGCCGGTGACAATCGGCACGAAGCGTTTCCCTCCGAAGAATGCGAGGTAATCGGGCAGCTTGATGTCCTTGTACTTGTTGTACAGCAAGCCCGCGACGATACCCGCCACGATCCCGGACAACACGCCCATGTTGAGCTTGTCGTTGATGTCCTTCATCACCGCGATTTCGATCAGATAACCGATCGCGCCCGCGAGACCCGCCACGCCGTTGTTGTCTTTCGCGAAGCCAACCGCCACGCCGATTGCGAACAGCAGCGGCAGGTTGTCGAAGATCGCGCCGCCGGCGTCGGCGATCATCTTGATGTTGAACACATCGGGCTGGCCCAATCGCAGCAGCAAACCGGCAACCGGCAGCACCGCAATCGGCAGCATCAGCGCCCGGCCCAGGCGCTGAATCTTCAGAAACGGATTCCCATCCATTGACACCTCCAATCCTTGTCTCGTTGTCGACTGTCGTCGTTGAGTTTTGTAGCGATACGTAGTGACTATGCGAAGCTGGTTGCGGACTGTGTGGGGTTCAGTCCAGCGGCCAGGTTTCGCGGCTTGCTGCTCTTATCGCCTGAGCCGATTCGAGCGCCAGGGCATCCTGGGCGCGTTGACGGCACAGCTGATAATCGAGGTTGCGCACGCGCGCCTTGATGCCCGGCACCGACACCGGATCCACCGAAAGCTCGGTCACGCCGAGGCCGACGAGCAACGGCATCGCCAGCGGATCGCCCGCCAGTGCGCCGCATACCCCGACCCATTTGCCATGCTTGTTCGCGCCCTGCACGGTCGCTGCGATCAGCCGCAGCACCGCCGGATGCAAGCCGTCGGCCTGAGCCGCGAGGTCGGCCTGGCAACGGTCCATGGCGAGCGTGTATTGCGTCAGATCGTTGGTGCCGATCGAGAGGAAATCCGCGTGTTGCGACAGTTGATCGGCGAGCAAGGCGGCCGACGGCACTTCGATCATCACGCCGACTTCGATCGGTTCGGTACGACCCGATTCACGGGCGAATTCGTCGATGCGTTTGCGGATGCGGATCAGTTCGCCCACGTCGGTCACCATCGGCAGCAGGATGCGGACGGCGCCGAGCGGCTGCACCGCCAGCAGGCCGCGCAACTGGTCGTCGAGCAGATCCGGACGCACTTGGGCGAGGCGGATGCCGCGCAGGCCGAGCGCCGGATTCGGTTCCGGCGGCAGCGTCAGGTAGTCGACTTCCTTGTCCGCGCCGACGTCCAGCGTGCGAATGATCGCGGTGCGGCCGGCCAACGCATCGACGATGGCCTGGTAGCTCTGGCGATGTTCGTCGGTGGTCGGCGCCGCGGCGCGGTGAATGAACAGCAGTTCGGTGCGCAGCAGGCCGACGGAATCGGCGCCGTTATCGACGGCGGTTTTCGCGTCGTCGAGCGTGGCGATGTTCGCGGCGACTTCGATCGCGCGACCATCGGCAGTCACGGCCGCCTGTTGCGACGTGCGGCGGTTCGCCTCGCGCACGCCGGCCAGGCGGCTGCGCTCGAGACGCGCGCGCTCGACGTCGAGTTCGGTCGGAGCAAATTCGAGGCGGCCGGTGGTGGCGTTCACCACCACTTGCGTCCCTTCGGGAATCGCGTGCAACGCATCGCCAACTGCCACGAGTGCCGGAATGCCAGCCTGGCGCGCGAGAATCGCCGCATGCGAAGTGGCGCCGCCGCGCGCCATCACGAGTGCAGTGACACGCGTGCGATCCAGCGAGGACAGATCCGACGGTGTGAACTCTTCAGCCGCCAGCACAGCCTCTTCCGGCAACGTGCGGGCCGCCGCGTTCGTATAACCGAGCGCGCGCAGCACGCGTTTTTCGATGTCGCGCAGATCGGCGGCACGTTCCGCGAGCAAGGCGTCTTCGATATTCGTCAGGATGGCGATCTGTGCGCGGATCGCTTCGCGCCACGCGAAGCCGGCGCTCTTGCCGAGGCTGATCAGATCGCGCGCGGCGTCGACCAGCGTGGGATCTTCGAGCAGGACGCGATGCACCGCGAAAATGCCTGCCTCACCCACCGCGCCACGTTGCGACGCATCGCGCACGGTCGTACCAAGATCGGCGTCGACGGTGGCAATCGCCTTGTCGAGCAAACGGCTTTCAGCCGCCGACGTACCCGTCGCCTTTTCCGGCGGATCGATATCCGCATCGTCCCAACGCACCAGCTTGCCGACCGCGACGCCCGGCGCCGCGCACACGCCCGCGAGCGTATTCGGCGCGAGTGCTTCGCCTGCCACTTGAGCAATCGCTTGCGGTGCCGGTGAGCTTTGACGTGCCGGCTTTTCTTCGACTTCGCCGTGCGCTTCACGCGTCAATTCGTGGGCAATCGCTTCGATCGCGGCTTTCGCTTGCGGACCGACGCCGAGCAACTCGACCGTCGCGCCTTCGCCCGCGCCGAGACCGAGCAGGCCGACCACGCTTTCAATCGCCGCCTTACGCCCTTCGTAACGCACTTCGACACGCGCATCGAAACCACGCGCCGCTTCACGAGCACGCGCCGCCGGCCGTGCATGCAGGCCGCCCGCGTGAACCAGCGTGACTTGCTGGCGAGCTTCTTCGGTCACGTTAGTGGCACTCGCCTGACGCGATGCATGCGCCGCCTCGCCGCCGCGAGCGCGCAGCACCAGCAGCGGCGTTTCGCCCGCCTTCAGCAGGCCGTCTTGCGCACGCTCGACAATCTCGAACGCGTCCGAATTGGCGATCGCGATCACCGAGACGAGACTTGGCGCATTCAGCGCAACCTGATCCTGATCGAACTCGATCAGCACTTCACCCGTGCGCACCTGTGCGCCTTGCGCAACCATCGGTGCAAAGCCCTTGCCGTTCAGCTCGACCGTGTCGATGCCGATGTGAAGCAGAATCTCCACGCCCTCGGCCGTCGCGAGCGTGACCGCGTGACCGGTGCGCGCGAGATGGGTAATGGTGCCGTCGCACGGCGCGACGAGTCGCCCCTCGAGCGGATCGATGCCGATTCCGTCGCCGAACATGCCGCCCGAAAACACAGGGTCGGGCACGTTCGCCAAGGGCACGACCGGACCGGTCATCGGCGCGAGCAAAACAATATGGCCTTCAGAATGGCTCATCAAGCGGGACTCCTCGACACGTCGCATCTGATTTCTCGTCAGTGAGTTTCGGTGACTTTGTTGAGATGGCGTGGCGCGTCAGGATTGCGCCCGCGTGCGGCGGCAAGGCCGGCGGCCATCACGTAAAAGGACAGGATTGCAGCGATCGGATCGAGCGCCGCATGAGCAGTGGTGGCGAGCGGCAAGGTCGCTTCCGGCACGTCATCCGGTGCGGCGAGCAGCACGCGGGCGCCGCGTGCCTGCATGTCGCGCGCGAGTTGCAGCAAGCCGGCTTGTTCGGGACCGCGCGGTGCGAAAACCAGCAACGGATAGTCGCGATCGATCAGTTCCATCGGACCATGCCGCACTTCCGCGCTCGAAAACGCTTCGGCCTGAATGCCGGAGGTTTCCTTCAATTTCAGCGCGGCTTCCTGCGCGATGGCGAGGCCCAGCCCGCGGCCGATCACGATCATGCGTTCGATGCCGCGCAATTCCTCCACCGCCTTCGACCAGTCGAGCTTGCCCGCGGCTTGCAGCGCGTCGGGCAGCGTGTTCAACGCGCCGAGCAGTGCGTCGTCTTTCTGCCAGTGAGCGACCAGTTGCGCGGAGATCGACAGCATCGCGATATAGCTCTTGGTCGCCGCGACGCTCAGCTCCGGACCGGCCATGAGCGGCAGGTGAAATTCGCAGGCATCGGCCAACGGCGAGTTCGGCGCATTCACCGCGGCCACTGTCAACGCGCCGGCCTTGCGCAGCGCTTCCATCGTGCCAACCAGATCGGGGCTCTTGCCCGATTGCGAGAACGCCAGCGCGAGTTGATCGCGCACCTGCAGCGGCGCTTGCTGCAGTGTCGCAACCGACATCGGCAGCGAGGCAACCGGCACACCGAGGCGGCTCATCGTCAGGCTTGCGAAGTAACTCGCTGCATGGTCCGAGCTGCCGCGCGCGACCGTCAGCGCGACATGGCGCGGTTGCTGGGCGAGCTTCGCCGCCAGCGCCTCGACGCGCGAGGGTTCCGCGAGTTGCGCAGCGACCGTTTCAGCGGACGCCAGCGCCTCTTTAAGCATATTCGACAATTGATTCTCCTTCGACGTAAGTCGCGGTCAACGCCAGTTCACGATCGAACACGACCACATCGGCCCACGCGCCGCGGGCGATGCGGCCGCGGTCTTCGATGCCGAGGTAGTCGGCGGCGTAGCGCGACAAACGGTTTGAAACATCGGCGATCGGCAAGCCGATCGAAACGAGGTTGCGCAGCGCCTGATCCATGGTCAGGGTGCTGCCGGCGAGCGTGCCGTCGGCGAGACGCACACCGCCGAGGCACTTCGTCACGTGCTGGCTGCCGAGGCGGTATTCGCCGTCGGGCATGCCGGTGGCCGATGTGCTATCCGTCACGACATAGAGACGCGGAATCGCGCGCAACGCGGCGCGGATCGCGCCCGGATGGACGTGCAGCAAGTCGGGAATGATTTCGGCGAATTCGGCATGCGCGAGCGCGGCGCCGACGAGGCCGGGGTTGCGGTGGTGCAACGGCGACATCGCGTTGAACAGATGCGTGAAGCCACACGCGCCGTGCTTGAGCGCGGCGACGGCGTCGTCATAGGTGCCGAGCGAATGGCCGAGCTGCACGCGCATGCCGCGCGCCGCCATCTCGGAGATGATCTCCATGTGGCCGGCGATTTCAGGCGCCAGCGTGACCACGCGAATCGGCGCGATCGACAAATATTTCAGCACTTCGTCCATTACCGCCGACACCGCCGCGTCTGGCTGAGCGCCGAGCTTGCCGGGATTGATGTACGGTCCCTCCAGATGAACGCCCAGCACACGCGACCCGCCCGGCGTACGTATGCGCGCATTGTTGCCCAGACCCGCGACCACATTCATCAGCTCGTCGCGCGGCGCGGTCATCGTGGTGGCGAGCAGGCTGGTCGTACCATGACGCGCATGCGTGCGGGTGATGGTTTCGATTGCGTCGCCGCCTTCCATCACGTCGGAGCCGCCGCCGCCGTGCACGTGCAGATCGATGAAGCCAGGCAGGATGTACGGCGCGTCATTCTTCGCCGGATCGGCGCGTTCGCCGGTCAGTGCCGTGATGCGGCCGTTTTCGTATTCGAGCGTGCCGTGAATCCACCCATCGGTGGTGAGTATGTTTCCGGTCAGCATGAGTCTCTCTGGTGAGGCGTAATGCGGGGTGTGACTGAATGGCGTTCGGCGATGCCGCACGTGATGGCGACCGGCTGAGGCGCGCCGATCAAGCACGCCAATCAGGTGCGCAATTCAGCGACAAAGTCGTAGTAATCGTCGCGGCAATAAGTGTCGGTCAGTTCGATCGCACGCTGGTCCGCGCTATACCCGATACGGGTGATGACCAGCAGCGCCGAGCGCGGTTCGATATCCATCAACGAGGCGATCTCGCTCGACGCATTGACCGCGCGAAAGTGCTGCAGGGCGCGCACGACGGCAGCGCCACGTTGTTCGAGATAGCTGTAAAGCGACACGCCGATGGCCAGCGGGTCGGGCACGATCGCGGCGGGCAACGCCGAATGCTCGACCGCCATGACGATGCCGTCCGCGCGCCGCAAGCGCCGCAGACTCGCCACCGCCGCGCCGGGAGACAGGCCGAGGTGCACCAGCTCGTCGCGGTTGGCGGCGCGGATATCGCGCTCGAGCCACACCGAATCCGGCCGGAAACCGCGTTGCTGCATCTTCTTCGTGAAACCGGTAAGCCGCGACAGCGGGTCTTCGACGCGCGGCGTGATGAAACTGCCCGCGCCCCGTGCCCGCCGGATCAAACCTTGCTCGACCAGCAGCTCGATCGCCTTGCGCGCGGTGATGCGCGACACGCCGATTGCATCCGAAAGCGTGCGCTCCGAAGGCAGCGCTTCACCCGCCGACCACACGCCGCAGTGGATCGCCGTCGCCAGATTGCGCGCGAGCTGCAGATAGAGCGGCGTGACGTTGCGAGCGTCAGGCATCAGTGCGGACCAGCGAGTTTCCATGGGGCTCCGGCGGTCGTCGAGAAGAATGCGGCCTACGAGAAGGAGAGCCCATTATATAACCAACATAATACCAGTCAATCAACTGGTCTCATGTTGGTATGGATCGGCTGAAAGCGTTGCTGGATAAGCGTCAGCGGGTGATTTGAGGGCTTCCGAGAGTGGTTTACAAGGATTGGGATTTACCCGTATTCGAGATGCCGGACGGCATCCGGTCGGTCCAGATTGGTTCTCTTCCCGCCCGACGCGACACCCCAAAATTCATACCTTTTTGATACCACTTAAGGGACATCCCTTGACCTCGCGGCTTTTTTAATGGGTTCCGTTCCAATATAGTGATGTGTAGCAAGCCATAAAAATTCCCCCGGGGAGCAGCATTTGACAGATTCCGAGGCGCTGCGGCGTGCTCAGGCCGTCCGCCATTTCAACCGCTTCTACACCCAGCTCATCGGCGCCCTGCATGAACATCTGGCAAAGAGCGCCTTCTCGCTGACGGAAGTGCGCGTTCTGAACGAACTGTCCCGCGGACGCGCGCAGACAGCCTCCGTGCTCGGGCGCAATCTCGGCCTCGACAGCGGCTACCTCAGCCGCCTGCTGACCAGTTTCGAACGACGCAACCTGATTACGCGGCGCCCCTCCGACACCGACGCGCGTCAGTCGCTGATCGCCCTCACCGACAGCGGCCATGCGGCCTATGCGCCGCTCGATATGGCAGCGATCGAAGAAGTGTCGGCGTTGCTGAATGGCCTCCCGACGCTCTCCCAGGAACAGTTGATCGCCGCGATGAAGGTGATCGAGCGGCTGCTCGACCGCAAGCCGCGGCATGAACTCGTGACCCTTCGGCCGCCGCGCGCCGGCGACTGTGGCTGGCTCGTGCATCGGCAGGCGCAATGGTTCGCCGCGGAATACGGCTGGGATCGATCGTTCGAGGGCTTGCTCGCGCGCATCGTCGCCGATTACACGCAGCGCAACGATCCGGTGCGCGAGATGTGCTGGGTCGCCGATCAGGAAGGCGTCGTGGTCGGCTCGGTGTGCGTCGTCGGTATTTCGACGACCGTGGCAGGCGTGCGGCTCTTATGGGTCGAACCGGACGTGCAGCGTCTTGGCATCGGCACGCAATTGATGAGCGAATGCGTGCGGTTCGCGCGGCGCGCAGGGTACACCAAACTCACGCTGACCACTGCCAGTACGCTCGCGGAACCACGGCGGTTATGCGAGCGCGCCGGCTTCAAGCTTGCCTGCACGACGGCGGAGCAGCGCTTCGGCAAGGATCTGATGATCGAGCGATGGGAGTTGGAGTTGTAGGTTCGATCGCGAATGCGCGACGCCTGAGCAAAAAAACGCCACGGTTTATCGCCGTGGCGTTTTTGTTTTGCGGTGCGGATTGAAGCCTGGTCGCTTAGAACGACGGCACCACCGAACCCTTGAACTGCGTCTTGATGAATTGGCGCACGTCTTCCGACTGATAAGCCGCGACCAGCTTCTTGACCCACGGCTTGTCCTTGTCCTGCGCGCGCACGGCGATCAGATTCGCGTACGGGCTGCGGATATCTTCGAGCGCGATCGCGTCTTTGGTCGGCTGCAGACCGGCGGCCAGCGCGAAATTCGTGTTGATCGCGGCAGCGTCGACATCCGACAGCGAGCGCGGCAGCTGGGCTGCGTCGAGTTCGACCAGCTTGATCTTCTTCGGATTCTCGGCGACGTCGAGCGCCGTGGCGTTATTGCCGTTCGTGCCCGCGCCGGCCTTCAGCTTGATCACGCCTTGCGCCTGCAACAGCAGCAGCGCGCGGTTCTCGTTCGACGGATCGTTCGGCACCGCGATCTTCGCGCCTTGCGCCAGATCCTTCAGCGACTTCAGCTTCTTCGAATAGATGCCGAGCGGCGAAATGTACGTCAGGCCCGCATTGACGATCTTGTAGCCGCGTTGCTTGACCTGGCTGTCGAGGTACGGCTGGTGCTGGAAGCTGTTGGCGTCGAGGTCGCCGGCGTCGAGCGCGGCGTTCGGCTGCACGTAGTCGTTGAATTCGACGACCTTCACATTCAGGCCTTCGCGCTTCGCCACTTTCGTGACGACTTCCCAGATTTGCGCATCCGGGCCGCCGATAGTGCCGACCTTGATGACCTTGTCGTCGGCGTGTGCGCCGAAGCTGGTGACGATCGCCGCGCTGGCGACCACGGCCGAGAGGGCTTTAAGGATGTTTCTGCGCTGCATGTAATTCTCGCTTTCTCTGATCGATGTCAGATTCGGGTGGAAGCCGGCGGCTGCGCTGCTTATGGCAGTGCGCCGCCAACTGGACCGCAAATGGTCTCATATGCCCGGCGAGATGGGAAATATCACGATCGCATATGGATATGCCCCTGCAACGGCGCGGGACGAGGCTGTATGCAGAAATCTCAGCGCACCGCGTTACCTTGCCCCCACCACCGCAGCGTCTGCGCCGTTCACGCGAAACGCGCTCACTGTGTCGCGCAAACGCCCAGCCTGATCCTGCAACGAAGCCGCCGCGGCGGCAGCCTGCTCGACCAGCGCCGCGTTTTGCTGCGTCACTTCGTCCATCTGCGTGACCGCGCGGCCGACCTGCGAAATGCCGCTGCTCTGTTCTTCCGACGCCGCTGCGATCTCGCCCATGATGTCGGTGACGCGCTGCACCGCTTGCAGAATCTCGCCCATCGTCGTGCCGGCCTGCTGGACCAGGGTCGAGCCGTTGTGCACACGCTCCACCGACGCGCCGATCAACTGCTTGATCTCCTTGGCCGCCGTTCCCGAGCGTTGCGCGAGACTGCGCACTTCCCCGGCGACAACCGCAAAGCCGCGGCCCTGCTCGCCGGCGCGCGCGGCTTCGACCGCCGCATTCAGCGCGAGAATATTCGTCTGGAACGCGATGCCTTCGATCACGCCGATGATGTCGGCGATCTGCCGCGAGCTATCGTTGATCTCGCCCATCGTGCCGATCACGCGGCTCACCACGTCGTTGCCGCGCGTCGCGATTTCCGACGCGTTGTGCGCCAAACCACTCGCCTGACGCGCGTTGTCAGCGTTCTGCTTGACCGTCGCGGTGAGCTCTTCCATGCTCGCTGCCGTCTCCTGCAGCGAAGCCGCCTGCTGCTCGGTGCGTTGCGACAGATCGCCGTTGCCGGCCGCAATCTGCTGGGTCGCCGAGGCGATCGATTCCGCCGAGTGGCGAATCTCGCCGATGGTCCGCTGCAAACGGTTCTGCATCTCGTGCATGGCCGCCATCATGCTGGTCTTGTCTTGCGGACGAACGTCGACGGCCTGGGTGAGATCGCCCTTGGCGATGCTCGCCGCCAGGCGCGCCGCCTGATCCGGCTCGCCACCGAGACTCGCGCGCACGTTACGGATGATCAGCAGCATCGCCAGCGAAATGATCGCGCCGATCACCAGCACGACGAGCAGGTGACCCAGCAGCGTTTCGTAGTAGACGGTGTCGATGTCCTTGATGAACACGCCGCTCGTGATGTTCCAGTCCCACGGCGCAAAACGCACCACGTAGCTGATTTTCGGCACCGCGGTTTCACTGTGCGGCAAGCGTCCGCGATATTGCGCGAAGCCGCGGCCGCTCGATTTGGCGGCATCGACGATCGTCACATAGAGCAGCTTGCCGTCCGGGTCCTTGAAATCGCCGACGGGTTTGCCGGTCATTTGCGGCAGCGTCGGGTGCATCAGCACGACCGGCTTCGAGTCCATCACGAACAGATAGCCGGATTCGCCGTAGCGCATCGTCGCAAGACGTGCGAGCGCTTCGCGTTGCGCGTCGGCCTCGCTCATCTTGCCGCTCTGCGAGAGCGCGTAGTACCCGTTCACGATGCCTTGCGCCGCGTCGACGAGGTTCACCATGCCCGCCTTGCGCTCAGCCAGCATCGTGCTGCGCGTTTCAACCGCGCTCCACAGCCCGACGCCGAGCAGCCCCAGCCAGACGAGCGCGAGCGACAGCCATAGTTTGCGATTCAAACTCATCCTGCTCATTGTTGTGGTCCCTCTCGTGTGATTCGTGTTCTGTATGCGAGCCGGCGTTGCCACCCGCTCGCGTTGTGCGAGCGTGCCGACAGCCTGACGCGCAAACGATTGCCTCAGGTATATCGGCATGGCAGCCGCTCAACTTGAGGCAATCTGTAAGGAAGCGATGGCCGACGAAGAGAGGTGCACCGATGTCGATCGTGGGCAACAAGTCGGCCGCTGACAGATAATCGAAGGTCAGTACCGCGAATCCAGGCGGGTCCATTCAAACGCTGACGAGAACGCTCATGTACGTCATCAATCTCATCTACACCGCATCGCTTGACCGCATCGACGACGCACTCGAAGCGCATCGCGCATTTCTGACACGACAGTTCGAAGCCGGGATATTCGTGGCCGCCGGACCGAAGGTACCGCGCGACGGCGGCATCATTCTGGCGGTGCGCATCGAGCGCGATAAGCTGGATGAAATTCTCGCCAGCGACCCGTTCGCCGAACAGAAGCTCGCGCGTTACGAAGTGACGGAGTTCAAGACGACGCGGCTAGCGCCGGGAGTGAATTTGCCGATGCCGGCTTGAGGATGCGGTCTTAGCGATCGCATTATGCCCAACGCTGGCGCAGCAAGTTCCCACATTAGGGTTACGATATTTAGCCGTCGCGCGTAGGAAATTATTGAAACTAAAAAGCGGCGCTCGACTGCCTATGACAGTTGGTGTGCAGTCGATTATCATCGTGAAATGGCGACGTTAGCGCATATAAATCCTGCCTTGTTGAGCTGGGCCCGAGAACGGGCCGGGCTGACACAGCACGCCTTGGCCGAGGGTCTCCCAGTCAAATCGGAGCAGGTAGTTGATTGGGAGGCTGGAAACAGTATGCCAACGTTCAAGCAAGCACAGAGGTGGGCAGCAGTTACTCATGTCCCATTCGGATTCCTCTTTCTCCCAGCGCCTCCTGCGGAGAATCTTCCCCTACCTGATCTGCGGACTGTCGATGGGCAACTACCCGATAAGCCCAGTACAAATCTTCTGGACACTGTGCGGGAAGTTCTGAACAAGCAGGCATGGTATGTCGACTACCTTCGAGACCAAGAGCGATCTTCCCTCTCTTTTGTCGGCCACTTTGATGTGCGGTCGTCGGTGCGCAATGTTGTTGAAGATATGCGCTTGAAATTGGAAGTGGACACTAATGGCAAGAATGGCGACGAATACCTGCGTCAACTTATACGCGCTGCAGAAACCCTCGGAATTCTGGTTATGCGCAGCGGCATAGTCGGAACCAACACACATCGCAAGCTCGATGTTGGAGAGTTCCGGGGTTTTGCTGTAAGCGATTCACTTGCGCCGATTGTATTCATCAATAGCGCTGATGCCCCCACCGCGCGTCTTTTTACGCTTATTCATGAATTAGCGCATATTTGGATCGGCAGTAGCGGCATTTCAAACGTCTCACAAAATAACCATAGGCGAGAGGAAGTTTTCTGCAACGCAGTCGCAGGAGAGTTTCTCGTCCCGAAAAGCGAATTCGAGACGACCTGGAAAAAGACCGACAATTGGCGCGAGGGTCTTGCCGAACTGGCTGCAAAGTTTCACGTGAGCGCGCTGGTAATCGCACGCCGCGCGTCTGACCTCGGATACGTCTCGCGAGAGGAATATTCAAGGTATTACATCGAGGAACTGCAAGCATACCGACAGAGGGAAAAAAACGGCGGCAGCTTTTATCGAAATGCCGGAGCAAAAAATAGTGTGCGGTTCAGCCGCGCTGTGATCGCGGAGGCGATGAGCGGTCGTTTGCTACTGCGTGATGCTGGCAAATTGCTAGGAGTTCAGCCTGCGAAAATTAGAACCTACGCGGAGACATTAGCAGAATGAAGTATCTGCTGGATTCGAACACGTTGATTGAGGCAAAGAATCGCTATTACCGGATGGGCTTTTGTCCGGCCTACTGGCAATGGATCCTGGCGAAGAATCGTTCCCAAGATGTCAGCAGTATCACAATGATCGCCGACGAACTGGCTCGCGGAAACGATGAGCTAAAAGACTGGGCCAGCGGGAACAAGGGCATGTTTCTACCTGTTACCGACACCCTGACCCAAGAAGCATTCGGTCGTATCGCGGCGTGGGTTTCAGTTCGCTCATCTGAAATGAAACCGGGTGCGTTACAAGACTTTTTGTCTGGCGCTGACCCATGGCTGATCGCTAAAGCAATGGCCTCCGGTGCGACGGTAGTCACCCACGAGTCTTACAATGCAGATGCCAAAAAGAAATTTTTAATCCCCAACGTTTGCCAGCAGTTCAACGTTCCATACATGAACACGTTTGATTTGCTGCATACGCTTAACGCTCAATTCGTTCTGCCGAGCTGATCGTTATAGCCGTAGATTAAGCAGTCAATCGAGCAACAGCTTGATATCGTGCACCCACGGTGTCGCGCCCTGGCCATCACGCGCGAACAGACGCAGCTTGCCGTCCGGGTCGAACACATAGCTCGCCGCCGTGTGGTCCATTGTGTAGCTATCGGCTGTCTTGCCCGGCACCTTCGCGTAGTAGACGCGGAAGTCTTTCGTGATCCTGGTGAGTTGCGCCTGGTCCGCCGGACGCAAACCGACGAAGGTCGGATTAAACGCCGGCACGTATTGCGCGAGCAAGGCCGGCGTGTCGCGGTCGGGATCGACGGTGACGAACAGCACCTGCACACGTTTCGCGTCTTCCGGGCCGAGTTGCTGCAGCGCTTGCGACAACTCGGCCATCGTGGTCGGGCAAACGTCCGGGCAGTGCGTGTAGCCGAAGAACAGCACCACCACCTTGCCCTTGTAATCCGCCATTGTGCGGACCTTGCCGGACGTGTCGGGCAGCGAGAAATCGCTTCCGAATTGCGTGTTGCCGGTGATGTCGAGGTTCTGGAACGCCGGCGGTTGCTTGCCGCAACCGGCCACCAGCAACGCGCCGCCAAGTGCGCAAGCCATCACGGTGACACGCGCGGCGGCACGCGCCGTGCGCACAAAACGTTGTGTGAGCATGGGTGTTACGCGCCGATCGCGACGCGCGCATAGTGGTCGATCAACAGCGCAGCGAAAAGCAGCGACAGATAAACGATCGAGTAACGGAAGGTCTTACGCGCCAGATCGTCGGAATAATCCCGATAGATCTTCCACGCATACGCGAGGAACACGGCGCCCAGCAACACGGCCGCCGCGAGGTACACCACGCCGCTCATGCCGGAGATGAACGGCATCATCGTGACCGCAAACAGAATCACGGTGTACAGCAGAATATGCAAGCGTGTGTACTTTTCGCCGTGCGTATTCGGCAGCATCGGCAGGCCGGCGTTTTCGTAGTCTTTACGGCGATAGAGTGCGAGCGCCCAGAAATGCGGCGGCGTCCACACGAAAATGATCAGCACGAGAATCCATGCGTCGCCCGGCACGTGACCGGTGACGGCGGCCCAGCCAAGCGCCGGCGGCATTGCGCCCGACGCGCCGCCGATCACGATGTTCTGCGGCGTGGCCGGTTTGAGCAGCAGCGTATAGATCACCGCATAGCCGACGAAAGTGGCGAGCGTGAGCCACATGGTCAGCGGATTGGCGAACGTATAGAGCGTCCACATGCCAAGTCCGCCCAACACGGCGGAAAACAGCAGGATTTGCGAAGTGGTGATCTCGCCGCGCGCGGACGGCCGCCACGAGGTGCGACGCATCTTCGCGTCGATCTTCTGTTCCATCAGGCAATTGATGGCGAAGGCCGCACCGGCCAGCAGCCAGATGCCGACCGTGCCGCCGATCAGGACGGTCCACGGCACCATGCCGGGCGTCGACAGAAACATGCCGATGACTGCGCAAAACACAGCGAGCTGCGTGACGCGCGGCTTCGTCAGGGCGATGTACTGGGAGACCCGGCTACCGGGCGTTTGGGAGAGAGTTGTGCTGTCCATGTGGAGTCACGCTGGCGCGGCATCGCGCGCAGGCAACACGGCGCGGCCGGGACGGCTATAAGCGATCCGAAAGTTTAACATAACGAGCAAAAGCAGCAGGATTGCAGCCCCCCCGTTATGCGCTACCGCAATAGGCAACGGCCATTGCAGAACAATGTTCGACAGACCCGTGATGAACTGGATCAGCACCACCAGCAACACGCCGTTTGCCGGCCGCCGCAACGACTCGAAACGGCGCAGTTTCAGCGCGAACCACACCAGATAGGCGACCACGACAATCGCGAACGTGCGGTGAGTCCAGTGAATCGCGACCAGCGCATCTTGCGTGATCATGTCGCCGTCGCCGGTCATGCCGAGCGCGCGCCACAGGTGAAAGCCGTGCGCGAAATCCATGGGCGGGAGCCATTGGCCGTTGCAGGTCGGGAAGTCCGTGCAGGCGAGCACCGCGTAGTTGGTGCTGACCCAGCCGCCCAACGCGATCTGCGCGACCAGCAGCACGAGACCGGCAATCGCCGCCGCGCGCCAGCGCGCGGCTTCGGGCTCATAAGCCGGCAGCGGCGTTTGGCGTGCGGCCAGCCAGCCGAGCGTGCCGAGCAACGCGAGGCCGAGCAGCAAATGCGTCGTGACGATGATCGGCTGCAACTTCATGGTCACGGTCCACGCGCCGAATGCGCCCTGCACGAGAATTAGCAGCAGCAACGAAGTCGGCCACCACGGCGACACATGCAGCGGACGCCGCTTGATACGCGCCGTCCACGCAATCACCGTCTGCGCGATGATCAGCACGCCGATCGCCATCGCGAAGTAACGGTGGATCATCTCGATCCAGGCCTTCGTCATGCTCACCGGCCCGGTTGGCATCAATTGATGCGCGGCGGTAATCGCAGCGTGCGCGATGAACGGCGACGACGTGCCATAGCATCCCGGCCAGTCCGGACAGCCGAGGCCGGAATCGGTGAGACGCGTAAAGCCGCCGAACATCACCAGATCCAGCGTCAGAAAAGTGGTGAGCCACACCAGCTTGCGGAATTTGTTGTCGTCGGCCTTGACCCATACATAGGACAGCGGCAACAACGCGATACACAAACCGATCAGGGCCAGTTGCAATACGAACATCTTTCTTACCCTTGTTGCGGCATCAGCCGATGCTCGACCATTTGAGCAGCTTGGTCACGTCACCCTTGATCTTGCTGGGGTTCGGATCTTTCGGGAAACGCATCATCAGATTGCCGTTCGGATCGACCATGTAGATGTGGTCGGTGAGCTGGGTGCCGGTGTCGGTCGGCAGCCATGCGGACACCTGCGCCGGATTGGCGATCAGCATGTTGGTGTCGGGATAGGCCTTTTGTATCACGTCGGACACGTTGCCTGCATCGGTACGCAGCCACACTTCGACAACGCGCTCGCGTTCCGGACCCTGAGCTGCGCGGATTTGTCGCATGAAGTACAGCTTGGTGACGCAGGCTTTGTCGCATGCGCTGTTGTCGACGGAGATCATCAACCAGCGGCCGCGCAGCGACGCCAGCTTGAGCGGCTTACCGTCTTCACCCGTGACGACGAGCGAATCGGGAATCGGCCGCTGCGGTTCGACCAGCGTGCCGTAGCTCGTGCTGCCGCCGGTCGGCTTGACCACGTAGTAAACGAAATACGATACGACGATCGGCGCGGCGCAGATAACCGCCAGCAACAGCAGCATCCAGCGGCCACGCTTCCACGATCCCTCGCCATTGGGTTGACCAGGCATCGCTTTCGGAGCCGCGGGTTTGCCGGCTTGCGGCGAACGGGGAGATTGCGTCGACACTACAGGACCTCTTTCAATGATTGCGCGGCTTCAAGCCCCTTCTCTCAGGGCACGAAGCCGCAGGCGATGCGTTACACGCCCGCGGCGTGCTCTTTCTTCGCGGCGCGGCGCGCGGCATACAAGCCGAAGATCAGGGCCGCCGCCGCCATGCCCCACCACTGGAACATGTAGCCGTAATTGGTTTCGACGCCGGTGGCAGGCGCCGGCCAGTCGCGTACCAGTTTGTCGCCGTCGTCGCTCAATTGCTGGATCACGAACGATTGCAACGGCAGTCCGGTTTCCGCCGCGTAGGCCGCCGTATCCAGATTCTGGCGGATCTTCTGATGCTCGGCCGATCCACCCTGCCCCAACTCGAAGGCGCGCGAGGCATCGGCACGCGCGATGCCTTCGATTTCGATCTCGCCTTGCGGCGTGGTGTACGGCGCGATGGTCTCGCGGTTGTTCATGTTACGCGGCAGCCAGCCGCGATTGACGAGTACATAACCGCCGTCGGCCAGTTTAAAAGGCATCACGACGTAAAAGCCCGGCTGATCGTTATACGGGCGATTATCCAGATAGACGACTTTGTCCGCGACGAAACTGCCGCGCGCCTTCACGCGGTGGAATTCGATGTCCTTGAGTTGAACCGGCGTAGCGCTCACAGGCTGCGCGGGCGCGTCTTCGAACTGCGTGATGTGGGCTTCGAGCGCTTCCTTCTGATGCGCGCGGTCGCGCTGCCAGAAGCCGAGCCGCACCGTCACTGCAATCACCAGCAGAATCAGCAGCGCGGGAATGAGGCGGAACTTCATCGAACGCACTCCGGCACCGCCGCTTGAAATGGCGCCTGGAACGTGCGGCAGACGCTGGCGCGCGGTGCGATAATAAACGTCTTGCCTCTGCGCTTTCCGATTTCAGTTGCTTCCATGCACATTCTCGTTCCCATCGCCTTTGTCCTGATCATCGCCAGCATGGTGTCCGCGCTGTACTTCATGATGCATGACAAGGGCAAAACCAAGCGGATGGTCTGGTCGCTCGCCACGCGGGTGGGCCTGTCGATCTCGCTGTTCCTGTTCATCCTGTTCGCTCACTGGATGGGCTGGATTCAGTCAACCGGTATTCCCTACGGACGTTGAGCCCGGCGGAAAAGCTTCACGTCGCCAAACTCACCAAACTCCCCAAACAAAACGCCGCCCTGACAGGGTCGAGGGCGGCGCTGCATGACTTGCGTACTACTCGTGCGCCGCACCCTTGATGGGCGATGCGCAAACGGCCTGCACATGTTCCGTCAACCGCGCGGTTTTCAGTACTTATGCAGGCCAGACTGCGTTACAGCCAGTACACGACGACGTACAGCCCAAGCCACACGACGTCCACAAAGTGCCAGTACCAGGCGGCGCCTTCGAATGCAAAGTGATGCTCCGCCGTGAAGTGGCCACGGATCATCCGCACCAGCACCACCGCCAGCATCGTGCCGCCGAGGAACACGTGGAAACCGTGGAAGCCCGTCAGCAGGAAGAACGTCGAACCGTACACCCCCGAGGACAGCGTCAGGTTCAGTTCGTTATACGCGTGGAAATACTCGAAGCCTTGCAGGAACAGGAAGCAGACGCCAAGTACCAGCGTAGCAGCCAGCCAGATGATCGCCTTCTTGCGGTGATCTTCACGCAGCGCGTGGTGCGAAACCGTCAACGTAGCGCCCGACGACAGCAGCAACGCCGTGTTGATGGTCGGCACCGGCCACGGCTGCATCGACTTGAAGGTCGAGACCAGCGCTGCCGGACCGTTGTTCGGCCACACCGCCGAGAAATCCGGCCAGATCAGCTTGTAGTCGAGGCTGCCGAGCTGATGCAGCGCGATTTCGCGTGCATAGAACAGCGCGCCGAAGAAAGCGCCGAAGAACATCACTTCGGAGAAGATGAACCAGCTCATGCTCCAGCGGTACGACTTGTCGACATTCTTGCCATACATGCCGCCTTCAGATTCTGCGATCGCGTCGCCGAACCAGTGCCACAACGTATAAAGCAGCCACAGCAGACCGACGACGACGCCGAGCGGCGCCCAGTCATGGTCGTTGATCCAGGCCGCAAGCGATCCGAGCATGACCAGCAACCCAGCGGCGGCGCTGATCGGATGCCGCGACGGATGCGGTACGAAATAGTACGGGCTCTCGTTTTGACCGCTCATTCTTGATTCTCCACTTCAGTCCAGTTGTTCCGGAATCTCCGGCTGTATCTTCGGCGGCGCGTCGATACCGCACCGCTTCTCTCTAATTCGTGGGCCCTGCTTCGCCCGGTACTACGCGTGCGCCTGACGGCCTCAGCCCACCACCGCGCGCACGACCAGGATCAGCACGCCGATGAAAATGGCCGCGCTGATCAATGCCGCCACGATCACATGCAGCGGGTTCAGCTGCGTTGCGTCCGCTTCCAGATCACGACGCTTGCGCACCCCGAAAAACGACCAGAACACGGCCTTCATCGACTGGCCAAAACTGCTCTTGCGTGGGCCGCCGCTGCTATCGCTCATTACGTCTTCTTCCTTCGCCCGCGGTAAGAACCGTCAGGCGGGATTGGCGGTGGTTGCCGCCGTGTTGGCCGTAGGTGCTGCGCTCCCGGCCGTCGCCGCGGCCGGCGTATTCAACTCGAAGAACGTGTACGACAACGTGATCGTTTTCACATCCTTCGGCAGCTTCGGGTCGACCACGAACACCACCGGCAGCCGCTTCGTCTGATTCGCAGTCAAAGTCTGCTGCGTAAAGCAAAAACACTCGATCTTCTTGAAGTACTCGGTTGCCTGCTTCGGCGCGTAGCTCGGAATGGCTTGCGCCTGAATCGTGCGCGCCTGTTCGTTGCTGACCTCGTACATCACTGTCGTCACTTCGCCCGGATGCACGTCGAGACTACGTTGCTCCGGCTTGAAACCCAGCGGGCCGCGCGCATTCGCATCGAATTCAATCGAAATCGTGCGGCTCATGTCAACCTGCGTATTCTTCGCCTCGCGCACCGTGGCATCACGCTGCACGAGGTTGTTGATGCCGGTGATCTGGCAGATCGCGCGGTACATCGGCACCAGCGCAAAACCGAAACCGAACATCATCAACGCGACGACGAACAGCTTGATCAACATCGAACGATTAAAAGAGTGATCGGCCTGAGCCGGCGGTTGCGTCGACATCTCAATCCTCAACAATCCTGCACACAGACTCGAATTACCGCGTCAGGTGAACCACTTCTGATGAATGATGACGCTCGCAAAAAAAGCCGCGGCGATGACAAACATCACAATACCGATCCGCCGGTTGCCCGCGCGAACCTGCTCGGGCGTACGTCTTTCTTGAGGATTGCGCGTCATGCTCGACTTTCTGAATACTTTCGTGACTACGGGTACCGCCACTACTTTCGTGGCCGCCGGCTCGGGTGGTTGGCTGTTGCGCCACCGCCTGAGCCGGCAACTCCGTCGAATGCCGATTACTCGACGGTCGGCGGGTTTTCGAACGTGTGGAACGGAGCCGGGCTCGGCACGGTCCACTCGAGGCCCGTTGCGCCGTCCCACGGCTTGTCGCCTGCTTTCTCGTGCTCGCCACCGCCACGGTAAGCCGGCAGCGCGACTGCGAACAGGAAGTACACCTGCGCCAGACCGAAGCCGAATGCGCCGATCGAGATGACCTGGTTCCAGTCGGTGAACTGTGCCGGGTAGTCAGCATAGCGACGCGGCATACCTGCGAGACCGACAAAGTGCATCGGCAGGAACGCGAGGTTGAAGAAGAACATCGACGCCCAGAAGTGGATCTTGCCGCGCGTTTCGTTGTACATCCAGCCGGTCCACTTCGGCGACCAGTAGTACCACCCGGAGAACAACGCGAAGAGAGAACCCGCCACTAGAACGTAGTGGAAGTGGGCCACCACGAAATAAGTACCGTGATACTGGATATCCAGCGGCGCCATGGCGAGCATCAGGCCCGACAGACCGCCGAACGTGAACACCAGCAGGAAGCCGACCGCGAACAGCATAGGCGTTTCGAACGACAGCGAACCGCGCCACATCGTCGCGACCCAGTTGAACACCTTCACACCCGTCGGCACGGCGATCAGCATCGTCGCGTACATGAAGAACAGCTGACCCGTCACCGGCATGCCGGTTGCGAACATGTGGTGCGCCCAGACCATGAACGACAGAATCGCGATCGACGAGGTTGCGTACACCATCGAGCTATAGCCGAACAGCGGCTTGCGCGAGAACGCCGGGATCACCTGCGACACGATCCCGAACGCCGGCAAGATCATGATGTACACCTCGGGGTGTCCGAAGAACCAGAAAATATGCTGGTACATCACCGGGTCGCCGCCGCCAGCCGCATTGAAGAACGACGTGCCGAAGTGGCGATCGAACAGCACCATGGTGATCGCGCCCGCCAGAACCGGCATCACGGCGATCAGCAGGTACGCGGTGATCAGCCAGGTCCAGACGAACATCGGCATCTTCATCAGCGTGAGGCCGGGTGCGCGCATGTTCAGGATCGTCACAACGATGTTGATCCCGCCCATGATCGACGAAGCACCCATCAAGTGGACCGCGAAAATCGCGAAGTCCATGCCCGGGCCCATCTGCGTCGACAACGGCGCGTACAGCGTCCAGCCCGCGGCGGTCGCGCCGCCCGGTGCAAAGAACGAACCGACCAGCAACACCGCGGCCACCGGCAGCAGCCAGAAGCTGAAGTTGTTCATCCGCGCGAAAGCCATGTCCGATGCGCCGATCTGCAGCGGCACCATCCAGTTCGCGAAGCCGACGAAGGCCGGCATGATCGCGCCGAACACCATGATCAGGCCGTGCATGGTGGTCAACTGGTTGAAGAACTCGGGGCGCATGATCTGCAGACCCGGCTCGAACAGTTCGGCACGGATCATCAGCGCCATCACGCCCCCGGAGAGGAACATGGTGAACGAGAAGATCAGGTACAGCGTACCGATGTCCTTGTGATTGGTTGCGAACAGCCAACGACGCCAGCCATGCGGCGTTTCGTGGGCATGGTCGCCGTGCACGTGCTCGTGGCCCGCGGTTACATCGTGTCCGATGCTAGACATGACAATCTCCTAATGCGAATACTGCGGTGCTGACCATGAACACGTCAGGCAGCCGGGCTGATCTGGACACGCCGGGCTTCTTTCGCGTCGCCGCCGCCCGTGATCGTTTCCGGCTTCTTCAAAATAATGTGGTCTTCGGCAATGCCGGCTGCTTTCAGCGCGTCGCGCACAGCTTCGGCGCGGGTCTTCGCGAGTTTCGCGTTGACTTCGGCAGAACCGGTGGCGTCGGTGAAGCCCGACAGCGTGAACTTGGCGTCCGGGTGGGCTTTCGCGTAGGCCGCGGCCGCGTCGACCGCCGCTTTCGCGTCGGCCGGCAGCGTGCTCTTGCCGGTATCGAAGTAGATGCTTGCCGGGAATGCTGCTTGCGGCGCCGCGCTATCCGAACCGGCCGCAGCCGCTTCAGCGCCCGAGGCACCGGCTGCGCCCGAAGCCGCTTCCGCACCGCTAGCTGCTGCGCCTGCGCTGGCCAGATGGTCGCCGCCTTCCGGCAGCTTGCCGTTACGGGCATCCAGGATCTGCTTCGGCTGAAGAATGTCGCCGGTGTGGTTGCCCCACGAGTTACGTTCGTACGTGATGACCGAAGCGATTTCGACGTCGTTCAATGTCGGCGCCCACGAAGGCATTGCGTTCTTACCCTTCAGCACCAGGCTCACGTGTTCGGCGATCGGACCGTTGGCGATCTTGCTGCCGTCCAGCGCCGGGAATGCGCCTGCGCCCTTGCCGGTCGGCTGGTGGCAGACCGCGCAGTTCGCCGCGTACACCTTGCCGCCACGCTCCATCAGCTCGGCCATGGTGTAGGTCTTGTTCGGATCGTCCTGGCTAGCCGCCATTTTCTGCTTCTGCGTATCGACCCACTTCGCGTAGTCGTCCGCCGACAGCACTTCGACCACCACCGGCATGAACGCGTGTTCCTTGCCGCACAGTTCGGTACAGAAGCCGCGGAACGTGCCGGTCTTGTCAGCCTTGAACCACGTGTCGCGCACGAAACCCGGAATCGCATCCTGCTTCACGCCGAAAGCCGGCACGTACCAGGAGTGGACCACGTCGTTCGCGGTGGTGATGATGCGGATCTTCTTGTCGACCGGGACGACGAGCGGATTGTCGACTTCCTGCAGATACGTGGTGGAAATCGGCTGACGGCCATCGGTCTCCGCACGCGGCGTGGCCAGCGTGGACAGGAAGCTGATGCCCTCGCCCGGACCCTTCACGTAGTCGTAACCCCACTTCCACTGATAGCCGGTGACCTTGATGGTGACGTCGGCATTGGTGGTGTCCTTCATCGCGACGACGGTCTTGGTGGCGGGGAGCGCCATCAGCACGACGATGACGAACGGCACGATCGTCCAGATGATTTCGACGGTGGTGCTTTCGTGGAAATGGGAAGCTTTATGGCCTTTCGATTTGCGGTGCGCAAACATCGAATAGAACATCACTGCGAACACGCCGACGAAGATCACCGTACACAGGATCAGCATGAACGTGTGGAGGCTGTAGAGCTCCTCAGCGATTTTCGTCGCCGGCGGCTGGAGATTGATCTCGTTGACGGCAGGGCCGCCCGGAACATCGCCCACTGCCAGGGCCGCACCGGCGAAAAGCAGTCCGCTCATCGCCAGCACGCCCATGAGGGCTCGCTTGATTGTTTTCATAGCTTCCTTACCCAAAATTTCCATTCAAACCCTCGACCCCGCTGGCAGGCTCTCTCGCGCTCCCCGTGAACGCCGCGCGCCTCGACACGTCTAACACCGTGTGAGCCACATACGCAATTCGGCTGCGAACTGCGCGCGCCGATACTGCGCGAGATGTTGCCCGATCATGATCGTCTGTCCGCGCGAGACCAGTTTGATCTGGTCACGCGGCGTTGCACCCGGTTCGATCCGCACCCAGCGCGGATTGAATTCGAACTGCGTGAGCCGCTCGGCGCTGACCTGCTCGATCACGAGCCGGTTCTGAAACAGCCGAACGCGCTCGTAATCGACAGCATGACGCGCATATATGGCAAACGCGATGCCCACCGCCAGCAATTCGATACCGGTGAACGGCAACACCAGCCAGGCGCCGACCAGAACCAGCATGAAAGCAATTGCCAACGAGAACAACGCAAGCGACACGTAGAAACATACGAACTGCCGCGGCGATATCGAACAGTTGCGCTTCATCGTCCAGTCTTTGAGAACTGGTTCTGAATCCGCCAGCAGATCTGATGCTTCCATCGCTGCCTCCTGCCGACCGTCACCAATCGCCGCCTGCGGCCATTGCTCGTGACCGCTGAACGGCCACTCAGTCACCGCCCCGTCACTTCATGTTGCAGCCCGGTGCCTCGGGCCTGCCGCCCCAAATGTGGGAACTCCGGGCGACAAACTGACGCATTATAGGCGCGATCCATAGCATCCACAAGCAAGCCTCGATCGGCTCACAAGCCAGGTGCGACAAGCCTCCGCGCCGTTTTGACGCAGCTTTCACGCGTCTTTTGAAGCGGTAATTTCAGACATAACAGATGCCCTCTTTACCGCCTGATTGATTCCTCAACGCTTCCTCGACGAGCCCCGTCCAATATCCTCGATCCGCACGATCCCATGCCCTTCGGCCGTGGTGCGCGGCACGGCTTTCCAGGCGTGGCCATAGATCACTTCGAAGGTCAGCGCGATCGTGCCGTCGGCGCGCCGACGAGCCTCGATCGCCGCCAGCAAAGCCTTGTGCAGCCTACGCGCGGCAGCGTTCGACGTGGCCTCGCGCTCGAACGGATAAGCGCCCCAGCGGCGCACATCCGCGAGCAGCGATTCGGGCGACTTATACGTAATAGTGAGTGTTTCCTGGTCCATCACGGGAATCTCGAAACCGCTCTCGACCAGCATGTCCCCAAGGTCATGCATGTCGACAAAGTCGATCACATGCTTGCGCGAAGCCACGCCGTGCGCGGCCTCGACTTCGGCATAGGCGCCACGCAATTCCTTCAGCGAGTCGGGGCCGAGCGTACTGAACATCAGCAAGCCGTTTACTTTCAGCACGCGCTGCCATTCAGGAAACACGAGATCGGGCCGCGAGTGCCAGTGCAGGGCAAGATTGGACCAGATGAATTCGAAGGCACCGGCCGCGAACGGGAGCGCCGAGAAGTCGGCCTGCGCGAAACGCGGACCGCGGGCGCCGAGCGCCTTGCCGAGCGTGGCCGGCAGAAAGCGCCGCCAGCTCGTATCGCCGGAATCGTGACGCAGCGCGCGGCTGAGCATTCCGTGCGACAGATCGGTGCCGAACACCGGCGCCTCGGGGAAGCGTTCGCGCAATGCGGGGATGTCTTCGCCCGCGCCGCAACCGGCATCGAGCACGCTCGCCGGCGTGACCTTGATGTAGTCGAGGCGCTCACGCATACGCTGCGCGATTTCGCGCGGCAGGAACGCGACGGTGTCGAAAGTCGCAGCGCGGCGGTCGAAAATCCGCCTGAGGCGCCGGGAATCATAGGCCGGACGGCCAGTTTGAGACGAAGTTGGGGGCATGGGTGTCGTACTGGCGTAGAGCACGAAGTATACTCGCTCGCTTCCTCACCTTCAGCGTGAAAGGCCTTTGCGG
Source organism: Paraburkholderia caffeinilytica (assembly GCF_046030355.1). Lineage (GTDB taxonomy): Bacteria > Pseudomonadota > Gammaproteobacteria > Burkholderiales > Burkholderiaceae > Paraburkholderia > Paraburkholderia caffeinilytica_B. The sequence goes on from NZ_JAQQCQ010000002.1 coordinate 527,282, forward strand.
ACGGTCCAATCATGCCATTCCAAAAAAATTCTTCATCTTCGGGCGGCGCCACCGCACGTTTTGCACGTTTCATGCGCGACTTCCATTCGGCGTGGCCGCGTGTGATGCATGCCGTACTGCCGAATCTGTGCGCACTGTGCGGCAATTTGTCGCACAAGACGCTGTGTGCCGGTTGTGACGAAACTTATTGGAACGAAGACAGGTTGCGCTGCAGGGTCTGCGCAGTTCCTTTGCCCGGTGCGCGCCCGGCGGCCCATGCGCAATATCGCTGCGCGGATTGCATCGGCGAGCCGCCGCCGTTCGACGCGACTTTTGCTCTCGCCGATTACCGCCAGCCGCTCGACACCCTGGCGCTGGGCCTGAAATTCCGCGGCCGGCTGATGCTGGCGGGCGAGTTTGCACAACGCCTTGCGCGCCTGACGGGAGACTCATGGGTGAACGCCGCTGAAAAACCCGATGTGCTCGCGCCCGTGCCGCTGGCCAGCAAACGTCTTACTGAGCGCGGCTACAACCAGGCCTGGCAGATTGCCAGGCCTTTGGCCCGCGCACTGAATGTACGCAGCGACGCCACCTTGCTGCATCGCGTGATCCACACCGCGCCGCAATCGCGACTCGATCTGGACGCGCGCCGGTTGAACGTGGGTCGCGCATTCAAAGTCGCCAAACCGGTACAAGGTCTGCATGTCGGCGTCGTCGACGATGTCATGACGACCGGCGCGACACTCGAAGCGCTGGCGCGTACGCTTAAAGCTGCCGGTGCGCGGCGCGTCACCAACTTCGTCGCGCTGCGTACGCCGAAAAACTAGTCTCTATCTGAAACCATCATGTTCAATGTCGTTCTCGTCGAACCGGAAATCCCGCCGAACACCGGCAATGTCATCCGCCTGTGCGCCAACACCGGTGCGCGGCTGCATCTGATCGAACCGCTCGGCTTTCCTCTCGACGACGCCAAGTTGCGCCGCGCCGGTCTCGACTATCACGAGTATGCGCAGATGAACGTGCATACCGATTGGGCTGCGTTCGTCGCCAAAGAAACGCCCGATCCGGCGCGGATGTTCGCCTTCACCACCCGCGGCTCGGGCCGGTTCCACGAACATGCGTTTCAATCCGGCGACTGGTTCGTGTTCGGCGCCGAAACACGCGGCCTGCCCGACACGGTACTCGATCAATTCGCCGATTCACAACGCGTGCGTCTGCCGATGCGGCCAGGCAACCGCAGCCTGAATCTGTCGAATACGGTTGCGGTGGTCGTGTTCGAAGCGTGGCGTCAGACCGGCTTCGACGGCGGCGCCTGACGGCGTTCCAATTCGGCTTCGTAGCGCGAGAACATAGCGTCGTCGAAACAGGCGAACACCACTTGTTCGATGCCCGGCTTGCGCGGCAAGCTTTCGAGCACGGTGCCGACCGCAATTTGCGCGGCTTCGTTGGCGGGAAAATGGTAGATGCCACAACTAATTGCGGGAAAGGCAATGCTCCGGCAATGCGCCTGATGCGCCACTTCGAGCGAGCGCTGATAGCACGAGGCGAGCAGGTCCGCCTCGCCACGCATACCGCCCTGCCAGACCGGCCCGACAGCGTGAATCACGTACCTGGCCGGTAGCCGATAGCCACCGGTGATCTTGGCGTCGCCGGTTGCGCAACCGCCGAGCGCTGCGCACTCACGCAGCAATTCCTTGCCGGCCGCGCGATGAATCGCGCCGTCCACCCCGCCCCCGCCTAGCAACGAGGTATTCGCCGCATTGACGATCGCATCCACGGCGAGTGTCGTGATGTCGACCACGCGCGCTTCTAGCGTGCAATTGTTGAAACGGAGCATGAAAACCTCGCTGATCCGAAGCGTCGATAAAACGTGGACAGCGATAGCGGGCAGCCGTTCAGCGCTTTTGCGCGCCAAACGGCTGAAAGACACGACTCATTCTGCCTTCGAATCACGCCGCAGCAAGGCACTGACGGCGTCGCGAGGCGCTACGCCGTCGAACAACACGGCACAGACCGCCTGCGTGATCGGCATCTCGATCGCGTGAGCGCGAGCGATCGCCAGCACGGCTTGCGCACAACGCACGCCTTCGGCCACGTGACCGAGGCCGCCGAGAATATCGTCGAGCGTACGGCCCGCGGCGAGCTGCACGCCGACCGTGCGATTGCGTGAGAGATCACCGGTGGCGGTCAGGATCAGATCGCCCAACCCGGTCAAACCGGTGAACGTCTCCGCCCGTCCGCCGAGCGTCACGCCGAGGCGCGACATTTCGGCCAGGCCACGCGTAATCAATGCCGCACGTGCGTTCAGACCGAGGCCGAGGCCGTCGGCAATACCTGTGGCAATCGCCAGCACATTCTTCACCGCACCGCCCACTTCCACACCGACGATGTCGTCGCCGGTATAGATGCGCATGGCGCCATGATGGAACGCGGCCACCGTGCGCTCACGGCAAGTCAAAGACGTACTCGCGATCGTCAACGCGACCGGCAAGCCCTGCCCGACTTCGCGCGCGAAACTCGGGCCCGACAGCACGCCGTTACTGCCATGCCCCGGCAGTTCGGCCGCGACCACCTGGTGCGGCAGCAACTGCGAATCGGCTTCGAAACCCTTGCACAACCACACCACGTGCGCCGGCACTTTGCCCGCGTCGCGCATCGCCTGGAACAGACCCCGCAGACCGGCGACGGGCGTCGCCACGACACATAACGCGTCGTCGGCAAGCGCGTGATCGAGCGCTGCGTTCAGGTCGGCTTCATAACGAAGCGACGGCGGCAAAGCAACGCCCGCCAGATAGCGGGCGTTTTCGTGCGAAGCGGAGAGATCGGCAATGAGCGCGGGTTCACGCGCCCACAGCACCGTGTCGTGCCGCGCGGCCAGGTGGCCGGCGAGGGCTGTGCCCCATGCACCGGCGCCGAGGACGGCAACCTTCATAGCCGGCACCGAACGGACGCGTTAATGCGTGACGCCGTTTTGCGCCGCGCCTTCCTGGCCGCCCATTTGCGCGAGACGTTGCTCGTACAGTGCCTGGAAGTTGATTTCGGCCAGGTGGATCGGCGGGAAGCCTGCGCGGGTGATCGCGTCGGCGATGTTCGAGCGCAGGTACGGGAACAGGATCGTCGGGCAGGCAATGCCGACCAGCGGATCGATCTGCTCAGCCGGAATGTTGCGGATGTCGAAAATGCCGGCTTGTTTGGCTTCGATCAGGAACGCGACCTTGTCCGACACCTTGGCCGTAACCGTCCCGGTCACGAGGATTTCGAACACGGTGTCGGCGAGGCGCTCGGCCTTCACGTCGACTTCGACTTCCACCGACGGCATTTCCTGCTCGAGGAAGATGCCCGGCGAATTCGGCTGCTCGAGCGACATGTCCTTCAGGTAGATGCGCTGGATGTTGAAAAACGGCTGATTGTTCTCGTCGGACATGATTGAATGATTCCCTGATAGGTATGCATGGCGGCGGCCCATGATTTCACGGGCCGCCAGATCGTTGCGGCGCATCGCCTGCCCTCGAAGATGTTCTTGAAGGGCCGGCATGCACCGACTTGTATTTCACTGCCTGACTCACGCGCCGGCCGGCGTGCGTGCCAGGCAGAGCTTTGTTCAGGCAGCGTCGAGCAGCGGCATCAAACCGCCCGCGCGATCGAGCGCGGACAGGTCATCGTACCCGCCGACATGCGTCTCGCCGATGAACACCTGCGGCACCGTACGGCGACCCGTCCGGGTCATCATTTCTTCACGACGGGCCGGGTCTTTGTCGATCAGTACCTTTTCAACGTGCTCGACGCCGCGCGACTTTAAAAGACGTTCGGCCATCTGGCAATACGGGCACACCTGCGTGCTGTACATGATCACTTTGTTCACTTGGCTGCTCCTTGTTTCACAACCGGCATACCGGCCTTTTGCCAGGCGTCGACACCACCGTCGAGGACATGGACTTCGCCGTATCCCGCATCCTGCACGATACGCGCTGCCTTGTTCGACTGCTGGCCGGTCTGGCACACCAGCAACACCGGGTTGTTCTTGTTCTTCACGAGTTGCGCGACTTTCGCCTGCAATTCAGCAAATTCAAGGTTCCGCGCCGCGGGCAAATGGCCCTTGGCAAACTCGGCGGACGAACGCAGATCGATGACCGCCGCATTGCGCCGGTTGATCAGTTGGGTGGCTTCCGCGGCCGACAGGCCACCGCGGCCACGCCGGCTGATCGTCGGCCACAGCAGCAACCCACCGGAGATGAGGACGATTGCGATCAGTACAAGGTTTGTGTAATCAGTGAAAAACTTCACGGAAAATCCGCCGAAAAAGAGAGAAATCGAAAAGGGCAATCCACCCATTATAAAATAACCGTCTGACGCGATGGCGGCGCTCCTCTAGAGGACCCTCGCAGCGCTTTACCGCTTCCTTACTACCGACCGGCAATCTCATGTACAAACTCGTTCTCATCCGCCACGGCGAATCGACGTGGAACAAGGAAAACCGCTTCACGGGCTGGGTCGACGTCGACCTCACCGAACAGGGCAATCGTGAAGCGCAGCAAGCGGGCGTGCTGCTGAAGGAATCGGGCTATACGTTCGATATCGCCTACACGTCGGTGCTCAAGCGCGCGATCCGCACCCTGTGGCACGTGCAGGACCAGATGGATCTGATGTACCTGCCGGTGGTGCACTCGTGGCGCCTGAACGAACGGCACTACGGCGCGCTGTCGGGCCTGAACAAGGCGGAAACCGCCGCCAAATTCGGCGACGAACAGGTGCTGGTCTGGCGCCGCAGCTACGATACGCCGCCGCCGGCGCTCGATCCGTCGGACGAACGCGCGCCCTACAACGATCCGCGCTACGCCAAAGTGCCGCGCGAACAATTGCCGCTCACCGAGTGCCTGAAAGACACCGTCGCGCGCGTTCTGCCGTTGTGGAACGAGTCGATTGCGCCGGCCATCAAGTCGGGCCGCAAGGTCGTGATCGCCGCGCACGGCAACTCGATCCGCGCCATGGTGAAGTATCTGGACAACATTTCGGACGAGGACATCGTCGGCCTGAACATTCCGAACGGCGTGCCGCTCGTCTATGAACTCGACGAAAACCTGAAGCCGGTCAAGCACTACTATCTGGGCGACCAGGACGCAATCGCGAAGGCGCAAGCCGCTGTCGCCAAGCAAGGCAAGGCGGGCTAAGCGCTCCCACCCGGCCGCGGCCCTGCGTGAAAATGCAGCAGGTTGCGGCAAACGGGCCGTACCGGCCGGCAAGACATACCCGCCCGGCGCGGCCCGCATCCATCAAGCGCGCCATCTGGCTGCCATCTTACCGTTACCGCACATTACTTCACCATCGCAGCGCCGATCTCACGAACCAGGCCCGGCCCACGCTGTCGAATCACGATTGCCTGTGCTGCGCCCTGACTGGGCGGGTGTGCAGTTATACTTGTCCGTCCCCATCTCTATCGACGCTGCCACGCGCTTCCGACCGCAACAGACTCTATGCGAAAGAACCTGAAAAATATCGGCCTGATTGCCGCGGGCCTTGCTACCGGCGTATTCGCCACCCTGCAACTCTCCGCCTCGGCCCAGCAACCCGCCAGCGCCGCCTCGAGCGCCGTCGCACCGTTGCCGCTGGACCAACTCCGGCTCTTTGCCGAAGTCTTCGGGCAAATCAAGCATGAGTACGTCGAACCGGTCGACGACAAGAAGCTCCTCACCGCCGCGATCAAGGGCATGGTGTCGAGCCTCGACCCGCACTCGTCGTATCTCGACAAGACCGATTACGAAGAACTGCAGGAGCAGACCAAGGGTCGCTTCGCGGGTCTCGGCATCGAAATTTCGTCGGAAGACGGCCTGATCAAGGTGATCTCGCCGATTGAAGACACCCCCGCATTCCGCGCCGGCATCCGGCCGGGCGACCTGATCACCCGCATTAATGACAAGCCGGTGCGCGGCATGACGCTCGACCAGGCCGTCAAGCAGATGCGCGGCGATCCGGGCACCAAGGTCACGCTGACCATCTTCCGCAAGACCGACGACCGTACGTTCCCGCTCACGGTGACGCGCGCGATCATCAAGGTCCAGTCGGTGAAGATGAAGATCCTGGCGCCGGGCTACGCGTATGTCCGTATCACCAGCTTCCAGGAACGCACCACGCCTGATCTGGCCGCCAAACTGCAAGACATCGCGCGTCAACAGCCGAATCTGAAGGGTCTCGTGCTCGACCTGCGCAACAACGGCGGCGGTCTGCTGCAAAGTGCGGTCGGCGTCGCGGGCGCGTTCCTGCCGGCGAATTCGGTGGTGGTATCAACCAACGGCCAGATTCCGGATTCGAAGCAGGTCTATCGCGACACCTACGATAACTACCGCCTGCAATCGTTCGACAGCGATCCGCTGAAGGACGAAGCGCCGATCTTCAAGACGGTGCCGATGATCGTGCTGACCAACGCCTACTCGGCGTCGGCTTCGGAAATCGTCGCGGGCGCGCTGCAGGACCAGCATCGTGCGCTGATCGTCGGCAAGACCACCTTCGGCAAGGGCTCGGTGCAAACCGTCCGTCCGATGACGGCCGACACGGCGCTGCGCCTGACCACCGCTTACTACTACACGCCGAGCGGCCGTTCGATCCAGAACAAGGGCATCCGTCCTGACATCGCGGTCGATCAATACGCGGAAGGCGACCCGGACGACGCACTGGTGACCCGCGAAGTCGACTACTCGAACCACCTTGCGAACACGCAGGATCCGAACGAGAAGAAGGAAGCGGACCAGCGCGAACAGGAGCGTATGGACCAACTGCGCCAGCTTGAAGAGCAGAACGACAAGAAGACGCCGGAACAGCGTCAGAAGGATCGTGAGCGCAAGCCGGTCGAGTTCGGTTCGGCCGACGACTTCATGCTGCAACAGGCGCTGAACAAGCTGGAAGGCAAGCCGGTGCAGGAATCGAAGTCGCTGACCGAGCGGCGTCTGGCGCAGAACAAGCCGGCAGCATCGGCTTCCGCGCCAGTCGCGGTGAAGCCGACGCAACCGGTGCCGGGCACGTCGGCCCCGGCCTCGGCGCCTGCTACGCAAAGCAACTAAGCGGCAAACCCGCCGTGGGGGGGGGGGGGGGGGGGGGGGGGGGGGGGGGGGGGGGGGGGCGGGGGGGGGGGGGGGGGGG